>DAGH01000012.1:1317-3484 GCA_002495675.1 Euryarchaeota archaeon UBA182 | reverse complement strand
ACTGACCTTGTCCTCTCAAAACAGTCGGGTACAACAGGCTTATTCTATCGGAGACGGATTTCAACTGTTCATTATGGATTTTAAAGTCCAAAATACCGTTGATCATGTGTTTGTAGCTGGTTTTCGGAAACCTAGATCTCCACAGTCTCACCTTGGCTCTCAAGGGACTCAAAACGAGCAATAAATTCCCCACAGCCTCCCCTTCCCTCGTAATTCTAAAATGGCTGCCTTCGCTTCTTGATCCAGAAGACTCGCGAATCCATCTACCCGTTGAGCATAGATGCCTGATTACCTTGGTAGCATGTCCCTTTGAGACTTGCCTTGATGGTCCCATCGCGGCTGAGATTTCGTTGCTGTCACCGGAAGAAATCAAGGTCATGGACGTCATAATAGCGTAAATTGACCTAGAGTGGAGTCGCCGGGGAACATTTTCCGTGGAGTTCTCATGAATTCCTTTTTTGTATGATCTCTCTGCATCCCTGATAAGTTCCCATGGCTTGGATTCTGTCTTTGGATCTTTATCCGTCTCATACCCCGGCAATTTGGTTTGGCCTGAATTCCATCGAATTATAGTTCTGATCAATTCTAGATCAACATCATGGACGTATGTGTTTCTTGGTTCAGGCCTCAATCTGAGGAATTTTCTAACTTCTTGTGCCACTTCATTTGCGAACCTCTCAACGGTCGAGTCATTTCTTATTGGGCCCACCACTCGAACGGAGTCAAAGGGCGTCCCGGTCGGGTATTGGCCAGACAAAACGGCTTCGTATCCAGATCTGATTTTCTTCTGGATTTCCAGAGTTTCAAAGTACTCTGATTTATCGGGTGAAGCCTCCCTTAGACTACCACTCCTAATCCTCATAATTGCGATTTCTGGGTCACAATCAACCCATACACAAAGATCTGGAATCAGGGCTCCAGAGTTCAGAACCCCGACATTCTTCGTACCCAAGCCGCCTACGATTCCCTGGTATACCAGCGAGGAATGTATGTTCCTGTCACAAACCACCACTGAACCTTTACTCAGCCTTGGCAGCATCCAATTCAAACCGTGATCAAGTCTGTCAAGAGCGAAAAGTTTGGCTTCGTGTTCGGGAGTATGCTTTTTCTCCTTCACAGCATCGATAGCCGCTCTACCCAGCGGATGCCTCCTTCTTGGTTCCGCGGTGAGTTCTACAGATGTGAAACTGCCGTCTTTTTCGAGCAAATCACATATTATTCTCGACGCTAGGCCTTTACCACTCCCGTCCCCGCCTTCTATTGTTATCAGGTACATGTCAATCGACATCCCCTGGGTTGTGGACGATCGCGACATGGGTGGGCCTCTTTTGAAATTGTGATTTTGTTGAGGTGATTATTGCCATGCCAAGTAGTATGAACAAAGGCCCGATGAAAACGCCGCCTCTGCTCCAAAGACCAAGAAATGCGAATAATTGAGTCCTGCGATACGCCTTACCTTGATATGCGGATATAGATGCTGAGATTCCAGCCAATCCTGTTAACATGGTGCCTAGTGCGATTGCCGTTCCCAATAGGGCTGAGTCATCCAAATGGCTATCTCCTCTCAAATCGATGACATTTGCCTCCCCTTGCCCCTTCTCCATTGAGATGACCAATTGAGAGGAGTCTCCAGGAACTATCAGACGATGCTCAGATACTCTTCCCTGCACATCGACCTCCAAACGAAGTTCCACCCTAGAAACATCTTCAAAAGAAAATCTACCGGCAGAATTGGAAAATATGGGGCCTGCAAGAACATCGCCTTCTAGTGTATGCAGAGTTAATGTAGCATTGTCTATGGGTTCGCCACCTGAAGTCTCGCTTTCCAATGACTCCATCACCATACCGTTTACATCCGCTGTATTGGCAGAAGTCCTCTGTCCATCCAAAAGGTCGGTTGGATTAACAGCTATCAACAAAAACCCGAGGGTTACTCCAAGACAAGACCCGATCCCGATCAAGAAGGCTCCTGCCTTTCGAGCGCTTGGATCGTTGCGCAACTGGCCGCGCCATTCCAGTGCCCCTTCTCTCAGCGCGTCCCGGACCATGCTCATTCCTCGTCGTTGTTGATGATTAAGCCTGATGGCCAGAAAATGGAGTAAATCGCCATGCTGGCCACGAGTGAAAATATTGTGATTAGGATTGTGCCTCCGATCAGGGTTGGTGT
>DAGH01000012.1:0-897 GCA_002495675.1 Euryarchaeota archaeon UBA182 | reverse complement strand
GTAATCCAATATCCCTCGCTGTCTTCGTCCCATGCAATGCCATTCATGACCTCGTTTCGGTCCCCTGATGTACCTGACGGGAGTCCTGATAGGTCTACCGTGGAAATAATCTCTCCGTTAGATGCTGAGATTATGTGGACGAAGGGTGTCATCCATTGATTTGCCAAGATGTGGTTTCCATGGCATTCTAACTCATTCAAATTCCAGATTTGGTCATCTTCCCCCACAACAAGATTTCCGATAGGATCCAGAGTTTCTGGGTCCCTGACAGAAAGCACGTTGGTGCCATTGGATATGAAGAGGCGGTCGCCAAAGGAGCAGATGCCCCATCCTTCTCCTTCAAGAGAATGTTCTCCGACCTGAGTAAGGTTCGATTTTTCGAACTCCAATATAATGCCTGACTTCCATGTTAGAACCAATACGGTTTGCCCAGTCACCGTAAGGCCCTCTCCGAAAACCGTCGAAGGCAGGTCTACGGACCTGATTAGAGATCCGTCTGTTGTTGAAATCTCCCTGAGCTGGGAGTGCCCGTACAACCCAGTTGATTCGTACATGATACCTTCATCAATTTCGAGCCCTTGCGTGAAGGCTTGAGGATCATGGTCAACACTCTTTATCAGATTGTATGTGAATGAATTCGAAGCTGTGGTAGGGGAGATGAAAATAGTCGCGCTGAAGATGACCAAGGCAATGATGGTCAGTCGCGTAGTTGCCATGACGTACGAACGACGCTCCATCGATGTTAAAAGTCGCCTCTGAAGGCTTCAACCAAAAACAGGGTGGTTGTGGTGATGTTGGGTTACTGGAAGGAAGGTCAATCGTCGCTCTTCTTGGTAATGCTACTAGTTTCATCGACGGTCATATCTCCTCTTTCCACTGCAGATGAAGGCACAACCT
>DAGH01000023.1 GCA_002495675.1 Euryarchaeota archaeon UBA182 | reverse complement strand
TGTTTTTTAAATTCATATAAAAGGAATAATTAATGTGCCTATGCACATTGGGTACAACATGGTCTACGAAATATCGGGAATTTGGAAGTGTCCAAACTGTAATCATCATCAGCCTTGGAAATCAGGGAAAAAAGGCTTGAAGGCCCTGGACAGAAAATGCTCAGAGTGTTCAGAGAGGACCAGGATAATGATAGAGAGATCTCAAACAGGACAGGGGAGAAAGTCTGATGCTAAAGTCTGGATCAGAGAAAAATCAACGATCGATGAGCTAGTTGATGAAGCGAATAGTAGGAATCGCCCGATAAGTTGGGATTCTGAGACTTACAACGGAAATCAATCTGACTTGCCCAAAATATGGGGCGGTAATTGGAAGCCTATGAGCCATCTGAAATTTAACAAAGCCATAGACCCGGGAGAACTGATTGGTGAGATCCTTAGGTTTACAGCAGAAAGATGGGATGGGTACTTGGAATTGGTGAAAGATGTACTTGAGGACTGTGTTGCACCAAAATCAATGAACGGCGAAGATTTTCACAAATGGTCGGAGTTATTCTGCGATCTTGTTTATGATGCATTTGAGGACAGGCTTCACATCTCCAAGATAAACAATGTGTTGCAGGCTGAAATCATGCCAAGGAGAGATGGTAGACTTTACCTTTCGAGGAGAAGGACAAGGTTAATCCTAGATTTACGGCTCTTGCTAAGGAGGCTAGCATATCTTTCATCGATAACTAATGAGGAGCGTATACATTGGCACAGGCTAATGATAAGGACAAGAATACTAGATCGGCATTTGAAGGAGCTATTTGTTGAGGGTGTAGAAACCCCAGATGGGACAAAATTTGGTGGCAAGGGATTCAGATCAACTTGGCAAGAACCGATCGCAGCATGTGGGACGGCGTTGCATTTGGGCAAGGATGTGGCAGCCCCCATGATCAGAGATCTCGGGCTTGCACTTTCGATGGGTCAGACGCCATTGTCTATTATGTCTGCCCAAATGGGAAAATCAGGATCGAAAATGGATGGAGGTCATTCTGACTTCGGCGGTAGGGATCTCCACATAGGAGACTGGGATTACGGTATCTTGCCCCCTACTGCGCCGCTGCCAATAGCGAGCGCCACTGCTACGGGGATTGCTCTAGCTTCTTCAAGAAAGGGTGATGGGAGGTTCACTCTGGCTCCTGTTGGAGAGGGTTGCAGCAGCAGCGGAGAGTTTTGGGAGGCCATAAATTTCGCCGGAGCGAGGGGTTTGCCGATATGTTACATAATTCAAAACAATCAAATTGCGTTGGATACATTCTCAAACAAACAATCCGGTGCAGAGACATTTGGGGACAAAGGGGCCTCGGTGGGGCTTCCGGCTTGGAGCATAGATGGATCTGATCCTGCGATATATTATGCGTCAGTCTGTGTTGCTCGTGAATTGGCTGTATCCGGCTGTGGAGGATGCATTGTCCATGTTGAGACAATGAGGGGTTGCGGACATGCACATCACCACGATGACCTGTATTTGGGTGCTGAGAATGGAAATCCCCCGGGTTATGTAGGAGAAGAATTAATGCAATATTGGTCAAAGAAGGAGCCAATTGAGAATCATGAGCGTTTACTTCGAGAACTGGGGGTTGGCTCCAGGTTACTCAAATCGATTGTTGACGAGGAGGAAGCCAGTTGTGCTGAGGCGCGATTGACTGTCGAATCAATGAAATGGCCCGAGCCTGAGTCGGTCGTTATTGGAACGTCAAAACTGACGAACGCAAGAACACATCACCAACAAATCAAAGATTTAGAGGGAATGAAACCGGTTCCCAGCCAATCAGACATTCGACCGATGAAGTTTGAGGCTGCTTCGAATGCTTGGACTTTCAGTAGGGCCATTCAAAATGCAATGGTCGATATTGCAGACAATGAGGGAGAAAATGCTCTGTTTATGGGGGAAGACATGGAAGTCGCGGGTGCGTTCGGATTGAACCTAGCACTCAAAGCAAAGGGACACGGGGGTAAACTTCTCGATATGCCATTGTCTGAATCCATCATAATAAATAGCGCGACTGGTGCTGCATTAGGGGGTTTGAGGCCGATCGCTGAGATTCAGTTTGGTGGTTTCGCAGCACTAGCAATGAACGCTCTGGTGAACAATGCAGCCCAATTAAGATGGAGATGGGGGGCCGAGGTCCCAATTACGGTTAGAATTCCGCTTGGTGGTAAAACGAGAAGTGGTCCCTATCATGCAAACGTTATCGAATCTTGGTTTCTAAACGACCCCGGTTTGATAATTGGATTTCCCTCAAACCCTCAGGATGCCTATGATCTACTCATTGAGGGGCACTCTCTGGATGACCCATTTGTCTTGTTTGAGCACATTGGTTTGTACGGTTTGCGCGGAGGCCTGACTGGTTGGGGTGATCGGATAAGCCAAAACGTAGATACTCATTCTGTTAGAGAAAGGGTACGTGAAGGTAGGCACACCATAGGTAAGGCACGAATTGTGGACCCTGGCGAGGACATCACGGTAATCACATGGGGCGCAATGGTTCACGTTGCCATGAATGCTTCAAGAAAACTTTCGATGGAGGGGGTCGATGTTGAGGTTATCGACCTGAGAACGTTGAATCCATTCGACAGAGACACCTGTATCCGATCGGTGAATAAGACTGGGCGTATGATCGTCCTTCAAGAGGCACAATGGACAGGCGGCTTTGGCCATACAGTTTCCTCTGCAGTCCTAGAAGGATCATTCTGGTCGCTTGAGTCGCCCCCAGTGGTACTTGGGGCTCTTGATGTGCCAGTTCCTTTCTCGCCACCTCTGGAGGACCACACCATTCCTGATGTGGAATTATTGGTCCGCCACATCAAAAGAATACTCTGATTTAACACTGAATAATTCACCCGTTCCTTATATCTCATCAGATCCACGGGGCGGCATGCTCGGGGGACTTCCAGATGGGGTCCTGCTAACAATCGGTCTGGTTTTGCTGGTTTTAGGGGGCGAATTAGTCGTTCAGGGCTCTATAAGAATTGCTGGCTTGTTGGGTATGCCCTCATTCTTGGTTGGTTTCACACTGGTTGCGATTGGGACAAGTCTGCCAGAACTAGGAGTTATATTGAATGCGATTAATCGCGGTAGTCCGGAAGCAGTGGATCTGGCTGTTGGGGGTGTGATAGGGTCCAATATTGCTAATGTTATGTTGGTTTTAGCCATCGCGATGTTGATAGGTGCCGCATCTCAACCTGACAAGGACCTCAAACAAGATGCTTTGATGTTGCTCGCTGCAACCGCATTTGTCGTCCTATCGGTGATTATAGGAAAGTTCCCCGTATGGCTCGGTGTCTTATCCATTATCTGGATGGGGGGATACTATGCCTACATCTTTAGAACAAGGGGGGGCGACGATGAGGGCGAAGAGGATTCTTGGATACCTCAGGGCTACGCATATGCAATTATCGCATTCTTGGTCGGCCTTATTTTGGTAAAATACGGATCAGATCTACTAATAGAGGGAGGGGTGGGGCTTGCCATTTCGATTGGCGTCTCAGAGGCAGTTATTGGGCTCACACTCGTGGCTTTCGGGACCTCACTACCTGAGTTGGCGGTCACGATAACCGCCTCGATTCGTGGGGTCCAAGGCGTAGCAATCGGAAATATTCTTGGCTCGAACGTGGCCAATGTAATGGCCGTACTTGGTATTGGAGCAATTGTAGCACAAGGATTGTCTGTGTCAGAATCTTTCCTAACTCTAGACATCTGGGTACTCCTTGGGAGTTCTGGGATAATCTGCGTGTCGATATTCCTAGGCAAGGGGGTATCAAAACCGTTGGGGGCCTTCTTGCTGTTTGGATACTTTTTCTACGTCTCACAGTTATTCATAGGTTAGTGGCGCTATGATCGATGAGGATCTCCCGAATTGCTTGATACTCGCGGGAGGTCTGAGCAGAAGATTGGGCTTTGACAAGGCCTCGATAAAAATGGATGGGCAGACGCTCCTATCGAGAATGGTTGAGGTCATGATAGAACACGGTATGAGAACTTGTGTCGTGCTTGGCCCTAACTCAGGCGAATGCGACCTCAACACAGATTCTGTGATTTTTGTAAGGAACGATGAACCAGATCTGGGTAGGACAGGCTCAATTCAAATTGGATTGGAGGCACTTGGATGGCCGAAAAAAGTGATTTTAGCTCCGATTGACAGGCCGGGTTTTAGCTCAAAAACACTCAGAATTTTGATGGAAGCAGATTCAAGCTCCTGTCCTAAGAAAGACGGTAGGGGAGGTCATCCGGTATTGTTGGATTGGAGGGGTATCACCGCCATAAGAGAGGCCAAACCACACTCGTCACTCAAGGACCTGATCAAATTCTCTCGTTTTGAGGTTGACGACCCCTACATCCACATAAATGTAGACACTCCCGAGGATGTGATTTTTCTAGAGAGGGCATGGCATGAAATATATCGCTCATGGAAGGTCAACACCAAAAGATAGCAGGACCATCCCGCAGATTAATCCCGGTACCAGTGTGTGTAAGGTGGCCCATAGGGAAGCGGCCCGATGACGTACTAATAGGGGAAAGAGGGCATCTCCATCCTGAGATATGGCGTTTGCGACCAGCGCCGGGAAGGAAAAAATGCCCTCGACATATGCAGTAAATGCGATTATTTGAGGGCCGCATCCAGGGATCAATCCGATTGAGGCAGCCACTGCCACGGCCAAAGGACCATCCCCCCCTGCAGCGAGGTCGGCCTCGCTTATTCCGGTGGCGATAATTAGGCCTTCGAAGACTAAGTACGCCACCAAGACCCACACCGTGACAAATGCCGTCTCCGACGCAGCATGGGTCAGGGTTTCGTCAAATGAATGGAGTTTGTCCCCGATAGAGGCCTCTGTATCGTCAGCAATGAAACTCCTGCCAGCAACATACAACACCAATGACAAAAGCGTGCCTGTCACACCGATAAAGGTGAGAATTCCATCTCTCGTGGATATGTCCGCTGACAATTCAGGGTTGTAATCTGGGTCCTGAGCCAACCAGAATATGAGCAATACGCCTAGGATCAGGCCACTGATTGTCACCAACCACCACACCTTGTAGCCGCTGTGAACTATCTTGTAGGATAGGGTACCGGGCTCCTCCCTGGCTAAGTCGGAAATAATATCTCCCTGTTCAAAATCTTCGAATTGGTGATCTCTTTGATGTGCTAATTCGCTAGAATCATGCGCAGATAACCTGAGCCCAATGGGATTATCCGGCGTAATCGATAGCAAGTCCGCTCCATAACCCCAGATCACGCCTGCTAGGAATGAGATGACATGAACTACCAGAACAGGGGTGAGGAATTTATCATCTTGAATCACGGCCCCGAACAGCACGAAGGCAGAATCCCCCAGGGTCGCAATCAAGGTTGCCAGAACAGTCCCATAAGTGACGTACCCCTTCGCAAACATCGGCATGATGATGATAGCGCCTCCACAACCTGGGATCGATCCCATCAATGCACCGATTACCGGTTGCCACTTCTTTCTGGATCTTATCCAATCAACAAACCTCCCCGCAGTGAGGTACTGCAACCAACTGAACAGAAGGACCATGACAGCGACGAATACTGTGACCGCCAGGAATGCATCCCTCATCGAAATTAGGATTGTCTCCAATATAGGGTTCACAAGGTGTGACAAGAGGCTACAAGACTTATCACTTCCCAATCATTGCAGGTTGTTGTAAGGGGTGTCTGAACACCGCTCTGGATGTTTTTTTATGGGCTCAAAGACGTTGATGTGGGCATTAAATCAACTCGAACAGTTGAACATCGTCGCAATGGCATCGATAATTGAGTCGGACGGAAGTGTTCCAGCGAAAGTAGGAGCGAAAATGGCATTTTCTTCCTCTGGTGCTAGACATGGTACAGTCGGCGGGGCGGGCCTGGAAGTAAAAATTGAGGGAAGGCTTAGCGCTATGCTGAATGGGTCTCCCGGTGGCATAGAGACATTCGTCCTCTCCAGATCATCCAATGATCCTGATACCACCAACCTAAACAGCCTCTGTGGTGGCCGGGTGACTGTGGCTTTCGAGAAGTTTGAACCCTGTCCCCACATCCTCCTGATGGGCGGTGGGCATGTTGCCAAGGCTATCAGTGAGGCATGTGATCTACTGGGATGGCACCACAGTGTCTTCGATGAACGTGAGAACTTTACATCTCCTGAAATGTTCCCCAACGCATCAGAGAGGATCCATTCCGAAGCCGATGAATTCTTGAGCGTCGAAACGCCTTCTAGTCTATCCCGATTCTCAGACATCCTTCTGCTTGGCCATGATTGGGCGATAGACCAGAAGCTACTGATTGGGCTGCTTTCACATATCGAGGAGCTTCCATTCCGATTGGGTTGCATCGGGTCCAAAACGAAGTGGAGGGAGTTTACTAAATCAGCGAGAAATGAAGGCATCTCTGATGAGCGTTTGAATGGAGTCAGATGTCCAATAGGTTCTCCAATCGGGGCTGTTACGGTCGAAGAAATCGCTTTCTCGGTATGTAGTGAGATTATATCCATGACTAGAACCAGATCATGAACGGTTGTTATCCCTCACCTTCAATTTCATAACTAATGAGTTTATTTTGAATAACGTGCGACGTTTGAGGCTACGGTGGAATCGTTCCGACCTAGAGGGGATAACTGAATTCAAACAATTAATGGATGTCGTGCACAAATACGAGGTTCTCGCCCACATGAAGCTCGGTGAAGATGGTATTGAGCACCTTGCCGAAATAATACCAGAAGAAGGTGGGTTGGAAAAAATAGATCATATTCCGACCTTTGATGTCTTGGAAATCCACGAGAAGGATGAAGAAACCGGCTCATACCTCGCTTCGGTCAATTTGACTCATTCCATACCTATGATGATGTTGGATTTGGAAAAAATACACCTACACCCACCTTACGGATTGGACAAGGACGGACTCGAACTAAATTTCACGGGCAGGTCAGATTCCATGAAACGGTTAATTGAATTGTTCAAAATAACCATGCCATGGGATTCTATCAGCATACAATCTGTAAAGAGTAACGAAGGGGATGTCTGGAGAGATATACTAACGGAACGGCAAATTGAAGTATTGCGACAGGCAGTTTTGCTGGGTTATTACTCGGAGGAAAGGGGAATCAAGATCAAGGATCTAGCGGAAAGCATGGGCATGGCGAGATCAACAATGGGGGGCCATCTCAAACTCATAGAGCAATCAGTGATGTCCAAGGTGGTCGACGACATTGGCTGACCAGCCCTAAGTCTCTTACACCTGCTTGCAAGTCGAGGAACATGGCATCCCATCCGCTCCCTTTGGCAGGTAGCCCCCCGGTGGAGGTCTGGACTGCGTCAGTAAATGGGAAACAAGTGCAGACAATCATCAAAAGTCATGACATTCTACTTGATGTGCTTAGGGATGGTATTGGATCTCTGGGCACCAAGAGGGGGTGTGACATGGGGACATGTGGGTGTTGCACGGTGCTAATCGATGGTGAACCAAGATTATCATGCATGACCTTGGCTTTGGAGGCAAAAGACCGGCAGGTAACCACAGTAGAGGGGCTATCTGATGGACATCATCTACATCCCATTCAAGAGATGTTTGCTGAGTGCGGGGGCAGTCAATGTGGATTTTGTACTCCAGGGTTCTTGGTCACAAGTGCGGCTTTGTTGGAAGCAAATCCCACCCCAACCCGACAGGAGGCAATGGATGCAATTGAAGGAAACCTTTGCAGGTGCACTGGCTATCAACAAATAGTCGATTCAATAATGAGTGCATCGAAGATTCTCTCAGAGGGGATTCAGAATAAGCCCATTACTGGACCAGCGAGTGATCCAGATCCGGGCTTTGGAGGCTGAGCTGATGCCGGAGGACAAGAAGGAGATTGTCGGGTATCGCCAACAGCCTGGCAAGCTTGACTTTACCAGGCCGGGATCAGGCGGCTCCTCGCCCAAATCGGAAAAAAGGGATCTCGAAATGATTCCTCAGAGCCAAGGCGGGAAAATGGGCCAACCATGGGGCCCCCATCGCCATGATAACTTAGTCACTGGTAGGATCATAGGAAAAAGAACGCCATTGATCGATAGCAGATGGAAGGTAACCGGACAGGCTGTGTATGGTGACGATGTCAGACTGCCCGGAGAGATAATTGGTCGCCTTGTACGAAGCGACCGTCATTACGCAAAAGTACTATCTATTGACATGACTGATGTCGAATCCATTCCGGGTGTCTTGGCGACCGCTACCGGCATCGACGCGCCATCAGCCTTCGGAGTTCTCCCCGTCACTAAGGATGAGCATGCAATGGCTCTAGAGAAGGTCAGGCACATTGGTGATATTGTGGCTTGTGTCGCAGCTGAAGACGAAGAAACTGCAAGGCTAGCGGCCGCTGCAGTTCGGATAGAATACCAAGATCTAGAGCCTATTTTCGAC
Source organism: Euryarchaeota archaeon UBA182 (assembly GCA_002495675.1). Classification (GTDB taxonomy): domain Archaea; phylum Thermoplasmatota; class Poseidoniia; order Poseidoniales; family Thalassarchaeaceae; genus MGIIb-N1. Next base: position 57,041 of record DAGH01000023.1, on the reverse strand, counting down.
ATGAGGGACGGGCTCAAAGATTCACCAGACCCTATTCATGACAGGGGAAGGTACCACATAGGTGAGTCAAATGTCCAGAAAAGAGTGTTCCAAAGATTTGGAAGGATATCAGACATCAAGAACTCAATTGCATCTTATGATAATGAGTGGACTTTCAAGGGGGTAAACCATGGATTTACCGAGCCGCATGCAGTTGTCGCTCATTGGGATCCTCGAGGTCGACTAACCCTCTACACCCCACAACAAGTACCTCATTACGTTCACAGGGCCTTAGCAGATGTCTTGGACATTCCAATGCACCAGATAAATGTCCACAGAACGTATGTCGGGGGAGGCTTTGGCGGCAAGTCGGATCCGTTTCCCCACGAGATGTGCGCGGCAATTCTTGCAAGAAAAAGCGGTAGGCCAGTTAGAATCACCTTTGACAGAGAGGAGGTGTTCTGGACGAACAGAGGGCGCCACCCATCAAGGATCTCGATGGCTATTCATGCCGACAAGGAGGGGAGATTCAGTGGGATTCAAACTGATGCTTTGATTGACGGGGGCGGATTTGCCTCGTTCGGGCATGTCACTACCTACTACAACGGGGTTTTGCACACGGCACCTTACGAGATTGGAGCATTCCACTACACTGGAGCGAGGGTCTGGACAAATAAGCCCGCCAGTGGGGCCATGAGGGGGCACGGTGCAGTGAACTCTAGGTGTGCTGTCGAAGTTGGAATCGACCACATTTCGGAAGAGTTGGGCGTGGACCCGATAGACCTGAGGCTGGCTAATCTGCTTCCCCCTCATTCTGCGACAATAACCGGCTTCAGGGTGACTTCGATCGGAATGAGAGAATGCCTGGAGAGGGTCCGAAAAGAGTCAGGGTGGGATAAAAAATTCAGAAGGATGCCTCTCGGGAAAGGCATAGGTGTCGGATGTGGATTCTTCATATCCGGAAGTGGTCTGCCCATACACTGGGATCCCAACAAGTTTCCTCATGCCACTGTACATCTGAAGATAGACATGGACGGAGGAGTGACGATTCATACCGGTGCCGCAGATATCGGACAAGGATCCGACACGGTAGTCGGTCAAGCGGTCGCTGAAGTATTGGGTCTTCCCATGGACATGATTAGGATCAGATCAAAGGAGTCGGATACATCTCCAGTGGACCTCGGCTCATACTCCAGCAGAGTCACATTCATGAATGCGAATGCTGCAGTTTCCGCGGCAATGGAGATCCGATCTGAATTGATAGAAGCTGCCTCATTAATCACGGGAGTGGAAACCTCTGGTTTGGTGTTAGGTGACAGGAGGATATTCAACAAGAAGGACCCCGCTGTCGGCGTATCTTACCTCCAAGCGCTTCACAAGGCACAAGAGGACAAGGGCGCTTTGGTCGCCTCCGGGTCGTACAGAACCCCGCCCATGGGGAAGATGCACAAGGGAGCAGCGGCCGGACTGGCTCCTGCATATTCATTCTCCGCTTATGTGGCAGAGGTAGATGTCGACATAGAGACAGGGCGGATCAAGGTTGAGAAAGTCTGGGCTGCGCATGACTGCGGCAAGGCACTGAATCCACTTTCAGTTGAAGGACAGATTATTGGATCTTGCCACATGGGTTTGGGACAGGTCATATCTGAAGAAATGCAATATGGAAGGACTGGCAATCTCCTCAATCCAGACCTATTAGGGTACAAGATTCCGACGGTTCATGAAATGCCGGAGGTTGTCCCCATCATCGTCGAGTCGAATGATCCAGAGGGGCCTTTTGGTGCCAAGGAGGCTGGAGAGGGCCCCCTTCTTCCCATACTCCCAGCAGTTTGCAATGCAGTCTATGACGCCATTGGAGTGAGGAACAATGAGTTGCCCCTGACCCCTGACAGATTGTACAGATCCATAGAGAAAGCCTGTAGACAACGGGGCATCAAAGATCCCAGGGATCTTCCTAACCCCTCTCTGGAACTAACGTCTCTATCTGATAAACTAATTCGTAGGGCAAAGGATCACGCAAAACGAGACAGAGAAAGGCGGTTGGATCCGAATCCAGATGCCTATTACAACGGGCAATTATTCAATCGGCATGCCACAGGCCCCCCAGAGGAAAATGATCCGAATTGGACTGTTCAAGTCCTTCCGGATCAAGAATATCTAGAAAATCCCAAACTCGCCGGCAGCGCTTGGCTGCACAAAGAACGAAGACACATGGAGGGAGCTGAATGAAAACGCCTGCGTTTGAAGTCCATATGCCAAAAACACTTGATCATGCCCTTGAAATTGCCAAGGATTTGCATGAAGGCGGACATGATTTTGATTGGATATCGGGAGGCACGGATTTGATTCCCAACTACAAATGGGGAATTAATCCCAAGTCTCACGTCATTTCAATGTCCGGAGTAAGTGAACTCGAAGGCATATCGACGACAAGGATTGGGGCCATGGTTAGGCTACAGGACATTGTGGAGTCATCCGTCGCTCATCCGTTGATTGTCGAAGCAGCGGGGACAATCGCAAGCGTGATGATTCGAAGATCTGGCACACTTGGAGGGAACCTGTGCTTGGACACCAGGTGTTTCTGGCTTAACCAATCTGAAACTTGGAGAAAATCCATTGATTACTGCCACAAGTGCGATGAGGGCACAGGTGCTGATTGCAGGGTGATTCCAAATCAGAATGAGCTATGCGTCGCAACCTATCAGGGCGACCTTGCTCCAGCCTTGATGTGCTTGGATGCCCAAATCCATCTGGCATCTCACAGAGGCACTCGAAGCATGCCACTAGAAGATTTCTTTCAAGAGGATGGCATAACGAGGAACGTCTTGGAGACCGGCGAAATAGTGACACACATCCAACTTCCGGAGAATTCCGCCGACTTTATCGGCTCGTACCAGAAACTTCGACTGCGGGAGGCGTGGGATTTTCCCGAAGGAGGGGTTGCCTTCTCGGTGGGGGTTTCAGCTGATGGGAGCGTATCAACAATCAACATGGCTAGCACGGGATTCGAGAGCATCCCTAGAAAGCACAAAGAATTGATCGAATCCCTCGACAAAGGTCCTAATTGGGCCCTCGAAGCAGAGCGACTGGGGGCAGAACTCAAGAGAGCGGTGCGACCCGTACTGAACACGTGGTTCCCTCCAGCGTATCGAAAGAAAATGGCTTCTGTATTGGCCAGAAGAGCGATGGAAGAGACCTCAAAAAGAGTTACGTCTGGCTAGTTGCTGCTGCCATTCTAGCACTCTCTGCCTCGAATTCCGTGGTGGGACAGGACGGCCCTGGAGCCTGGTCTGTTTCAATTTCCGACGAAAACGGGGAAGTACAGGAGATCACACTTTCCGATAAAGGCGGCGCCTCTATTCCGATTTTGGTCGAAAACAACGGCATCACCAGCATAACGGTCTCATTGGATTGTACATCTCCATTTGATGCTCAGGTATCCTGCCCGGGAGACGTCACTGTGACGGCAGGAGAAAATACCACTGTCTATGGTGTCATAAGCGATGTTGATGTGCTGAATTACGCTGCCAACGCCAATGAGCTGTTCGAGGTGACTGGGACTGTTATCGCAAGACAGGGAGTCCCCATTGCCCTTCCAGGGGATACTGCTTCGGACGATGTTCAGATGGTTATACCGGAAGTTTTCAACTTGGAGGTTCGTATAGACGACCCTGCTGGGCCGATGAATGCGGGGGCAGACACGATTCTCAGAGTTTTTGTCCAAAATAATGGGAACATCGCGGATAGGGTTTCCGAAACCGATGTCTCTGTGGATTGCACATTGATAACGGTCGGGACTCAGACCTCTGAGATAACCAACAAGGAGGTCGCGCCGGGGGCTACTATTTCTGCAAACCTGGTATTTGAGGCAGCTCTGAGCCATCCCTCAAGATCCTGCGACGTGGATATTCAAATTGTTTCCCAAGGTTCTGATGGCAGCCAAACATCAACTGATTCTACCCGAATAGAGGTACAGGCCGCCACCGGAGAAAGTGGGGGCAAGGAACCGGTCGATGACGGCTCAGGGACGGTGGAGGTCGTGACCACGGGACTTCCCCACATCGGGGTGGTCGGCACAGGCGCGTCTTTATTCATTGCAGCATTTATGCGAAGGAAGTTGTGAAATCTATTCAAAATTCCTCGCAGCAATCAAGATCGTCTTTCAGCAACCTATAACATCTCACGAATGCCGCAAAGCCTTGTCGGCCTCCCTGGGGGGCCAGCGTGGGCGATCACAATGGCAAAAACAGACAGCGATGCAGAGCGGTTCAACAGAATCGTGGTTTGGTCACTCGCAGTCACCGCCGTTCTATTGTTAGTTCTTCCAATGTTCTTCGTTCTATCAAACGAAACCTATTATTCTGCGTACGTGGAAGGAGGAGACACTGACGAAGAGAAATTCGCCCAACTATCGACCATGAGGTCCACGCTCATGGAAAATCTGGATAGAGGCAACGGAGACATTTCCTTGGGTTATGACGTTGCAAATACCATTTCGACGCCTATGCTTGTCAACGATTGGAGGGATCCACACAGGAGCATGCTGGTCATAGTAGGACCCGAAAAACCAATCGATCAAACCGAAGCGCGGGCCATCCACAACTTCGTTACAGAGTCTGGTGGAAAGGTGATTGTAGCTGCTGAGAACTCTAATGCAAACGAGTTGGCCTCATTGTTTGGTGTGACTTTTTTCGATGACCCTCTGCATGATGAGAACCAACATTTCCTCATCTACAACGATGATGGTGAGCCTTATTCTCCATCATGGAGAAACGTATGGTCCGCTGCTTCAGTAAATCAAGACGTCGAATTTATGCAACCCGCCTACTTGAGCCAAGTTTGCACAGACGACCAAATAAGGAACAACTTGATGACGAATTGCAGACTTCCTGTTATGTTTAGATCGCCGACTGGCATGAAATTTGAACCAACCGAGATGGACGAAACCAACCCTGATCACAGGAGTGTAAAGATATTGGCCAGAGCCTCTTCAGGTGCTTTCATTGATGTGGCCGGGACACTGGATGCAGGAGATTACAGAAATCCTGCACCAGGAGACCTAGCACTGGTCATTCGAGCGGATTATCCTGTGAAAGCTTTTGATAAACCACAGGAAAGTCAGGGTGGTTTTGTCGGTACCACTGAGGTCGCTGAAGTAGATGTTACCGGGAGCATCACTTTTGTTGCTGACGATGAAGCCTTCTCAAACATGCTGTGGGATCTCCAACAAGCCCAGACCCAAGGAATAAGATCCAACTGCGATACAGTAAATTCATGTTGGTTGGATGTTCTCCCCGAAGGACAATGGAATGGGAATTCTGTATATTTCTCCGCCCTAATTTTTGATATGATGGAGCATAGGAATCCAGAATTATCCTCGACCTTCAGGGATGACAAGTCTCAGTACCAAATCGTCTTTGATGAAAGCAGACACTCCACTGGTAGGTTGTCGGCGCCCTTCGTAGAAACGATGGGTACCGTGGTTTTACTAACCTCAAACCCCTTCCTGAAGTGGCTTGTGGTCTTGAACGTGGGATTGTTGTTGCTAGTTTCAATGATGGTTGTCCCGCAGAAAGAGAACTGGAGACATGTCTTCGACCTTACTAGATTCAAAGAAAGGCCTGGAAAATTAGATCCCTCAACATACAGGGAGAGGGTTCAGCAGGCGTTGTTCACGAAAGTTAGAGTTCATTATGATTTGACAAGGGATCAACTTGCACTTAAGCCTCCATCTGAAGTGCAAGACATGATCAATGATCCCAAACTTGTAGAGTTGGCATACAGCCAATCTCGTGTTTACCAGTCCCAAGAATTGCGACAGTTGATGGTCGCTATACGTAAATGGGGTAAGCCAAACTGAAGATACAGGAGTGAATTATATGTCAGATACACCACCGCCAGCCAGTACAAAAAACAAAGGGAAGAATGCAGATAAAATCGAAGAGGGCTATGCCAAAAAGGCAGCAGAAGCACGAGGAGGGGAGAAAGTAAGTGATCGCCTCACGGCAGTTAGTGCCATTGCTAAGGCCATCTCCGGCGAGGTTCAAAAGGTAATTATCGGAAAGTCGCACGTAATCGACAATGTTCTAATCAACATTCTATCTAACGGAAACTTACTTTTCGAGGATTATCCTGGTCTAGCTAAGACCCTGATGACGAATACTTTCGCTGACGCGCTCGGCTGCGATTTCAAGAGAGTCCAATTTACTCCTGACCTCCTGCCCGCTGACATCACGGGGACTAACATCTATGACGCCAAGAAGGGTGAGTTCACGTTTAAGCCCGGACCGATCTTTTGCAACCTGCTCTTGTCAGACGAGATCAACCGGGCACCTCCAAAGACTCAAGCCGCTTTGTTGGAAGCCATGCAAGAAAAGCAGGTTACCATCGGTACTGTGACCCACAAACTACCCGCGCCTTTCCTAACAATGGCCACACAGAATCCGGTCGAACAAGAAGGTACGTACCCTCTACCAGAGGCCCAGTTAGACAGATTCATGTTCAAGATGAGCGTTGGATATCCCGACAGGGGGGACGAAGACGAGATTCTTGCAAGGCGAATAGAACGAAAGAAAGACGATGTCGATGTTGATGTTATTACCGACCCATCGCGAGTCGTTGCCATGCAAGAAGCGATAGAGGACGTGTACGTTGATCCTGCAGTTAGGATGTATATGGTCGAGGTAGTGTCGAGGACACGAGAGGATCCTCGTGTCTTGGTCGGATCCTCACCGCGTGGATCCCAAGCATTGCTCAAGACTTCTCGTGCTGCTGCTGCAATGCGAGGCCGAGATTTCGTCACACCTGATGATGTTAAATCAGTCGCGACGCTTGCTGTATCCCATAGGCTCATTTTGAAGCCGGAGCATCAGATCAAGGGGCTCGAGACTGAAGAAGTTGTTCGTGATATACTGAACCAGGTTCCCGTCCCAACTGTTTGATATTTTACTAGACTAAAATAGGGGGGATTACACTGGCGTGGAGCAGAAAGTCAGCGATGTTTGCATCCCTGGCTATTGGGCTCTACCTGCTTGGGCTTGTTCTGCGGAATCAACAACTTGTCACCGTCGCAGTTGTTCTGCTATCATTCCTGACCTATGCTGCATTCAGAACTACTCACGCAGATGTTGCATCATCTGGTAGAAGGCTGGAGGATAACGAATCAGACGAGGGAATACAACTAGGAGGAATCTCGGCCCTTAGGAAAGTGTCCTCTTCAAGGGTCTTCGAGGACGGAGAAATTGACGTCGTGCTTAGAATACAAAATAGGACTCCCATGGCGAAGATCATCGAAGTCAGAGACAGAGTCCCCGAAGTCATGCGTATAAAAAAAGGGGCAAACTACGTGTTGATGGAACTTGGAGGGAGAAGAGAGACAGAGATATCCTACACCGTTGAAGCCCCCCTAAGGGGATTCTACACCATTGGCCCAGTATGTGTTAGGATACAGGATACTTTCGGCCTTTTTCATAATGAGCGTGAGATACAGCTGTACGATGATTTCCTTGTCTTCCCAAAGATGGAAGACATCAAAGATGCTATGATAAAAAGCAAGGTCCCAAAGATTTTCACTGGTGCTGTTAACATAAGGAATCCCGGGGAAGGATCCAATTTCTACAATCTTAGGGAATACATACCAGGGGACCCCATGAAGAAAGTAAACTGGAACGCGACTGCGAGGAGTGGTGGCAAGATGATGGTGAATGAATACGAGAGAGATGCTGTCAGTGACATTATACTGATTGTTGACAGTCGCTCAATAAGTGAAACAGGCCCTGTTAGTCGAAACTCACTCGTGTACAGTACGAGAGCGGCAGCGAGTTTGGCCCAGCATTTCCTCGCTAGGCGTGACTCAGTTGGTCTCGTGACCTATGGTGACGAGATTGTCTCGGTGGACAGGGACACTGGAAAAAAGCAGCTCTACGTGATACTGACTAAATTGGCCGGGGCAGTTGCAAAGGGTAACACGCCTCTGAGGGTAGTGACTAATAGGTTGATGCCGCACATAAATAGAGGCAGTCCGATCATTATCTTGAGTCCACTGGAGGACGACCCGACCATAATCGACGCAGTGAGAGATCTCCGTGCTAGGAATTTCATGGTAACAATACTCTCCCCCAGCAGTATAGATTTTGAGTTTGACGCGAGGAGGCTCGACCCGGTCGGATATGAGCTGCTTAAGACAGAAAGGGATATTTTGATGACAGAGATCAGGGGATTGGGGGCGAATATCATGGATTGGGAGCCAGAGATGCTACTAGTCACAGCTCTGGCAGGTGCTAGAGGATACTGAGGTGGAAAGATGTCAGAAGGATCTAGATCGGATACCTCGCATCTATACGATGGAAAAAGCGTTAGGTCGTCTGCCCCCAGCAGAAAAAAAGCAGCTGGTCGAGTCACACAATCTACATCCATACCAAGAGATGCCATCCCAGAAACTAAGATACCAACTTGGGTGGAGTCATTTTTCGGTGGCCCTCTTGTTCCCTCAGTCAGATTCTTGAGTCCCAATAAGACCGTTGTTAGGCTCCAGATGGCTTCAGTGACAACGTTGATTCTCCTAGGTTTGGTTACTTTCGTCATAACACCTTCATCGGGGACGGTGTGGTTCTGGCTCTCCAATCTTGTTGGCGTGCCTTTCTTCAGTGGACTCATTCACTATCTCCTGTTGATTGGGGGGGTTGTAATTGGAGCCTATGGGGTAATCCAGAGGGATCAACGAATGATATTGTTGTCCCAGGTAGCCATGATTTTGATAACCATAAGATTCGCTGGCAGCAAAGTCGAATTTGCAATGGCGGCTTTGGACGTTGATAGTGAATTCATACAGAAATTGTTGTTGATTTTCTATGCTCTTTTCCTAGTGATGTACATTGAGCTCTCGTCGGGCGTTATCCGCTTCTCTATGCTTGACACTTCAATCAGGACTCGTGAAGTGTATGTGATGGGGCAAGAAAGAATTATCCAGAAATACAACAGATCTCTCGGGACCACGCCGTTGATCGCAGGTTTCGTAGCATTGATCACGCTTTTGATCAATGTAATAATCCCCGCGATAATTGGAATCTTCGATCAAGTCTCATCAAATAGACTCAGTGAGAGCGTCGAATTAACAAGTGTTTACGGGGTTGCGCTGGGTACTGCTATGGTGTTTGGCCTCATAGCTATATCTTTCAGTGTGAACCTGCCTGCTAGAATACAAAAATTCCAAGAGGGTCGTGCCGATTAGGATTCCTTACAGTCCAGAGGAGGATTTCTTCGACTGTTTCGTACGTGCCAATAAGCAGTAGGATTCTATTCTTCTTTGGCCATCTCAATTAGATCGGCGATCACCAAAATCGCTGATGCTTCTACGACGGGGACTGCCCTTGGCCCTATTACCGGGTCGTGCCGTCCTTTGATTTTCAGGGGGGTTTTTGCTCCGCTGGGAAGATGAAGCGTCGTCTGTGTTTTTGAGATGCTGCTAGGGGGTTTGAAATGGACTACCATGTGGAGGGGGGCGCCAGTTGATCTTCCTCCCAAGGCACCATCAGGAAGGTTACCGGAGTCAGAAGAAGGGGAAATCTGCCCTGCGCGTATTGTCCAAGCATCATTATGTTCTGACCCCTTCATTGATGATGACTGGAAGCCTTTGCTGAACTCCACTGCTCTTGCGCCTGGAATTGCCATCATGACCCGCGCTAATGCAGGTTCGAGACCATCAAACCATGGCTCTCCTACGCCCATGGGGAGACCCTCGATCACACATTCCACTGTAGACCCAATTGAATCCCCTGACTTTCTGCTTAGTTCTATCTCCTCAGAGAAAACTGGTGTCATCACAGAGTCGTAGCAATTCAACCTAAGCATGTCATCGCTTTGAACTAGAGAATCCCAATTCATATTTACCAGAGAATCTGCGAATTTGCCCCCCACAGAGTAAAGCCCAGCTTTGATAATCACGTTCTGAGCTGAAATAAGTTGTCTTACTTGACTTGCAGCTGCAACCAATCCAAGAGTCAATCTAGCAGATTGCGAGCCGCCGCCTCGCAAATCTGTGGATCCCCCAGACCTCTCAATCTCTACCATGTCTGCATGCCCGGGTCTTGGGTGATCTGGTAGAAAACCGTAATCTTTGGATCTTGCATCGTCATTCCTGGCAATGAGTAGGATGGGCCAACCAGTGGCTACCCCCTCATGGACGCCAGACATAATCTCACAATCATCCGATTCTAACCGCCTACTCATCCCCTTTCTACCTGGTTTTCGCTTTTCTATCTCTTCAATTAGTGAATCGTAATCGATAGGGGTTCCAGGGGGGATGCCTTCGAGAAGAGCGCCCACGCACTGCCCATGACTTTCGCCGAAGAGGGTGATGCGAATCTTGTTCCCGAACGCCATGCCCATTATTTCCCCTCCATGTGGGGGCGTTGAAGGACCTTTGTAGTTATAATTCGTTCAAATGATCTGGAAAAGTCGGAAACCAAGTCAATCTGATCTTCCCCATAAAGAATGGCAATACTTGGTCCAGATCCGGTGATTGACGAGGCGAGGCCCATTGAATCAAGAGTTTTCAATATCTTCAGGCCTTGGAAATCTCGAGTGGCTTCCGCCACGGCAAGTCCATTTTCTTTGAATGCGCCTATCACATCACCAGACATCAACGATTCTTTAGCGATTTTAAATTTCGACCTCATTTTTTCAAAATCGGACAACTTGGGAGTCGATCTTCTCCTCCCCCTGTGTATGATCGTACAATACATATTATTGATTACAGTGTGAGCAAATGGCTCTGAGGGTGGTTCTGATTCTAATCTGATAATTGCAGAATTCATGCCCATCGCAGCCCAATTGTCGTCATATGCGCCTGTCATGGAGCACCCACTCCTCATTTGCATTTCAGCTGCAACTTCGACGATCTGTCTTGGATCTAGGTCAATTTCTAATTCCTGAATTACGCTCTTGATCGCACTTATCGCTACAGCTGAGGATGATTTTAGCCCCATGGATGCAGGTATCTCGCTCTCCACTGATATGGTGATTTCACTATCAATTTCATGCCCCGTTAAGGATAGAATTGACGATGAGAGCTGACTGAGGAGGCCGCTATCATCCGCGTTGTTTCCTGCTTTGTCTCTATTTATCATGGCCCTACAAGACAGGTCAATAGGAGTGGAACAACCCCATCCACATCCTGCCGCATGAAGTATGCTCACACCACCGTAAGCAACACTGGGGGTTGATGTCATCTCTCATTCATCACCCCATCCAATTCCCTTCCAATGTGTCGCATACCGGTGGACATTCTGGTCAGCACTCTGTCTCCGACATTTATGTTGGTGACACTAATGAGCCCTCCATCCCCGACTAAGCGAATGGTCTCGGCCTGTTGGAGTGCTACCTGTCCAGAAATGCTGCCATCGCTGTACTTTACCAACACAAACGGCCTCCTTTCTATTTTGACTCTTCCAATTGTGGAATGCCTGAGTGTACCTCTGAGATTGATCACCGCGACCTTGTCACCAGAGACCAACTCGCTGAGATATTTCGTAGTTTGATCAGCCATCAGGCAGTATGAGTGAACTGCCCCTGCATTTACCCTGAAAGGACGTGTGGGGACATACTCTGATGGCACGGTTTCACCATGGACCATAACCATCGCGTTTGCTGTTGAGCCTACCAAGAGGCCCTCTCCCAATTCGAGAGTATCAATGAGGTCGACACAAACCCGATCGCCGATCCCAACTGCAGCGATATCGATAACCTCGGAGTACTGCAAACCTGATTGTATTTGTTCAGGGGCCTGTTCCTTGGGCGTCATTTTTTCTGATATGGTCAATGAGTAATTCAATAAATCGGTTTTTGGTGGTATAAGCACCGCATCTACCCCGTGTTCCAACGCGAATCCTGCTCCATTGATGTCATCCGTACATGAGACTGCTGCTGCGATTCTTGTTCCAGTACCCCTGGACGCAGAGATAATGTTCTCCAAGGGGATCATGGTCCAATCAGAGCATCGTAGAAGTAACCAATCGACCATTCCTATTAGAGAGACGGCTTCTTCCTGTCCTCTGAAACCATCTATCTCCACTTCTGCAACATCCTTTGACTCGCCATGCCATTGTCTATGCACATTTTCAATAAAAGCAGAATCGACATCGCTGAAATTCTTTCCAGCAGTGAAGTCTAGCCATACTTCCATGGGTTTTCACCCCATTATCTGAATGGCTTCGTTCGAAGTTTTTCCCTCATGAATTACAGCCCTCAACGCCCTAATTCTGTCAATCCGATCGTTAGCCTCGAATATCTGCCTGCCCATGCAGACCCCAGCGCCGCCAACAGAAATTGCAGTCTCGACGATCTCGAGGGTTTGAGCGAATGATATGTTCGGCTGACCTCCTGCAATCAGAACAGGGATCGGGACTGACGAGCACACATCATGGAAGGAGTCCGCGCTCCCGGTCCATGGTACCTTCGCGACATGGCATCCAAGCTCCCAGGCTAGTCTCGCAGCATGTGCGACTCCGTTGGTTCTATCGCCATCAATTTGGACTAAGCCAGGTCCTCTAGGGTAGATCATTCCGAGCACAGGCATGTCATGGGCTAGGGCTGCGCCGGTAAGCAATCCTGCATCCCTGATCATTTCGCCTTCATTTTGGGACCCCAAGTTAATCTGGCAGGATATTGCGACGGCACCTCTTTCCTTTGCCTCGCTGGGATCCCCGACTGATACCTTATTGTCTGAGTTGATCCCTGCGTGGATGGTAGATGCTGAAACGTGCATGATGAAATTTGGCCATGAGAGCCTCTTAATTTGATGTGACAATACGCCCTTCTGCAGTACTATCGCATCAACGCCACCCTCGATGCAATCATCTATCGCCTCCTCAATGTTCCTTAGGCCTCGAACTGGGAAGGAAGAAAGGCCATGGTCCATGGGGACCCAAACGCCTTTTCCACCCGGTAGAAGGGATGATAGTGCGTCGCTCGGCGGTGTTATCATGGTTCTTTCTAAGTGGTTATTGCGTTTGAATTAGTGCCCATGATCAGAGAAGTCAGCTATCACCGGGGCATGATCGGATATTCTCAGACCTCCTTCTCTAATTACCTCAGCTCGAACGAACCGATCTGCTGCCGCCGGATTTGCCAATATGTAATCAATTCTCCAGCCCCTGTCCAATTCTCGAGCCCTTCCTCGGTTCGACCACCATGAATATGGACCTTTGATACTTCCATACTGCTCCCTAACGAGGTCTTTCCAACCGGATTCCAACAATCTGTCGAACCACTCTCGCTCGTGGTCTAGGAACCCAGATGTTCTTCGATTACCCGACGGATTCCAAATATCATTCTCCGTGTGTGCTATATTGAGGTCTCCGCACAACAACGAGGGTTTCGAATCTGCCAGGAAGTTTTGGCTCCATACCAACATATCCTCTAACCAGATATCCTTGTAGTGCTGCCTCTCTGGACTGGAAGACCCATTGGGGAGATACATGTTTACGCAAGTGAACTCGCCATGTCCCGTGACCAAGACTCTACCATCTGGGTCCAAAGTGTCATCCAAATTGGTTTCTATTCCTCTCCTGATTTCAATTATTTCATCTTTAGAACAAGTCATTACCCCTGAGTACCCCTTTTTTTCTGCCGGGTGCCATATGACATTGTAATCTGGGGGTTGTGTCCAACCCACTGGCATCTGTTCGGGCAAGGCCCTGACTTCCTGGAACAAAAGAACATCGGCATCTATCTTTTTTATGAAATGGTCCAGTCCTTTCTTGTGAGCGGCCCTAATCCCGTTCAAATTCCAAGTTGCTATCCTCATTTTTTTCTCCTATTGTGTGAGGTTTTTTACCTTCTCCACTAAATCCATACGACGCAGGCGCCAGATGCCAATGGGCGTCATGGCAATCGCGATCAAAATCACGCCCAGCATTAGTTGATAGGCTACACTGGGAACTATCAAGACAGTTACGTAGAACTGCCAAGTAGAGAAAGAGGCTGCCAGTCCGACCGCGCCGCCATATGCGAAAACGACCCCGACTAAACCGCCAATGATTCCGATTAGAAGGCTTTCAAAGAGTAGCATAATTCCAAGACTTGGGGTTGACGCTCCCAACACTCTAAGTGTTGCGAGTTCAAAGTCTCGTTCTGCGACATTCATGATCATTGTATTGAACATCACTGCGATGGTGAACATGAGTCCGAGATACATCATAGCAAGAAAAATTTGGGTCTGTTGGTCGATCAAACTGTTCATTCCTTCAATGAGGGTCTCGCGCTCAACCACTCCGGCGGATATCTCTGCGAGAGATGAATCAACCTCGACACCGTCGGGAAGTGTAAGGTAAATTGAAGTGGCGTTGACCCCCAATGCCTCTCCCAGATCAGCCCTCAGAAAATACATCGTGCGCGCTAATTCACCTCGAGTAACTCCAACAATGGTGACTTCGTGCTCGGCCCCATTCAACAGGACTGTGTGTGATTGTCCAACACTCCACCCCAAGAATGTCGCTGCACCCTCGTCGAGCAAGACCTCAGTGGCACTAGTGCTGAGCTGAGGTGGATCACCCTGTATGATGTTGATTTCTCGTAAACCTTCTGTGAAAGATTCGAGTCCTACCACTGTGAAAATGCGCTCCAAACCCTTGGGATCCTCCACCATTCCTATGGGCATCTCAATTAACGGCTCATAAGTAGCGCCCCGCTGATCGGCCCATTCAATGACCCTTTCCTCTTGATCGTGGTTGATGTAGACTTGGGCATCCCAGGATTGTCGATCTTCAAGCCCGCCCACGATGGTGTCCTCAAGCCCAGCTGACATCATTTGGACCGAGCCGAAAAGCATCAGAGAGATTCCAACAGCGAGGAATGTCATCATCAAACGAACTGGTTTCCGGATGCTTGACCTGATAGATAGTCCGAGGGTAGTTGGCATCCAAGAGGTTAGACGACGAAGGGTCCTCGATCCAACTCGAATTTGATTTTGACCGCTGAGCACCTCCAAAGGATCGAGTTTACTAGCTTTTAGGGCGGGGAATGCCCCTGAGAGGAAAACAACGGCGATAGTAGGGATCATGACATTTGAATAAATCGACAACGGGACTTCTCTTTCTGTAATGGGAAGGCCGACGATGCCTTCGTAGAAATCGAGCATGAAATCGACCCCCAATGGACCTATTACTGCTCCAAGCCCACATCCAGCGGCACCGATAGCAAGTGGAGCGATGAGGTATCCAGTCATCAATGACATTCTATTCACGCCGAGTGTTCGCAATGCTGCTATCTCTTTGGCTTGACTCTGTACCAATCGTTGGAGGCTGAGGACAATTGTGATTGAGGCGATAGCAGCAATCATAACTGCAAAGGGGACGCTCGTCCGCTTAGCACCCTCAAGGTCTTGCCGCATGATTTCAACTGGCTCATTCTGGCCTCTATCCCTGATCCGTCCGTCCAACTCAGCGTTCTCTAGAGCTCTGGAAACAAGATTCCTCACCGAATCAATTTCATCTCCTTCATATTCTTCTGTGTCAGGGAGATCGAATGATGGGGTTCCCTCTACATCCAGCAAGATAGTATTGCTGTTGCCGATCGTACTGTTCGTGAGACGGGCCATACCGCTATCTGAGACATAGCCGACTACATACTGACCTGGCTCTGGAGGAAAAATCGAGCCTTCTGGGGCCATGAAAACGTGAAGGGGGTGATACCCAATGCCAACGATCGAAAACTCGACAGGCGAGCTTCCTGCACCGATGTGAACGGTATCCCCCAATGATAAATCGAGTGCATCGACAACATGGGCATCTATGACTATCTCATCGGCGGCAGAGGCTACCCTGCCTTCACTATGTCCTGACGGCATCCAAAGCCTGTCAGCGTTGGCAAACTCGGGAATGCCATGCCAGAGGGAATTGATTATTTGTGTGCCTCCATCGTTTGAGTGAAACATTGTGCCTTGCACGATTGTTCGACCCTCGCATGAGTCCAGTTCGTCCATATCTGCAGGCCATGATGCTTCTAATGCGCTGCAGAAGTTCGTGACTTCCTCGTGAGACCAAGTTGTGCTCCGGTTGTCTATCCACATGTCGGCGAGATTAGCGCCCTCGTCATCGTCACCATGCAGAGTTTCATACATGCCGTCCAGGTTATGGGAATACCCGCTGAATGTAATCCCGGCAAATACCCCGACTGCAACCATCATCACGACTGCAAAGAGTCGGGGTTTTGTCCTCCATAGACTCCGTGCCAAGCGTTTGTTCAGGAGGTTTGACATCTTTTCACCTCAGTTTTCATTATCAGACGTGACCTTTTCGTCTGAGATGATTCTGCCACTATCAATGCGAATCACTCGAGTGGCATATCTAATCAGGCCCTCATCGTGGGTGACAAATACTGAGGTTATGTCCTCCTGTCTACAGGCGTTAACAAGTGCCTCCATGACTCTGTTTGATGTTTCTGTGTCGAGGTTTCCCGTTAATTCATCCCCCAACAACAACCTCGGTCTCTTGGCAATACTTCGAGCAATGGCCACACGTTGTTGTTGGCCTCCGCTGATTTCTCCGGGGAATCGGTTGACTTCCGAGTGTAGGCCCACCAGCTCAAGAAGTTCCTTTGCGCGGGCGGAGTTCTTGTTCCCGGCAAGTTCTTGGATCAGGAGTATGTTTTCAAGAACCGTAAGGTCCTGAAGCAAATTGAAAAACTGGAAAACATAACCTATATTCTCTCTTCGAAAGGACGTCATTTTTTCCGAATGATGTCGGGGTACCTCGCCACCAAGAAATTTGTATGACCCTCCGGTTGGACTATCTAGGCCGGATAAACAATTCAAAAGTGTAGTTTTCCCTGAGCCCGATGGGCCTAGAAGGATAACCCGCTCACCCTCCTCTATGTCGAAACTAACGCCATCAAGCGCCTTTACAATTCCCGCTGGTGTTTCATAGTGTCTCTGAATATTCTTCATTTCTACTAGAGGCATGGGTATCACGGATTACTGTGGCGAGGGAATTTCGATGTGGTATAAACAGTGCGTAATCTAATCCAATGAAACCCTACTGAAAAATGACATTGATTCCCTGAAAAGCTCCTCTCTTCTCAGCCTTTTATTTCTCCTAAGATGGAAAAATGTGAACAGAAAAACTAGTCCTATTAAGAAGGGTATGAGTACCTCTGCCTGATATCTCTCCATGAACTCAATTATTCCTCTGGCAGTATACGCCCAAGTAATTGATGCTGCTGTGCCTCCGACCGTAGTTGCCAATAGGACTCTCTCAAACCTCATCCTTGCGACCAATCCTAGCATAGCCCCGACAAGCACGCCACTTGCCATGAATGGTATCCAAACGAAAAATATCAGGCCCCAGAATCCATATTTATCAATTCTATTTCTGTTTCTTTGAGCCACGTATTCCACACTGGAAAGAATGTCCCCTCCCACGGTTTGCAGGAGTGTCCCCGTGATTCCTGGTTGTTTTGCAACGAGTGCCTCTCCTGCAAAGTTTGAGCCTCCTTGCTCTACCCTGCCGGCGACTGCCTGATCAGCCAAGGTACGTCTCAAATTTCTGGCGCTGACAACCACTTTTCTACCTTCCAATAAACTGGAAAGCCCTTTATTCAGTCTGTCAGAAAGACTATTCTCTATCTCAATGAAGTTTCGTGGGAATAAAAAATAACTAAATCTAATTCGGGGTCGATATATCATTCTGACATAGACCGCCCTATCGTCTGCAGAAACGAGGGTTCCTTCGTCTGCAAGGTCATATTCGTCCAGTAATTCTTGGATAACTGGCCTCGCGGAATCTTCTATGGTACCAACGATGGATATGGATTCGAAGAAGGGCCTGTAGTCATCAACAACAATTGTTGGATCGAATCCCTCCATTGTCAGGTCTTCGCCCAATAGTATCTGCTCCCCTGTTTTATTCGCATTGATTGATTGTACCCTTAGTTGAAGCGGCCTCATCTCACCGAAAATCGAAAATTCTGAAAGTAGGTCTCGCATTAGAATCGACCTTACGTCCGTTGTAGTCATGATACTACGAGGTTTTAGGACATAAGGAACGAAAACGTCGATAGAGATCGATCTTTCTTGCATCCTGAGGAGCTCAAAATCGATTTCTATCGTGGCCTCATCTTGAGATCTTTCGAGAATCCTAGAGATGAGCCTCTTGACTTGTTTTTTGTTAAGTGCTTCCTCGCCTTCTCGGTGATACATTTTATGCATCAGGGGATATTGGATGTACAGAAATACGATTGACATTCCAAGAGACACGAATGCCATCCACCAAGCAGGAACACCTCCGCTCCCACCTGTAAGCATGGCTGTCTCTCTTCCCCCGGCCCATTCGGCTGCCATCAACAGCCACCCCCACTCACCGAGATCTTTGAAGGTGAGACATGCTCTTGGCCCAGTTTCCTTCAGATCAATGTCAATTACTTCGCCCTTAGAGAATAGCCATCCCTTGACCCGATGTTCCACTTCCATCGGAAAGGCTTGGGAATAAATCTCAGTGGATTCTAGGCTGATGTTCTCGTCCTCAGCGTCTGGATTGTGACTTAAGTTTAGTATTGAGACGACAACTGTCTGTTCTCCTACCAACAGATTCTCTCCATCAATGGCAATAGACAGGTCTCCAATCCCTCGCATGACCTCCTCCACAACAACCCCTTCCAGGTTTGTATACGACACGACCATGCCCGTTTCGATTTCTGGAACGTTGTATGACCTAATCCTCAGATCGTGATGATCTTCGAATACTGACAGCCAAATCTGTCCCTGTTTGTCTATACACTCGCCTCCATTATCCAGCGGGGTCTTTGACAAAGTTTGATCGATTGCAACTGAGTCTCCAGCAAGTATACCAGTACTTGCGGTGGCTATTAGCAGGAGGAAGAATCCTCCAAAAGCAACTCCGAAGAGGAGCACATAGTCTTCAACTGCCCATCTGAAAAAGCGCGTATCTCCAAGTCTTCTCTCTCTGATGGAATCCAACTCTCTGTCTAATCTTACACGCTCTGCCTCGGAGAATATATGCGCCACATCTCCCACGTCTACTTTTCCATCCTTGTTGAGGTCCAAGGAATGGGCCTCGTCACGTGATGGCATAGTTATCGATTCGGGAGGTACTTGATCAAGCCGTTGGCTTATTTCTCAAAAATGGGGTGTAAGTGTGTGGTGCAGGGGACAGGATTCGAACCTGCGAAGCACTACGCACTGGGACCTAAACCCAGCCCCTTTGACCGCTCGGGAACCCCTGCTTGGAATTAACGGGGGCCATCGTCCATATTTTACAATGCCGTGAGTGGGTAACCTTGTCATTCGTCTTAGCAACATCCAACCGAGAGTTCGGATCAATGTTTAGTTATGGGAGCTTCAAATCAATTTGGTCGAGTTAACAATTGCTAATTACCACATTGGCATCCTGAAATCCCCCACCAAGGTCATAACGGATTTGTGCTGCGCCCTGTTATTGGTGGCTTCATGGCGCGCATTGGGATATTCGGTATGGGAAACTGGGGCACTGCCTTGGCGAAGATTTGGAGCGAAGATGGTCACACGGTAATTGGTTGGACCATAGAAAATGAAGTTTACGAGTCACTCATGATGGAATCCATTAATCACAAATACCTACCTGGCGTGGAGATGCCAAATTTACAGGCTACCATGGCACATGGGGACATATTGGATAGTTCCGAGATCCTCGTCTTCGCACTCCCTAGCGGAGTGATATTGGAGGTAATTGACATGGTATTGCCGGATTTGAGACCTTCGCATGTCATACTAGATCTCGCAAAGGGTCTGGCACCTGAAGAGGCAAGTGAGGATGGTATGATATCTAATGCCATCGAGCAGAAATTGAAATCAAAGGGCAAATCAAATCCTGTCCTGGTCTTGACGGGCCCAACAATCGCTCCTGAGGTGGCAAGAGGAGTAGTTACCAGCGCATTAGTAGCATGCGATGATGATTCAGTGGCGAGGAAAATAGCCCAAAGGTTATCCACGAAGACCCTTATCTTGACATCCGCAGACGATCCTGTAGGAGCAGAGTTGTGGGGTGCTTACAAGAACACTGTGGCACTAGCATGCGGCATAGTCGATGGTTTGAGAGACTCAATTGGAGGTGACAACCTGAAAGCAGCCTTGGTTCAGGCGGGCTTCAATGAAGGTAGATTCTTGTTATCCAAGATGGGTGCGAGCCCCGACACGGCTTTTGGGCCCGCGGGAATTGGAGATTTGTATGTCACATCAACGAGTCCTCGGAGCAGGAATAGGACTCTGGGAGAGAAATTGGGTCAAGGAAAGAGTCTGGAACAGGCTTTGGACGAGATGACCATGGTTGCCGAGGGCGTCCGCGCTGCGAGGATGTTTGTCGATACCGCGGATAGAAATGGATGGAATACCCCATTCTTGAGTTCCCTGTGTGACTTGCTGGATGGGGAGTTATCTCCAGAGGAATCCGTTAGGAAAATGGTCGAGTCATTGTAACTTAGATCCTCGTATCTATTTCCAAGTTGGCAAGAATACTGATTTCCAAGTAGGTTTCTTGGTAGGTCTATCGTCTGTGAAAAACGACCTTACATAGACAGATATCGAGTCGATTACCAACACTACAACGAACACTAGTATCAGATATGCAATGACTTTGTCGTAGACCAGGAACCCGAGATAGAGATCGATGTAGTACCCTATTCCTCCTGCTCCAACTATGCCTATGATTGAACCGTGACGAACGTTGTATTCGAACATAAAAATGCCCTGGGAAATCAAATCATTTGCAGATTCTGGAATGACGATATTGATTGCTTTCTCGATTCTGCCCAAGCCGGCAGCTTCAGCGGCTTCCAGTGGGAGGCTACTCATGCCCTCGATTGCCTCATACTGAAGTTTGCCCAGATAACCTACTGTGTAAACAGTCATTGCAAGGATGCCGGATATTGGTCCAAAACCTATCAGAACAACAAAGAATATTGCCCATATCAATGACGGTAAGCTCCTCAATGATGCCAGTAGAAACCGCGTGGCTAACGAAAGCCCCGGGGTGCTTATGTTGTTTGCAGCCAACAAGGAAAGGGGCAGTGATATCACCATCCCGAAAACCGTTGATATGAAGGCAATTTTGAGAGTTTCTGTCATACCAATCCATGCTGTCGAGCACGTTATTGATAACCCTCCTGGTGCATGACAATCAGGGTACAATCTAGGTTCAAAAATACTCCAATCCGGAGGCCACAACGACTCGAAAAAGAAGATCCGTAAATTCCCCAATCCGTTTGAAAGTCGCCCCCAGTCTTCAACGGATCCAATCATCAGATATATGGCAAGGAAAAAACACGAAAGCAACACGAATACTGGATTGATACGAATCATTCCCGTCATAACTTGACCTCCAAAGTTTTTGTTTCCGATAAGAATGGGTTTAGTCGCCCGTCGTCCATAACAACTAGTCTGTCAGCTATACTTCTCGCCCGGCTGATGTCGTGCTCAATCAATACTACCGCAGCCCCTTCCTGCCGAGAATACTCCACAACTGCGTCTGCGACTTTCGACATTGTTTCCTCATCCAACTCGCTCAAGAACTCATCAGCAAGTATTAATTTCGGTCTTTGTGCGAGTGTTCTAGCTGTGGCAACCCTTCTCTGTTGCCCTCCGGATAAGCGTTTGATGGGCTCCCAGGTCTTATGTTCCAGGCCCATTTTTTCAATCGCTTTTTTGGCCCAATCTTTCGCTTGTTTGGAGGCAAGGAAATCAAGCGGCCCGCAGAATTTAGCACGAGATCCGATCAGTACATTGTGGAAGACGCTTGCATGGCGGATAAGTCCTAATCGTTGTGGTATGTATCCTAGCTGCCCTCTTACAGGCCTGCGTGGTGCCATTACACCACATACCTCGATATCGCCACTCAGTGGCCTAACCAAGCCGGCGATTGTCTTTACGAGTGTCGACTTGCCTATTCCTGAGGGGCCAGCAATTGCTAGAATCTCACCGTTTTTTATTTTCAAGGATGGGATTTCAGCTAATGGCTTGTTTTTGTCATAACCAATGGTGACCCCATCCAAATGGACTACTACATCACCAGCTCCCATGGTTGCCATTAATTTAGGCCCACCTAATCCTCTATTTGGATCTGGTGGGAATGGGGCCTCGTTTGGTTCATGCCAGTGCCTGATTGACATCCATGCGTTCCGTTTGTTAAGACATAGAGTGAAGTGTGAGGGGTTCCTTGCCGTACCATGGGCAGGGGTCCTACGCTGGCAATCATCGCGATGCTGCTACTTGTTGGCATAAATGGTACTGAGGTTGAAAATCGTTCCAATCTGCGAGATGAGTCGATAGTAATGAATCAATTTGGAGGAGGTACCTCTCTCGAGGCGCAGTGTTCCAAGAGTTCGTTTGAAGATGTCTTTACTTACACATGGGCTGATTTTAACGTCACAGTGGCAGATAATTGGCGCACTGCGCAGATAGAGGCATTAGCATGGATAAACGGAACCATGGCAGATGACTTCCGGACATTTTTGGACGACCTGCTCGACGGGTTAATTCCGAGTGGAGGTGATGGATGGCTTTCATCCGACGAGAGAGAAGCAGTTCGATCCGTGGCAGCAGATTGCGTGGAATACACAATGACAAGGGTCGGAGTCAGGGATGGAGAGCATCATCGTGGCGGTCCGGCAGTTGACTGGAGGAATGCCACATGGGTAGAAGATGGCGTCTCAATTGCTGAATGGAATATGGTCCCAGAACGGCACGAGTCAGCCCGGTCATGCAGCAACTTCGGTAGTACCAATTGCTACGAGGTCCCTGTCGCTCCTGATGAGTCCAGGGATTGTGACACTGACGCAAATAATCCAGACGAGTGCAGAATAGAACTAATGTTGAGTGGCACCGTAGATTTGCACAACATACAATCGCTCGAGACCCTGACCCTAGCTATGAACACTTCAAACATCTCGAGAGCGACTTACACTGTTAACGCACCATATGTCGAGGGGATGCGGCTCTCTATGTTTGAGGAATGTGAAGGAAGAGATCTCCTCAACGGAGGCTCTCCAACACCAATCAGAGGTTCCTGCATTGGTGACGGATCCTCTGTGGCTACCGCAGGGTATGATGAACTGGGAGGGATGGTACTCACAATCATGCCGGACAGGCCAAGTTCTTTCTGGCCCGCCGGAGAAGACCTATTCTTTGACCTGACAACTATTCAACCTCCGACAGATGAGAGCCCCATCTGGACCTCGGCTGCACCAGACAATGGAACTGTATGGGTATACAGCTCGATGGCATCGACTTTGGAGTCCACCAGGGTTTTAGTCGCGGAATGGAATGAAATCGCAAGTTGGTTCTCCGATGAAGATGCGGTGTCATCATTAGACTTGACATGTCTAGAGGAGGGGTCCAACACCAATCTTGTCACTGATTCCAGGGCGATTGTAGTGACAATGGGGCATGACTCCGATTACAACATTATTTCATGTTCAGCGGAAGATGACTCCGGTCAAACTACATCTGTTCGGGATTTTCTTATCATGAAAGGATTCTCGGTGAACACCCAATCCAATTCACTAGATGTCATAGAAGACCTGAGTTTAATCCTGAGTGACATAAACACGCAAAACCCATCAAACGGGGAGTTCCTTCAGGTGAGTCTTTCCATAGGCATCGAATGGTCTGGTAACAGTCCAATATTCTATGACGATGCTATCCTGTTGAACTCCTCGGACTCTGTCGCAGAGCTGATGTTCTCTGGGGATGCCAGAATCGCAACCCCAGGTCCGCTCAGTATCTGGTTCAAATATTCAGGAGAGGGGGTCCATGAGCGGTCAGAGAGGAGTGAAATCGCCCTTCAAAAGATAGGTTCCCCCCCAATTTTATCAATCCTTGAGACTAAATGGACCGAGACAGAATGGGAGATGAATGGAATGTTCAGCGACCCGGATGGGGAGGATGTCACATTTACAATGTATATTGACGGGGTGAATATCGGCACCGTTCAAGCATTTGGCAATGCATGGTCTGTTGGACCTATAGATTTCAGATTGTTTGACGTCGGCCTCCACACGGTTTCCGTTCGTGGATGTGATGCATCAGGAATGTGTGCAATTGCTGAGAGTAGCCTCAACTCGACCCTAGCATTGACATCTGATGTCTCAGAAGAGATACCAGAGCGAGGGGATGATGACAGCGTGGGGTTTGTTCCCTTCCCAATTTATTACTCTTCGATAGGGATTCTTGCTGCTGCATTCATGTATGGAAGGGGTCACCGAGGGGCACCATGACCGTCAGAGGCCGCATAGTCTCAATGTCCCATCTCGGTGGCCTTCTGGTCAATTTTGAGGGGAACCCTCCTGGTTTGGGTTGGGCGGTACAGATCGAGGGGGGCCAAAAGATTGGACGTGTTGACTCAGTTATCGGGAGCGTGAATTCCGGATTGATTCACGTCGTTCTTTCAGAAAGGATTGATCCTGCCTCAGCGACGGGTGCGCCTGTAGAGATTTTTAGATCTGCAGGAAAAAAGGGGCAATTTGGTAATAAGAGCAAGGGAAGCCCGAGAAATCGTATTACCAAGGTTGCCAGAAAAGGTGGTCACAGAAAAAATGGAACAGCGAACAGAGTCCTCCCGACATGGGTTTGTGGCAAGTGCCGAACCTTGAATTCCAGAACAGGCAGATGTACGAATTGTAACGAGAGGCGGCCGGAAAGCAGGAGAACAAACGAGAAGCGTGGTTCCGATAGATTGAGCAAGGACAGAGAATCTGGATACAAGAAACATGGCCATGGATCCAATCCCAGGAAGAATAGGCGATCACCAGGGGGCAAGAGAACACGAAGGAACTCGTACAATCAGTCAGATAGAGGAAAGAAGAGAGCTCGTAGGAAACCTCAGAGATAGGAGCATTCATTGTATGTGCTTGTCTCCGCGGGACGATGGCTGACAAAGAGCATAACTCGGAATGGATTTCCGAAGTCAGGAACAACGAGTCTAGAGAGGATTCTCTCAGGATGATTGAAGACGCACTCGAAGTAGACTCCGATAACGCTCTGCTCTGGGTCGAGGCAGCAGACCTCAATCTACCCCCTAGGAGCCGCGGTAAGCCAATTGATCCGACCCTTTCTCAGTCTGCGAATGCTCTTAGGTGTCTCAGATCGGCGGTTGAATGCGATCCTTCAATGGATGAGGCGTGGGCATTAGGGGGCTTGATACTTGTTGATCACCTTGGTATGTTGGAAGATGCCCTCGAATGGTGGTCAAATTACATGGAGGTAAATCCAGAATCTCCTGTTCCGTTTATAGAACAAGCCTCTATTTTGGCCAGATACGGCGATTACGATAAGGCGTCGCAAGTTTCCGATCAAATATTATCACTCGAAGGGGCATCTCTATCCACCTCACAAAAGAGAAGATTGGAGGATGTCCGAAGGAGTTTGCATGATGCAATGAAAAAAAATAAAACTGATATTTTCAGGCCCCAGGACCCCAACGATCAAAAATGGGGCAAGATAAGTAAATTTCGAAATCAGAAGCCTATATCCCAAACGTATTTTCTGTTTTTTATGATCGCGCCATTCGTTTTCATGATAGGTTTCGTCGCCTCTGCTTCCCTCTCCTCCTATGGTGCAGGGGGACAGGTTGCCACATTCATGACCATACTCATCGCATTCTATGGGCTGACTCGTGCCTCAGAACCACTCTTCAGATGGATGAACCGAAATGCCACCGATCTTGATCGGGCTCTTGACATAGAGATGGCATCGGGTAAGACTTGCATTTCTGAGGATATCAGGGGAGGCAGGCTTTACAAGAAGATGTTGACTTATCGCCCACCTGCGTGGCTTGAGCGACACGAAAAAATCGTTGCCGGAGGACAGCGTATTTCCCGTAAATGGTCAACAGAGTTTATACCTAAATGAAGTCTTTACTTCTTGTTGAGGTTCGCATAGTAGTCCTGTGCGTATTGCCTTGCATAGTCTTCGGGATACCCCTGGCCTACCATCTGCTGAACATATGCCTCTACGGGATCCAAATCCTGTACTCCTTGGAAGGATTGTATCTCGTCAGTGACAGAAGTTCTTGTCCTACCCCTCATGGCTAGAGTCACTCCTGCGATTGCGAGAACCAGGAGTAAACCGCCGACCACAGGGATGACAAGGCCGATGCCCTGAGCGCCTGAATCGCAACCTGCAGCTGAGGGATCCCTTACGCACGGATCGCTGCTTCGCTTGAGAAGGTAAATGTCCTCACTCGTGCTTATGGAATATCTTTGTCCATCTCCTTCGATTACCCGAATGTACACCGTTGAGAGTACTCCCTCACTCTCTGAGTATAGGTCGGAGATATCGAGGGTTATTGAGAAGGTAGAGCCATCTCCCAGTAAACCTGTTTCGTTGTATTTGCCAATTTGCTTCTGAGTAGCCTTGGGCGTTGGCGACAGGTCCAGAATCAGAGAATCTGCTAGGGCAACCTGTATCCTAACGTCGGAATTCTCCGCTCCTGAGACGACGGTTCCGCTGATTGTGACTCGATCTTCTGTCTGGGAGTCATTTGGCTTTGGAGAACTAAATGTCACGACAGGTGGTTCGTCTCCGAAATCCTCTCCAACAACTACGAAGTACATCCTTGCTTTTGAGGAGGACTTCCCTGCTTTGTCATACACGATTAATTCGAGCCTTATCTGATTCTCGAGTGTGCCGTCGCTGGTGACGTTCCTAAAGGTGTAGCTGAAGGAGTCTCCACCGGCAGTGGCGGGTATGTCGAAAACATGGCCATCAAGGCTAGGTTGGGATGTGACTGGGTAATCGAAATAGACCCTCCATGAATACATCTGGATGCCGCTTTCTCCTTCTGGAGCATCTGCGTCGTTACTTTCCGCCCCTGAGAAAGACAAGGTTATGTCGCCAGTTGGGGTTAGCCTAACTCTACGCACATCCCAATCTGTGCCTGCCACGGTCTTGGTTCCGTCGTCTTCCACGTACTCATCAGTCAGTGAGTCCTCGACGAGTTTGATGGAGGCCGTTGGATCGGACTCATCGGCAAGAGTATCATTTGTGATGAGTCGTACGTACGTCATTCTAGTGTGGCCTTCAGCATCGTGGAGGTACAGGGTCAAGAGCCATTCAGCGCCGATGAAGCAACCAGTCGAGGACAGTGTGCTTTCAACGCAGAACGATCCCAACGTGGGTATCTCCGCGGAGGACTGTGAGACGTGCGAAAATTCACCTGGATCCACTATCTCACTATTCCAACCTGTCACGGCGTCTTCGCCACCAGGCTCTAGGGTCCAGTCTGCGATCAAATCAGTCGCATCCGAGACATAACTGAATTGCAGTTCTGAGTTAGATTTGATGTAGACCGTGTTGTAGGCCTTAGTGACCGTGTTGATAGAGGGAGAGACTCCGTTTATTGTTAGGTCAAATGTGTCGCCTGCAATTCCGAAATCGAATGGATATGGGGTCACTGAGTAGCCGAGCATGTTCGATAGCAAAGGCATGGTTTGGCCCCCATAAGGCTCGGAGAAGCTGGGATTCTCGACATCCATTGTTGTGACTATCATGCCGCCATTGCCTCTATTGCAGAGGCTCAACAGAGACTGTGAGCCGTATTCCATGCTACCCAGCAGGCTGTGGAAGGTGCCCAATGGATCAGATATCCTGCCACCACAAGCAGCAGGAACTTGATTCGGGAGGACCTGTGAAATGTCCAGGCCAGACATGGCGACATATTGTCCACCGTGGACCCCTTGCAACGCAGTCAGGTCAACTCCTCCAAGGAGTGGGTGATATCTGTCGATCACTCGAACATCATCATAGTCGAATCTAATTGATGAGTTGGCCGGATTCCTCTCCTGAATGTCCATCCCGAATGGCAGATTATCTGGGACGTAGTCATTCCTGTAGGGGCCCAAGTGGACTTGGAGTGTACCACCATTGACCATGAAATTGTCTAGGACGTCTATCACTGAAAGGCCACTAGTTCTAACCTCGCTGAGCTTCTGGTAATAATCTCCGTATGCAGCATTGTAATCCGTCTGCCACGGAAGTAGTACCTTGTGGTAGACCCCTGTCCAATCTTCAGTGACATAGTCTTCCCACTCACTAGTTCGGAACTGAGTGTAGGTCATTCCCATTGATTCCAAGTCAGACTTGACTCTCTGGAGTCGATTCTGATCGGTTGGGTTGGAGAGTATGGCTACATCAATATCGTCCATAAATGTAATGTCAAAGTATCTCTTGTTTCCATTTTCTGAGTCGTCCGAGACTAGCTTAGCGTTCCAACTCAGGTTGTAGGCCCTTCCTGACTCCCAAGAGTTGAACATCCCAGTTGACCCTATTTGTGCATTACTTCCTAGGGTCCAATTCGCGAAGTCTCGCTGATGCGGAACCAAGTCGAATGGGCCGTTGTCCGAGGTTGCTTGCCAGACCATTTGGCCAGTGGTTGTGTCGACGACTGACATAGTCACCTCGTAAACGCCCTCAATCACACCGTTGAGTATTGGCAAAGAGAATGTGTGAGCCGAGGTCGGACTGATGGGATAAACGCACTCATAAGTCACATCTCCAACACAATCGAGTACATTAGGCTGTAGAAGGGTTATCTCTGCGCTATCTATGCTGAATTGGACCTTGGAGAAATTGTTGCTTGGATTAACCTCCTCAGCATTGTACCATTTCTGTGTTGGATCGTTGTTGTCGAAAATTGTTCGAACATCGATCCTGTACAGCCCTGAGTCGAAGTCGTGAGTTCCGAGGTTCACGACTTGACTCTCTTGGGAGTCGAGGCCATTGACCTCCACACTGTAGTTGCCGTCATCTTCGAATGTGAATTCCTCAAATCGAATATTGTCGATTGCAAAGCCGGCTAAACCAGCGTTTCCATTAATGCCATCTCCGTTCGAGATAAACCTCCATGTGAGAGTGACTTCTGAGCCTTCCAGCGAAGTACATTCATCCCTCCATTGGAACGCTTCATCTGATGTCCTGTTCTCAAGGACGATGTGCGTGAGATCCAGCACGACCGACTTTACGATTTGCTCCGAGTCGAACCAAGTGTAGTACCCCCGATCTCCGAAGTCTCCGAAATACTCAGCTTCGTCGTAGTTGCCGTCGTTGTCGAAATCTTCACAAGCATGGAACTGCGGATCTTCAGGATTCGTCCTTTGGATGCCATTTTCGTTAAGATCTACCCATGATCCTTGGACAAGCCCATTGTATGATTGACCTTGTTTCGTCCATTCTATGAACAGTGCGGCTTGGTCTCTCACTGTCTGAATATTACCGTATTGATCAACGAGATAGTCCCCTTCTGCGTAGTAGTCCCAGGATACGTAGGAATAGTCAGAATCGGTTTGGCCGACTCCGACTGGCCCTACGGACATTGGTTCGTTCCAATCATCGCCGTAGCCCACATCAGGATCACCCAGCCAGTATGCGTAGTTCTTGAAGACACCTTGATTTTGGGGAAGAACTTGGTTCGAAGTGGTGGAATCATCCAGTCTTGTTCCGTTATCGTTTCCATCATCGGACCAGATTGGGTTGATTCCCGAGAAGTCCTCAATTGCTGTCAAATCGGGTAATGCATTGAATATTTCTGCCTCTGTGGTCCAATTTGTAATGGTGTTCCCAAAGTTCTGGACCATGATTTCGATAGGGTACTCTGCAGATGCGTAGCGAACTCCTGGTTCGAAATCGACGAATGGATCTGCCGCTAGTCCCGGGTCATAGAGGTTCTTGACAGTGGTCTGGAACTTTAATGCATCATTGATAGGATCCTGGTCTATGAATCCGTTGAAATTGGTCAATCCAGCGCTAATGTAGTAGGTTGTGTTATCCAAGAAGTCTGCTGACAGGGTGATTTCCCTCTCTTCACCTGCTGCAAGGGGTTGGAAGCTCACTTGTTGCGAGATTGATTGTTCTTGTCCGAAAATCGTGTTTCTCTTTATGATGGTGATGTTATCGAATGCGAAACCATCGAGCCCAGTATCATACGAGGTGTCCGTTGTTCCCACAGAACCGTAAAGGCCGCTTCTGAATCTGAATCTAAGGTCAATCACCTCCCCCGCATAGGGAGTGAGATCGATAGCATCTAGTGTGTTCGCGTCTTCATCCTCATCACCGCCTTCTGTGTAGTTCGTCCATTCAGTGACGTATTGTGGATATATGGCGAAGTTCTTTATTTCCAACTCTGGATCTTGGTTCAATTGGAGGATGTTGAAGTATCGGTCTAAGTCGTAGCCGCCCTGGAACCAGACACTCTCCCATCCACGCCCCTCAGAGAAGGCCTCGATGCCGCAAGAGTCTTCATACAGCCATCTCTCCTGAACGACGTACGGCTCTGAAAGGAAGAGGTTCGTGAATGCCACGCTGCACAATATGGAGACATCGAGGAATGCCGCATCGGCCCCAGTTAGATCGACGTCCTCTAGGATGAAAGCCTCATCCATGTTGTTGAAGTAGCCCGAGTTGTTCTCAGCAGTACCATTGTAGTCGAGTCCTGCCCACATGTAGTTTGTTGGATTATGGTCAGCCTCGTAGGTGGACACGTTTTCAGTTGCAGCGGTTGAACCCGTCTCAGCGTGCCAAGATGTTCCTGGGGCGAAGTCAGAGGTGTATGATGCCCCTGCCCAAGTACAACCAGCGCAGTTTGTTGTGTCCTCGTTTCCATCGAAATCGTTGGAATACACCAATGTGTCTACCCCGCCGACGACTTCCTTCACTGCGAGGTCGAGGTCCACTGATCCACTAACTGGGTTTAGGCCAGTGTTCATCAGAGTGACGTTAACGAATCTAGTACCCTCGCCGAGTTGTGCATCTCCAGTGGAGGGGTCTGTAGAAGCGGGTGCGATCGTTAATCCATCGATTGCGACATCTTGGTTGTCAAGCGTGAGCACCGACAGGAAATCTCCTGCTCCGGGCCAACCAAGGCTGTCCATCCACATGGCTCCGCTCCCAAATCGGTAGGAGTAGTCTCTCTGCCCGATTATGATTTCCTGGGCGGTAGTGTCATCTCCTTTGAGTTGTGCTGGAGCGGCGACCGTCGGTCTTCTGCCTACGTCGAAGGAAATTGGGGAGAGGTATCCAGTCCCCTGACCGTTGGAAAGGATGATCTCCACGCTGTTAAGTTCTCTAAGGTTCTCAACAGTCGTGTATGTTTGGTTTCTGGAGGACGAGTCCTGTAGTCGTGTCAGAGTCAGTTCAGTGGGTATGAAGAAGTCCATTTTTCCATCACCATTGACGTCTGAAATCGTGATTGAGGCGCCCTTATAGTTTCCTAAATTGATGTAATTCCTTGTGTCCCAATTTGATCCAACGGAGGATCGGGTTGCATAGCTGATTCTACCTTCTATACCATCAACTGCAGCGACCATGTCGACGATTCCGTCACCGTCCGTATCCTCCACATCGATCTCAAGCTCATATCCATGCTCGGCATCTAGGGTGAAATCGTGGACAGCAGCGGCTGCAGATCCTCCAACGTTTGGATCAGCATACAAGCCAGTGACGCAATCAAATTCCAATACGGTCATGTTGTCATAGTTGCCCACGGAATAACCGGCTCCGGGATTGAATCTCGGAGTCCTCAAGACCCAAAGATCGAGGTCTTCGCATTCACCGGGGAGAGTTTGCCCAGTGATGGGGTCTTGTGCTAGATCCTCACCCCATTGTCCCAACTCAATGTAGCTGTAATGGCCATAAGTCGGGGCGGGAACGAGGATCGTCTGATCTGCTTGCGGGCCTGGATCTGGCCCCTTGAACACTTCTACGTAAGTCTGGCCACCGTCGGGGGTCATGGTTGCAAGAACGATGTCATCATCGCCATCGTCGTCTATGTCGCCAACATCCATGCCTTGGCTAAATGGGTGCGAGGGGATTTCGATGATGTCACGATCCCATTGATGGGTGTTCTTGTTACACTCGCCCCAAATAACCGTTAGGTTAGCAGGTCTGACGAAGGTTTCTCCCACGAATCTAACATTCTCTTGGAAATAAACGATGTCTGGCATTTGGTCGCCGTCTATGTCGGCGATCTGGATTTGTTGGCTGTTTGCAGTCTGGAATATGTTTTGTCGTTGGGAATCTCCCACTCCACCTGCGATGAATATGTCTTGTCTGTCAGGGAAGCCTCCGGAGCCGTCGTTGAACATAGACGTGAGGTAAAAGCCCATGCTGCTAGACGCAACGATGTCGTTGTCTCCATCGCAGTCTAAGTCCCCTGTGTCAACGTAATGAGGATCCCTCTGAACTGCATATTGTGTGATCTGGGAGGCACTAGCTGCTGGAATCATACTAAGCATTGTCATGGATACCATCATGGCGACTAGAGTGATCGCCTTGACTCTCCTATTCTCATTTCCTTTCGCCTTGCCTGCGCTGCGCATGGCTCGCCGGAGTAGCAATGGTCTCTTATTATTTACCAACAAATGCGCGATGCTGGGTCTTGTTGTTAATCTCTGTACACCTGTATCCAAGAGGGGGAAGGAGCATACTCATGACCTGCATCTGTTAGAATTCTGTCCACCTTTCCAGAGGCCCACAAACGCTTCAATGCTAGGCTGACGGCAATTTCGTCAAGGGCCGTCCTTTCCGAAAGCAGGTCGGCTATCTTCTGCGGGGTTATTGATGAAAGACCGTGTTCAGTGATGACGATCGCCATTACGAGCCTCAGCCACTCCTCAGTAAGCGGGTCCATTGATATCGAGTCTGGAGGGATTTGCGGCTCTGGCATCTCAGAGATAAAAATTTTCAGCTCATTTTCATCGAGATCCGGGGGCCCATTGGCATCCTGATTCTGTGCAGGATCAAAGGAACCAATTTCACGGATTACCGCTGGTATTCTCGATGGATCAGGTGGTGGGCCGGGCAAGATTGGTTCATCGCTGCTGGGCCTCAGTGGGTCCTTTCCTTTCCCATGGGTTAGCTCAATCATCCAACCAGAGTCTGTGCCCAGGCCTATTTGATCAGAGAAATGTTTCACCCACGCCTGAGGGCCCTCGATAACCGCGATGATCTCATGGCCATCATGCCTGAACACTAGTCTGGATTTCAAAGCTGCACCTCCTATTTTGCCAAACCCCTGAGTACAGTTTGAAGGATTCCACCATTCTGAAAGTATTCGACTTCAACAGGTGTATCAAGCCTGACCTTGGCTTCGAAGCTGGTTGATCCGCCTGCTTTGTTTCTGGCAATTATCGGGATGATCTGTCCAGGCTTTGTGGCAAGATGGGATGGAATGTCGAAAGACTCCGTACCGTCGAGGCCGATTTCATCAGGCCCTTGTCCCTCCGTGAATGTCAGCGGGAGTATTCCCATCCCGACCAAATTGGACCTATGTATCCTTTCAAACGACGTTGCGATTACTGCCTTTACCCCTAGCAGAAGTGGTCCTTTAGCCGCCCAGTCCCTGCTACTTCCTGTTCCATATTGGCTACCCGCGATAACGATCAGAGGAGTTCCCTCATTTTTGTACCTCACACTAGCGTCGAAAATGGATAAGACCTCGTTAGATGGGATATGGGTCGTGAATCCCCCGGTCGTACCTGGAGCCAATTTGTTTTTGATTCGGACGTTGGCAAATGTCCCTCTCATCATAACTTCGTGGTTTCCGCGTCTGCTGCCGTATGAATTGAACTCAGTCTTTTCTAATCCGTGATCCTGAAGGTATTCTCCAGCAGGTGAAGAAACCGAGAATGCTCCTGCAGGACTGATGTGATCCGTCGTGACACTGTCTCCTAAAACCAATAGCGCGCGAGCGCCCGTGATCGGCTTAATAGGCTCAATTTCCGAGGGGATGTCGGTCAAGAAGGTGGGTCTCCTGACGTATGTTGATTTTGGATCCCATTCATACAATTCAGAGTCCCGGGCAGGAATAGCCTCCCAGCGTGGCTCGGACAAGACGTCTGAGTATCGATCACGATACATCTGAGGAGAAATGGCCTTTGATACCACGTCACCGATTTCCTGATCTGATGGCCAGATGTCCCTCAAATACACAGGCTGGCCGTCCCTGTCAAATCCCATTGGGTCGGAAGAGAAGTCAAAATCAAGATGGCCTGCGATTGCATATGCGACGACTAAGGGGGGGCTCGCTAGATAATTGGCTTTGACTTTGGCATGCACCCTACCTTCGAAATTTCTGTTTCCGGATAGTACGCTGCCTACTACAAGGTCTCCCTGGTCTATTGCCTGTTCTATGTCCTCATCCAAGGGTCCTGAGTTCCCTATACATGTCGTACAACCGTAACCAACCGTGTTGAATCCTAAATGTGCGAGGTCCTCATCCAAACCCGCCGCCTCCAAGTATTCTGTCACTACCCTAGAGCCGGGTGCCAGGCTGGGTTTGACCCATGGCTTGATTGAAAGCCCTGCCTTGATGGCATTCCTAGCCAGTAGTCCAGCTCCTATCATCACGGACGGATTGCTGGTGTTCGTACAACTGGTGATTGCGGCGATTACCACTGAACCATGGCTGAGGATAGTGCCCCTTTCCTCAAGTTGCTGAGTTTCGGAAATATCAGCGTTGTCCAATCCGTGACCAGAGTGCCCCAATGGTGCTGTCAGTGATTCCCTCCAATGATCCCTCATTACCGCCAATTCGACCCTGTCTTGTGGTCGCTTTGGACCAGCCATTGACGATACCACCGAAGATAGGTCAAGATGTATCGTCGATGTGAATTTTGGTGTTGTTGAGGTTTCGTGCCTGAACAAGGAATTCGCCCGCAGGTAGCGTCCTATGTCCTCCACTCCTGAGGGATCCCTCCCCGATGATACCAGGTAGTCCAGTGTGACTTGGTCTGCTGGGAAGAAACCGCAAGTTGCCCCGTATTCAGGGGCCATGTTCGCGATGGTGGCCCTATCTGGAAGGTTCAACGAATCCAATCCATTGCCGAAGAACTCAACGAATCGACCGACTACCCCATGTTCCCGCAGCATTTCAACAATCCTGAGTGCCATATCCGTCGCGGTGACGCCTGGTTTGAGGGAACCGGTTAATTCCATTCCAACCACCTCGGGGAGAAGCATGTATATTGGTTGGCCCAACATAACCGCCTCGGCCTCAATGCCTCCTACTCCCCAACCTAACACTCCCAATCCGTTGATCATTGTGGTGTGGCTATCAGTACCGACCAAAGAATCAGGCAACCAGATTCCATTTTCTTCGCGGGCGACAGACGCTATCCATTCTAGATTTACTTGGTGAACTATCCCTCGACCAGGGGGCACCGCACGAAAATTAGAGAAGGACGACTGTCCCCATTTCAAGAATGAATACCGCTCCATATTCCTATGATATTCAAACTCAAGGTTGAGTTCCAGTGCATTGGGGACCAATCCTGACGCATCCACTTGTATGCTGTGATCGATGACAAGATCAACAGGTACCTTAGGATTAACCTTGTTTGGATCTCCGCCCATCTCGACCATGGCATCCCGCATCGCCGCGATATCGACCACTGCAGGGACCCCTGTGAAGTCCTGTAGCAATACTCGGCTGGGCCTGTAGGGTATCTCGCTCCTCTCGCAGTCGGGGCTCCAAGACGCGATATTTTCGATATCCTCTAAGTTAATTGATCGTTCATCGCAAAGCCTTAGTGCAGACTCCAACAATATGCGGATAGTATAGGGCAGGTCGTCAATAACGCACAGTCCTGCCTCTTCTAGTGCCTGTATCGACGCAAAACGAGACGTCGAGCCGTCAGACTTCTCGAACATCCTCATCGAATCAAACGGCAAGGTGTCGCCCATCATACATCCCCTCCGGAAGGTGGCAATTGAAGGTGCCGGGAGAATCGTATCACAGCAATACAGCTGATTCTAGATTTACTGGATTTGTCGGTCGATCATTACTGCCCGTTGGAACCTCGCTGATGCTGGTGACCGCCTCGCATCCGGCAATTATCGTGCCAAAAACGGTGTGTTGACCATCGAGCCAACTTGGAGTGCTGTCCTCCGGGATTAGGAAAAATTGGCTGCCACCTGTGTTCGGGGAGCTGGTCTTGGCCATCGAGATAGTGCAAGGCTGGTGCTGGAGTCCATTGTCTGCTTCATCTGGCAGTGTGTATTGAGTGTAGGAGCAGGCTCCTGCATTAGCCTCCTGTTGGCCATTGCAATACCCATAGAAACTCGCAGCATATCCGCCTGTTCCATCTGAATTCTCAAAATCCCCCCCTTGTATCATGAAATCATCAATTATCCTGTGGAAGGTTGTCTGGTCATAGAACCCGGCCTCTACATGTTGGAGAAAACTGGAAACGTGCGAGGGCGCCAGATCTGCGTATAGTTGAATGTCAATCTCACTGGTGACCTTCTGACCTCCGATTTGGGGGTAATAACTTACAGTGAACTTGACGGTGTCCCCCTCAAGAGAGACTGGAGTGTCATCATCACCCCACCCTGCAATCAAGTCGCGCCCTTGGCCGAACACGGCTAGTAGAACGATACCCGATAGGAACATGGCCAACAACCCAAAAGGAGTGGGCTCGCCATTTGCAAATATAGAGAATCCCCTACCGACTTGTATGTTGGCCTCGTCCATCATGGACATCAGGGCATTCAGTTGTTTTCGAGTCTCCTTGTTTCCTGGGTCTATTTTCTGAGCGCGCTCAAAGCTCTTCCTCGATTCCTTCCATGCCTGCCTCCTAACCGACTCGTCATTTTGACCTCGTGACATGTGGACTAGTCCCGCGGTTCTTACAAGCAACATTTGATCCCCTTTGCTTAGTTTGCTATCCCAAGAGTCTCTCAGGATAGACAGGGCTGCAGCATAATCACCATCTTCCATCAGATCTTTTGACTTTGCAACGGCGTTCTTCACAGTGGTAGAGGGCATGGCCGTTCGGCTGGTGTCTGGAATGAAAAGATGACGGATGATGAGATTGGAATTTTTCTCGTATTGGAATCGTTTATGAGACAGGAATACTCAAGTCCCTCATGCAACAGCGAGGGCCCGCTCGCACTGCTGATGTACGCTTGCAAGGATGTGTATTCCCGAAATGGATGTATCAATAAACGACTTCGTAATCAACGTCGCAACTGCCAACGGGACTGGATCCCAATCATCCAACCTTATTCTCCTGAACTCAATGTTTGAGATGGGGGTTCCAGTCAGTGGAAAGAACCTATTTCCAAGCAATATTTCTGGGCTCCCCACCTGGTTCATCATTCGTGCTTCGGATCAGGGGTACCAGGCTCCCGGGGACAAAACCGACATCCAGATCCTGATGAATGCGGATACCTGGTTCAAGGATATAGAAAAAATCGAATCTGGTTCTATTATCATCTATAACGAGAATGTGAAGTTACCAGTTGAACGCGATGATTGCCTAGTTTTTGGGCTACCGATGACAAAGCTTGCACGCGGAATAAATCCCAAAATGGCCAAGATGATTGCCAATATGTACTACGTCGGGATCATCCAGCACCTGATTGGAATAGATCAGGTCGCCCTTGAAAAGGCCGTCAATAGGCAGTTCAAAGGAAAGAAAACGGCAGTGGAAGTCAATCTTAGAGCCATAGAGGAAGGCAGGAAGATGGCCGAAGAGGCAATCACATGGGAAAGTCCACACATTGTTGAAGCTCGACAGAAGAAAGAGGGCACATTCCTCATCGACGGGAACGAAGCTGCCGCCCTTGGATCGATCTACGGAGGAGTCAACATGCTATCGTGGTACCCCATCACACCCTCTTCGTCCCTTGCAGAGGGCATAATTCACTGGCTCCCACAATTGAGAGAGACAGAAGACGGCATGTCAACCTGCGCCGTGGTGCAGGCCGAAGACGAGTTGGCAGCAGCAGGCATGGTTCTCGGAGCAGGCTGGGCTGGAGGCAGGGGGATGACATGTACCTCTGGCCCAGGCATCTCATTGATGTCCGAATTCATCGGGTTGGCATACTTTGCAGAAGTTCCAGGCGTGATTTGGGACGTCAACAGGGTTGGGCCCTCCACGGGGCTGCCTACGAGAACACAACAGGGGGATTTGAACCTCCTTCGAGAGGCGAGCCATGGTGATACCGAACATATTGTCCTCATCCCAGGTACTGTCGAGGAGTGCTTCGAGTTCGGATGGAAGGCCTTCGATTATGCCGAGAGGTTCCAGACCTTAGTTTTCGGTTTCTCAGACCTAGATTTGGGAATGAATAACTGGGTCTGCAGTGGCTTTGAATATCCAGACCAGCCAATAGACAGAGGCAAAGTCGTCCGATCAGCCGATCAGATGGCCGCAATCGAAAACTATGGCAGATACAGGGATGTCGACGGAGATGGAATTCCCTACAGAACGCTACCAGGTTCTGGGTTAGACCCCATATTATACAGGGGAACCGGTCATGATGAGGATGGAATATACAGTGAGGATCCAGAGGTGTATCAAAAACTGATGATGCGCCTGAAGAGGAAATTATTCAACGCTAGGAAACACCTGCCTGGGCCGGTGATCCGTGAGGAAGCCGAACAAGATGTGGGGATCATCTACATGGGATCAATGGAAAACTCAATACAAGAAATCGACGACATCATCGAAGAAACTGGCCTGAAAGTGAGCCAGTGCCGAGTAAGGGCTGTGCCCCTTCACCCTGACATTGAGGCCTTCATCGAACGACACAATAGGGTGATAGTCCTAGAGATAAACAGAGATGGGCAACTCTACGGAGTGTTGAGGAAAGAGCTCCCAATAAACCTAGTACCAAAAATATCGAGCGTGGCTTACTCTGACGGTATGCCACCAAGAGCAAGAATATATGCCGAACTAATACTAGAGGTTCTGAAGGAGAGGGCACAATGAGCAAAGTGATCAAACTCAATGTTATTGACAGGCCCAAGAGCGACTACACAGGGGGGCCATCATCTCTTTGTCCCGGTTGTGGACACGACCAAATTTCCGGAGTCATAATCCAAGCCTGCTGGGAAAATGGCATAGAGCCCAGTAGAATAGCAAAGATGAGCGGGATAGGCTGTTCATCCAAGACGCCAGCATATTTCCTAGGCCAATCTCATGGATTCAACACAGTCCACGGTAGAATGCCATCAGTGACCACTGGTGCCAACATGGTCAACAAGGACTTAGTGTACCTCGGTGTTTCGGGCGATGGTGACTCAGCAAGCATAGGCATCGGCCAGTTCATCCATGCTATACGCAGGAATCTGAACATGGTTTACATCATCGAAAACAACGGCGTCTACGGCCTCACCAAAGGACAGTATTCCGCTACAGTTGAGAAGGGGTCCAAGAAGCGAAAGGGAGCACCCAACGAACAGCCTCCCATCGACATGTGCAAGTTGGCCATCAACTTGGGCTGTGGATTTGTGGCCCGCTCCTTCTCTGGAGCGAAAAAACAGCTTACGTCTTTGATGAAAGCTGCACTAAGCCACAACGGCATGGCTGTGATCGATGTTATCTCTCCGTGCGTCACATTTGCAAATAACGATGAGTCCTACAAATCGTACGGGTATGTCAAGACCCAGACTGAAGAGCTGCACGGCGTCGATTACATCCATCATTTCCAACCTATGAACGAGGTGGACATTCCTGAAGGTGGATTCGAGGACGTGGAGCTTTTCGATGGCAGCGTGCTGAGGCTGGAGACGCTATCCACCGAATATGATTACACGGACCCAACTGCCGCAATATCAGCACTCCACATGGCGGAAGTGGACAAGAAACACATTACAGGATTGCTCCATCACAACACGGATATGCCGACTGCAGACGAGGATCAGGGCCTCATCGATACGCCTCTGTGCGACCTAAGCGAGGACATGCTGCGCCCCAGCAGGGAAAGGCACGAAGAGATAATGACCAGATTCCGTGGATGATGGGGACCTACTGACATGGGTTCGTTGAAATACAGAACCACTCACCGACTACCAGAAGTCCCGTAGTGTAGTGGTCCATCATATGGCACTCTGGATGCCATGACCCTGGTTCGAATCCGGGCGGGACTACCATGATGAGGCTATTTGGTTCGTCCGAGACTCTGGGCATTTGACAAAGAGATCCTGAGTTGGCGATAGACACGCCGCCGACAAGGGGGCCTCATTCTCCTGGTAGTCTGATGAACGGAAGTTCTGTGGAGGTCGCGGCTTCCATGGTGTCCACTGTAATCAAAGGAGTCAATTTGCCGTTGAAGACGCCTGAGGCACCGACGTGTAGTGAGAATTTGATTGCCATCTCTTCGGATGGTAGGTTGATTATCATCATGAAGTCCATTTCCCCATAACACCAGTAATATGCCTCTAGGGAGCCTCCCATGGAAGCGGCGGCTTTCTCGGCCTCCTCGTGCCTTGCCTTGCCTCCGTCATTCAATAACCCAGCAGCACCCTTCGAGGTGTAGTTTCCTGAATACATATATTTCGCCATGGTCCACCGGAGGGGGTTCCATCATTTCTTTTTTCCCTTTCAACTCAAAGGGTCCTGTAAAGAAACTGGGACACCCATGAAATCATTATCACGATCATGAACCAACCCAGAGTCAGCCGCATCACCCGGTTACGCTCTCGTCTTGGTGGAAAGGGATCTATTCCCAACCTGATAGCCTCTGCAATTAGTTCGAGTTCCTCCTCGATTGTTTCTGGGTCCCTCTTGCCACTCATGGCTCCACCGTCGGGTCCCATCCAGAGACATGATTGGAATCTAACTTGTTCATTTCATCGATTATTCTTGAGAGATCAACATCCATGGATTGGAAGTTCTCAAGTTGCCTCCCTGGATGGCTGGATTTTGGGATAACAATTGCCCCATTATCAATGCACCACTTGATTGCTGCCTGAGGAGCTGTGAATCCCAGGCCCTCACACATAGATTCCAGTTGTCTATCCTGTGCTTTTTGCCCCCTTGCCAATGGGGAATATGCCATCGTCAGAGCTCCAATATCCCTAGTTGCCTGATGTAATTCTCTTCTCTGAATCCAGGGATTTAACTCAACTTGGTTAACAGATGGCAGTACACGAGCATACCTTTTGAGATGTTCTAGATGATGGAGACCATAATTACTCACCCCGATTGATCTCACCATCCCCTCAGAAAGAAGATCCTCCATCGCCCTCCAAACGGGCTCTCTTGCAGTTGGGTCCTCCGGTGGAGCGTGGACCAGGTAGAGGTCGATATATTCCAAACCCAACAATTCCAAACTGAGTCTGCAGTTTTCGATCGTAGACTCATAACCAACTGCATGCACTCTCCTCAACTTAGTGACGACGGTTATCTCATCCCTTGGTACGCTGGAGTCCCTGACAGCCTGTCCGACCTCCTTTTCGTTACCATACGCCCTCGCTGTATCGATCAATCTATAGCCGATTGATATTGCATCTGTCACCGCTTGAAGGCACTCACCGGGTTGATTCATCATCCAAACCCCGAGTCCTATCACAGGCAT
Organism: Euryarchaeota archaeon UBA182; assembly: GCA_002495675.1. Taxonomy (GTDB): domain Archaea; phylum Thermoplasmatota; class Poseidoniia; order Poseidoniales; family Thalassarchaeaceae; genus MGIIb-N1. Next base: position 15,721 of record DAGH01000023.1, on the reverse strand, counting down.
GTCTATGCCTGAGATTTCCTTGTTGGTCTTGGCATCATGATTCACTGCCCTCAGTTCGGCCATAAGATCCGGAGGAAGTGATCAGTTTTAGCGCTACGGAGTCGGGGAATCGTCGTTATGTGAATACTGACATGAGTTTCCAACCTGACAGCGCCATCAACGGACATCCCAGCGATGTCAAGACAACATAGATTGCCATGGAGGTGAAGCCGGAAGAGTTGCTGATCTCAACTGTCTGGAGTGCGTACGCGGACATGGTCGTGAATGAACCAAGTAGGCCGATACCCAACAAATGCACGGTTTCCTTCGAAGCATGGCCCAGTGAAAACCCAGCCATGAGAGCCCCAAGACAGAATGAGCCGATCAGATTGATCGATAAGGTGGCACTCGAAATGCTGGATGTTGGGGAAATTGACTCCACAGACCACCTAAGGACGGCTCCGATCGCCCCCCCAAGGGCAACGAGGAGTGCGTTTTGCATGGCCAAATCTCGTAGGTTAGGAAAATAGAACTTATCGCAATTAAATGAAGATGAAATGGCTTTGTGGGTCATTACAGGATTTCATTTGGGGGTGGTGTCCCCAACAATCTGTGGTTTCACAACTCAGTCCATCGGATGATCGGGGAGGGGAGGGTTTCCTGTCCTACATCAGAGAAGAGGCTCAATCCTCTCCAAAGAGATGGGTCTTTCTTCTCTACGACCAACTTAACCTATCGTTGATACCCTTCAATGACGAGCGTCCAACCGAAACTGGACTCGTTCTCATCGAGTCAATTGCAAAGGGTACCAGTCGTCCATATCACAAACAAAAGATCGCAATGTTGATTTCGAACATGCGTCACTTCGCAATTGAGGCCCAAAGAAAAGGTCACCCCATATCGTATATCATAACGAGGGAGAATTATTCAAACGCACTCCAAAATCTAAGTGGTTTGGGAGTCATTCACACAATCAGGGCCGCCGAGAAATCCACACGAGATGAGTTATCGCCTCTGGTTGATTCAGGACTGCTCACTGAGCATCCCCACAAAGGATGGATTACGCCCATCGATTGGTTCACAGAGGCACTCGGAACCAAGCCTCCTTTCAGGATGGCACCCTTTTATCAAAAATTCAGGCAAGAAACTGGCATATTGATGGATGGTTCCAAACCTATTGGCGGAAAATATTCGTTTGATTCCGAGAACAGGTCCCCTTGGGACGGGATGCATGATCTTCCAGATCCTCCATCCTATAGCAGAGACAGCATAGACCTAGAGGTGGAGGAACTTGTCAACTCAAGATTTGAAGAGCATCCGGGGTCGGCTGACCTTTCTGCGCAGCCAACGACCATCGGCCAGGCGAAGGATGCCTTGGAATATGCAATTTCGGTGTTGCCTTTATTCGGAAAATATGAAGATGCCATGACTACATACTCAAGGGGGCTCTTTCACAGCAGGCTGGCCTCAATCCTAAATTTGAGTAGGCTGCTTCCCAAGGATGTTGTTGACCGGGTACTGTCCACGGACGCCCCGCTGAATAGCGTCGAGGGCTTCATCCGACAAATTGTCTGGAGGGAATACGTTCACCATGTACACGTGGTGACTGATGGCTTTCAGAATTTAGAGGTAAACAGGACCCCCAACATCGAGAACGACGCTGGGTGGTGGAAATCTAAGCGTAATGGCGCACAACCAAATCAAAACCCCAATCACCTGAGTCAGAATCGTAAACTTCCAGTTGCGTATTGGGGTGAAAAATCAGGATTGAACTGCCTCGATCAGACTGTTCAATCAGTCATGGAAGATGGGTGGACCCATCACATTCCTAGGCTGATGGTTCAAAGTAACATTGCTAGCCTACTAGATGTGAATCCAAGAGAGCTTACTGACTGGTTTCACGCATCATTTATCGATGCATACGATTGGGTCGTGGAGCCTAATGTATTGGGCATGGGAACCTATGCACTTGGCGATTCTATGATGACCAAGCCCTACGTATCGGGGACTCCGTACATCAATCGTATGGGGGATTACTGTAAATCATGTTCTCTTGACCCCAAGAAAACTTGCCCCATATCCTCGCTCTACTGGGCTTACCTAGAACGGCATAGGAGTGCGTTTGAGGGCAATTTCAGAATGTCGATGCCACTAAGGACACTGTCAAAACGACCGGAAGACAAGAAGGTCAAGGATCGAATTCTGTTCGAATCCGTATACGAAAGCCTCTCTGCGGGCAGGGTTTGGAGGCCTGACGGAAGTCAAACGCTGTGAGCCTTTTTCAGTCATAGTGATTAGATACCCCCGCACGCTCGGATAAGGCGTGAATGGCTATTCAAATCGAGCTCCCAAGGAGCCTCGGCTTGCTTCTAGCGCTGTGATCACCCGGACTCTAAACGGGGATGTTGAGATGTTAATGGGGCTGAGACATCCAGAAGTTCCCACCTTCCCTGAATTTTGGGCCTTTCCCGGAGGGGGTGTCTCCCCCCATGATAGAAAATTTGCGAGTCGTTGGATTTTTGGAGCGGATCGGGTGGACGGTGCCTCGATTGTGACGCTTTTCAGAGAACTGACAGAAGAGACTGGGTTCGCTCTTGATGCTGGTGGTGAATGGATGGTTGTGGGTGATTCAATTAGAGAAAGGCTCTGTGAGGACGGCACGGCTTGGGCCAAGGCAATCGATGAGGGCATTTTTACAATTGACGAGCGATTGGCCTCCCTTGTCACCGAGCGAACTACGCCCCCTCTGGCGCCTGTTCGCTACACCAACAGATTTTATCACATACATTTTGGAAAGGCAGGCATAGAACCGGAACACCCGCCCGGGAGAAGTGAATTTACCCAGTTCAGGTGGTGGGCCCCTCAAGAATTGCTATCTGAGTGGCAATGCGGACGAGCAAGGATGGCTCCTCCTCAAGTCACTTTCGTAAGAGACATTCTTGAAGAGAAAATCGACGGAGAGGGGGTTCTATTGGCATTGTCCAAGATGTCAAAGATTACCCCCAAAGGGCGGCACAAGATAGAATTTGCACCAGGTGTTGAGTGCTTGCCAATACCGACGGCCACTCTCCCCCCCGCCACCCATACCAATTGCTTCATCATCGGCAGGGGCAAGAAAATCCTAGTCGTGGATCCCGCGGTCCAAAATGAGGAAGGGTTTGAGATCCTCAGGAGGAGGCTGTCTGAGATCCACGAAGAGGGTAAAAGTGTGATGGGGGTACTGTACACCCATAAGCACCCTGATCACATTGGCGATCAATCAATGATCAAAATGTTGCTAGACAACCAGATTTTGGCTTCTGCTGAGACTATCAAGGAAATAGGAGGCGGCACTGAAATAGCGGATGGTCAGGTAATTGACTTGTTGGATGGATACCCTTGGACTGTAATTGAGACCCCGGGGCACTGCCCGGGCATGGTCTCGCTGGTCTCCGAGATGGGGATCTTGTCTGCGGACAATGTGACAATGGTGGGTACAATTCTTGTTCCCTCGAAAGACGGTTCTATGACGAGATACTTTGACAGTCTCAAACGTCTCAAGGCTTTCAAGCCCAAGCTCCTTTTCCCGAGTCATGGTCCAGTTTGCGCCTCACCAGATAGGCTGCTTGACAGAACTATCAATCATCGAAAACAGAGGCATGAGAGGGTTTTGAAAGCGATCCAAGGTGGCATTCGCAGTCTGACTGGAATAACTAGAGAAGCTTACAAAGACACGCCTAATGCCCCAATAGCGCTATCAAGGGACCAAGCGCTCTCCCACATCATTGGACTGATCGAGCAACGCCTAGTGGTAGAATCAGATGACGGTTACTATGCCACAAGTCAATGATAGGCCAAGGTTCATCTCTTCGCCGGGCTTCGGGCCTCCATGGAAAGCGCAACAATCGCGTTACTAGCCGGTTCCAGTTGTTTTGGGATAGTCCTTTTAATCGCCCTTTTTTGGGGGATTGGACTCTACAACAGGATAGTTCGAATGGAGAACAGAGTCGAGCAGTCTTGGTCCAATGTGGATGTCGTCCTCCAACAACGATATGATCAGTTTACCAGCCTCGTTGAGACCGTATCAGGATATGCGAAGCACGAAAAGGACCTTTTCATGAAATTCGCAGATGTGCGAATGGCCGCTTCTGGCGCATCAAAAGGCGGCGATATCGGGGGAGTTTCTAAGAACGAAGCACTACTGGGACAGATGCTCCCGAAAATTTACGCCGTTGCAGAACAGTACCCGGACCTCAAAGCAAATGAGTCCTTCCTCCAGCTCCAAGATCAAATTAGCGAAATCGAGAACATTATCAGCGATAGGAGGGAAACCTACAATGCGGAAGTGACTAGTTTCAACAACCTGATCGAGGTGTTCCCGAACGTCATCATTGCCAATTGGATGGGCAAATCTGAGATGGAATTATTTGTGATGGATGACCTAGATCAGAGGAAAAGGCCTTCTCTTGAATTCAATTGATCATGGCTGGTTTTGTGTTCGAGGCGTGAGTATTGTGGATGACCCCTGGAAGTCAATGCCAAAAAACGATGGCTTTGAATCCGAATCTAGAATGATAGAAATGGATGATGGGTGGCAATTGCGTGTCGTCATATGCTCGCCTCAATCAGAAGTTGATGCTCCTCCATTGGTAATGGTGCCTGGCTGGAATAGTGTTCTGGAGGGCTGGCGAGGGATCGTCGAAGCTTGGGCGCTCACTAGAAAAATATACTACATAGAAACCAGAGAGAAGGGGAGTGCGAAATCCAAGGGGAAATTAAGAAAGTCGACACTATCCATACAACAAAGCGTTCGGGATCTCTCGACAGTGACTGAGAATCTGCCCGAGATCCAGTCAGGATGCGATTGGTTCGCCTCGTCACTGGGTGCGACCGTCTTGCTAGAAGCATTGAATCAGGAGATTTTCAAAGCTAGAAGCGTGTCATTGTTAGCCCCGAACGTTAGCTTTGATTTCCCATTATGGAGCAGGCCCTTGATCAAAATGCCCAGTATCTTCTACCCCCCACTGATCAGGCTGGCAATATTCTACCTAGATCTCAAGCTGAAGGAGGAGGGTCAGAAGATACGTTATCGAAGGACATTGCTTGCATCCAACGTAAATCGGCTCAGGCTAAGTGCGTTGTCCAACGGATCATACAGAATGAAAGTGGACCTCTCCAAGGTCGATTCTAGAGTGGCTCTAATCACTGCAGAATCAGACAAATTGCATGCAGATAGCGCCATAGGCTTCCTTGTGGAAAATCTCCCAGAATCAACCTTGATTGAAGTCCCGAGCAATCAATTCGCCCACGACCCGGAAGTCATTCCAATACTGGAGTCTTTCCAAAATGGAGTTCGCCCACTAAAATAGTCCTCCGGCGATACATATCGAAGTCGAGATTATACATGGTCTGCATCATAGAGGGGACGGATATGCATTACAGTGGGGCGAAAAGGGCCATCTTTCTATCTCTCCTGATCATAGTGATGGATGCATCGGCAGGAGCATCAATTCTAACTCAAGACTCCTCCCTGGAAGTCGAGGAATGGGCCTCATTTGAGATGCCTCCTGACGCCAGTGACCCGGTTGAGGAGCCTGGCTGGTGGCTATCATTTGGATACGATACAAACTCGGATGGCATGGATGATCGATTGGAGAGCATAATCTATGGAGCCTCGGAATCAATCTCTCCCACCTCATTGATAGGCCCGGATGGGAGAAAAACTGTTGCAATTGTGATAAACTATGCATGGCACCCTGGGAAATCGGACGCGGATTCTCTGAATGCAACTCTATTGAACCATGGTTGGACTCCAGAAGGGTCGTTTTTCTTCAGAATGGACATATTGGATTCAATCGTGGTTGACAGGGTCCCGGTCTCGGCATTGAATGACGTACTTTCTTTGAGTGGAGTTGTCCTCATCGAGCAACAGAATGTGCTGGAGCCCTACCTCAATGTCGCAACAAAGGCCTCCAAGGTCAGGTCCAGTGATTTTTACCCTGAGTCTTTCTGGAGCAACGGCTACATGGGCGATGGGGTTGTAATTGCAGTTCTGGATACTGGGGTAGACAACGAGCATTTCTCGCTGGACGACTTTTCCGATGCTAATCAGGACAATCAGAACGAACCTAGCGACCTAAATGACCCAAAATGGGTGGCTGGATGTGATGCAACCTCCAGCAATCAGGTAGAGTGTTCAGATGGAAATTTCGATCCGGATGACGGGGATGGCCACGGCACCCATGTGGCAGGAATCGCATTGGGCTCAGGTGATTCGGATCGTGACAACATAGGATATTCGCCGGGATCCTACCTCATTGACGTTAAAGTCCTCAACGACATTGGGACAACGAACTCACAGGCAACACTTCGTGGCATAAACTGGGTGGCGAACAATGTCGATACAGACTGGGGCAATAACGAATCCAGTAGGGGCATTGATGTGATGTCTATGTCTTTTGGTTCAATCAGCAATCCCGGAGGAGACGACCAAGGGGATGATGGCCAGAATGCAGATGCGAGGGCGGTCAATGCTGCAGTCGATGCGGGCGTCGTAGCTGTGGCAGCCATAGGAAACGATGGAGCCAACAGAGTGACCTCCGTTGGTGCCGCCGACAAGGCGATTACAGTTGGTTCGATAGACGATGATAACTCCATAGAGAGGGATGACGATGAAATCGCTTCCTATTCCAACTACGGGCCAAGAACAGACGATGGCGATGGGGATTCCTCAGATGAGTTGAAGCCCGACGTAGTGGCGCCCGGAAGTGGGATAGTTTCTGCTCAATATGCAGCCCCAAACCCACTTCCTGTCGGTGAACAGCCCCGAGCATCCGACGATTACACTAGCAAGGACGGAACAAGCATGGCGTGTCCAGCAGTTGCAGGTCTAGCGGCACTGATATTGTCATATGACAATACCTTGACGCCCGATGATGTCAAAAACATCATCAAACAAACTGCTGAACAAAGAGGAGCCCCAAGTAGCCCTTCGATTGACGCTAGGTGGAATAATCAATATGGATATGGCATAATCGATGGTGAAACTGCGTTTCGTTGCCTGATCGGGGGCGAATGCACTCAGATCGTTGGCGGCGCGGAATGGGTTCACGTTCAATCCCCTCTTGAGGGAGAATGGCTAGCTCAAGGCAAAAATTACTCTTTTAGTGGCATACTCAACAAAAGCGATCCAAGTACCAGCGGCGTTGACGCAATTGAAGTAAGTGCTGAGCTGACCTACAGAAAAGAGATGCCAAATGGTAAGATTGAGTCATTCAAAACCATGGTCTTAAACGAAACGAACATCACCTTACTTGAAGGAAGATGGACTACTACTGTATTGGTTCCTGAGATAGATGTGAACGACTATTACAACGCAAATCTGAGACTATCTGCCACAGCAACAAACGAGTCGGGAAGAAGAAGCCAGACCAATCAAAGCACGCATCCAGTTGGGAACATAGACATAGGGATATCAGGGCCAGAACAGGACTCGGTCGTTTCAGGTTTAATGGCCGTTGAGGGATCTTATTCGACGATCGATGGCGGGTTCATGCGCTGGAAGATAGACAATGGCGATTGGGAAGATGGCCCCACTCTGTCGGAACAGAACATCAATCGAGATGGGTACACAGGTGAGTTCCAATTCTCAATAGACACTCGAGAATACGAGGAGGGCGAACACGACCTCTATCTCCAAGTGATCTCTGGTGGGGGTCTGAAGAGCGAAGTTGAGCGCAGAACGATTGACATCGATAACCTGCCACCAAGGCCTAACCTTATTCTGATGGATGGGGTGCAGGTGACTGACTACGGGATTCCAATCAGGGAATCATTGGTTGGATCATTTCTCGAAGTACGGGGAGAAGTTAGAAACGAGGGAGATGTTGGTGCCAACGACATCCTCATCTCACTCTTTGAGGACGGGCAAAGAAGATATGAGACCACCATTGAGAAGGTATCCGTTGGCGAGCAAGTTCCTTTCACGCTCTACTGGAGCCCATCTATTGCTGGTACCAAGGACGTCAAAGTGATAATTGACAATACCAACTCCATAGAGGAGTTGGACGAGACCGACAACACCGCTTCGATCGACTTTGAAGTCAATGCACTCGCAGAGGGGGTAGATATCGTGGTTCTGGACGGGGGGGTATTTGCTTCGCCAGCCATGCCCACGCCCGGTGATCAGTTTATTCTCAGCGCGATGGTGAAAAACCAAGGATCTGAAGATGCATCGTCCGTCGAGGTCACATTTTACTCGATGGACTCTGGAGGAGTTGGTTGGTTACCGGTTTCTTCCAGATCTTTGTCGATGCTTCCATCTGGACAGAGTGTGATAATTGAGTTCCCAGTCCAAGGCCGCGACTCCGGCATGATGAGATATAGATTCACTGTCACTGGTCCGGAGTTAACAGACGAAGATTGGTCTAACAATGAGCTCGAAGGATCGATTGTTGTTGAGGACTCCCAAGTAAAGACTAGGTTGACCTCCATCGGAGAATTGGAACAGCCCCTTTCGGTGATTTCATTCCGAGAGACGGGGCTAATTCTCACCTCTGAAGGCACTCAAATTGTCATGCACAGAATCGAGGCGAATGGAGAGATAATAAAGTGCAATACCCCACTCGAAAGATTTTGGGGTGGATCGATTTCAGCCACTGTAGATGACAGCAGTATTGCACATGTCGTTTGGACTCGGAGGCTTGTCACTGGAACTGGGGTATTGAGCGAGACTGTCTCATACGCCACAGTTGATGATCAGTGCTCGTTGACGGTCCCTCAAGACCTCATGGATCCACTCCCGAAAAACATAGGTGATTATTTCGGTGTAGATTTGGACGAGGATGACGGTGAAATCGTAATCGCAGGATATCTAAGGGACATGCTGAGTGGATCACTCTTCGAACCCTCGGAGTCCATCTTTACTCTTCGTGGAGAGAAGCCACAATCAGCAAGTGAGTGGGAGCTAACTGAGAATGTAATTCGGGATGTTGATTCCATGTCCCTGAGCGAAGCGCCGATTGAAGTAGAGATCGGAGATGACTTGATTCATATCGCCTACGTGTCATCTAGGAACGATACGTCATCGGAACCCGTCCTGGGGCTATGGTACGCACACGGTATTCAGGGGACTGATTCATGGTTCTACAAGAGGGCGATTGCCGTTCAGGCATCCTCTCCTACAATGGCTGTGACTAGCGTGGATGGCGAAGATAGTGTCTCGATGGCATGGTTTGAGGGGGACCCAGACCGTTCTGTTCTAAAAACAGTGATTGTGGACGAAAGTTTCGGCCTTTCCAATGGGGTATCCACAACCACCCTTGCCAGAGGAGGGGAATATGTCAAAATCTCTCAACGGGGGGATACCTTGTTTGTCGTGTATGACCATATCAGCCCGGTCGGACGTGTGGTGAGCGTGGGGGTGATCGACCCGGAAGAGGGTTGGATTGGAATAGGAAATAGGGTGTCTTCTGGAAGAGCTTATGCAGCCTCGGCCGTTTCTGACGGTCTTGTTTTTCCTTTCATGGTTCAGACTTCTTCCGGCGGCTGGGCCATCATTGAAATTACAAGCAATGGAGATTTGGATGATGGTCCGACGAATATCTTTGAGTCTGCAAGATTGGCCCTTGGATTGGAAGAGACCGAGTTCAATTTACTGTTGATAGGCATCGCGACTGCAATTTTGGTAATACTGATCTCCCTACTCGTCGGGACTGTTAGGCAGGGATTCTCGAATATGAGAGACAGGAGGAGGTCTGCTTCCGTGGTAATCGAAGCTGACCCAGAGGATGCATTGGAGATTGACCAGGACGAGGTGGAGGAAGTAGCCCCGAGAGTGATAACTTCACAACCAGAGTTTGTTGTTGAAACCAAACCTGTTCCACCTCCGCCAACGGACCCAACTAACCCGTACAGAACGGTGATGTGCAATGTCTGTCATGCCCGGTTTGAACTGTTCAAGGAGATAAGAAAAACGACTTGTCCGTCTTGCGGAGCGCGGGTTGAGGGCTTCTGATGAGGGTCATCCTAGCTTCCTCCTCGACGAGAAGGAGGGACTGGATTTCAAAGCAGGATTGGATGAACGGGCACCAAATAGAATTTAGATCAATGGACATAGATGAGTCAAGGTACTCAACAAAAGGAGATGTGCCGACCACTGTAAGGGACATAGCCAATGCAAAGGCTACCCGCGCTAGGCGTGACCTTGAAGTGAAGCCGAATGATTGGATAGCGTTGGTTTCGGATACATTGGTAGAAGACCCAACCTCGGGGATTGCATTGGGAAAACCGCATGATTCTAAAGAAGCGGAGAATATGCTCAGAAGTCTCTCTGGAAAGAGGCATTATGTCCACAGTTGCACCGCTTTAATCACTCCAAATCAAGTGATTACATGGGAGTTGTTTTCAGACAAATCCGAAGTATTCATGCAGCCATTGATGGATGGTGATCTAGAAGAGTTGGTAAGGACAGGTTCGTGGAAGGGGAAAGCGGGTGGCTACGACATTATGGGGCTTGCATCTCGACATATCGATATATCTGATGGTGATGAAATAACAGTTTTGGGATTCTCGTCAAAGGCCGTTAAAAGACTACGGCGGGTCTTGTCTGTAGAGATCTGAGGATCAGGAGAAAGTGACCCCCCCGTGCTCTAGGACAAATTCTCTCTGGATCTCTGTGAACCAGTCAAGCATACCTTTGTTGAATCTGACGCGTGAGATTTTAGGGTCTGACAGCAAGTCGTCTTGAATGCCCTTCAATGTGCCTGGAGCAGCACCACAGGAAACACAAGCTCCGTCGAGGTCTATTACCAGGGAAAGAAACTCTGCACCTGCTTGATCCTTGGTTATCGAGTGGGCGTGTATAACAAGTGCGCCACCGTGGCCTATCAGTGCTGCCCTCACAACTCCTAATCGTGCCATGAGCGCTGGGACAGCATCCTCGGATGAAGAGGAGACCAATTCAACGATATCCAAATTCAGGAGTCTTTTGTCCTCCTCTGGGTCGACATGCCTGTCAATGCGCTTTTGTGATTCTTCAGTCATCATAGATTGAATCTGTGATCGATAGAGAGTCTCGAGATCATCGTCTGGGCGGGGGCTTGAGGGGGCAGGCATGTTCATCCCAAAGTGCAGAGGATTATGTTATGTTTGATCTCATGGACACATAAAGGGGTTGAAAAGCCGTGGCTTCAAGGCCGAGGTAGGAGAGCATCTAAAATGTCGGACACTCAACCCGTCTTGTCAATCAAAGACCTTCACGTTGGCATTGAGGGCAATGAGATACTACACGGTATCAACCTCAATATCGCTCCGGGAGAAATTCATGCCATCATGGGAAGAAATGGAAGTGGAAAGACAACTGCTGCTAGCACCATCATGGGACACCCTGACTATGAGATAAGTTCGGGCAAGATCTCTCTGGATGGCGAGGACCTCCTTGAATTGGAAGCCTGGGAAAGAGCAAGGAAAGGAGTTTTTCTCTCTTTCCAATACCCCCAGGCTGTCCCCGGTCTGCAAGTCGGGCACTTCCTGAGAAAGTCCGTCGCCTCGATAAGAGGGGAGGACTCGGCTAAGGGGCCTGTGTTCAGAGAGGCTCTCAAGTCGGCTATGGAAGAGGTCTCTATCCCCAGATCATTTCTGTCAAGGTACGTAAACGACGGCTTTAGTGGCGGTGAGAAAAAACGATTCGAGATTCTTCAATTGATGCTTCTAAAACCCAAGCTTGCTATTCTTGATGAAACCGACTCAGGGCTAGACATAGACGGAATAAGAGTCGTTTCACGAGGCATCAATACTGCCATAAGAGGGTCAGACTCAGGTGCTCTCATAATCACCCACTACAGTAGAATTCTCGAGCATGTTAAACCCGACTACGTCCATGTCCTAATAGAAGGGAAGATAGTCAGGAGTGGTGGGCCCGAACTCGCCCTTGAACTAGAAGAAAGAGGGTATGAATGGCTTGAGTCTGGAAACAATGAGGGAGAGTGAAGTTATGGCTATGGAAGAGGCAAGAGAAGCTGTTGGAGACTACGATCTAGGATGGCATGACCCGGAGCACTCAACGATCAGGTTCGACTCTGGGCTTAGTGAAGATGTCGTTAGGAAAATATCCGCGATCAAGAATGAACCTGAGTGGATGACAGAAATCAGGGTGAAGGCATATCACCATTTCGTGAATAGGCCAATGCCTGGTTTCGGAGATCGAGAGGCCTTGGAAGGAATCAAATTCGACGAGGTATGTTATTACCTACGTTCATCGGATGCCACTGAGAAAGACTGGGACGATGTTCCAGATGACATCAGGAACACATTTGATCGTCTTGGCATACCAGAAGCAGAGCAAAAATGGTTATCCGGAGTCACGGCCCAATATGAGTCCGAGGCAGTATATCATAGCATCAGGGAGGACCTAGAGGCCCAGGGGGTCATCTTCCTAGACATGGACAGTGGTCTGCGGGAGTACCCAGATCTCGTCAAGGAGTATTTTTGTAGCGTGATTCCATACCAAGATAACAAGTTCTCCGCTCTGAACACCGCAGTTTGGTCCGGTGGCTCATTCATCTATGTGCCCAAGGGCATCAAGGTGGAGATGCCTGTTCAAGCATACTTCAGAATCAATGCCAAAAACATGGGTCAATTCGAAAGGACCCTTATCATAGCTGACGAAGGTTCCAGCATACACTACGTAGAAGGCTGTACTGCACCAACATACTCCACGGACTCACTACATTCAGCAGTAGTCGAACTCATCGCACTAGATGGCGCCCACATCCGATATTCGACCATCCAGAATTGGTCGGCTAACGTATACAACCTTGTCACAAAAAGAGGGATAGCCCACAAAGATGCATCTATTGAGTGGATTGATGGCAACATCGGATCGAAATTGACAATGAAGTACCCATCAGTCATACTCAAAGGAGAGGGGTCTCATGCCGAAGTGATTTCCATCGCCTATGCAGGAAAGGGTCAGCATCAAGATGCCGGTGCCAAAGTTCACCACTTGGCTTCCAATACAACCAGCAAGATTCTCTCCAAATCCATATCTAAAGACGGGGGAAGAGGGTCCTACAGAGGGATGGTGACTGTCTCACCCAAAGCAGAGAACTGCAAACTGAATGTTGTCTGTGACGCCTTGATTCTGGATGATGAGAGCCAGACTGACACCTATCCAACAATGGAAGTCGCCAACGCCTCTGCCCGGTGCGAACATGAAGCAAGTGTATCCAAGGTCAGTGATGATCAAGTATTCTACTTAATGAGTCGTGGCCACTCAGAGGAGGAGGCATTGGCAATGATTGTCAATGGGTTCTTTGAGCCATTCACTCGCGAGCTCCCCATGGAATATGCCGTCGAACTGAACAAACTAATGGCCCTCGAGATGGAAGGTAGCATCGGTTGATACCACTCGAAGGTGAATGTAATGAGTGCCTCAGAAGAAGCATACCTCTCATTGGAAGAGCCCCCAAGATCCGATCATCTTTGGAGGTACACCCCTTGGAAAAGGGTTCACCCCACCGGAAATCCAAATGAGATACCGGACGGAATTTCAACCCCTGAAATCAGTCTATCCATGATCAATGGTGAAGAAGCATCCGACATAAGCCTCGAAATGGGAAATGCCATATCAATTCCATTCGAGGGGTCGCTTGTAAGTAACTCATTCCTAAGTGCGATAACGAATGGGAAGGCCATCCGCATTACGATCCCCGAAAACTGGAGGAATGAAACTCCGCTAATCCTCGATGTCAAGCCTACTGGTGGATTAGATGCAGTGCATATCCACGTAGAGACCGGAAAATTTAGCGAGGCCACGATATTGACAAGAGTTCAGGGCTCGTCCGAATGGTTGGGCATTCTGAGGACAGGGCACACTGGAGTTGGCTCCTTCCTCCAAGATGTCTTCGTAAACAAGGCCCGCGATGGCAATCTCATGAGAGTCGATGCTCTGAAATTGGGACGCGACTCTTCCGTGACCGCTGGTACCGTGAGTGCTGGAAGCGCATGGACAAAGGCTGACATCAGATATCTTTTGGACGCCCCTGGATCAAACCTAAATGTCTTGGGATCCCTCCTGTCTGCAGATCAGATGCATCTAGATCACCACATAGAGATCAGTCATTTAGCCCCTAACACCTACAGTCGTCTAGCATGGCATACGGCTTGCGGCGGTAATAGCACTTCAGTGGGAACAGGAATGTTGCGAATAGAAAAGGGAGCGAGACAGGCTGATGCCGGTCAATTGTTCCACAACCTGTTGTTGTCTGAAAAGGCGAAGGCGAACAGTATACCTGAACTAGAAGTCGAGGAAAATGACGTGGTTGGGTGCGGCCATGGCACGGCGAATGGGCCTGTTGATGAAAGCCAGCGATTCTACCTCATGGCACGAGGGCTGTCTGGAGAAGAGGCGGAGGATGCACTGGTGGCTGCTTTCCTTAACTCAACACTATCTCAGATGGGGAATGACGATGTACACGCTTGGCTAATTGATGCGGTTGAAGACGCATTAATTGGTTTGAACATCTGAGCAAGACTAAGGCCCTGGTTCTCACAAAAACAAACATGGACTCAGACCATTGCAGGGGTATTTTCTGCGAATGTGGCTACAGAGGGGATGCGGTCCCAATGAAACAGCACATGGAATGCCCCCGATGCAGAAGGGTAGTGGAAGCCTGTTGTGAAGGCGTCCCTAGGTACTAATCAACCAGTTCTGTCTCTGTGGCTAGCCATTAGGGCCGTGAGCAATATCCCCATCAGTATCCCAAAGGCTCCACCGGCAACTTCTGCCTCTGCACCAGCCAGATCCCTGAATGCAAAGAACATAGATGGGACCATTATTGGTCCGTAAAGGGTCAAGCGAAGCAATACTTTTCCTTTAGTGGGGGGGGTTCCTGTAGGACGTAAGACCACACTTGATTTTGATTGGATTATTTGCCACTGGGCCCGCTCGGCATCAATTCTCAATCGCTGCAATACAGCTGGCCGGATGTTGGGGGTTGAAATCTCACTTTCCCAACTATCCTCTCTTCCGATTACAAGTCTCAGCCTTCCCAGTCTAGGTCTGTTATCCACCAGACTCTGTACCATAGAGACAGCAATTTCTGGTCTGAGGCCAATTAAGTTCAGTGTGATAACTCCACGGATTATCTGAATCTTATTCTCTGGAGTCCATGAGTGCGATAGACCCTCAGGCGTGGACATCATCACATTTTGACCCAGGCCTATCAAAAACTGCCTAGTCTCCTCTTTGTCTTCTTTGTGCGTGGGATTGGCCGAAATGTGCCTCAATCTTAGCAGTGTGAGGAACAGAACAACCACGAATGTGAAAATTCCTGCTTGTAGGCCAATCGACAATGAATCAATAAGAGCCCATTCGCCACTCTCTTGACCGATGAGTGAGAAGATGCTCACAACCATGGTGGCCATGGCCGCAATCACCAAAGATGCGATCAGGGCATCCCTAAGCTCCGCGCGACTCATGGTTTTCGAACGAGGCCCTTCTCATCAATGCGATTGAGCAATGTTGATACAACTTCGCTGTCTTTGGCGTTATGTGGAACGGAATGGTGCTAGTTCTCGGGCTAGAGAAAGAAGGATTGGTTTCAGAATGGCACTGGTTGCGGGGACCTATACATTGCTTGTTTTTATTACGCCAATGACCTTAGAGCCGGGGACTGTACCAGAGCTTTCTGGCCGTGCGAATTTAATCGACTACGCGACAGTTGATGGATGGGGTTCTTGGGGGAACAACGACCATGGAGGG
>DAGH01000005.1 GCA_002495675.1 Euryarchaeota archaeon UBA182 | reverse complement strand
GGACAAGTGGGCGAAGCAGGCTGAGGAGTTCGATAAGTGAATCTAGAGTCTCCGAAAACCGACCACTGACTCATCAGTATCATCCTGCTCCATAGACAAAACCCCAATTTTTTCTAGCCCGGACCTAATCTCAACCATCGGAGACGTATCACTAATACTCCCGTTCGGCTTTTTGTTCTTGCAGACCACATAAACTTCAGAAGACGCATTACGACTTGCAATTGGGGAGAACCTCCTCACGAATGAAAAACGGTCCTTACATGCCTTTACCAACAATTCAATACCAGTACCTTGGAACGCCTTCGTCACAAATGATCCCCCTGGTGCGAGAATCTTGACGGCCACATCCAGTGCCATCGTGGAAAGCTCCAATGAGATGGCCTGATCTGTATCGTACCTTCCAGTGAGGTTAGGAGATATGTCAGAGATCACAGAATTGAAGGCATTTCCATCATTTTCATCCAGGACACTGTCCAATATCAGTGGGTCCATGACGTCCCCAACCATTAGTGCAGCCCCAGGGATTGGCTCGGTCGTGCGCAGGTCTACTCCTACTACCTTGCCGTCCATCCCTACTACCTCGATTGCCACTTGCGTCCATCCACCAGGATGGCAGCCAATGTCCAGAACTGAGTCCCCCTGTCGTATCAGATTGTATTTGTCTTGGATTTGTTTGAGTTTGAAAGCTGACCTAGCCCTGTACCCACTATTTTTGGCCTGACGCCTCCATGGATCCCGTTGATGTTCTTGGTACCACCGCTTGGCCATGGACTTGGACCCATGCACTCCGTTATGAAGGGACGACGCTTCCGGGTGTTAGATGCGACGATTCTTGACGGCTTTCCTGATCGCCACCTTGGTTGGTCTCCCTTCCCTAGCCAGCACTGACACAGAATCAAGATTCTATTCAAATGGGTCCGGTGCAACCGTCCTGATTGAGGAGCACACGGCTACCTATTGCCAAACATGTGCACAGATTGACCCCATGGTTCTCGATTTCTTGAGGGATAATGGGAACCGAGCGATCAGAGTGGCACTACACCCACCGGCCGACGACCTCTTGGGAACTGAGATCTCAACTCACAGGCTTTCTCTTTCTGGAGAGAATTTGTCTGTCACACCGACATTTGTGATGGATGGTGATGTGGTTTCCCAGGGATACGTGGATAGGACGGACATGCAGCTGAATCTACGATCAGCGGAACTTGACAAGAGAGGCATTTTATCACTAGAGGCTGAAGTATTGGTTTCAGGAAATGCAATCCAAGTGTCATCTCCAAGCCTCAGTCTGGAGCCAAATCAGAGACTAACGATATTCCTAGTTGAGAGGGTAGTTGTTCATGATTTTGGAACAAGCCCCAACGGCCTCGATCAGAACCATGACGTGGCCAGGGCGATGATTTCGATTGATGATGAAAATGATGTGAAGGCCGAATACATCCCAGACATATGGAATGCTTCAGTGCCTCAAAACGTAAATCACACCATAAGATTCCTACTAAGCGATGGGGATGACCCGCTCTCGTTCGATGTTGTGTTGGTTGTGGAATCTCGGGAAGAGGGGCCAAACAACATCCTATCCTCGACAATAGTCCGTCTCTCAGAGGAAACTGGGGATGAGTCCAAAGTCAATCCATTGGTTCTCGTCATCGGCATCGGAGTGATGTCCACCTTGGTGTTCATAATCCAATCTCGGAAATGAGGGATTCAGCACACCATCTTACGGCCTCCTCAGAATTCATTTCTGGTTGGAACCCAGAGGAGTATAATTTGTCCACATTGAGCCAGGTCTTGGGAACATCTCCTGCCCAGCCCCTGTCACCACCCGTGTAGGTTATCCCTGCTTCTTGGAGACCGGCAGCCTCGATGACTATTTTCGCTATTTTGGTAACTGAAACAGTCTGATGAGTCCCAAGGTTGTATAGGGCCGTCCCTTCATGGTCAAGACCGATGACATGAAGCATTGCCTCGACCGTGTCAGCGACGCCCATGTAGGACTTTTCCTGTCTCCCGTCTCCGAGCACTTCCAATGCAGTTGGGTCCTTTCGCAGTTTGTGGATGAAATCGTAGATCACCCCATGTGTTCCCCTTGGGCCAACGATGTTGGCAAATCTGTGTATCCATGCTCTGGTACCGAATGTGCCTGCCCAAGCTGTGATTAATGCCTCTGAAGCCAACTTTGAGGCTCCGTACAGTGATATGGGCAGAGTTGGGCCATAGGACTCGGGAGTTGGCATTTCATTGGCCTCACCGTAGACTGCGCTTGAGCTGGAGAAGGAAATCTTGGAGACACCTGATTTCCTCATCCCTTCAAGAACATTGTAAGTCGCTAATGTTCCCTGTTTGAGGTCCGTGTCTGTGACCTCGATGCCCAACCGGATATCCGGGTTTGCTGCCAAATGGTGTACAACATCAACTCCATCCATTGATCTGCTGACTAGATCCAAGTCCAGCAAGTCACCCACTACGACCTCAACGTCCCGATCAGAATGGTGTTTCAGAAATTCGATGCGCCCAGAAGACAGATTGTCCAACACTCTGACTGACTCGCCCCTCGAGACGAGGGCGTCAACCAAGTGACTTCCAATGAAACCCGCTCCTCCCGTGACTAGGTGCATGCCCACGCGACGGGGATTCGTTGTTTGACATCTTCGGGTGTCGGGAGATCGTTCAATTCCAATATTTCCTACATTCCCCCCACATTGATGCGAACGCTTCATTGGCATCTCCCTTCCAAGTAAGGCCGTGGAAGAGCCTGTAGACGACGAAGCAGAATTCTGGAAGAGATTTTTTGAGTCCATCCAACCCGTCAGGATAGCTATATCTGGTGCGCTGTCAAATCTAGCAGACACGCCGCCTGTCAGGGTAATCAAGAAAACGATGACCATAATTGAGGCGGGTACTGAGAAGGCTGGTAATGTTGGAAAGAGAATTTCGGAGTACAGCTACGCTGCGATACTCAGGTCCCCGGGAATAGTTGTCGCACTTCTGCTCCTGACCACCGCGCTCATCGGCAGAGATGCACTGGAATTCGAGCACCAAATAAACGGAGATGTCGAGATCTACCTTCCGGATGGTGCCGATTCAACAGAATTGTTGAAGCAGGTTAGAGAACAATGGGCCACAGACATTGTGATCCTCTACGTGCAGACGAACAACGCAGCGACCGCGTCTGGAGAAAGGGGGAGCGAGAACATTACCGATCAGGATATCCTGAGACAAATCTCATGGATCGAAGGGGACGATTTGACTTTCGATCTCGGAGGCTACAGGTCCGGACTGGACAGATACAAAGACGATCGTGGGGCGAGGGATGGAGTGGTATGGGTCCTCTCGCCGGCTCAAATAATCAAAGAGGCGAACTCCTCTTCGTACCGTTTTAACTGTGCATTGGAGAGGTATGCCCTTCCCACAGGCCAACAGGAGAACTGCGCTCTTGCATCGTTGAATCCATACACCGGATACTCGATACCGCAAGGGTCTGGAGCCCAAGAGAGAATTGACCAATACGTTGAGAATGCTGGCTCACTGATGGAATCCTTCGTCAGGGATACTGATGGGGATGGGATTTGGGACACAGGCGTTGTGATAATGGGCATAACATTCGACATGTCCGACACGGAGATACCTCCTCGCGACGACCCGAAGGGAATAACTGACGAGAACCCATCTGGCCAAATAAAGGACCACAAGGCATTCCTTTCCTACGCTGACTTGTTGATCCACGAGGAGTCGAGGCCAGAAGACTGCGAGCTGTGCCACAGGGTGTATGACTCCCCCACCCATTCATGGGACCTAGAGAGGGCGGATGTTATACCGAATAGAGAGGCAGTGACAATCACTGGTCTGACACCTGTTCTTCATGACGTTTCGGACGCCATTTACGATGAATTGATGGACGTAATGCTCCCGTTGAGCCTTCTCTTCGTCGGAATAATGATGTTCGCCCTACACAGGAACGCCAAGGTGATCCTCATTTGTGGCACACCGATAATCATGACACTGTTCATCACATTCGGCACCATTGTCATAACAGATAGGATGCTAACTCCGATGATCATCTCTGCGGGACCGATATTGGTCGGCCTTGGAGTGGACTATGCACTCCATCTAACCAACAGGATAGAGGAGAACAGGGTCAGGATATTGGAACAGAGAGCCGAGCGAAATTGGGCTCGTCGAAGGGACGGTCAATCAGAGGATGAACTTGATCCATGGGACCCATCCATAAGCCTCGGAGCGACTGTCTCTGCAGCATTGACAACAGGCCATGCAATACTCTTGTCCGCCTTGACGACAATAATTGGGTTCAGCGTTTTGATGTGGCCATCGATAGTCCCAATTGCGCCCATGAGGACGGTGGGCCTGACGCTGCTCCTGGGAATATTCACGACTTTCATAGTATCAATGGTCATGGTTCCGGCTTTAGTGCAACTTCTCAGGTATCGGAAAACTCCCTCTGCCGCATTCGACTCCCTCTGGGACAAGATAGGCGAGGTGCCAGTAAGAGTGTACTTGTTGGTCCTGATCATAGCGGGCGCATTCACCGCTTATGGGGTGATGATTCTCGATGATGAGTTGGGGAAGGAAATAACCGGTTCCGCAGATGAGGTCCCCCCTGGGTTAGCATCCTATGAGGCACTCAGAGAGTACAGCATAGAATTCCAAGGAGGACAGACAAACATGTTCATCGTTGATGCCGAGGCCCGGGGCGAATTGAATGGCACCGCACCCATCAGGGACCTCCCCATACTGGACGCGATTGAGAGGATGCAGATCGAGGTCAATAATGTGCCAAACACCACATCAATCTCGCTCGTGGACATCCTGAAGGCCATACACGTTGACTCCCAATCATTGGGAGTCAATTTGGTTTCGACCAGCCTCTGGGACCTCATACATGACGAGTGCTGGGATGAATCGCAGAATCCCTTCCGGCCAGACTGCTTGCCCTATGCCATCACGTCCAGAGAGGCTATGGTGAACGTTGCCTTTGACACATTGTCCCCCGAGATACGATCAATGTTGATGAATGCCGATCAGGCTGGCGTATGCCAGCAGTCCTCGCCCTGTGAGACAAAGACGCTGGTGTATGTCAACCAGCCTTACATAGCACTGAAGGAGGCTGGCGTCCTAAGGGAAGCTATTGATGACCATCTCAGGGGCGAGTCTAACTGCAATGGGCCACTCTCGTGTTCAGCGCTTGGCCTTGATGGTGCGGTAAACAGCTTGCTCACAGGGGGCCTACCGGTCTCTCTTGACATAAACGAAGGAATCCACGATGCCCAAAGGGATACCACCCTATCCACGATCCTCATACTGCTGGTGGTGATGTCAATACTCTTCAGATCCCCTAGGATGGCTATCTTCACAATGGCTGCCGTGGGGGTCGTTGTCCTCTGGCAACCCATCCTGATGAGGTTCGGGGGTGTCAACGTCAATGTATTCACCGCGATGATCGGCACGATCGTATTTGGGATCGGCGTGGATGATTCAATACATATCGTTGACAGAATTAAGGACGAGGGCGAGAGCCCAGCTGGCATCGCTAAGTCAGTCGCGAGGTGCGGGCAGACAGTTTTCGAGACCACTGCCACAACGTGCGCAGGATTGGCAGCAGGGTTATTCGTGGCCATCCCAGGACTCCGAAACTTCTTCGTATTGATGATGGCATTGTTGTTCCTAGCACTGGTCGCGAGTTCGATTGTCCTACCAACCATAGTGGTGGCATACCGTGAATTGACCTCAAGGCTCATGGGGAGAGGCCCATGGCTGGACTATGAGGAATCTGGCTCACTATCTGCCGGATTTGAGTCGAGTTGAACCACGCTCCAATGACAAATTAGTGAGGGTGCAGGGAGTAAGCCCCTTTCTGTTCACCTTACGGCTGGTTGCATTCAACTTAGCATCCTACCCGGCCCTAGCAGATGCTGCTTGACGGGCCTGCTTGGACTTGCTCCAGCGGGGGTGGCCGTTTCATCCATGTTGGCGAAACCTCCTCCTTTGGGATTCACCGTTAACTCGCCACACGGTTCGTTTCTGTTCCAGAGCCGACCCTCCCGGGCCCCTGGCGTTAACCAGGCCGCTCGCATCTTGGAGAGGGGACTTTCCTCAGTGTCTAACACTGTCAGCAACCCTCCTGCTCCCTCACGTTGCGCAACACCCCAATGGACATCAAACGTTCGGTCAACGCCGAGAGCCTGAGAAACTTTTCAATTCGAGTCGATGCCGGTGTCACATGGAGACCGAGGAGAGAAAGAGGCTGGCAGGCATCGAAGCATGCAAATGGGTCAGAGATGGAATGTCACTTGGTCTCGGCACTGGATCCACGGTGTCCCACACGGTCGTTGAGATAGGAAGAATGATTTCAGAGGGCTCAATCTCTGTCGTCGGGGTCCCAACTAGCCTCGCAACACGTGAGTTGGCAATGAGCGTGGGCATACCGTTGGTCACCCTTTCCGAGGTAGGGGTACTCGACTTGGTTATCGATGGAACGGATGAGTTCGATCCAGGATTCTCACTCATCAAGGGCGGAGGAGGGGCCCTCACCAGGGAGAAGATGATCGCCCAGTCCTCTAATGCCATGATCGTCGTCGCCGACGATAGGAAACGAGTTGACGTCCTAGGAAAGTTCCACCTCCCTGTGGAGGTACTCCAGTTCGAGTGGGAGGCTACGAGAGGCCTCTTGTCCGCTCTGTGTCCTGGAACAGTTTCGATTCGGGGGGGCGAAAGGCCCTTCCTTACCGACAACGGCGGGTACATACTCGATTGCAATTTTGGCGAATCGATTACCGACCCAAAGTCACTGGAGTCAGAGATCCTATCGATAGCAGGTGTCGTAGAAGTCGGGCTTTTCTGCGACATGTGCGATGTGGTGATCCTAGCAGGAGAGGGCGGGGTCGAGAGCATAATCAAAGAGGGCGGAAGACTAGGTTAGCCAATCGCTGTTATTATAGAGGAATCCCCGAACCGGTAGTTGGGTCTGTAGCTTAGTCAGGTAGAGCGACGGGCTCTTAACCCGTAGGCCGCGGGTTCGAACCCCGTCAGACCCGCCCAAGATCGAATCGATCGCAGCGTTGAAACGCGTGACGGACCACCCCAACCCTAGGGTGAGGCCATGAAGGCACAGTGGATAGGTGACGTCTTGAGCGGCTCACTTGACCAGAAGGAGGTCCATCTCAAGGGATGGATTCACAGGTCAAGGGGGTCTAAGGCGATCAGGTTCGTCGTACTCCGGGACTCGACAGGAACTCTCCAGTGCGTAGTGAAGAGGGACAAGGTGGGGGATGCATCCTTCGAGGAAGTAGCTTCAGCCCTGATCGAGTCCAGCCTAGAGATCAGGGGAACTGCCATACCAACTGACAGAGAGCATGGGTATGAGATCCAAGTGACTGAGGCCAAAGTCATTGGGCCAGTGGATCCCTCGAACCCCTTCCCAATCACGGAGTCCGCCATGGAGGAGGCCGATGGCGGCGAGACGGAGTTCTTGTTGGACAACAGACACCTCTACCTGAGGACTGGTAGGATGACGACGATGCTGAAGATCAGGTCATCAATCTTCGGGGCGATCCACTCGTTCTTCCGTGATCGTGACTTCATCGAATACCAAGCCCCAAACTTCGTGGCTGGAGCTGTGGAGGGGGGTAGCACCTTGTTCGAGGTACCATATTTCGGTAGGAAGGCCTACCTCACTCAGTCTTGGCAACTCTATGCAGAAGCCGCCATGCCCGCACTCGAGCGACTCTACACCATCGCACCGTCATTCAGGGCCGAGAAGAGTCGGACAAGGAGGCACCTGACGGAGTTCTGGCACGCTGAGATGGAAATTGCTTGGGCCGACAACAACGACGTAATGGACCACGGAGAGGCGCTTGTGAGGCATATAGCCCGAACTCTACTGACCGAGAGGCCCGCCGAGCTGGAAAGTCTGGGCAGGGATCTCGGGACCATCAGGAGATTCGCGGATTCGGATTACCCCAGAATCCGGTATGACGAGGCCATAGAGCGACTGAAGACCAAGGGAGTGGAGATAGAGTGGGGGCAGGACTTGGACTACAGCAAGGAGAAGATCCTTACAGCGGACTTCGATGTGCCGCACTTCCTGACGCACTATCCCAAGGTTGCGAAGCCCTTCTACCACAGGCAGGACCCGGTTAATCCAGATTACGTCCTCTGCCATGATCTCCTCGCCCCCGAGGGCTACGGCGAAATAATTGGAGGAGGGGAGAGGACCTGGTCCGAGTCTGAAATCCTGAAGAGGATCGATGAAGAAGGAACCCCGCGGGAACCCTACGAGTTCTACATCGACATCAGAAGATACGGAGGGGTTCCACACGGGGGCTTCGGATTGGGGGTGGACAGAGTCTGTGCGTGGCTCGCTGGAGCTGACCACATACGAGAGACGATTCCATTCCCCCGTGATTCCCGTAGGGTCACCCCCTGAGCCCTGATAATCCTCATACGGACCCCCCCTGTCCTAGCACCATGGAACCCGGATTCGACCTCGCCAACCCGACCGAGGAGCACAGGATGCTGAGGGACATGGTGCGGAACTTCGTTCAGGAGGAAGTCGAGCCCCAGGCCCATGAGCATGACAGGCATGAGAAGTTCAATGCCGACCTTTTTCGTAAATTGGGCGACCTTGGTCTGCTCGGCATCACAATAGGAGAAGAATACGGGGGCGTCGGGATGGACGCCACCGCAGTGGCAATAGTCAATGAGGAACTCTCCTACTCGGACCCCGGTTTCTGTTTGGCATACCTCGCCCATGCGCAGTTGATGGTCAACAACTTGGCATATAACGGGGACGAGGACCAGAAGGGCCGGATACTCCCACTCGTTTGCAGCGGGGAGTGGATAGGGTGCATGGGGATGAGTGAGCCGGGCCATGGGACCGATGTCCTGGGAATGACCACATCCGCGAGTCCCCTGGAAGATGGGACATGGTTGCTCAATGGCAGGAAGATGTGGATCACGAACGGGGTCATTGACGATGGCTCCACCCCTGCAGACGTATGCATGGTCTACGCCAAGACCGGTCAGGACGACGACGGTAGGCAACAGATCACCACCTTCATCGTAGAGAGGGGGATGGAGGGGTATTCGGTTGGTCAGAAGATACTGGACAAACTGGGGATGAGGGCTTCGAACACGGCAGAGCTGGTGTTCGACGACGTCAAGATCCCAAGTGAGAACGTCGTTGGCAAGCCCGGTGAGTCCACAATCCATATGATGCGAAACTTGGAGATTGAGAGGATAGCCCTCGCCGCCATGGCAGTCGGGATCTCCAGAAGGTGCCTGTCAATAATGAACCAGTATGCCTCGGAGAGGGAGGCCTTCGGAAGGCAGATCAGGGAATTTGGCCAGATCCAGAGACACATAGCAGAGTCATGGGCCGAGTACAGGGCAATGAGGGCCTATGTGTACGACACCGCCCTGAACACGAGGCTGTCCGAATCAGGCAACAGGCTGGATAGCGACGGGGTCAAGCTCTATTCGACGACGGCCGCCAAGAACATCGCAGATAGGGCCATCCAAGTCCTGGGGGGCTACGGCTACGTGGGGGAATACGTCGTGGAGAGGCTCTGGCGAGACTCCAAGCTACTTGAAATCGGGGGAGGGACTCTGGAGAGTCACCAGAAGAACATAGCAAGGGACCTCGGCAGGGATAGCACCCCAATCAACAACTGAACCGACACGAGGGCAGCCTAGTGTGTTTCGATAGGGTTCAGTCGATGTCCTCAATGAGGGTCATCCTCAAGGTCTGCCCATCGTAGGTAAGGGATTTGAAGGCCACCTTCAGATCCCCCTGACCAAATGGGTCCTCGATCATGGGGGAGGAGCCCCTGAATAGGCTCAAGACCTCTTGGTATTCGGTGATCCCTACATTGGCCACTGCCTTGTAAACTGCGGACTCAGCACCCTCATCGAGCAGGTCATCGCCCTCCCCGCCGCGTATCACCGTTCGTTGTAACCTACGTTCGATCGAAACAGTCAGGGACTCGCAATCTATCTCCAGCGTTCTCCTCTCTGTGTTGGTCGGTGCGAGAAGGTCGCTGCTAGCTACCATGTTGATACCGGAAAGTTTGAGCCGCATGGCCGCCGCATTGCATTGGTGTTTTTCCACCTTGCGCCTGTTGATGATCGATGGTAGTCCCGCCAGGACTCGAACCTGGGTCCCCGGGACCAAAACCCGAGATGATGGACCACTACACTACGGGACTCTAGCTCGCTGGTGGGGGGTTGCGGTTTAGGACTTGTCGACTCCACCCCCGGAACCATCATCCGTGGTGACTCAGCCCATAGGTCATGCAGGTATCGTCGATAGGAGTGGTTGGGGCTGGACAGATGGGGGCTGGAATAGCACAGGTTTCGGCTTGCGCAGGTTTCTCAGTGACGCTCGTCGACATCAAGGCAGACGTTATCGAGAGTGGAATCGCCTCGATTAGGTCCTCTCTGGCTAGGATAGTCTCCAAGGGCAGGTTGGACCAGAAAACCTCCGATGAGGCACTAGACAGAATACAAACATCGCTGGATCTGGGAGACCTCGCAGAATGTGACCTCGTTGTGGAGGCCATACCAGAGGTGTTGGATCTGAAGACCAGCACCTTCAACAGACTTGACGCAATATGCAAGCCATCCACCATCCTAGCAAGCAACACATCCTCGATATCCATCAACACCATCGCAGAGTTCACCTCAAGGCCTGAAAGGGTCATTGGAATGCATTTCATGAATCCAGTCCCGATAATGAAGCTCGTTGAGGTCATCAACGGCACTCACACGACGGAGATAGTCACATCAGAGGTGATCTCCGTCATTGAGGCGCTGGGGAAGACCCCCTTGCAGTGCAATGACTCACCGGGCTTCGTGTCAAACAGGATACTCTGCCCGATGATCAACGAGGCCATCATCACATTGGACGAGGGGGTGGCAGAAGTGGAAGCGATAGACGGGATAATGAAGCTCGGGATGAACCACCCCATTGGCCCTCTTGCCCTTGCCGATCTGATAGGCTTGGATACGGTGCTGAACATCATGCGGGTTTTGCATGAGGGGCTTGGCGAGGAAAAGTATGCACCTTCACCGTTATTGGTGTCAATGGTGAGTGAAGGGAAATTAGGCAGAAAAACAAAGATTGGATTCTACAAGTA
>DAGH01000021.1:118548-119104 GCA_002495675.1 Euryarchaeota archaeon UBA182 | reverse complement strand
TACTGGATTGCATGTATCGTTCGCCCCGATTATCACAGCTGCATCAGACTCAGGCAACTCTGGGTTGATCTCATCCATCTCTATGAGCTGGTCATATGGGACGCTGGCCTCAGCCAATAACACGTTCATGTGACCGGGCATCCTGCCAGCGACTGGATGTATGGCATACTTTACCTCGGTCCCAAATTTCTCAAATAACAAATCTGCAAATTCTTTGACTTGATGCTGACATTGGCTCACAGCCATTCCGTAGCCCGGTACAATTACGACCTTTTGCGCTCCGTCCAGAATCATTGCAACTTCGTCGGGATCACTACCAACTTTGGTTCTGGTGACAGATTCTTTTTCCGAGCCCCCAAATGATTTGAACAACACATCGATTAGCTTCCTATTCATTGCTTTACACATAATGAATGTAAGAATTAGGCCGCTAGCTCCAACCAAGGATCCTGCTATGATCAAAACAGGGTTGGAAATTATGAATCCAGTAAAAGCGGCTGCTATACCAGACAATGAATTCAGCAGACTAACGACCACAGGCATATCGGCACCACCT
>DAGH01000021.1:107843-118169 GCA_002495675.1 Euryarchaeota archaeon UBA182 | reverse complement strand
TTATCCTAAGATCGTCTGGAGTAATTACAGAGAGATAGATCATGTAGAATGCAGTGCCAACTGCAATTGCCTTGACGGGATTGAGCCATGATGGCCCCCATGTCGGAAATCTTCTCCATTTGCCAAGGATGTTGAATCCACCCTTGAGCTTAGCAAAGGCAACGAGAGAACCTGTCAGGGTCATCCAACCTACTAGTGCCGAAAGGCCGATCGCAGTCCATGCAACGTGAAGCTCCAACCCCTTCGGTATGGTTTCTGCCTCTATCGCTGAGTAGATTTCTGCTAGTGCTACCAATGCGCTGGCCGCCCCGCCAAAACCGTTGAACAATGCCACAAGTTCAGGCATTCCAGTCATCTCGACACGTATTGCGAGCCATGACCCTATCACGGCCCCAATTATTATCCCTGATACGATCAGTACGGGAGACGATATGAGTTCAGTCTCAAGTAATACTGTCACAACTGCCACTAGCATACCTATAGCCCCCATCTGATTGCCTCTGGGAGCGGTTCTGGGGTGGCCCAGCATCTTCAGACCGAAGATGAAGAATGACGCTGAAATCAGGTATCCAACTTGATACCACTGGGGATTCACTTAGTCATCCCTCCTTTTTTTCTTGCCCGCAATCATCTGTAGCATCCTGTTGGTCACGGCAAAGCCACCCACTACGTTCACTGTGGCTAGGACAAGAGCGAGGAATGCGATAATACCGGATATTTGGGTTTGGTCGGCTTCGTATAACACATTGGCACCGATAATGGCTCCCACTATGCTGATTCCGGATATTGCGTTGGCGCCACTCATGAGAGGAGTATGAAGTGTGGGTGGAACTTTTGTGATTAGTTCGAATCCAAGGAATATGGCAAGTGCGAATAGAGTCAAGCTAGCGATTAGTGTTGTGGGTTCCATCAGACCACCTCGGAAAGTCTGGTTTGGTTGTCATGGATTTTTCCATCTCGACAAACGAGAACTCCACCCATGCCTTTGACGTAGAAATCTGTATCGACTGGGGCCCCAACCAGGATGTCATCAGATTCTGACATAGTGAATTCTCCATCATCAACGAGTGAGGTAAGGAATGAAGTTAGGTTATTTGAAAATAACATGCTTGCTGTGTTAGGTATGGTTCCCGGAAGGTTGCAGATTCCAATAACCCGAACACCGTTTTGAGTTGTGATGATTTCATTCTTGACCGTTGCTTCGCAATTCCCGCCGACGTCTGAATTCATATCAACTATCACAGCACCGGATTTGAATGCGCCTACGGCTGATTCTGGTATGGTAATTGGTGCCGGTCTACCAAATATCCGAGCGGTGGTGATAATAAGATCTGCATCCATAGCCACTTCGCAAACGGTTTCGTTTACTTTGTTGATGAATTCTGGGGTAAGTGGTTTAGCATATCCGGAATCGTCTTCAAAATCATCCATTCCGTCGACGTGTATGAAACGCCCACCGACAGATTCAATCTGCTCTGCAGCTGATTTTCTAACATCTGAGGCAAAGACCACGGCACCCAATCTCTTTGCAGTGGCTATGGCCTGAAGACCTGCAACCCCTGACCCCATGATTACTACTTTAGATGGTTTAACAGTGCCAGCAGAGGTGGTCATCATTGGTATTGCCTTTGGTACCATCGAGGCACCAAGAATAACAGACCTGTACCCTGCTAGATTATCTTGGCTAGAGTTTACGTCCATAGATTGGGCCCTTGAAATCCTCCTTGGAATCATGTCAAGGCTCAACAAGGTGATTTTCTTATCGTTGCATATCTTGACCCGCTCAGGGTTTCTGAACGGATCGGCAACGCATACCAATACACATCCGTCAGGTGTATCCTCAAGGTTGGGAAAACCAATAGAGACCAAAATGTTGGCTTTGACAACCTCATTTCGATTAACTACCTTGGCACCCATAGTTTCGTATTCCGAATCGGAATGATTTGATCTATCGCCAGCACCTGTTTCGATGTTTACTTCAAAGCCGGCTTTGATGAGTTTCTTGATGGAATTAGGGACAATTGAAACCCGATTTTCAGCATCGTTTTCCCTAATTATTCCTATGCGCATTGTCAGCATCCTCCTGGTAGGCCATCCCAAGTTGGTATGTGCTCGCATAGGCACCTCTTGAACACGTCGGATGATCGCACATTTAACCCAAACTTGAGAAAGCCCAAGTACCTGTTCCTAGAGGGTAGAACATGAGTACAGGAAGGAGGACGATAGCAGTCATAGGTGCAGGTAATGTCGGTGCCACGTGTGCCTTTTCACTTGCGGAGCGAAAATTAGGGAATATTGTCATGCTAGATATTTTCGAGGGATTTGCTAAAGGGAAAGCACTGGACATGAGTCAAGCAGCTCAGATCCTAAATTATGACGGAATTGTGAGGGGAACCTCATCGTATGAGGATATTGAGGGTGCTGAGGTCGTGGTGGTGACCTCCGGCTTCCCCAGAAAACCTGGTATGACCAGGGAGGACCTGATTTCAAAAAATGCCTCAATCATTAATGAAGTAGGCGCTGGAATAAAAAAATACGCCCCGGATTCGGTTGTAATTGTTGTCACAAACCCATTGGACTTGATGACATATCACATGTGGAAAGCTACTGGATTCCCACATCATCGAGTTGTGGGCCAGGCAGGCATCTTGGATTCCGCCAGAATGACGCATTTTGTAGCTGACGCCTTAGGAGTTTCAAACGAAGACGTACATGCAATGGTGCTAGGAGGCCATGGGGACACAATGGTACCACTACCGAGATATACAACTGTCTCGGGGATACCAATTACACAATTGTTAGATTCCGAAACGATAGAACAGATAGGCATCAGAACAGCAGGTGGAGGAGGTGAAATCGTCAAATTACTGGAGCGTGGATCCGCGTTTTACGCACCTGGTAATGCCGCGGCTATAATGGCAGAATCAATTTTGGAGGATAGGCGTAGATTGCTACCCTGCTCCGCCTATTTGACAGGGCAATATGGGTTAGAAGACGTCTACATAGGAGTGCCAGTGGTACTTGGAAGGAACGGAGTTGAAAATATCGTAGAGTTGGATTTGGAGGAGTCAGAACTGGCAAGTCTCCAAAAATCTGGAAGCTTTTACAAATCCCAATTATCAGATGTTCTTGGATGGGGATAGCATCAAAGATACTGAACACTATGTCCATTTGGAACACGATGGAAGGATTCTACTCGTGGATAAAGATGGTAGTGGGCCAAAGAAAGCCCGTCCCGGGAGGCAATATCATGATCAAGGGGATCTAATGAGGCTCCCGACACCCACAGAGGTAGCTAAGATGGGTATTGGTTACGTACCTAGAAGAGTCAACATCTACACCTTGGGGAATCGCAATGTAAAGATCGAAGTGTCGACACCAGATATCCCTTGGCCCTCAGATTGGGCTTTGAAGGATTCACTGATTTCTGATAATGCAGTAGACCCCGTTGCCAGAGAGTCGGTCTACAGGACAATGCACAGGGTTGTCAGTAAAGTCGTACTAGTCAACGAAGATGGGCAGGTTCTACTAGCGAAAGTCACACGTGGTTTTTTTGCAGGATTCTGGACATTACCTGGTGGATTCGTAGACTATGGTGAACATCCGAGAGACGGTGCCATCAGGGAAGTGAAAGAAGAATTGGGATTGGTAATCTCAATACCAGACCATAATGGAGAGACAGGGCGTAAAACCGTGGAGAATTGTGAATTTGTAATAAAGGAGGCAATATTCAACGAAGAAGGGATCGATTGGATATCACTCACTTACAAATCAAATTTTGTTGATAGCGGCCAGAGAATTACTCCTAAGGACGACGAAATAGAAGAGGCGAGATGGTTCGACGTGGGTGAAGCCATTGACAGGTCAATATCGGTTTTCGATAGAGATGCTATAATGACCTTGGTGGGCACTGATCAATCATCCTCTGATTCCCAAGATTCTATTTGACCCACCAACAAAGAGATGAAATTATGGATATAGCCGAATGCAAGGGAAAATACTGCACCATGTACCAGCATGTCTGAGGCTGATGCAGTGGATACAATCGATTCACCGGCGATGCTAGCACTTGAGAACCATGAAAATAAGATCCCTAGGCTGAAACCTTGTGTGAACCAGTTCATCTGCCCCCCCCATCGGCATAGATTGCGACTGCGTTTTGCCTATGAACCTCACCTTCATGGAATTTGGTGGGCCTGCCTGGATTCGAACCAGGGTCAAATGCTCCCAAAGCATCTAGCATAGACCAGACTAACCCACAGGCCCGTGGATGTTCTCACCGAAGGGCGAAGAGAACATGAACCTAACCTAGAAATCCAAGACAATCCAAGATCTGGGTCCGGTCCTAGATAGCATGCCTTCAATCTCAGCAACTCCCACACAATTCAATAGATCTTGCTTGCTATGACCGTTTTCATCGAAATAAACTTCCAATTTGCTCATTGAGATTTCTGAGTTTTGGTTAGATAGCTCTATGATGGCCTTTGTGAATGTTTTCGAAGGATCGTTGTTTTTTTCGTTTTTTGGATAAGTCTTACTTTTTTTTATTCGCTTATCCAATTCCGATCTCAAATCCTGTGGCATGTTTGCAGTTTTAACCGAGTTTGCTAATTCTCTTCCTGTTTCATGTGTAGACTCTGTCACCATATTTTTGATTGATCCGCACCGTCCACACGAAAGCCGCTTGCCAATCATGCCACCAGTGGCGAATCCACAGCTGCATCTTGCCAAGATGTATTTTCCTGCCATTGGTTCTATGTGAGAGCAGGAGGTTCATGAGTATTGACCGATACCCGATATATAGGACGGCTTGCAGGATGAGAAGAATCTTCGCCATACTCTCGGCATTACTAATTGCGTCTTTATCTATGATCGTGGTAATCGAAAATAGATCCTTTACGACCCTATCATGGGGATTGCTTCTAATCATACCAATGGCCCTGGCAGTTGGAGTTGGGTCCCACGGGAGGAGCATGGAGGTACCGAGATTCCTCGGGGGGCCAGTTTCTGATGTGGAGCCAAGAAAAGTTCAGGAACAGGAAATTGAGCCGGATGACCTCCCTGTTTTGTAATTACATCAATCTGATCGTCTCTAGGTTGGCAGGGGCGTGTGTTTGTACTCGAAATGTATCTCTCAATCCTTGTCTGAATGCATTACATGTCTGTGGATCCCCATGGTGACATATGATACGTCTCGGGGTGGGGTTCAAGGCTCTCACATAATCCATAAGTTGTTTCCGATCGGAATGTCCACTAAAACCATCTATTGTGACTACATTGCATGAAACGGGTATCATGTGTGTTTGACCTCGGTCCACCATAGGTACCTCTGGGTGACCAGACTGTAGCCTCCTGCCCATAGTGCCTGAAGCCTGATAGCCGACAAAACAAAGTGTGTTATTCAATTCAGGGGCCCAGTTCTTGAAATATTCCATGATTGGTCCACCTGTCATCATGCCTGAGGTAGCGAGCACGATGCAAGGGGATGGGTCGTTCAAAATGGATTCCCTCTGTTCTCTTGAATCTACTTGCTTGAACCAAGGCGAATTAAAGGGGTTTTCTTCGCCTCCTCGAAGGACTTGTTTTCTGAGGTCTCTGTTGAGATAGTCGGGATGACTCGCATGGATAGCAGTTGCTTCAGAAATCATGCCATCGAGCCAGACAGTGATTGGTGATACCTCACCACTTTTGAAAAGTTGATCGATGGCAAGCATCACTTCCTGGGATCTGCCGACGGCGAATACCGGGCAGAAGATCTTTCCACTCCTGGAAACTGCTAGCTTGACGAGGTCTTGTATCTCATGTGTGGCATCAGTTCGGTTCGGTTGAAAATCCTGAGGTCCTCCATACGTCGACTCGATAACGAGGGTATCAGCCTTAGGAAATCTCACCGCTGCGGCATCGAATAGCCATGATTTCTCGTACTTTATGTCACCAGAAAACAACAGCCTATGTTCGTGAGAACCTTCTCCTATTTGCATGTATACGGATGAAGAACCAAGTATATGACCGGCATTTTCCATTGAGATTTTTATGTCTGGAGCTATGTCGGTCTTTTCGCCATATCCAATGTCGACAACATGCTTAATGCATTCTTGGATATCTGCTTTAGAATAAGGCGGGTCTGTTCCCTCGGCCTGTGCGACTTTGATGTAATCTATCTGTAGGAGGGTCATCAGATCCCTAGTGGGCGGGGTGCAATAAACAGGACCACGGTATCCATATCTGAAAAGTACGGGCAACATGGCTATGTGATCCACATGAGCATGGGTGAGTACCACAGCATCTATGTTGTCCAGCGGTAGTAATTCAGGGGCGTTGAAAAAAGGCTGGATCTCATTCTTGTTGACAGTTGGCTTGGCTCCTACATCAACGAGTACCTTCGATTCATTTGTGGTGACCAAATGCATGGCCCTGCCAACCTCTCTGTATGATCCGAGGGCCGTTATCCTAGCCCAAGGCTGCCCAGGTCTCTTCGGACGGTATATCCTAGTCCCGAACTTCCTCAATAATCCTCTTCTGTCATCGGCCATTTCCCTTCTGTATCTTCGTATGTCATGTTGTGTCCTGCTCTCGAAGGCGGGGGCTCGAGTCACGTTAACGAGCCAACCAATTTCATCTCTGAGTGACTGTATAATCGTGCCCTTGTGTCCCACTGCTGTTGAGGGATCATCGCATTCAATGGTCACCTCTGACAATGCCGGGTCAATGAAAATATTTCGGACCATTGCCTCGTTTGGTATCGTCTCCATTATTTTTTGTTCTACTTCATCTTCACTCAAAAGGAGGTCCATATGTGGGCGAATCACAACCCTTCTCTTTATGGATTTAGCAATTTTTACAGTAAGGCTTTCGCCACCCCCTTTACCAAACTCCTGGGGTGTATGGGTGATTATTGCTATCGATCCTGCTTCGACATCTATGTCGTAGTCAAGCCCTTTTGGAATCATTTTATCGATTCTCTTTTTGACTTCATTCAAAGTAAGTCTCATTTCATCAACTCGTAGTTCCTCAGGCGAAATGCGTAATCAAACGCTGGGCAACGGCCCGGGAATGTAATTTTGTCACAGGTTAGAGAGGACCGCGGAGATTTCCTCGTTGGTTAATTGGACATATCCATCTTTCATAGTAATTACGGCTAGATCCATGCCATTGCCACTTGCACTGTCTCGCTGAGCTGAGGCCAACAGGGCTTTAGCGGCAAGAGCGATGGCATCCTTTCGTGTCATATCCTTCGAAAACTGATCTTCCAGGACACCATACATGAAAGGACTCCCTGATCCAGTGGCACAGTATAGATCTGGTATCGAGCCGCCGGCGGAATCTATACTGTAGACACTTGGTCCGCTTTCATCGACGCCGACAATCAGAAGTTGGACATAGTGTGGTCTGCCTACTAGAATATTAGCAGTAAGAGTTGCCGCGCCTTGCACTGACATTGGGTTGTCTCTCTTTAGTTCATAGAGGGCGAGTTCCGCTGCGAGCATT
The DNA here is from genome assembly GCA_002495675.1 of Euryarchaeota archaeon UBA182. Lineage (GTDB taxonomy): Archaea > Thermoplasmatota > Poseidoniia > Poseidoniales > Thalassarchaeaceae > MGIIb-N1. Next base: position 110,681 of record DAGH01000021.1, on the reverse strand, counting down.
CGCGCCAAAGATTGTGCATGGCCAACCAAACCCGCGGTAGTGAGTGCAACTCTTCCTGATATTTTGAATAACTTCTTTACGTTTTTGTTAGCAATGAAGTTTCCCATTGTTGCTCTGTGATCAGCACCTACGACTACCCCACCGTCGAAGGTAATACCAACAGTACTTGTTCCTGTTTTGATGACATCTGCTTCTACAGCCATAACTACACCCAACGGGGATGCCCGTTGTATTCCACACTCTGGCCCCCCTTATGAAGCCATTCAGGATAATTTGTCCGATGACCTAATGGTAGGGTGGTTCCTCTTACCCCCATGGGAACGATGAGCAATGGGGGGTTGGGCATAGATGGTCCCTCGGACGGGTCGACATTCCATGATTTAGGGAAGCTATACCCCAATGCGCCCATACCCGAAAAAGACGGTTTGATACTAAGAAACGCCACTATAGACGATCCCGACGGATTGGTGGAAGTAATGAACTGGATATCGCAAGGGGATATCGTGATTCTTGATGTTTCACCGGTAATTGACAACGAAGACCGACTGAGCCGAATTATCAACCCACTGATGACCCTCGTAGAAAATCAAATCGGCGGTGAACTTCTGAATTTTGGTCGCTCCAGATTGCTGATTCTCCCGAATACGCACACTATTGGACATGAGGATGGTGCATAGGACATGGAAAGTGTAATTGAACAATCATGTCCGATGTGCTACACGAGCGGTTCTGTCAAAATGATAGTCAATGTTCATGAAATACCATACTTTGGTGAACACACTGAACTGACTTTGTCATGCAATAATTGTGGATGGAAAAGAACTGATTTTCTATCTGGTGATGATAGCACACCATCTAAATGGGAGTTGACGATCAATCGCAATACTGTCACGGCTAGAGTGGTTAGATCATCCTCATGCACAGTGAGGGTGGAGGAGTTGGATCTCGAGGTTGAGCCAGGTATCGCTGCAGATGGATATGTGTCCAACATCGAGGGTGTGCTGAACCGCTTTATATCAGCAATAGAGATGTTACAAAGACAAGCATTGCAGGATGGTGATGAGGGTGGCTATGCTGCCTGTCAGGAATACATAGACGCCCTGAGAACGGCTATTGATGGGGAGGGGTCGGACCTCACTTTGGCATTACTAGATCCAATGGGAAATTCGAAAATTTTACACGAAAATGCTCGAAACACTATTCTAAGCGAAAAAGAGGCAAAGGAGCTGTCTGTTGGCCCGACTATCCCGACTTTCGACGTATCTGACTTAGGACTCTAAATCGCGTCGTCAGCGAGGAATTCCTGAAGCTTATCAGACCATTGTTCTCGTTTCTCCTTAAGAGTCAACAACCACTCTTCTGCGCGATCTATACACAGCTTCTTCATCTCGCCTGCTAGTATCCTGCCCGACTGATATTCTTCTGCAATCCTCCCTAGTTCGACGTCATCTGACTCAAAGAAAAATCTGAGATATTGGTATGCGACGTCTACGGTTATGTCCCCACCGTATCTTCGATGTTCTTCGATTGTCGTCTTACCCCCGCTGTGGGCCTTTTTGATCTTGGTCCTGATCGCATCCATGGTGTCATTCAGAAATATGGTGGTTTCAGGTTTTGATGATGACATCTTCCCACCAGTCAAACCCATGGCAAATCTGTGGTAACTTGATGATGGCGCCGTTAATCCGAGGCCTCCCCACTCCCTCTCAAGGTGTGACAGTTCCGATCGTATCCTGATAGCATCGTACCGCGTCGCCGCGGGTATCATCATAGTTCCATGCTTAGGGTTAGTGTTAACATCTGCAAAACCGAGATTTCTTACTGTTTCCTCTACTGTTGTAAACATTGCAATCCTGGCTTTCCTATCTATTCTCCCATTTTCACTGACTCCAAAAATTGCCGAATTTTCTGGTTGCAAACTCAGAGATATGAGAAGACCCCCATTTTTTTGTTTTTTAATGTTGAACCATTGTGTTTTGGATACTATATCTCTGGTTAGTCGTATGTGTGGGTCTTGATCTACACCGACTGGAACCACTATTGGTCTGATTCCGCCATATTCGTCCAGCATGGGATGGACGATATCCCCAACTTGAACCAGTGGTGCTTGTACATGCGCTAGGTTGGTATCTCCCTCAAACCCGTAAATCGCACCTAACTCGGAAAGGTTGGTCCTCCTACCAAGCCTGAACCCTAATCTTTGAACCTCTGGCCTCGTAGATTGAAAGTAAACTTGGGTTTTATCAGGGTCTAATCCCATGGCTGCGTAATTCGACACATATTGTTCCAAGGCTATCTCTCTGCCTTTTTCCAGCGAGACTCCCCTCGTTGCCAAAGACTCTAGATCGGCTACTGCAACTGAGACATCAGCGCCCTGTGATTGATACCACTTTGCCTGTTCAATGACCATCGTGTGGCCTAGGTGCATCCTGCCAGATGGCATCAGCCCAGTGAGAACCCCGAAAGGCGCGTTATTCTTTGCAGCTTGCAAGACAACGTCCATATCCCTCTGTGCAAAGACCAAGCCCCTGGTGTGTAAAATCCCTGGATTTTGGATTTGGTTCATGTCAATGCTATCAAGGCCAAATTTCTCAGCCAAGAGATCGTAGTCTGTTGATTGATCTGAATTCCAAGGGTCAATCCTGACGTCCTCCATGATACTTGGCGATCACGGATAGAAATCAAGCCTTTGCATTATTTTACCGTTAAGTCGAAGAATGAAGACTTACAGAACCCTATGATGGTGACTATTCATTGCTTTGGAACCGGACTTGTAGGCTCTTATGTTGTCAGATATCTATCGGAGAGGGGGCATCTGATTCATGCATATGATCTAGA
>DAGH01000021.1:80535-107428 GCA_002495675.1 Euryarchaeota archaeon UBA182 | reverse complement strand
TATCTTAGCGATCAATATGCTACCTGGAGCTATCGGAAGTGAATGGACAAAAGCATTGAGTGAACAATTTATCACGATCATAGACCTGTCATTTAGTGAAATCACACCGAGTACTAACCTCGTGGAGACCAATGTAATGGGATCTAGGATCCTGTGGGACGTTGGCATCGCACCAGGTCTGTCAAATATGTTAGCATCTCACGCCGTGAGGAAAATGGGTAGTTTGAGTTCATTGAAAATATATGTTGGTGGGAACCCTACCGTACCAACGGGAGAATGGAAGTATATGGCGCCCTTCTCCCCAACTGATGTCTTGGAAGAATACACCAGACCTGCTAGAATCCTTAGGAGTGGGGTAATGGATATAGTTCCGGCTATCTCAGACAGGCATATCATCGAAGTACCTGGCTACGGGGAGATGGAGGGATTCTTGACCGATGGTCTGAGGTCTCTGATTGAGACGCTGCCAAGTTCAGATATGTATGAGTACACTGTGAGATGGCCTGGCCATATTCAACGTTTTATTGATGAGGTTGAGAAAGGTACCCTTGATCATGAGACTATAATCCAAGAATGGAAGTACGATGAAGGAACGCCAGAGTTCACTTGGCTAATGGTTGAAGCTGTGAGTAAGAATAATGATGTGATGACATGGAATGTGATAGATGAGGGGGGAAAAGATGGGCACTCCATGGCTAGAACGACAGGGTTAGTGACGGCAATTTGCACTGAGATCCTCATTGAGGATGAAAACGTCGTCCCACCAGGGGTCCACCCTCCGGAAGCCCTGCCAGATTATGCTGTTTCTAGGATTATATCTGAGATGAAGTCTCATGGGGTTGTCATTGAAGGCCCAGAAATAGACCTCTGATGTTCTTTGTCCGATGCAATTATTTTCTTGATAATGATCGGTGTAGCGATTAAGATTGAAATAGATAGCAAAGGCAAGACCAATGTCGGGCTGGGAACCTGGGATCTTTCTATGAGCCAAGTGAATCTAAGTGGAGAATCTCTGAAATCTTGGCTCCACTCCCTCATGTTAGTGGTATGGTGACCGGCAATGGTAACACCGTTTTTCAGCCCGTTAAAAATTGATGGCTCGTGGGAAATTGTCAAGGGTTTGGCGTTGTAGATTGTGACTGATTCACCGGGCGGGATGGTCAAGTAAAGCAGACCACTGGATTCTTCTCTGTGTCCTGCCCTGAGGATCCTGTCCTCCTTTTCCAATGGATCATATTGCACACCGGACCATTCCAAACCGAAATATTGGTCGACATTGTCAACCATTACAGTACCTGGTGTATTCCAAATGTCCAGATTGGGGTTGGTAAAGGTCGTAGAGTTAGAGTTAGTTTCAACAGTTATCGATAGGGAGGATATTTGGTGTGTAACCCACTCACCCCAAGTGGTAAACCAATAGTCTTGGTTTGATAGCCAGTCTACTAGATCCCGATCCCTCCTAATGTTCATGTCTTCAATCCTAGCAATCCAATAGAGGGATATCAGGCCACCCTCATCGGCGGATTCTATCAGGCTCTTATTTGATAGACCTGACTCTACTGAACCGCCATTCCTGTGTATGACTGTGAATCTCTCGTCATCTGTTTCGGACAAATCGCCGACTACTGTGAAGCCAGAATTGAACAATTCATCTCTAAACTCCCTTGAAATATCGCCCTGAGGGGTTGCAAAAGAAATCGGTTGTTCGCCCCACCTGGATGCATTAATTCTCCCAGATAGATATGCCTTGCATTCTTGGATGAAATCGAAATTATCTCTCGCTCCAGCAGATTCTGGTGTTTGGCAGCCGAACTCATCTCCGGCTTCTAGCAACTCCGGCCCAATGACATTACCCAACCAAGTATCATCTTGATATTCACCTGAAATTGGCAACGACGTGACGGAAACCAACATAACAACGAACAGGATGGAAGTCGAAGTTACGCGTCGGCCCACGTCTATTGGTGTGCTACATGTGTGATGAAGTCTTGTTATGTAAAAAGCATCAAATTCTGAATCGCCCGGGGTAGTTCAATGAAGGATGCATTTAGCATGCTATCAGACGCCACTGGTCTGGACGGTACTGGAATCCCTAGGCCAATCCCAATTTTTTACAGGGCCTTGATGGCATCGTTGCCCCCAGTGGTACGATCATTGACCAATGTTAGGTATCTGGGGTTAGACAGACTCCCAAGGAATGGGCCAGTTATTCTCGCAGGAAATCATACCTCACACATAGACCCTATAGTTGTGATAATGGGAGCTAGAGTACCCGTTAGATATCTCGCAAAGACAGAGCACTTCAATGGTGGATTTACAAAATTCGTGATGATATCAACCGGGCAGATAGACACCAATAGAGAGTCGGGAGGCATCGAGGCTTTATCCTCTGCTGTGGACGTACTCAGTGATGATGGCTGGATGGGAATTTTCCCCGAGGGAACCCGTTCCAGACGCGCCTCTCCTCCCTTTCTACAAAAGGGTAAGACTGGGATAGCGAGATTGGCGGCGAGATTCCCACATGCAAGCGTGGTACCCATTTGCATAAGGGGTGCAAGGAAGTTCATGGAACCAGGTAAAGCAAGAATAAGGCTATTCACCCCGATTGAGGTTGAATTCGGTGAACCAATAACCTTCTCAAAATGGATCACCTCATCGAAAGGGTTTAACCTCACTGAAGCTGAAATAATACAGATTTTTGATTCAAAACCAGAGAAAATTCAGCAGACGATGGGTAAATTGTATAGACGTTTTACAGATCAACTAATGGCCACTTTGAAAAATATGGGTGCCCCATAATCACATGTTTCAAAGACTGTCTCTGCCCCCCACACTCAGTGGAGACGTACCTAGACCTACTCAGGAGAATCCTCGAAGAGGGTGTAAAGAAAGGGGATCGGACGGGAACTGGGACACTTTCTGTTTTTGGACATCAAATGAGATTCCCCCTGAACGATGGTTTTCCGGCAGTGACCACGAAAAAGATACACTGGCCCTCTGTCATACACGAACTTCTTTGGTTCATAAGTGGGGAGACCAACATCGCATATCTGAAGGAGAACAAGATAAGAATCTGGAATGAATGGGCTGACGCAAATGGGGACCTCGGTCCGGTATACGGAAAACAATGGAGAAAATGGGAAACCTCTGAAGGTCTCGTCGTAGACCAGTTGGAACAAGCTGTAGAACTGATAAAAAATAATCCCGAAAGCCGTAGAATTATTGTTTCCGCATGGAATGTCGGAGAATTGGATAAAATGGCCTTGATGCCCTGTCATTCGCTTTTTCAGTTTTATGTTGTTGACAATGCCCTTTCTTGTCAATTGTATCAACGAAGTGCCGATGCCTTCCTCGGAGTGCCTTTCAACATCTCGTCATATGCACTTTTGACTCATATGATGGCACAAGTGTGCGGATTGAAGCCAGGTGAGTTCGTTTGGACTGGTGGAGATTGCCATCTATACCTGAACCACATCGAGCAGGCGAAACTCCAGATTACCAGGAAACCACTTTCACTACCCAAACTGATCCTCAATCCCGATATCATGGATATAGATCAATTTAGCTACGAAGACATCATGATCGAGAACTACACCCATCATGAGCACATACGTGCGCCAATAAGTGTGTGATTAAATGAAGATTAAGATGATTTTAGCGATGGACGAAAATAATACCATAGGCATTGATGGGGACCTACCTTGGAAATTAAAATCAGACATGAAAAGATTCAGAGCATTAACCACTGGCGATGGTTTCAACGCTGTCGTAATGGGTCGAAAGACATGGGATTCCATACCAGAGAGACATCGGCCGTTGCCAGATAGGCTGAACATAGTTATGTCCCGTGACTCTAAATTATCACTCCCAGGGGCGGAAGTCGCATTGTATGATGGTCGTGCAATAGAGATAGGATACTCTGAGGGGTGTGATGATCTATGGGTTATCGGAGGATCTGAGATCTATCACATCTTTTTACCAAAATGTGATGAAATTCATTTGACTAGGGTACATAAAAGAATCAAGGGCGATACAGTCTTTGATGAAATTAATTTCGAAGAATGGACTGTTAAAGCATCTGAGAAGGTCTCCAACCTGAGTGGGGATGATTATGACACAACATATTCGATTTTAGTTAGGAAAGATTGAGTGGCATATTTCTCCAAAAACACTGGTTAATATCTCGACTCGTAGTAATGCAACCGATGGCTCTGGAATGTAATATAGATGCTCAGGGGAGAATACTCCGGTTCATAGGGGGTATTTTCGCCTTGTTGGGAGGTATTGTTGCGTACTACATTCTGGATGCCGAGTACTTGCCCATACCAGAAACGCTTGGGCAACTTGGTGTGGCGGCAATCGTCATTGGAGGAGCTTTTTCCATATTCGAAGCCAGGGCTGGCTGGTGCGTCGTAAGGGCATTGGGTTTCAAAACAAGATTTTGATGCCTCTTTGAATTCAGGACCTACCCTACGCCTGAGCCAAACCATCTAACCTTGAGTCGTGGCTATCCAAGGATTGATTGCCCTGTCCACCAAGGTCATTCGGGCAGATATTCTGTGACCCGTAATCCAAGATTGCCTCGTATGGCTTCCCTTTTCATTATCTTGTCCATTTTCTTGTGGAATTCATCTTCAAGGTCAACGGACATGGCTAGTGAGTGGCCTAATATGAGTATCAGTAAATCAGCTAATTCCTCTGCTGCCTCTTCTTTCGGCTTGCCTTTCGTTATCGAGGCTGATAGCTCGCCTAATTCCTCTATCGTCAAGGATATTCTGTATCCCATGTCGTGGCCGTTATTCTCGTCAGATGCAAAATTATGTTTAGAGTGGAACGCTGCTACACGGCGCATCATAGTCAACCAGGAGCCATCTGGAGTACATGGGGGGTCTAAATCGATCAACATCCAGTCATCGACAGTGTATCGTCGCATGTGTGAAAGAGAAACCATATGATGATTAATTTGACTACTGGATCTCATGACTTAACGTCGTCAAAGAGGCATTCAATGCACCCAACCAGGATTGACCTGGTTGCACTGGCTTGGCTTGAGACGATTTCATGATCTATTGGTGCATAGGGGTCATTTGGAGTTTGACCAGCTGCCCAGTTGGAAGAACAACAAAGAGCAATGTGGGGCACCCCTATCTCGCTAATTAGTCTTGACTCGGGGCCAAGAGTCATGCCCACCACATGAGCCCCCAGGGCCCTGAGCGCAGTGATTTCTGCGGGTGTTTCAAATTGGGGACCACTGCTTTGTGCGGACACAATTCCTGTAAATGTGCTCAATCCCCGTTCAGGATATTGCTTGATCTTCTCCATATGATATTCAGAAAAGCAACTAGTTCTGTCTGCATGCGTCGCGACATCATCAAAGAAAGTCATCGGACGAGAGGAGAGGTCTAACACATCGGATACTAGTCCTACTGACCCAGGTGGGAAATCCTCTACCATGGTACCAACGGAATTAACGCTAATAATTAGATCAGGGTCTAATGATTTTGCAGCGTGTACATTTGCTCTGTAATTGATATTGTGAGGCGGGGTTCTTTTTCCTGTTAGGTCGGAGTGGTGCCTATCAATCAAAAATATCTCAACCTCCTCGTGAGATAAGTGCCTGATTGGAACTTGCCCCCACGGTGTGTCAGACCTTATTTCCGAGGATGATTGATACCGAAAATCCTCAGCTAACGGTTCCATACCAGTGCCGGCGATGATGCAAAATCGTTGTTTCATGTTTACTCCAACAATCTAGAGATCAACTCTGCCTTCTTGCCTGATACGGGCTTTCCTGCGGATTTGAGCAACTCCTTGAGTTGGACTACAGTCATGCTTTCGTAATCTGTTGGTGTCTTATCACCCTCGTTGGCCTCCTCGCTCGGTGGTGTGTCTGGATCATTTTCCACACTGGCAGTTATTGACTCCGAATCGATGGCATTCTCATCATCTGATACTGCGTCTTCCTCACCATATGATTCGTCCTCTTGAGTCGACTCGTTTTCTCTAATCTCTTCCAAAGTCGGACCATCATCCACAGTGACGCCAGATTGAATTAACTGGCTCTTTCTTAGCATCACAGCCCTCACAGGGTGTATTGTGGAGATTGAATCCTTGATTGCGTTCTCCATGGATCCATCCATAATTGATTTCTGTATTGATACCCATGTTGAGGTAGCGCCCATTTTGAGAATGGCGTCTCTAGTCCTAGCCCTCATCTCTTGTTTCTGACTAGATTTTGCAGTCCTGTGAGTGATGATTATCGGTTTAATCCTAACGTAAAATCCATCTTCCGTGACAACGTCAACTGTGTCATCTACCTTGGATCTGGCACGGCGTACTTGTCTTCTTATGTGGTCTTTGGCTACCTCGTGGCCTATGAATTCTGTAATGGCATCTGATCCTATGGTGTGAGTAATCTGGAATTTCACTTTTACGTGCATCTTGGAGAAATCTCCATCCAATTCATTTTGCATCATCTCGTAAACTCTTCCAGTTAACATGGAGTCGTCTTCGGCGAGTGTTTCACCTATGTTGCGATATGACCAAGGATTCCTTGGAGCGCGGACTGTGAACCATCGCTTAGATCTCCATTTGTCTCTCTGCTTACGTGCCGCTAGTCTGGATTTTGCGCTTTTGGCCATTTTCTACGCCTCGTTTCTCATCGGGGGCTGCCCCGCTTGCAAGCCGGCCAAAACTGTCCAGTATTTCAATCGGCCGCTTTTGATTCTACATCCACAAGGGATATATTACGTCGACCAATCGAGCGATTCGTGACAATAAGATCAATCCACGTGAAGGTCATCGCATCCGCGATTGACGACACAGAATTGATCAGTCAAGCAATTTTGAATTTGCTCCATCAGGATGCAGAATTGGTGATATCAAGGGATAAGTCATACCACGGTGCAATACAAACTACCATCGAAGGATCGGCCAAGAGGAGAAAGGACGTAAAACAAGTCCTCAAAAATTTTCCAGGATCCTTTTACTGGAATCTGATAAACAACGGTCTAGGTGAAAGAATAGACGACTCGAAATATCTTCATTTCCGATTGGACTTGCAAGAATTTGTCAAAAATAATATCGTTCTGGTTGAAGGGAACGGAAGGCGTCATCCCGTCAAAGTCAGAATGAAGATCGAATCGTACCCTGGCCAAGATCCTCTTACCGAGGCAAAAAAATTCCTAAGTGATTTAGCAGCATAAATTACAGCAATAGACGAGCCTTCAATAACTGGGGCACAACACGGGTCATCATGACCCACGTTGTGACAGAGGCCTGTGTGATGCACAAGTACCAAGATTGCGTTGCTGTTTGCCCAGTCGAGGCGTTTCGTGAAGCAGACGACTACCTGGTAATTGACCCTGATGAGTGCATAGATTGCGCTGCATGCGTCACAGAATGTCCTGTTGAGGCCATATTTGCAGACACTGATGTTCCTGAGGAACAAGAATCTTGGATTGAAAGGAACGAGGTAGAGTCCCCGGACTTGCCGATAGCAGAAGGCGATTCCCCAGTACTGGCTAGTGATTAGGAGGAGATCCAATGACCTCAATCGACCTAGGTTCTATGAAGCATGGCCAAGAACTTCTGAAACGCGGATTTGCCACCATGCAGGAAGGTGGCGTCATAATGGACGTGGTCAATGCAGAGGAAGCCGCAGTTGCCGAAGAGTCTGGCGCGGTGGCAGTAATGGCACTAGAACGGGTCCCAGCCGACATACGAGCTGCTGGAGGCGTAGCTAGGATGAGCCACCCGGATATGATCAAGGGCATATTAGAGACGACCACCATCCCGGTCATGGCAAAGGCTAGGATTGGGCATGAAGATGAGGCAAGGGTCCTTCAGTCTCTGGGTGTCGACATGATCGACGAATCTGAAGTTTTGACTCCTGCTGACCCGTTCTACCACATTAACAAGAAGGCTTTCGACATACCCTTTGTGTGTGGCTGCACGAATCTCGGTGAGGCGGTAAGAAGAATCGCAGAAGGTGCTGCAATGATTCGCACAAAAGGCGAGGCTGGCACTGGAAATGTCGTAAGCGCAGTACAACATTCAAGAATCGTGGCGGCGGAGATCGAACATCTCAGAGAATCGGAAAACTTCGAATCAATTATTGACGATTTCATGAAAGGATATCACAGGGTGAAATCCGCAACCAGCCTTGGGGTTGTGCCGAAGATAACTCCTTTTGGCCCCATAGAGGATCTCCGTAATGAAGTTGAATCTGTCACGAAGGACGTGAAGGAGCTCGGTCGCCTACCAGTCGTCACTTTCTCAGCAGGGGGAATATCAACGCCAGCAGATGCTGCTTTGATGATGAGGCAAGGAATGGACGGCGTTTTTGTCGGTTCTGGGATCTTCAAGTCCTCAGACCCCCAACGTACTGCCGAGGCCATTGTACTGGCCACCCACTCCTACAACGATCCTGAAGCGGTGGCCGAGGCCTCGGCGATGATCGGAGAGCCTATGCCGGGCCTAGAAATAGAGAGCTTGGCCGTCAGAATGGAAGACAGAGGTTGGTAAATTACCTGCCGCGTCTTGGCCTTATATTCCGCCGACTTGATTTTCGACCAAGTGAGGTAGATGGCGTTCTCTTCCGATCCTCTTCCCCCGTGCCTCCTAGGGTTATTGCTCCTGAGGAAAGCAACATATCTGCGAGACTGTCGGCCATTTCTTCAGACTCCGATGGTCTGGTGAGCATTTTCTTAGCCTGAGTATTGTACTCCTCAATGGATCTTTTTTGATCATCTTCTTGCTCTTTCAGCTCATTTTTTATCTCGTCAACCTCCGAGTAAAGTTCCATCAAAACAGAATGCACCTCATCTGCAGATTTCCTGTTTGCAACAAAAATGGCATGATGTCTGTCTCCTTCAGCCCTGAGAAAATCTCTTTCCTCAAAAAGGGGCTTTATCTCATTCCAAATTTCATCAGCCTTTTCATGGCCTTCTATCATCTTCTTGTGCTCGGCATCTGCTTCTGCTTTGAGTGTGAGGATACTCCCGTCTAGATCCTTCAAGTCTAACTTGATTATCGAATTCTCCTCCACATCTGGCAACAAAGCATTCCTCTTGATCCTTAAGACCTTGAGTTGTTTCAAAAGTTTATTTTCTTTGTCCAGGCTTAATCTACCATCGGTCATTATTCTATCTTCTATGTTCGATATCTCTGACTCAGTCTCAGCCAGTTGAACTACAGAGGACCTTGACTTTCTATCGTCTTCCTTCTTACCTCGACTCTTGCCGATCAATTCTCGTATTCTGTTCTGTATCTCGTCCCTTCTATCCCTGTGTTGTTTCGCGATTTCACGAATCGACTTTTGTTCTTCCATTTTTTCATTTATTTGATCCTTGATCTCTTTGCCCTGCGCCTGCACGCCATCTCTGCTCTCTGCAGACGACCTCGCTTCGTCACTGTATGAATTTCGCTGGTTTCTGAGCCGTTTAGCTTTGGTTTCCATCGCATGAAGTCTAGTCCTGAGATCTTCATTCTCTGGAGATGCGTCAGTACTGTCCACATGTTGCCCTGAGGGATTGTATTATTGAAAGGATTGGATCATGAAAGCAATGGCAATATGGCACTAATTGCAGATATGGCTGGTATCATCGCTGTAAAAATGGCTGTTACGATCATTCCGGAACCCACCCCTCTTCTAAACCGTGTTGTTAGATCGGCCCTGGATTGGACGTTTAACACACGCCCATTTACGAGGCTTCCGTTGGTATCCTCCAACCTGATAGACACCGTAGCCTCTCCGAAGACGCTTGGTATCAATGATTGCCAAACAATCGTGCTCTCCCCTAAGATCTCTATCTGACGATCAACATTGTCCTTTGAGGATATTTTTGAGGGGGGTATTGTCAATCTGTAGATTCCCTCCCTGGGTCTGAAATCGGGTGTTTGGACGCGTAATATGAGGTCCATGGGTTCTTTTCCGCGATTCAAAATCATGGCCATCAAATTGGTCCTACCCCTTGCTAGGTTTTCTATGTCTACGTCGAACCATACATCCCCAAATGTGTTCCCTACCTGCTGCCGACGCATACGGTCGTAAAGCCTGAAGAAGGGTGAGCATGACGCTGCGGAGTGGGAGAGTAGCCTTACCCAAGTGGTTTCACCTAATTCATCATGATTGAACAATTCATCTATGGTTTCTCCATCGATGTAATGCAGCAGCCTTTTTCTCATTTCAGCATCATCGATGGCAGTTTGTGCCCTGAGATGGAGTAAATGCAGAAGGTTCTCCTGAAATGTAATCATGTCCAATGAGGGTAACCTGGCTGAAATATCTCTGAGATGCAGTGACATCCTAGAATGTAGGAGAGGGTCAGCATGTGCTCTCACGAGATCAAGAAAGGGGTCCGATAGGAGGGTTTTGTGGACAGCTGGCTGGTATGTATCAAGTAGGCCCCATGGCTCCAATGTGTTGAATGAGACGAGAGGTGCAGTTACCTGTAGGCCCAAAGAAGCAAGTATAGTGGAAAGAGCGATAATCGTGAACGCGGCTTGAAACTCATTCAAGAAAGGATTCAGCGACAATACGACCAATAACAGACTTGATGCCAAAACGGTCATTCTACCTCGAAGAATCCTCCGTGTGACATCGAAGATTCTCCGTACCTCCGCATATCCATGTGAGTTGTTCATTGCCATACCCTGTTGAAACAACTTCCGCTCGTGCTCATTGAACATCGAAATGTTCAACCTTAGACTTACGAAGAGGATGAGAATCAAAAAGAGGTTTGCTATAATTATGAACCCTGAAAGAAGTAATAGAAATACCGAGAGATCCAGACCTGTTTGGGACTGGAGTTCATCGGACCACCAACTGGGTGAAGATTCAGCATAAGCCACTGAGGATCCGAGGACTAATAGAAGAACCGCAGGAGTCAGGAAGTCCATTCTCAAGCCGCCAGTTATGAAGAGTCTCTCCAGCCTCAGAACAATCTGGTGTAGATTCTTTTCCCTTTCTGTTCTGCCTAATTCTGAACCGTCTGGGTGATTTTGGATTAATTCCGACGTATTACCTTGGTCTGTTGATTCTTCTTCCATCTTTAATCACCCTGAAGGACCATTATGCTAGACATCGTATTAATGTCCAGAGAATACTCTATGCCGTCTATTTTTATTCCGGTTTCTGTTCTCTTTACGGTAGACCCAATTTGGATGCCTATCGTGGATAAAACCCCAAGGCTCGAACCACTAAGTTTCATGGAATAGACGATACCTTCAGTCCCGATTGCCATATCATTGGCGTTGTTCGCATTTTGGATGTCGCTTTTCCTCCTTTCAATATCGGAAATTTTTCTGCCATCCAAAGTCTCAGATGGGAACCCGAGAGCCCTGTCCAATTCATACTCCGATTCTTGATCAAGATGATGCTCAAAGTTAGCGGCTAACTTGCGTGCATTTGAGGTCATACCAGCTACGTCTGTAAGAAGGATCTCGATTAGGAGCTGTCTCCTTTTGACTTTGTTGGCTAGGATGAAACCCTGGGATGTGAGTCTCGAACCTCTATAGGGTATATGTGTGATTAAATCTCTTGCAGCCAGCTTCTTCAACATCTCTGTCACAGATGCAGGACTGACTTCGAGTCTATTTGCTAAGTCGCTTGTTTTTACGATTTCAGAGGGGTCTTCCTCGAAAGCCTCCAATACACGCTTCAAGTACTGTTCCTCACCCTTAGAGAGATCCACATTCATACTGAATCCTCCACAATTGCCTCAAAAGTGCATTTGCATGCGGGACATCTGGCCATAACTGGTCTACGACTCATAGGTACCTTTAGTGCTTGATCGCATTGCGGGCAACTGATGATATCATCGGAGGATGAGGCTTTCAATTCTGTTTCTTGGATGGTTGAATTTTCCTTTTTCTGTCGAGATCCTTTTCCTTGTTGTCTAGATGGCTTATTCATTGTAGAACAAGCCGGGCACCTAACGTTTGGCTCCATCTTGCTGTAATAGAGTTGCAAACCACAGTTTGAGCATTTAGTCGATAGGTCCTTTGGAATCTTGGGGCCTTCTCCACCGAAAGTAGCTGAGGTTACCTCGGTGTTTAGTGTTCTCATGACTAATACAGTGAGTAGGAGGACAACCATTCCCATTACTGAGCCTATCGCCGCAGCTTGTAATTGGAATGGCAATTCGAAACCCGCATCACCATCAGATTCTGGTGTATACTGAACAGTTGTAGTATACGTTCCTAGATTTGATTTGTAGACCAACTGAATTTCACCGGGTGTGGCCCCAAGTAATTGGGAAAATGAGATTTTGGAGGAGTATTCGGCTGATGGGCTTATCTCGGGTATTTGTTCTGAAGAAATTATTCTCCCATCCACAACCCAGATTGCTTCAATATAGCCGTTATTTAATGTAGATGAGCCGGTATTTCTAATCCTGTAAGAGATTTCTTGGGAAGGGGAGTCACTTCCCTGGGAGGTGAATTCTCCGATCAAATTGGCATCTGAGAATAAGGGCTCCAGAATTATTTTTTCAGAGGAGCTCTCTCCCGGCCAGCCAATTGGTTCAGCAAAGATTTCCATTTCTCCAGAGTAGTCCCCTGGAACAGGGAGGCTGAATGATTGTAATCCAGGCATCATTGAGGCTATCAATTGTGGGGACTGGGCATTAAAACCACCTGAAATTGAGGGAGTGGTGGAGATCCTCAATTCCCTATCTCTTCCCTCTGATAGGAGGACAGAAACCTCCAATGAATCCAACTCAGCGTCGTGAATAACAGAAGTAATTTCAAGAGTCTGTGTGGGCAAAACTGTGACTTCTATGGAGTCCGACAGTAAGTAGGAGACTCCTATCCCATCCCCTGTGACCGCCCAATGTACAGTAGCCGATCCGGTGTTAGATACATGGATACTCGTCTCCAGCTCCTTAGATGACCCGGGTTTGATAGCAACTGGTGATCCTGTGGACTTATCACCGCCAGAGACAAGCTCCAGATATGGGGAAACTGTCCTATCGCCCCTGTTATGGACGAGTGCTGACAAGGTGAGTGGATCACCTTCGTGCAGAGGTTCTCCTTGAATTGCGACACCTAGCTGACCTGCAGGTACAAGGTCCAGTGGATTGGGATCTGCGTGGAAATCAATGCTATCGGTTCTACTACTAGGGAAAAGTCTGAGATGAATTTCGAATAGCCCGGTGGAATTGATTTGTATTCTAACATCTGTTTCATCAACATTTTCCCCGTCACTGAGCTCTCCGTTTTGGAGCAGTATCCAAATTCCATCATGTTTCATCCACAACTCCCATCTATCATCATTCTCCATATTATCTTGGCTAACGACAAAACCCACAATGACCACGTCACCCATGACGATGATTGAACCGTTACCAGAAATTTCGTCTGTTTGCCCGTTTCTTGTTTCTACGTCCCATTGTGCTATTGGCGATTGGCCAGATTGACCCGATGTGCTTATGCTGCCGACGAACAGTAGTGTGGCGAATATAATGGGGCCAAGCCAGAGTCTACGCACAAACCCCTTCCGTGCTTTACCCGTTTCAAATCGACGGCTAAATGAACGACTATCGTGCAGTTTAAGCACGGATTGTTTGAGCGCGGATCGTGACTGACGTCGAAAGCGCGGGGCCTACCCCAATAGAAATGGCAAAATCCCTGCTGGCCAGGAGAATAATGCTAAAGGATGCATTACCTGGTATTATACGCAACCTTCAGGCAGAGGAGGAGGCGATTTTACCCAAAGTGAAACGAAGCATAGATCGACATGAAAAATCGAATAAGGCAGTCTCGGAATTAAAACTCAAAAGAGATACCCTACAAAAGGAGGCAGCACCAATCTTGAAGGATGTTAAATCTCTTCGGACTAAGATTGATGAATCCGGCGGCATGATTAGATTGGATCCCAATTGGGCCAAGGAAAGACTAGAAGAAAGATTGATTGACATAGAAAATAGGATAGAGACTCAAGCCCTAGATCACAAAGCAGAGCGGAAATTGATATCCATCAGATCGTCCTTGTTGAAAGAAAACGAAAAATGGCTGCAAGATAGGAGGGATTCCAATCCCCTGATGGTCGAATATGTCTCTAAAAGGAGGGAAATGGCCCGATTGTTCAGGGATGCAGATAAGATTCATACCAAAATGATCGACCTTGTAGAGAAGGGGCAACCTCTTCACCAGAAAAGACAGAAGTTAGAACGTGAACATACTGAGATTAGGAAACAATTGGATAGGGCAAAGGAATTAGAATCACAATCTGAGGCATCGGTGGCTTACTGGGAAAATGTAGTAAAGACGGGTTTTGAGAGTGGAGGTGGTGCTGACCTTTTACAAAACTCCATGTCCGTGAAATCAGGAGGCTTGGCGTCCTTCGCGAGGAAAAGTGCCAAAAAAGCATCATTGAAGGGGAGGGGAGAAGATGAGTGAGGTAGGGATACCAATAGACCCCGATGAAATAGAGTCCAAGATAATTCAATTAAAGGGCATGAGGGGCTCATTGAGGGACGAGAGGGCGATGCTTGTGGAATCGGTTCGTGGCATGCGGGCCTCAGCATCCGAGTCCCGTGAAAAGTCCACCTCAAGGAGGAAGCACCTCAATCTATTTCACGAAAGCAAAAAGAACGCTGATGCTGCAAAAAAAGAACGTGATCGGATAAATTTGGCTGTTCCGCCCCCGGTATCTGTACTCGAAGACTGGTCATCTAAGAGTCTGAAGAAATTACAAGGTGTGGATAACGACCTTACGACGATGCCTACACTCTCACGGGAGATACGTGAATTCAGTAGGTATTTTGAATTGCAAGCAGCCATAGAAATCAAGAAAAATGGGGAATTAGCCCATTCCAACTATGTAAAACACATACGTTCAATGAAAGAGGTCATGGATAACTTAGAGGCTGAGCACCCTAGGAAAGAAGTCAATGGGAAAAGTGGCGCGGTCATCAAAACTGAAATGAAGGAAATAAGAAAAGTTTCGAAGAAGATAGAGAAATTAGACAAGAAGATCGATAAAATTGGCACTGATGTGAAAAATCTCATTAAGAAATCAAGGGAAATCAAAGATCAAATTAAGCTCAACAACGCGAAGAACAGGGTGATGAGCGGGACAACCATCGCAGCGGACGACATAGCGTTTCTACTTGAGAAAGGGGGGGACTTGGGTGATCTCACAGGTAACACTCCCGGGAACAACTCTAAATCCCCCAAATCCAATCATAACAAGCAAAAAACAAGGAAGATCAATGTTGCACGCGGAGGACCCAGAAAGACAAGACTGCGATCCGAAAGATAGGTGCCGGAACGTGCCTATTATATGCACGACGGGATACCGGCAACTGATAGCCAATGGGTATGCTTGAATCAGGAGAGCTGAATGATCTTTTTGGAGACAAGCCAAAGGTGATCGAACAAGAGGCCTCCTTGTTCAAAGAGATGAGGGATGAGTGGAATGAGAAAGTTAAACAACGCTCAGAGGAAAGAAATGGCTACAACCTTCAGGTTCAAGAACTGATAACCGAGGTCCAAATCAAGAAATCCATTAGAGATAAGGCGAATCAGAAAGTCAAAGAGCTCAAAGATTTACGGGCTGAACACTCCAGAATTCTGAAAGAAAAAAGAAATGCCCTGAAAGCTGTTTTGGAAGAAATCACAGAAAACAAGCAGAATAACAAAGAGGGAAGGGGTCGATCAGTATCAAGAATCAGAATAGAGATGGATCAGCTAGAGCAAAAGTTTGAGCGAGGGAGGCTGAGTATGAATGAACGGTCTTTTATGAAAAGGATGAAAGAGCTCAGTCTGGAACTAAAAGATGCCAAAAAGAACAAATCCTCCTCCGGTTCTCACCAAGAGTTGCGATCTGAAGTTAAGGATGCAGCTAGAATCCAAGAGGAATCGCACAATAATGTGGAAGCAGCCGTGGACCAGGCCCAACAAGCACACGACATCATGTCCCGCATATCAGAGGAAGTAGACAAATTGAGAGACGCTGCAAATGACTCGCATTCAGGTCTAATAAGGGCGAAAAGGGAAGCAGATCTGATGCATTCAAAATATATAGTGGCACTGAAGTGCATGCATTCAATGTCAGATTTGACTTCGGCGCTACGTGCAAAGGAAGAAGGAAGTCTTGATGATACAACAAATGATCGGACTGGGGTGTCTGACATAATGGAGCAATTGATGTCTGGCGGTACAATCTCGACAGATGACCTAATGCTTATCCAAAGGAAGGGTTGAACTTAGCCATATGTGGCTATAGATCCGCCTATTCCTTCGATCGTGTACTCTGATCCAGTCTCCTTGTCTGTGAGTATCCATCCTGGCAACCAAATCCTCCTACAATCCACTTTCAGAGTTGATTCCACGGTTCTGTACCATATCAATAACGAGGTTTTACCGGCGTCAGGATTTTGCGGTGAGATTCTTTTGTTCAGCATCTCTTTTATTTCGATCCTTACATTGTTTTCGCTTGACCACGTCCCGTTCCATTGGATTTTTTCCATCTGGAAAGACTTGAGATCGTTTGATTCCAATCTGAAATAATCTCCCCCCCAGGGATTTTCTATCATAATCGCTTGGGATGGCATTGTTTTACCTTCTGCGGAGGTCAAGGTGGCACTGGATAACCATGCCTTCCCCTCAAGTAAGACCGGACGAGTATTGCCATCCAAGGGTATTTTTTCAAGGGCTCTCTTGAGTTCTAATTGTTGAGGCACCACGAAGTCATTTGACAAATCAGGATGTCTTTTTCCTTCCTGTGGTTTGTCATTCCCTGCTGATTTCTTCTCCAGTTCTGCTTCCCCTAGTAGAATTGAAATTTTCTCCCGCTCCCACAACTCAATACCACATGAAGATAGGATTTCCTTAATTGATTCTGGAACCAACCTCTCTGAAATTAGAATGTTGGTTTCAGATTTTTTTATCCTTAAGAGCAAACGTTGTGCATCTTGTTCAGTCAGGGGTATGTGCGAATGATATGCATGCCATATCGACAGTGGTACGTTGGAGACGCCTGCCTTGGGTTCAGCAACTCCCAGGTGAGAGAAACCTGGTATATCGGCGATAGTAAGAGCTGGGGAAGGGAAAATCCCCGCGAGGCTCAGGGCCCTGAGGATCGGTTCGCTCATGCTATGGGATTGAGCCACTGGCAATGAAAGTCTCGATCTCAGAGATTATGATCCAAAGTCATCAAATCAGACTGCCCAGCGTCGATGATGCAAACGGAACTAATCGAAAAGGGCTTCGCACAAGCTGATCCTAGTTCCCGATTAACCATGGAGAGTCTGTGTACGGGTATGTTTGGATGGTTGGAGGTCATCCTTTCCACGTGTTCTTCCGGGCAGTTTGCTGCCACCAATACAAGTCGGGCATCACCACGGGAGCAAGCTGCTAGTGTTTCCCTCTGGCCGAAAACCAGTTTACCAGTAGTGATCCCTTGTTTAATCTGTCTTGATATATCCAACTAACCATCTCCTCAGTTATTCTTCGGGGCATAATATAACTCTACTGAACCAGTGCCCAGCGCTACTGGCTGACCGACGATTACATTCTCCGTGACGCCCTTCAGGTAATCCCTCTCTCCAATGATTCCTGCCCGCAAGAGGTGGTTCACGGTCACTTCGAATGCGGATCGGGCAAGAATGCTGTGCTTCGTACCGCTTACACCGTGCCTTCCGATCGCTCTGACCTCACCTTCACTCGTCATTACATCTGCGACTGTTATCAGGTGTCTTACATCTACGTCCAAACCAGCTCCCTCGAGGGTATCCCTCAATTCAGAGATTATGGATTGTCGCGCAGCCTCAATTCCAAGATACTGATAAATCTCAACGATGTTGTTCGTGTAAGTCCTAGATCTGTCGACACCGGCGAACTCACTCACTTTGGAAAGATTGGACCCAATGGTGGCAATGTAGTACTCTCCTGTGTTTTTGTCTGGTCCCTGAACATTTGCCCGTGATATCCCAGGGAGCCCCTTGAGCCTCAATTTCTTTACCTTGTCTTCTAATTGGAGTAGGGCCGTATAGGTTGGTGGGTCTGCGGCCAAGCCTGCGAGGTCTTCTTCTTTCGATACGCCTGGGATCAATTTCAGCTGTTTGGGTCTATCGGGGTTGTCAGCCTGAACGTAGAGCTTGAGTGCTCTGGATAGCTTATCCATAACCTCTCTGCCATTCATGTTCTTGAGCTTAAGATTTTGATTTTTCAAGTCTAGAGTTAGTACCCTTTGTGCAACATCCACATCAATAGATGCTATATCTCGGGTTGTTGTAGTCTCCAAACCCGCTGCGATGGATTGAACTTGCTTCTCATTGGTCTTCAGTGCTTTCTTCCCATCAGGAGTTTTCTCCTCGAGGTATATCATCATCGTCGGAGTGTTTGGCGCTTTCCTAGCGTCAACTATCTCGATTACCCTCGGAAGGCCTTGAGTCACGTTAACAGTGGCTACACCGGCATAGTGGAATGTACGCATCGTCATCTGAGTACCAGGTTCCCCTATGGATTGGGCTGTTGTTATGCCGACGGCCTCGTGGGGGTCTACCCTGGACTCGGCCAACATGGCCTTTGTCTCCCTCATTATGCTCTTCATTTGCTTGGATGTTAGTTTATCCATACCTCTGGATCGTACTCCTTCAGTCAGATCGTGAATAATTCTAGGGGTCAGGACCATATCCTCCTTCATGGATCCAGCCTCGATTTGTTGATACAGTGGATCTTCTGTGTCTATTTCCCTGAGAATCTGAGAACTCTTCTCGTCTTCCCTATACGATTGCAATGGCAAAGAGGTCTTCTTCCTAGTCGATCTCCTCTTCTGGATCCTAACCTTTTTTGTGGTCGTGGCAGAATCTCTCTTGCCGGATTTTATGGGTGTCGTGATCTTTGTGTGTATGGATTGTGCAGTCCCAGAATCCGTTTGACATATCTCGGCTATCTGTTGTGGGTTGAGGATCTTGACGTCATCCCATTTCCTGTCATCGGCCAGTAAATGTGCATGTTCTTCATCCACGCCAAGGTCTGTTAGTTTCTTCTTAGTTGCGCTCTTCACCACCATCAGGATTCACCCCCTAGTGCTGCATCCAAAACTTGGTCTATTGGAACAGGGGATCCCTTCCTACTTCTGGCCGGATCGACACCGTCCTCACCATATTCGAATTGGATGATTCTGTCCGCAGTGTTCCTCACCGACCTCATTAGGTCATCATTAACCTTGAGATCATCCATCGCGTTGATCAATCTCCTCTGCATGTAACCTGATTTGCTAGTTCTGACTGCAGTGTCAACTAATGACTCCCTTCCAGAAACTGATAGCATGAAGAATTCAGTTGGCTCAAGCCCTCTCTTGAAGGATGAGGAGACGAAGCCCTTTTCCTTCGCTCCCTTTACTCCCCTAGGGAAGTGTGAGAGAACCCTGTCGTGGTAGCCCCTCTCCAACCTCTTGCCTCTGACCTTCGGCTGTCCGATGGAGCCTGCCATCATTGCTAGGTTGTCCATCGAGCCTCTGGCTCCGGAGGTTGCCATCACGACAGCTGCGTTCTTCTCACCGAGATATGCCTTTGCGACGTCACCAGATTTCGCCTTCCCTGAGTCCAGAATCTGTAGGATATTCTCCTCTAGCGTCTCCAATGGCGTTCTGCCGGGCCTGGTCTCGTATCTTCTTCCATCATTCCCATACTTCGATAGTTCTGTATCGACTGCTTCGCTTGCCTCTTTGTTTATCTCTGCTATTTCGGCCTTTGCTTCGGGAGGTAGGTCTTCGTCATCTATTCCAGTCGTGAAGCCAAGGGATGTGCACATCGCAATGGTCATTTTGGTCATTCTATTGAGGAAGTCTGCACCGACTTCTGTGCCATGGGTCTGTACGACTGCGTCAAGCAATCTCCCGTCTTCAGCCCCTATCCCTCTTTTGTCGATAGTTCCAGTGACCTGGCCTTGACTCACATTGACCTGATCTCCGCTCCTGCTCATGTATGACAATGCAAAGTCACCCGGCACAATAAGGCTGAGGATGTCCGAACCCTTGTACCCAGCAACTCCATTGTTTTCTACGAGTTCTGGTAGGTCACCCTCCCAGCCGACAGCCCCCAGGATCTCAAGCGCCAGGTTCCTTGGAAGTATCCTGTCACCCTGTGTTAGAAGGTAAGCACCTGAAATGTGATCGTGAATACCACCGATTACGGCCCCACCGTACCTTGGTGTAATGATGTGTTCTTGTACCCTCATCAGAATTTTTGCCTCAGCTCGTGCCTCTTCGCTCTGAATTACGTGAAGGTTCATCTCGTCACCATCAAAGTCGGCGTTGTAAGGTGTGCAATCAGCCAAATTGAACCTGAATGTCTTCCCGGGCATGACTCTGACTTCGTGTACCATCATCGACATTCTATGGAGAGATGGCTGTCTGTTGAATATTGCAACGTCTCCATCAATCAAATGTCGCTCAACCACGACTCCTGGTTTGGGATTCCCGTCCCTGTCGAATGTTGATAATCTGTCTTCTACTTCGGTTCTGTATGCTTCGCCATACTCGTCTTCCGTCGCAGGGCTCCCACAATGGGGGCAGTGCACTTCCAAGTGTTCGGGCAGGTATTCCTCAGGATTATTCTGTTCCCAGATCCACCTTTGGTGTATTACTGCCCTTGGGTCATCTTCAGGTAGTGATCGGCCCCTTTCATCTTCGCCTCTGAGGTTCGAGAGTGTCCGTTCCAAGTCAACGACCCATTCTTCTTCGAAATCGCCAAGCTGAGTTCTCCTCATCCTCCTTTTTAGCTCCAATCCTGGCAGGAAGTTGGGTGCAGGAAGAACTGAGTTTAGGTCCGGCCTCATTCCAGGGTATGGCTCGTCATCGCCGCCAGAGTGGCATTGGGAATTTAGACATCTAAAACCAGCCCAGATAAACTTGGTTCTGTCAGTAATTCTGACCCTGCTCGTATCGTTCCTAATCACGTAGTTTACGCCAGGGTGAACATCTGGACCTCTCAAAACCATTTGTCTGAGTTGTTCTCTGTTCCTGCTTGTGACTCGTATTGGCACAGTCAGTTCCTTGGCGGTCACCACTGGGACCCCAACCTCATTTATCCCAAGGTTCGGATCAGGGCTGATGACTGTTCTGGCACAAAAGTTGACTCGCTTTCCGGAGAGGTTGCTCCTGAATCTTCCTTCTTTGCCCTTCAGCCGCTGTGTCAAAGTCTTCAGGGGCCTCCCTGATCTGTGCCTTGCTGGTGGTATACCACTGGTTTGGTTGTCAAAGTATGTCGTTATGTGGTACTGCAGTAGTTCCCATAGGTCTTCTACTATTAATTGCGGAGCGCCGGCATCACGATTTTCACGTAACCTTTGGTTGATCCTCAGCACATCGACTAATTTGTGTGTTAGGTCATCTTCTGACCGGTCGCCGCTGTCCAAGGTAATGGATGGTCTTACGGTAATTGGTGGGACTGGAAGAACCTTCATGATGGTCCATTCTGGTCTGCTGGATGCATAATCCATGCCTAGGAAGATAAGATGCTCATCCGGAATCTTTTCCAGCCACTCCCTTATGTCGCGAGGGTTGAGTTTGTGTTCGCCTTTGTCCTTTTTTTCTTTGAATGTCGTGGGTTTGTCAAGAAGTATCTTGCCTTGAGCGGATCCGCAATGCATGCATATCGCGTTTGTGGCTTTAGTTGTGACTTTCTCTATCTCTTTGATCATCTTGGAGAACTCTGTCGACCCAACACCATGCTTTATCATCACATCGTGTATTCTCTGTCTATAGAAATCCTGCTCGGACTTTTCTGGATCAATTGGATGGGTCCCGGGTTTGTCGTGAAGTAAAACTTTACTGCAACTGTTGCATGTGGCTTTTAGCGCAAGTTTGATCAATTGTGTAAAGCCAATATGGATAACAGGCAACTCGAGGGATATGTGTCCAAAGTGACTTGGGCAATCCTCATATTTGTTTCCGCAGGTATCGCATCTGACTCCTGGATCAATGACTCCCATCTTGGGGTCCATCAGTCCCTGTTTGTAGGCATGCCCGTCGTCTTTGTAGGTATCGGCGGTCTTTACCTCAACACTGGACATCTTTCTTATTTCGTTAGGGTTCATCAGGCTGAACTTAATCGAATCGATCCGTTTTGGGATTTGCGCTGGGCCTCTGTTCCTCATCTCTGGTCCTCCAGTTCCATTCTCATTGCTACGCCTAGACTTTTCATTTCGTCTAGTAGGAGCTTGAAGGCGTATGACGTCTGCACTTGGTGGACGTCAGCCCTGTCTCCACAAACTGGACACACGGGTGTTCTCCGTTTCCAGTCATAGTAGGCTATGTGTCCGCATCCGGGGTTATTGCATACATGCAGGGGCCATCCATCCGATTCATCCAAGAGCCTGTCTTTGATCACCATAGAGGCTCCGTGGGCGATGAGGCAGTCCCTTTCCATTTCTCCGAATCTCAGACCGCCTTGGCGTGCCCTCCCTTCTGTTGGCTGACGCGTCAAGACTTGTACTCGACCCCTGCTCCTTGCATGAAGTTTAGAACTGACGAGGTGGTGAAGTCTCTGGTAAAATATCACACCGGTGAAGACTTCTGTCTGGAAAACCTCGCCAGTCTCACCATTGATCATCGTTTCCCTGCCCGTGTGGTTGAATCCCTGTTGTAGGAGACCAGCCCTGAGTGAGTCTTCTTTCTCCCCATCAAAAGCTGTTCCATCTACTTGCCTACCCTCCATGGAACCTACCTTTCCTCCGATCATCTCAAGGACGTGAGCAACGGTCATTCTGGAGGGTATGGCATGTGGATTTACCAGAAGATCGGGTATGACGCCATCGGTGGTAAATGGCATATCTCTTTCATCTACCAATCTTCCGATTATTCCCTTTTGACCGTGCCTGGAGGCGAATTTGTCTCCGAGTTCAGGGATCTTTTGAGATCGAACTGTAGCCCTAACTAACAAACCAGAATCCAAGGATTCCGTGACGAATACGTGATCTACCCAACCGTGCTCGCCAACCCTTACCCCCATCGAGGATTCTCGTCTTTCCTGTGCCTGCAGGAATGCTCCTTGACTTTCTTCCAAAAATCTGGGGGGGCTTGTCTTACCAACGAGAACTCCAGGTACCGAATCTCTGTGCTCTGCGATGCCGGACAGTTCCACTTCTGGGGATGGGAGGCCATCCCGCTCGAGGTGTTTGTAGGATTCCCATGCCTTCAGCCCTTTGACTTCGTCAAGGCCGGTGCCAGGGACTTCTATCCTCTCTTCCTGACCTCCGGGGAATCGTTTGTTCTCCGCATTGTACGTCCTTACAAACGCTGATCTACCGAGTCCTCTTTCCACTGATGCCTTGTTCATAATAACTGCGTCTTGCATGTTGTAGCCATGGTGACTGATTATCGCAACAACGAAGTTTTGGCCCCCTGGCCTTTTCTCGAACTTGGTGGTTTTCATCGATCTTGTTCCCACTATGGATTGTTGGGGGTAGTGCATTATGTGGGCTCTCGTATCTGGCCTCATCCTGTAGTTGGCGCTGGGAAGTCCTAGGCTCTGCTTTACCATCGCTGTTCCACCGGTGACTCTTGGGGTGGAATTGTGCTCTGGATATGGGACAAGGGCTGCACAGACACCCAGAATTAGCTGTGGGTCGATTTCTACGTGTGTGTAGATAAGAACTGTTTTGTCTTTCCTCTCTTTCCTTTTCAGAGAGTCTATTTCTGGCTGGTGATATGTGAGTGGTACCTTGAATTTTTCAAATGTAGATTCACCATTTGGCATGGAAACTTCAACCTTGAGATTTGCTTCAGTAGCGTCTGGATCTCCTAGGTTGAGCCACTCAACCTTGGCTGGGTTAATCGGTCTGCCGTGTTTGGGTGAAACGTCCGGGAGGTCAAAGGGACGGGGTGCTATGAGCAGATCCTCTTCTTCCTCTGCATCCACCCATTCGACGATTCCGTTTGTGACGAGGTCATTGAACGACCACTCGCCTGAGCGCAGTCGGTCAAGATCCTCTGGTGTGAGAGTCAGATTACCGCCATCAAGAATCAGCAGTGGCCGCAACATCCTTCCCCTGTCGGTGTTGATGAATATGTCTCGGTTCAGAGCGTCGTGCCTTAGGCTGACCTCAGAGCGTATTTTCCCTTGTCGACGTCGGCGTTTGAATTGAGAGACTAGTCTATTTGGATCCTTGTGGAGTCCAAAAATATCTCCATTTACGTGTATTCTGGATCCTTCGGCCCAACCCTCGGGGTTCGAGTTAACACCCGCTTCCGCCAGGAGTGCCTTGACCTCGTCTTCGGGGACTTCCTCAGAAACGTCAATCATTTGAGCAGCATTCTTCACAAGACCGCAATTCTGTCCTTCAGGGGTTTCATTGGGGCATAGCCGCCCCCACTGCGTAGGGTGCAAGTCACGGGCTTCGAAGTGTGGCTGGCTGCGAACTAGTGGGCTAGTGACCCTCCTCATGTGGGAGAGCGCTGCTAGATAGGTGGTCCTGTCTAGCAGTTGACTTACCCCCGATCGCCCTCCGACCCAGTTTCCAGTGGCAAGGGCATGCATAATTTTGGAGGTGAGAACATCAGGCCTCAAACAAGCATTGATTCTGAGCTCCCGCTTTCTGTTGTGATGCCTCTCTAATTGGTACTTCAGGTCCCTAGCCAGCTGTTGAAGGCTCACTCTGAATAGGTCCTCAATTAAATCCCCTGCGAGTCTGACTCTTTTGTTTGCGTAGTGATCCTTATCATTAGGATCCTCGTCGTTGATAGCCATTTCTAGTACCTGTCGTACGATTCTCCCTAGGAAAATTGCTTTCTTGTTGCGATGCTCCATACCTTGGCCCAAGTGTGGAAGAAGTTCTTTGTCCAACAGATTACTGATCCTGGTTTCCCTGTATTCCTTTTGTTGGCCGGCCGCAAATTTCTTTTCTAGCCAAGCAAGTGCTTCATCCTCGGTTTCTACTGAATATTCTTCGTTGTCTTTTACATCATTTAGGTTGGCAACAGTGTATTTCATTGCCTCGACTGGTCCAGCGATGGCAGCGAAAATGTCTCGGTCGTTATCCATGCCAAGCGCTCGCATCAACAGAACCACTGGTATTGCGGTGGTGCCTGCACTCGGAATCTTCACCATGAGCATCCCATCTCTTCTCTTTTCCACGTTGAGCGGTTTTCTGACACCATCTCTTTGGGAGAAAATCTTTGCTACCTCCGTCTCATGGGCATATTTTTTGTTCTTTTCAACGGTCACCCGATTGGGGGCAAGATCCTCCATGGAAATGAGGACCCTTTCAGTTCCGTTGATGATAAAATAGCCACCAGGGTCTAGTGGGTCTTCCCCTGCCTTTTCGAGAAGTTTTCTGTAGGTCGCAGCATCCTCGTCAGAGGTTTCTGGGTGAAGAGGCCTCTCGTCGGCGTTTTGTGCGTGCAGGTTGCACCTCGCTGATCTGACCATGATTGGGAGGTTGCCGATGTGCACGCTTTCTTCTTCGTCGGGGAGTGGTTTGTCGTCTCGCACAATTTTAAAGTCCATGTAAACTGGCGAAAAATAAGTCAATTTGCGTATCCTAGTCTCCATGGGGGTGGCTGGGTGTTCTGCCCCATTTGCCTCTCTTACCGTAGGTTTTCCAAGTCTTATGTTCTTCATTCGGACGATTATTTCTTTGTCCAAAACGTCAAGTTTAATCATTCCACCTTCATCATCTTGGATGGGTTCATCTTCTCCAATTCTAATGGACCTGACAATTTTTTCCATTCTGCTAAGCGAGCCGTCTCCCAGAGGTATGCAATCGTTGTAGGAGGCCAATTGATGGTTTACGAGGCTTCTTTGTTTGAAGTATGATTCTACTATCTCTTTCATTGTTTTCACCTATGCGCTCTCCACAATCAATCTGTATGCAACACTGCTGCCAGCACTCGGACTGTGTCTGACGATTTTCAGTATCCGATTAGCCAGCCAGCCCGCAGGAAGGTCCTCTGTCTGCAATTCTGTTGCTTCTTTTATGGCTTGTACGGCTGGATCCGTGATGAGGATTTTTGGGAGGAGTTCTTTGGCAAGCCTTTCGTTCCCATCTTGGTCAGTTCTCATCATGTTCCATGGTGAGAGTTCTTCTGTCTCCTTTTCGATCTCAACGAGTTCGTGATGTGGGACTAGGATGTGATTGAGCACGTTGAATCTATCATTGCCCTCCGGGATGTCCTCTAGTAATGCGGCTGCTCTTGTGAGGGTGACGCTGGAGCTAGAAGATCTCCTCCGGGATTTGCTTTGTTCTTCGATAATGGCCATAACGCGGTCCAATTCGGTTTGGTCGTCGACCAAATCTGTCCTTTTGGCCACTTCATCTCTCGTCATTCTCCTTATAGCGTCCAAATTTGCGTCCGTTGCTAAGGCTATCGCATGATCTTCGGCAATCCCAAGTTCAATCAGACGCTTCTTGGTTGAACTCTTTACTGCCAAACTGAAGCCTCCTCGTAGCCCGACTACGCCTTAGACCTGCGCTTGTTCAGGTGGGCCTGAGGGGATTCGAACCCCCGGCCACCGGGTTAAAAGCCCGGCGCTCTACCTGACTAAGCTACAGGCCCATGGCATATGCTGGGCAAGCCCTCGGGCCCACGTGGTGTTTATGAACGTTGCCTTGGGTGAGTAAATTCAAGTCCTCTACAGACGTATGCGGGCTAACGGTGACCTCATATGAGATCTTCTGAGCACAATCATAAATTTGTGGTGGAAACCCCAAATTTAGTCTATCCACCCAGAGAGGATACACTCCTACTGGCTAGCTGCATACCAGAGCCTACA
Organism: Euryarchaeota archaeon UBA182; assembly: GCA_002495675.1. Lineage (GTDB taxonomy): Archaea > Thermoplasmatota > Poseidoniia > Poseidoniales > Thalassarchaeaceae > MGIIb-N1. The sequence goes on along the minus strand of DAGH01000021.1, from coordinate 80,699 downwards.
AATGGTCTTGAGAAGGCTCTTGAGATAGGGTCTGGTAGTGGTTTTCTCTCAATGACGCTAGCCGAAAAAGGTTGGAATGTCACATCGATCGACGTTAACCCATACGCTGTTGCAGCAACAAAGTCGAATTCTATGAGGAATGGGTATGTTGACATTCATTGCAT
>DAGH01000021.1:0-80164 GCA_002495675.1 Euryarchaeota archaeon UBA182 | reverse complement strand
GTGGTGTGGAACCTGCCCTACTTGCCCGTTCCTACATCTGGGCCTTATCTTGAACCTATGGAAGACGCTTCGATGTTGGACCATGGCAAGGACGGATGGAGTTCAGAGTTGAGGTCCTATCTTGAGTCACACCAGAACATGTTGTCAAGGACAGGCTGCGTTTTATTACTCTACAGGACCTACCCCGACAGTCCCTCCAAACCCGAAGATTGGTTGAAATCTGGTTGGAGCTCGAGGAAAATATCCCAGAAACCAATGGGTGATGAAATGCTTTGTGTTTACTCTCACTGGCGTCCGTGGGGGGGATTAGATCCCATTCAAGTTGATACCATTGAATCCACCATGGATTATGATTTCGACAAAAAAAAAGGGGTGCAAAGAGTGTTTGCTAACAAGCAAACCCAAGGTAGGGGGAGGAGTGGAAAGGGCTGGATTTCAGATCCAAAGGGGTTGGCAGCAACATGGTGCATAACCGGACAAAACAATATCAATTCTGGTTTGTCCCAAGTAGTTCTGGGTGCGATGATTTCACGATCGCTAGGTTTTGAGCTCAAATGGCCAAACGACATCATAGATTCGGACTTCAAGAAATGTGGTGGCATCATTTTTTCTATGGAAGGTGACAAGGCCCTAAAAATAGGCGTTGGGATCAACAAAACTGCTCAATTAGTCTCTGGGATTTGTACAACGGGATGGGATGTCATTGACAGAGATATGGAGAATCGGCATGTCTTCAACTTAGTAGATGCCTGTGTATCAAGTCTGTTTGAATCTCATCCTTTGTCAGTTTCAGTAAACATGCAAGACAACTTACAATTCGCATGGTGTACTCTATCTAGGATGTTATCAAGGGGAATTCGAATTGATTACAAGAATGATTTTGCCACAGTCTCAGGCCTGACTATGCAAGGAGAAATCGCTGTAATTCAACGTGGACTAGTCACGGAAGTTTGTGACTTGGACACAATAGACTGGAAGAATCCTTAATTCCTGAGGGAACTCAGCCTAGATTTTACCAGCCGGATTTTTCCGCTAGAGGTAAGTGATCTTACCCCAGCAGCTTCACCGATTTTCTTTTTGAGCTCCTGATACTCTTGGAGTTTCACCCCCAATATCAGAGTCTTTTCATTGTCAGATACCCAGGCTATTTCTACGGTATCAAGGTCTTCAGAGAGTGACCGAATTAACTGTCTGTTTGATGTAGCCCCTGATTCAAACTCTACCCCTACCCATCTCTTCTTTCCTCGAGCGGACTTGTTCACTCTGGGCATATGCCACCGCAGGGGGTACTACTTAACCCAGATTCGGTCTGCTTGACACGTGGAAGTACGGAGTGCTAACGAAGTGAAGCTTTCTGAGATGTTGTTTGAGCCGACACCGCTGGCTCATATTTGGACAACCATAATCCTTCTTTCCACATTTCACGTGATTTCAGCCAGGAGTGGAGTAGATCTTGGGGCTAGCCTATTCATAGGCGTCGCATTCGGTTATCTGCTTCTTACCCTGCCTCCCTTTCAATTCATTTTCGGATGGAGAAGGCCATCCAGAGTTTCAATACCAATTTTCTTATCCTGCTCAGCCATATTTTCAGTTCTGATCTATTTTCTAGACAACAATTTACCAAACACCGCGCCCGGAATCTCCACCTCCCTTTCCCTCATCTTTCCCATCGTCGCACTTGGAAGGGGTTTTTTGCTTCTTAGTGGATTTATGGGCAAGGCAATTATCTCAAAGCCAAACGTCTTCATGAAGATAATATCAGGAAATGTTTGGTTTTTCCTCGTTTTGAGGGTTATTCTCCTGTCATTCCTAGTTTGGTGGTTTGGCTTCAGTGCCAGAAATCCAGTTGAGAGCGATCCATTGAGTATGTTCTACTGGTCTACCCTCTTTGTTGCCATGCTTTTCATTGGACACAAGATACAGAGGAAAAACAGCATGATTGGAGGAGGATCGTCTGTCGGAACGAGGTCTTTTTCAGCTATATCCGTTCTTTTGCTAGATTGGTCCATGGTTTCATGCATGAGAATGTTGGATGAAGGGACGGTAGCCTCAACTATGTTCGAGGAATTGGCTATGTTTATTTTTGTGATAGCGATGGTTCTGTGGTCCAGGACAAATAAAACTCCTGACCCAAAAATAACCTCGGCCGCCTTGTCGATTGGCTTTGCATATGTCGTATTTTATGCGGGCTCAATATCCCAGATGTCTCTAGCGACCGAACTCAACATTTCAGCGGTGTTGGGCATTGGTCATGGATTGACTTCTATCGTGATCTTTGTTCTGGTGTTTCCTATGTCAATCAGGATTGAAAAATCACTGAGCAATGGTTCAATCCAATCCACTAACCACAGCGACTACTCTGAGTCTACCGATCAACCTATCTGAAACACGGGCCCCGAGTATAACCTGGCAGTTTTCGTCAAACTGGGATGTGAAATTTTCCGTCATAGAGGATATATGAGACAGAGTCATATCCGGGCCCCCTTCTACTTGTATCAGGCAACCCTTGGCTCCGTCCAGGCCTATATCGATCAACGGAGAACGACGCGCGTCCTCAACGATCTTTCTAGTATCTTCCAAGGGGCCAGATGCAACAATCAAAGTAGCACCGCCTTTGTGTTTCACAATCGATTTAAGATCCATTAAGTCAAGGTTGATTTTTCCCAATTTACCAATCGTAGATATCAGTCCCTCAACTAATTCCTCTATCCAACCGGATCCTTGTTGCCAATTCAACCTCCTTCTGCGCGATTGCCATGCTAGCCTCTCAAGTGAAACCCTGATACAAATATCAGCTGCATCCTCCAACGACGGCAAAGCATCGTTTGCCATCCTGGACCTAAATGATTGCTCTGCGAATGGTAGCCCCGCAACGACGACCACAATGGCGCCTCTTTGTCTTGAAGCGCGGGCTAGCTCTATGGTGGAGCCTGTTCCAGTTCCGCCCCCCAAGCCAGTGAGAATGACCACGAGTTCGGCATTCGTTAGGACCTGATCTATCTCATCTAGTGCAGATATGGTCCTGTGAGCAGCAAGAGCTGGCAAAGCAGCTATCCCTTTCTCCGTGCCGGTTGGATCCAAGTGCATACAATGTGCGTATGAAGCCCCTTTGAAGCTCTCCATGTCAGCATCCACTAGCATCAAGTCGGATTCCGATGAGACTCTGGAGTGGGCTCCCCTGGCCCACCTGCAACCTAATCCGCCCGCACCTATCACCAATAGGGAACTGGACTCCATTGTATCACATATGGCATTAGACAGTCTTTGTACATAAGGCCTGATTGAAGCTTAATACGTGATGTATCTTCTAAATTTTCTCCTCTCGTCTCTTGCCCATGCGTTTTCGGGTTCAAGTTTCAGAACTTGATCATAGTATCCAATGGCCACCTCATAATCACTCAAATAGCGACCATGAAGATGACCCAGTATGTTGAGCACAGGAATACAAGAGGGATCTTCTTCCTTGAGTTTATTCAATATCTTCTCTGCTTTCTTTAAATCTAACATATCCATGGCCTCTTCAGCAAGGTCAATGCTTGTTATTTGATCTTCAGTCAAATTGTAAGTGTTAACCCAAACAGGGCCCGCCATAGCCTCACCCAATGGTGTTCAAATTTGAGTTTCCCGGTGCCCGGTGTTGTTCGTATACGCAGTTAATTTCGCCCTTGAGAATGCAATGTTAATAGGACGCTCCATTTCAAGATGATTCAACGGAGTGGGGTCGATGCACTGGGATAGGCTTCGGCTTCGTAGAATTGCGGCTTCAGCCCTTATGTGCATAGCGCTGATTGGATCAGCCTCAGCCCTGCCCTCCGGAATAGGCGGCCAACAAGTCGGAGACGATGATGTAGCGATAGCAGGTTGCACCTGTCACGCCGAGGACCCAGACAATTCTATCACAGTGATATTGGATGGTCTGCCATATCATTACGAACTGGGCAAGTCGTACCCCCTGCTCCTGCAGATAATCGGGGGTCCTGACGCAGACACCTCGTCCTATACTGGAGGATTTGCAATGAGGGTCAATGGTGGGCTACTATCTCCCGGCGATTCCATACACGTACAGAACTGGGACGATGACAACATGGCCCTGACCCATACCGAACAGGGCAGTAAAGTAACTGAGAGGTCATGGAATTTCGAATGGACAGCCCCGACAGAAGAAGCAGGGACCATCACATTCTGGGTAGTTGGGAATTCAGTCAACGGGGATGGGGCCCCGTCAGAGCTGGACAGGTGGAACAGATTGAGTGCTTCCGTCGGAGAAGGTAGTGACAACGGAAAGACTCGAACAGTATTCTCCGGAAACGGCCAAATTGAGCCCCCAGCACCAACCGAACAGCATGTTGACCTACATGAAATGGGAGCTAAGCTCAGAGCACATTGGCTAGGTCTACTAGGCTTCGGAGCCGTCATAATTGTGATCGTTTTCTGTGGTTTCTTCCTGAGGTATGGATTCTCAAGGCACTACAAAGGAAGGTCCAATTTGTTGAGGCTCAGGATCAAGCATCTTCGAAGAGGTGACCAACTATGATAGGGGACAAAGTAACACAACTACTGAGGGATGTTGAGAGGGGGGTCGTATCCGTCGAGGATGCACGAAATGCGCTAGAGGGCGTAGATCTGTCTGAAGATGACTACATCAAGGCTGTAGACCATGGAGTGTTTAATGACCCCAAACCCGGGACAATCGTGAGGGCATCGATATCCCCATCAGGAGACTCGTGGCTAGTGATTCTAGTGGGCCTCTGGGGTATCACATGGACCCTATTCTGGGCTGGAACGTTATCCTACGGGCTATACAACAAATGGGACCAGCAGCAGTTATCTTTCCACCTCGCAATGACATTACTCACGCTAATAATACTAGGCATCGTCTACCTAAGGTTCGTAATGCCGGATGTAGTCGTAGTTAAACATAGGCGAAATAAGTACATTACCTCAAATGACACCGAGGCGTGGAAACAATACGAGGTGTGATCATGTCCAGAAGATTCAGACTTAGAGAAATACCCTCGGATCAAGAGGAAGGGGCCGATGATGCCTACAAGATTGACAGGAGGGACTTCATGAGGCACTCGTTCAACGCCGCAGCGGGACTGATCACCGTCTCACTGGGGAGCGTCGGCTTCGCTTCACTCTTGATGGGGACGTCTGAGAACGACGGGGGGGACTCCTCCGTTAGGTTCTGGGTCCCCACAGGAGCAGAAGATACGGTATGGTATGGAACTCAACACCTGGAGCCGATGTCCTACTCCTCTTTCGTTAATGCCGCAGCCCAGTCATCTACAGGTATGGCAGGGGCCCAAGGAGTTTGGTCAGGCCTTCCCGTGAATGTAGTCTACGTACCACACGAGGAAAACAAAAACACGGCTGTCGAGGAGAATAAGCCACGCTTCCAATACTTGGATGGTTACACAGCTGAGGGCGACTATGTTGGCTCGGCCTACGAAATGGACGAAAAGGAAGAATACTCATCACTCTCGATACATGACAATCTGATTGTAATCTTTTCAAGATGCACACACCTGTGTTGTATACCAGGATGGCAACTTGTTCAAAACGACTACACCAACGATACTTGGATTCCAGGCGGCATAGACAGCGGAGGCAACAAATTATTCTGTATCTGTCATTCTAGCAGATTTGACCCAACGGCCATCGAGAAGAATCGTAATAGGAACAGGTCTAATGGCGCGGAGTTCGAGTACTTCGGAATTAAGAAGTCCGGCGGTCCAGCACCAGTAGGATTACCGCTGATTCCCTTCACAGTCAATGGAGATGTTATTGAAGCCCTTCCTGATTATGTTGATTGGTACACGTTCTGCGACTGAGGTGAGATGATGCTACAATTCTGGTTTTTATGGCTGTTCATCGCGATAGTGGTAGTCATTGTTGCATTCACATTGAGGAAAGAAAGGGACGACGTTCCTAGGAAGGATATATTGCGTGCTGTGGAGACCAGTGCGGGAAGCATGGGACTTGCTGAGAAGTCGTTCCTCTGGGCCTTTTCGTGGCTAGACACAAGATTCCGGATACAGGACTATTGGTCCATGAGTCGGAATGCATACTACAGCATGCATCGTCAGATGCCCCTTACCCATGCCGAGAAATACAAACTCAGAATCATCTGGTACTGGTATCCTCTATACTGTCTAGGAGGAATTTCCTTCTTAGCCTTCATCATTCTAGTTCTAACCGGATCAGTACTCGGCCTGTATTACGTACCGGGAGGAGAAGGGGACCCCACGCCAGCATATGGTTCAATGCAATTCATAATGACTCAGCTACCTTTCGGATACATAATCCGGTCAATACATCACTGGACGACACACTTCATGGTTGCAGCGGTTTTCCTGCACATGTGTAGAGTTTACTTCACTGGCGCATACAGAAACCCAAGAGAATTAAACTGGCTGATAGGAGTTGCTCTGATGTTCTTCACTATTTTCTTCGGGTACTCTGGCTACCTATTACCATGGGACAGCCTTGCTTTCGGCGCTGCGACGATCGGAATCAACATGGCCCTCTCCACGCCACTGATAGGTGGTTGGATTGCGACAGCTATGTTCGCAGGTACCTCCCTAACAGCACAAACAGTCACAAGAATGTATTTCCTCCACGTGTTCATACTACCAGTTGTAGTTACGACATTGATCCTAGTTCACCTCTTCATCGTCTGGGTACAGGGAATTGCGGAGCCGCATTGAGAAGGGGGAATTACGATGGGGATGATTGAGCGCTTTGGTCGGATTGCTGACACATACATGGAAGAAAGGAACCAACTGTTGGAAGCAGATGAAGAAAGGAGAAGAGTCCATGTTGGCCATGGCTTCTGGCCCACTGAAGTTCTACGAGACACCATCATTTTCGCCTCGATAATCATGGTCATAGCATTTTACTGCTGGCTCATACCACCACCGCTCCACTCTGCCGCAGATCCTTTTGCACAAGCAGGATTCGTGTTCCCCGATTGGTACGTTCTATTTTCCTATGGATATCTAAGGTGGGGCGAATACCTTCCACAATTTATCATACCAGCTGGACCGATCGGCGAGTTCTTCGGTTCCCCTGTTATTTCATGGAATGCAGCTTGGTGGGGGGCTGCATTAACGGGAATACCCGTCGGGATACTTGCCTTACCACCGTTCTTGCCAGGGAGGGAAAAGAGAGGTGTAGAAGACCCCCGTTTTGCAACCGCAGGTGCTATCTATCTCGCACACGTGTGGTTCATCTCAGTCTTCTCAATCAACATTTTCTTGGAATTGTACGCCAAAGATCGACTCGACTATTGTTGGGTTGACCACCATGTCATTAACTGTGGAAGGCAGCAACCATGGACTGCCGAGGTATTCAACGCCATACCATGGGTCTTGACTGGGGTTTTGATCTTCGCCGTAATTTTCTTCGCAATCAGATGGTTCCTTGTAAGTTCAATCGGAGCGAGATTAACGCCAAACATGGGGCGACAGGTTGCGATAGGATCGATAATTGCTGCAGTTTTAATCAGTGTAGTGACATGGCCAGTTTATGAGAATGGATTTTGGGATTATGGTGGACTTGGGGCCATGGATGATATCGAAGAATTGGAGAAATTAAGGGGGCAGCCCATGGATGTTCTCATTGAGTACGACCAAGGTGAGAGGGGAGATGCATGGGACAGGTATGGCGAATACTGTGTTGGCTACGATGACAGTAATCATCTGGAGGCCTGGTCTGAGCTTCCTGAGGGCGACGATCCCGCGGATTGGTGCGTAATGCCCGCTAGTGAGTTTATGGCTTGGGGCCTCTATCAGCCAACTCAGAGATATCTCGTAGACTTCGGAAATGCCAATGGGCACATAGATGCAGATAATGAGTTAAACGGGGCGTATCATTCTGGTGGATACCTCGGTACAGATGACGACACTACATACACCTACCAACACAACCAGACTTTCTTCGTCGAAAACATGGGACTGGATGAAGTGGTGACCGACTTGGGGTGTTCGTTTAGGACAACTGTCCGAGGGGCCGGAGTCCACACACAAAGTCTGACACTTTTGGACTCAAACGACGTGGCTATCTGGTCCCTATCGGAGGATGAGTGTGAATCAAGTGTCATAAAACTCCGATCAGGGGAGTCATACCGTTTAGAATTCATTAGCACATCAACTGACATCGATACTTCCGTAGAAGTAATCCTAAGCTACACGCTCAGTGCATACCAGCCTTTGATATTAGGAGACAATGGTAATGCGATCTTGAGGTCCAATACGGATTTAGCAATTACCGAATTACAAACTATGTTGGTAGAAAACCCAACATTCGAGAAGAATCCAAAGAGTCTAGATGCCAAATTAATCTATTCTCTATTCATACCATGCGCTGGCTTTGGTGCCCTTGTCTACATGGCTCTCCGGGGCATGGCCAGAGGCTATGAATGGGAGATGAACAAGTGCTATGGATGCGATCTTTGCGATGATGCATGTCCCGTGAGGCTATTCAACGCAGGAGACAAGTTGAACATCATATACAATACATGGAACAATGAAGATGATGGCGTCCCGCTTTACTCGTGCTTGACTTGCACAGCCTGCACCAACGCATGTCCACAGCTTGTAGACTATGACTCATACGTCGACATAAGGAGAAGTATGATTGTCGGAGGCCCTCCAGCAGCAGAAATACCACACACAGTCCTTCAGGCCGTCCTGGCTGCAGAGGCAGAAGAGGATGCGGATGATGACTTCGCACTGATCGAAGAATACCCCTTAGACTCAACTATCGGCTACTACCCAGGTTGCGTTGACTATATCGACCAGGAGATGGTGTTCAGCCACCTAAACGAAGGAGAGATGAACCTTGGTGAGACAACTACAGCAGCCTTCACTATTTTCGATGAGATGGAGCTAGACGTGTCATACTTAGGAAGGGACTTCCTGAAGTGCTGCGGTCATGATCAAAAGTGGCAAGGGATGAATGAGGTCTTTGATAAGCTAAAATCCTACAACCAGAAGAAACTCAAGGACAGCGGGATTGAGACCCTCGTAACTTCATGTGCAGAATGCTTCCGGACATTCGCTCTTGACTATGAACTAGATGAAATGAAGGTCATGCATACGACCGAGTTCATTACACAACAAGGATTCGATGTCAAGATGGCTGTAGAAGAGGACATGACAGTCACATATCACGATCCATGCAGATTGGGACGTCAGATGAATATCTATGACGAGCCCAGGGACCTTGTCAAACAAGTGGATGGTGTCAACCTCGTAGAGATGGAGCATCACGGAGAAGACGGGCTTTGTTGCGGGGTATCCAGCATGATGTCATGCAACGAGAATTCAAGGGCCCTCAGATTACAAAGATTCGACGAGGTCAAAGCTACGGGCGCCGAAGTGATGCTCACTTCCTGCCCCAAGTGCGTAAGTCACTTTGAATGCTTGAAGTTTGAGGGAGACCCGAGACACGACTTCGAGATACTTGATGTTGTCTCCTTTTTGGCAAGACAGATAGAATCCAAGCGGGCCTGACCTAACTCGAGACAGTATATATTGCCGATGACAGTGACAGGATCGCGGATAATGTAACTCCCACTATGACCATCCTACTGAACCTGGTTTCACCATAAGCCACGCTTGTAAGCCAAAGGAAAAATCCAACAATCCCAGAGCATATGAATGAGAACCAGCCAGATTGGAAAGAAGACTGTATCACAACCCAAGCCCAGATAGATGTGGGTATCGAAATTGCTATGAAATCACTGAGGATTGGTCTTGCGGGTGATGCATCAACCATGGCCTAGGCCAAAACCATGCTTTCATGAGTGTGTCCCAACTGGTAAGGCCAAGCATGACCAAAATATCGGACTTGGAATCGAGGCGTGCTATAGAGCAGAGCCGTATTCGAGCCTTAATGACGGCTCAGAGGGCAGGCGAGAGAGCTAAATTAAAAATTGGTCCAGAACACGTAGCATGGGTCAAAGAAGAACTATGCATTGGGTGCGATCAGTGTACTATTGTTTGTGATGATGATGCGATAGAGGTCTATCCAGTGAAATTGAGAAGTCCGATCCTAGATGTCGATATCAACAAGAAGGCTAGGATCCTTCGGGAGCCCTGCACAGGATGTGGCTTGTGCGTTCTTGCCTGCCCGACAGATGCCATAGTCATGATAGATCGTTGACATCTGATGCAAGATCTTCATATATGCCCTCGAATGCTTTGCACGAATCCTTGAATGAAAATCGGTCAACGACTCTCTGCCTCCCCTTTTTCCCTTTTTCTATGAGTCGGTTTCTTTGACTCAGTTCGTCGACAATCTTCTTGGCGAGATCTGCTTCATCGCCTAATTCGAATAGTGAGCCAACCTCATCGTCAACCATCTCAGGGATTGGGCCGCTATTGGTAGCAATCACAGGGACACCAGAGGACATGGACTCTAGTGGTATGAGGCCTTGACCCTCGTAGTACGATGGAAATATGGTAAGGTCACATGAGTTGTAGACATTGGATAGCTCATTGAAATCCAGACTGCTCTCGATTCTTATCGATGGTTTGAATCCTTCTTTTGTCGCATATTTGTATAAATTCTTTTTCATACCGCCACGTCCTACTATCAGTAACTTAGCATTCGGTATCTCTTTGATTACAATTCTGAATGCTCTGAGCAACGTGCTATATCCTTTTCTAGCAGCTAACCTCCCGACCGCCAACAAAACTGGATCGTCATAATTGAACCCATAATTAGTGCGGACTTGCTCTCTCGGTCTCTTTGATGTTCCATTTTCTTCTACAGGACAAAAGAGATCTGTGTCCACACCCCAGTATATTGTCTTACAATTCCACTCTGGCGGCATCTTGTACCTCTCGATAAAATCTGCTTGAGTGGCTTTCGAATTGGAAATGGAAACATGAGCATTCAGAGCTGATGTTTTTTCGTACTTAGCATAATGCACGGCGGATAATAAGATGGCCAGATCATTGGGGTTTCTGAAAACTGCAGGTTCGCCGACATTTCTTGCTGTAATCAGACCATCTCTCTCCCCTAGCCATGACCCGTGTAGCGATGCCACAGTCGGTGCGATGGATCTGCATTTCTTCATTTGATTATCAGAGAGGCTAACCATTGGAAGATGTAGGTGGATGACATCGATAGGTTGCTTGATTGCAATCGAATTTAACGCCTTTAGAGAGTGATGGGCGAACGATCTTGTGAAATACATCGGTATTTTTGCCCATGGTACCTCATAAACGTCAATACCATGTTGGCCCACATTAGCCTTTTTTTTGTTTGATCTTGTGATGACAGACACCTTATGCCCATTGTGTGCCAGATGTCTTGAAAGGTGATAGACAGTGCTCCCCATTCCACCCCAACGCGGGGGGTATTCAGCAGATATCATCACTATGTGCATTCGACCTAATGATGCCGCTGCATCTAGACCGCTTGAATTGATCGTCTTGTGGTTTTGTAATTCAAATGTTAAAATGCAACCCCTGCCCAGGGCCCATCGTGGAAGAACGATCACCTGACCCTGTCCGTTTCGGAGCCGAATTTGGTCCAAAAAGAAGTCAAAACTCTACGGGAGTTAGTCTATCCACCTTCAAAACTCTGGTTTGGGTCTCCAATCTAGGTGGGCTTTTATTATTCGCAATAGGATTGGAACTAATGATTGTTAAGCAACAATTCTACTTTGGCCTCGGATCTCTTGTTGCGGGTGTCATTATTGCCTTGTTCCCATCCAATTATGAGATTGTGGGAATGGAAGAACCAGATGATGCCTCACAATAATGACACGATCAGGACGGTTCTCTACAACGGGTTACTGTTAGAGATTCAATACAGTGCCGGATTGATCATATCAACTAGATTATCTCGAGGCGATAATTTTGATTCCATACCTGATTTAACACCCTATGAGTATGTTGATGTGAGTAAGTTAGATTCCTCAAGAGTATCTGAATTCAAATGGAGTGTGTACCGATTTCTGATGCGCACGATTCCTCAGGGATCAATTATCACATATGGTGAAATTGCAAAATCACTTGGATCCAAGGGTTATTCCAGGGCCGTCGGCACGGCATTGTCGAACAACCCATGGCCGATACTGGTACCTTGTCATAGGGTCGTTCCAGAAAATGGCTTTATTGGCGAGTATAATTCACTGAATGGGATTGAAACTAAATCCAAAATTCTCCGATCGGAAGGTTTGGAAATTGGAAAGTTTGGCAAATACGATCAAAAGAACCTGATAAAGATCGCCACGGATGACACTGATGCCAATATCCAGACGAAGATGTAAGTATTCTGAGACAGTGGCCTTGGAGCGTCATTTGCCGATCCGTCAGTCATCAGTCCAAGGGGGAGAGGCATAGATGTAAACCTAACCTCAGTCAAAGCCAAGGTTGCAGTAATATTAGGCCGATGAGTGGGAAAAACACCATTGTCGCATTATCATCTATCGATTTGGTCTTTGGTAGTTCACCTACAACCGTCAGGGGAGCCAACAAAACGGAAGCCAACAAAGGTGTCCCAATTAAATGCCAACACCCAAACCATACAACATAGGAGGCTAGTAATCCAAAAACAATAGCGGTTCGCAAACCCTCTGTTCTTCTTTTCACCTCTCCCATCACAGGATCGACGATGCATAGTCCGAAGATGATGGGAGTCCCGAACAAACCTGCTTCAAATCCGGTATTGCCCATCGTAGGAGAAATCAGTAATGCTATGGATACTGACAAGGTGCCCCATGCCAACGCAGAGATCTGATTAGATTCGTATTCGCGTTGTCCTATTACGACAACACCCATCTTCAACCTTATTCCCTCGACCAATATTATGGATAGGCATACCAGACTGACAAATTCTTGTGGGTTCAGGGAGAGGAATGCTGCTATAGTGTTGCCATAGGAATAATACAATAATGGTATGATCACCATCGATACGTGGGTAATTCTTCGTATCACATGTCCGAAATCCCCGCCAATGGAATGTTTTGCGTGATCCACATTTACATTATAATCTTCCATAATACTCCTCCAATCTTTCAGCCCCCTCTTTTGAGGTGATCTTATTCTTCGATATGTCATTCACAACGTCATCATACAATGGGGATTTTCTTATTCTAGATATCATAGAACATTCGAGGGAAATTTTTGCTCTTGCGGTGCTCTTTGCTAGGTCAGGCTCCATGGTCTCTATCCTATGAATTAGATTTTCGATACCATCTCCTGTGAGTGATGATACTCCAATGACCGCTGGAGGGTTCTCGGAATAAGATAGGCCATCTTCGATGGATTTCATCGCGGCCAAGGATCCCGGAAGATCAGATTTGTTGCAGGCAATCAGGTCAGCAATCTCCAATATCCCAGCTTTTTCTGCTTGTAAAACATCACCACGATCTGGCCCATCGACCAACAGGATTCGGTCCGCAACGGAGATGACTGCAAACTCGCCTTGCCCCACCCCAACCGTCTCGATTATGATCCTGTCCCATCCCAACTCCGACAGTGTCTGTATCATGTGTTCAAGTCCATTTGGTATCCCACCGTGATTTCCCCTAGCAGAAATAGACCTGAAAAAGACTTGAGCAGGGTTGGAGTGGACCATCCTTGCCCTATCTCCCAAGAGGGCCCCACCAGATATGGGAGATGAAGGGTCAACGGCCAGAATTGCTACCCTCTGTCTGTTTTCTGACCAATAGGATGCCAGTCTATCAATTAATGTCGATTTACCCGCGCCGGGTGGGCCGGTCACACCCAAAACCCAAGCGGCTTTTGTGGTCGGAATATCGATTTCCTCGCCGTTCTCTATCTTGGTAAGAAGCTTGGCGAGAGATCTCCGATCGCCATGTTTAGCGTTTGCGAATAGGGAGAAAATAGAGTTTAACTCCACTTCCAGTCGCCCCCATGACCTACTCCAACCGGGAGATTCTGCTGAGTCCTTTCATTGACATTTTCTAAGAAGGTTATGGGCTCATTAATACTAGTTCCAGGGCCGAAGATGGCCCTGACTCCACAGCCATACAGAGCTTCTCTATCGGTGTCTGGGATGATTCCTCCAACGAAAACAGTCACCTCGTCCATTCCTTCCGCTCTCAATAACTCGCAAATTGTGGGTATAAGCCTAGCATGGGCGCCCGACAAGGTGGATATTCCGACAGCACTCGCATCTTCATCCCTCGCGATTGCAACTATTTGTTCTGGTGTCCTTCTAAGCCCAGTGTAGATTACCTCGTGGCCTCCATCCCTCAAGGCCCTAGCTATGATTTTTGCACCTCTATCATGACCATCAAGGCCAGCTTTCGCGATGACTACCCTCATGTCTCCCTATATTGCCTGGACACAATAACGATTTCAATGAACCGCATTCCTTGATGATATAATCCCTAATTCACTTTATGAATGGTACAACATCGCGGTATATGGATGACAGCGATGCGCGTATCGCAGATCTGAGGTCTAGAAAGTCTCGATCAGCGGCAGGAGGGGGCATCGCTAGGACTAATGCCCAGCATGCCAAGGGGAAATTAACAGCCAGAGAAAGGCTCGAAGAATTATTGGACGAAGGTTCATTCGTGGAGATAGATGCCTTGGTTGAGCACAGATGTAGAGATTTTGGGATGGACAAAAACATCATACCAGGAGATGGAGTTGTTACTGGACATGGTACTATTGATGGAAAATTAGTCCACTGTTTTGCCCAGGATTTCACCGTATATGGCGGTTCTCTGGGTGAGATGCATGGCTTGAAAATCTGCAAAATACTAGATCTTGCTGTCAAGACCGGTACTCCAGTAATCGGCCTCAATGACAGTGGAGGTGCCAGAATACAAGAAGGAGTTGCGAGCCTTGGAAGTTATGCAGAAATTTTCTTCAGGAATGTTAGAGCGAGCGGTGTGATCCCCCAGATATCAGTCATCATGGGCCCTTGTGCTGGTGGTGCCGTTTACTCACCTGCGATTACCGACTTTGTTGTGATGGTCGATGGAACATCGCATATGTTCATCACAGGACCTGAGGTGATTAAAACGGTCACAAATGAGGATGTCACTTTTGATGACCTTGGTGGGGCTTCCACACATGCAAAAAAGTCTGGTGTGACGCATTTTGTCGCAGATAATGATTCTGAAGCATTATTGCTCGTCAGAGATCTTGTCGGGAGGCTTCCCTCAAACAATCTAGAACGCGCCACCTTGGGCAATGCACTGGATCCCATAGATCGAATTTGTTTGAATCTTGACCAAATAGTCCCTCCTGATCCCTCGATACCTTATGACATGCTAGATGTCATAGAGGAGGTATGCGACAGAGACAGCTTCTTGGAAGTTCAATCGGAATTTGCGATGAATTTGATAGTCGGATTTGCACGATTAGGCAGAGAATCGGTCGGAGTAATCGCTAATCAACCGAAAGTACTTGCTGGTTGCCTAGACATCGACGCCTCTGTAAAAGGTGCCAGATTTGTGAGGTTTTGTGACGCTTTTGGTATCCCCCTAGTGACATTTACCGATGTCCCGGGATTCTTACCCGGAGCAAGCCAAGAGTGGGGAGGCATAATTAGACACGGTGCCAAGTTGTTGTATGCCTATGCGGAAGCAACTGTTCCAAAGTTGACGGTGATTACGAGAAAAGCGTATGGCGGTGCATATGACGTTATGTCCTCAAAACATATCCGAGGAGATTACAATGTTGCATGGCCCACTGCAAGATTGGCTGTCATGGGTGCCAGCGGAGCAGTACAGATTCTACACAAGGGGCGTATTGACAACGCAGGAAACCCAGATGAGGAGAGAGCACGGCTAATAGAAGAATATGAAGAAGCCTTCGCGAATCCTTACCAAGCCGCAGCCTTGGGTTTCATAGATGATATTATTGAACCATCAGAAACAAGAAGAAAGTTGATTTTAGCATTGAGGACAAACCTAGAAAAAATCGAAGAACGACCAAAACGAAGACATGGAAATCTACCACTGTGAGATGGTGAAAATGGTTTCCAGGGAAGAGATATTTGCGATCTGTATAGCGGCTCTCGTCATGGAAGAGGAACGAGGAAAAACAAGGGCTCCGACTGCATTCAGAAGAAAAGGTCGACCGTGGGGCATCGCTCACAGAATGAGATCGTCCGAGGGGGTCGACAGAGGATGACTGAAATTAGGAAATTCACAATTAATGGTGAAGAAATAAATGCTGAAATTGAGAGATTAAATGGATTTCTACGGATAAAAATAGGTAATAAGGTGCATGATATTCTTATCGAAGGCGCACCAGATTTACCCAAACCAGCCAAATCCAAGAAATTCAACAGGGGGACGAAAAACAATGCCAGCGGTTCGGTTGTTTCATCAATTCCTGGGAAAGTGGTATCCATAGACGTTGCCGTAGGAGATACCGTACAAAGCGGCCAGACGATTCTTATTCTAGAGGCCATGAAAATGCAGAATGAAATTTCCTCTGGCATTGATGGTACCGTTGCCGAGGTTAATGTATCAGAAGGAGACAGCGTTGAGGCAAATTTTCTATTAGCCAGGATAGAACCGGAACCACACGGTTAAATCTCAGAGTGTGTATTTTGCAATATGGAAAGATGTGACGTGGACGGGTGCGAGGCAGAGGCTGACAAGATTAGCAGGCTTTCCCCAGAAGGCTTCCTCGTCGGTACGGGGAACAAGGCATATTCTTTCAGAGAGGCCTACAAAAGATTTCGATATTGTTCACATCACCATAATGAATTAATGAAATCGGTCTGGTCTAGGGTTAACGAAAAGGGCGATAAATCTGACGATCACGTTGCACCCACCGCAATTTGATCATATTAGTCCTAGTGCATCTTCAATTCTATTGAGCTCGGGCCCGGTAGTACCTGTTCCAGCAAGAACCGACTTGTTCGAGGCAAGACATCCAGCACCTACGTATGGTGATCCAAAACAGACCGTACCTACCATCAAGGGCACTGAAAGTGCGCTAGAAATTATGGATGCTTCTGGTTCAGTGACATCAGGGTGGGCGAGCACACCTGAATCATTCACCACCAATGAGGACCCAACTGTGTCCTGGCCAGCGACCCTCACTCTTGTTGCCGGAACTCCTAGTACGTCAGAAATTATCTCACATCCAGGTCCGGGTATGGTCATACCTACCACTGCTCCATGGTTGTTGCATGCGATTAGATTACCAGCCGCATTGACACCTGATTCCATCACGACTACCTCTCCAAATGAGGTAAGTTTGTCGAGATCGGACTCCGTTGCTATGTCAGCAACGGCTATGCCGTTTCTGTTTCCACGAAGTAGACTGCCCAAAAGGCTGGACCCACCAATCGAAAATGGGGCCATTTCCAAATCAAACGTATTCGAGAGCATCTCTTTGCATTCGTTATCGAGAGATACGGGATGGAATAGGACGTCACCAATAATTGAAACATGGACTCCTACTTGTGGGTGGCCCAGAATGTCTCCAGTAAGGGTAGTCATGTGTTTTCCTCTGGAACTTTCGGAATAATGTGAATGGAGTGTTGCGGGGATGAAAATGGGTGGCACAGCGACGAACGTTCCCGTGGGCTCTCGCACCACAGTACAGGAGTCGACGCAGGAGGGCTTGACTTCCGGGTTCGGGATGGGACCGGGTATTACCCCTCCGCTGTGGCCGTGCACACCGCATTTTCGAATTTGATGAATCGAGAAGCCTATTGGACAGAGGCCCACCTCTGGCTAGGATGTATAAAATTGTCAAGATTGCTCGGGGGGTTAGTGCAGCTGGGCTGAACACCTCGGCGAACCTCGGTGCTTACACCCGCTGTCTATCAAACTCGTCTTCTACGAGTCCCCTGAGATGCCTCGTCTTTCGGATGACTTCGAGCTTAGATGCTTTCAGCTCTTATCCATTGGAGCGTGGCTACCCAGCATTGCCCTGCCGGACAACTGGTAAACTAGTGGCTCCGAGCCCTCGTTCCTCTCGTACTAAAGGGCCCTTCCGATCAGGCATCTTACGCGCTTCAACCGCAAAGCAACAAACCTGTCTCACGACGGTCTAAACCCATCTCACGATCCCCTTTAATGGGCGAACAACCCCACCCTTCCCAGCTGCTGCACCGGGAGGTTGGGAAGAGACGACATCGAAGTAGCAAGCCACCAGGTCGATATGTGCTCTTGCTGGTGACAACTCAATTATCCCCAAGGTAACTTTTCTGTTATCAACGGCCCCCAGAAATGAGGCACGTTGGTTCGTTAGGCCGTGCTTTCGCATCTTCGATCGTTATTGATCCGATCCAAGTCAAGCCAGCTTTTCCCCTTACGGTTAACGGTGGAGACTGAACCACCTAAGCTGACCTTTGGGCACGCTTGTTAGGTTTTCGAGCGCGTGGCGCCCCACCCAAACTGCCCACCAAACGGTGTCCTCCGTAGGAGTAAGTGCAGTTACACTCCAAGGACGGTGTCTCTATGTGTGGCTCCTCCCAGGACTGGCGTCCTAGGTATCGATGCCTCCCGTCTACTCAGCACGTGGAGTGCGACTGCACAGCGCCAGGCTGCAGTAAAGCTCTATGGGGTCTTCGCTTGCAGGTTGAAGGTACTGGACTGTGCGCCAGTAATGTCAATTTCGCCGGACGTATCGTGGAGACAGTGGGACTCTCGTTGGGCCATTCATGCAAGTCGCCAATTAAGCGACAAGGTATTACGCTACCTTAAGAGGGTCATAGTTACCCCCGCTGTTTACAGGTCCTTCGTCAGGTTGAAACCCGATTTCAGATACCTGCACTGAGCAGGATTCAGCGACTATACACAACCTTTCGATCTAGCAGTCGCCTATGTTTTTATTAAACAGTCGGAGTCCCCTGGTCACTGCGACCAGCTCTCTTCAGAGCTGGCACTCCTTCTCCCGAAGTTACAGAGCGATTTTGCCGAGTTCCTTCACGATACTTTGCCCGTCACACCTTAGGCTGCTCACCTTGGGTACCTGTGTCAGTTCTTGGTACGGTCATCTCTGCGGCTTTTCATGGGACCAAGGCCTCACTCGCGTTTCCCTGTCGTCTTCGCGATCTTCTCACCATGACGGTTCTCCGATCGCTTCGAACGTTTCGACACTCCATGACTGAAGTGCGCGAGCTAGCCCTAGCCGTCACCATTATTGCAGAGAGGCATACGAATGTTAACGCATTTCCCTTTCGATCAAGTCGGTTAAGATTGACCTTAGGACCGGCTAACCCTCGGCTGATAATCATTGCCGAGGAACCCTTACCCCTTCGGTGGTGCGGATTCTCACCGCACTATGCTGCTACTCTTCCCTAGATTCTCATACATACACGGTCCATGAGACCTCACGACCTCACTTCTGTCCGAGCATGTCGCCGCGCTACCTCATCTCCTTTCGGAGGATCAGTGTATCGGTGTCCAGTTTTAGTCCCGTCCCTTTTCCGGGCCCGCAAGCTTGACCAGTGATCTGTTACGAACTCTTTCAAGGATGGCTGCTTCTAAGCCCACCTTCTGGTTGTCTTCGACCACGGACTCCGTTTCATATTAACACTTAACTGGAACTTTGGGACCTTAACACTGAGCTGGTTTCTTCACCTTTCGTCACGGTAGCTTACCCACCGTGGCTCACTCCCCGCGTCTACAGCGATGACAACTTCGGAGTTTGACAGCATGCCGAGGGATTGCTCCCCCTAAACACCCAATCAGTGCTCTACATCATCATCTACCTCGACGGAGATCTACCTACGAGTAGTCTCGCGCGGAACCTGCTATTGCCCATCTCGATTGGACTTTCACCCCTATACCCAGCTCTTCCGAGCGATTTGCAGATCAGCAACGGTTCGTTCCTCCACCCAGCTTTCGCCGGGCTTCAAACTGGCCAGGAATAGATCGATAGGCTTCAGGTCTCCCACCATTGACTACGGGCGAGCACACCCCGTCCCTCGTCTTACGACTGCGGACTTGTCGGTTTCCCTTCGGCTTCGCGGATCAACCGCTTAACCTCGCCAATGATTAGAACTCCCAGGGGCATTATTCAAAACGCACGATATGACGCTGCTCATGTCTTCGCTTTCACGCCATATCAGTCTGATCCCGACTGGTTTCAGGGTCTTTTCACATCCCGCTAAGGATACTTTTCAGCGTTCGCTCACGCTACTTATCCACTATCGGTCTCGAGTAGTATTTAGGATTGGAAGTTCCTGCCTCCCATATTCACGCGCGATATCCGACGCACGCTACTCGGGGCTCCATCACAATACCATGTCGTTTGCGTGTACGGGACTTTCACCCTCTATGGTGTGCCGTTCCAGGACGACTTCCACTTCCACGACTTAGGTAGAGATGGCCCGCACCCCACATTCCGCAAAGGTTTCCCAATGCGGTTCGGTTTGTCCTGTTCCGTGTTCATTCGCCACTACTAACGGAATTTCTTTTGATTTCTTTTCCACCCCCTACTAAGATGCTTCAGTTCGGGGGGTTCCCTTTCCTTGAGAGGAATGGCACATAGTGCCAGGAGGTCCCATTCGGCAATTCGCGGATCCAAGAGATTCATGCCTCTCCCCGCGACTTATCGCAGCTTGTCACGACCTTCTTCGGCTCTCGAGCCGAGCCATCCCCCAGTCGGGTTGTAGCATCAGGATCAATTGTTGTACATTCGATTCCTCACCTTTGGTGAGTCCTCTGGTGTCCAGGCTTCTCGATTCGTCGTTGGATTCCTTGGCCACACTGTCTCCCCGCAGGGCAGCGAAGCCTCATCCACTTCCCCCTTCAGCATCACTGCAGGGGTGCACTAAAAGCAGCCCTGCGACTTGCCTTGGGTATATCAAGTAGATGGATGATCAAACGCCATTTGGTCTGTCAATAACGCTTTGCTAAGGCTCAATCACTCAACCTCGGTATCATCAACTGAACCAGAGAATTTCCCGTACACGTGGGGAGTTAGCGATAATGATGCTATCATCATTGTTCCTATGATGATCACAGGTGCCAAGTTGCCTAGTGGATTGAAGGAATTTTCCCAGTTTATGGCATATCTAACTACAACATAAACGGTAGACGTCAAGAGGGTGAGAATCATGATAGGAAAACCAGTTCTGAAAAACCTGTTGAATGATATATCATTACCTGATTCCTCAGCAAGACCCGCCGCTACAACATTAGCGGACGCTCCGATAATAGTTCCATTACCCCCCAGGCAAGCACCAAGCGCTAGCGCCCAAGCCAACGGCCCCAATGACAAGCCAAGGCTGGGATCGCTTGCCAGTTCGATCACAACAGGTACCATTGTTGCTGTGTATGGAATATTATCTATGAAGGCCGAGGCTATACCAGAGACCCACAACAACAAGAGTACTGCGATCATCAGCCTGTTCTCGGGAGTGGCCCTTGAGATAGTGTTAGAGATACCATCCGCTATCGTGTCTATCAGACCCATGTATTGCAACCCTCCAATCATTATGAAGAGACCAGCAAAGAAGATTATAGTTGTCCACTCAACTGCCTCCAGTTGCTCCTCTACGTGATGAGGTGAGGTAACAAGGAGCATCAGGACTGCTCCGCCCAAGGCAATCGTCGCGACGGTCAACAGTGGATGATGAAATGCTGAATGCGCAAAGAATGCGGCAATGACCCCCGCCAGTATTAAGCCCGACCGTTTCAGTAACTCAATGTCCTTTATGCCATACCTGAGCCGGAGCAGGTCCACATTCCTGTGTCTAGCACCGGACAAGCCTTTGGACTCTAATTTGGAAAGAAGCCAAAATGATGGAGCAAAGGCAATTACAACAGCAGGTCCTACATGGATTATGAAGTCCACGAATGATATCCCCTGACCCATCAGCATTGTATTCCCCGCTAGGGCTTGTTCTGAAAGTTGGGCGCCAATGATTATGTT
Source organism: Euryarchaeota archaeon UBA182 (assembly GCA_002495675.1). Lineage (GTDB taxonomy): Archaea > Thermoplasmatota > Poseidoniia > Poseidoniales > Thalassarchaeaceae > MGIIb-N1. The sequence goes on along the minus strand of DAGH01000021.1, from coordinate 58,313 downwards.
TGGTGGATCGCCAATTTGGGTTGCAGCACCACCGATGTTTGAAAACATGACCTCAGCGATTATCAGCGGCACGGGTTCTAGATCCAGAACTTTTGATATTTGGATCGTCACGGGGACTATCAATAAAATCGTAGTAACATTGTCTAGGAAAGCAGAGAATACAGCGGTTATGGTGCAGAGGATGAATGAGAGCCTCCAGATTGAACCCCCGCTCAGCGCATACGCTTGTACAGCGGCCCACTCGAAGAGACCGGTTTTTGCAAGTACATCTACAATGACCATCATTCCTATCAGGAGGCCGAGGGTTTCTTCATCAATCCAAGTCACTACTGTTCCCAGATCTGGCCCATCCCCGACTACGTGCAGCGCCACTACTACGGCGATCCCACCCAGAGCTGCCGCCAGAGCACGATGAACCAATTCAAATACGATCAAAGCGTACACTGCTATGAGGATCACAAAGGCAACTGGGGTCACCCAGCTAGGCATTTGTTCTGGGGGAGCCCATGAACCGCCTGTTGGGAGGCTTCCCGCGGATACGATGGGAATAACTCCAATGAAAAGAGCCAGTATGAACGACAATTTCATCATTCTGGGTGTCCAACTAACATGGAGCATGGATGATTGGCTCCCAACGGGCCATATGAAGCCTACCTGTGATGAGGGTCACACTCGCCAGAATACTGCTATGTTTCCTCTTGCGAAAACAGAGACTGACCCAGTAGAGGCCTCAAGTTCAGATATGATGGATTCTCGTCCCCTTCTTTCTGAAATAACACCCTTGTTGATTTTCAACTTCACCAGCTCTCTCGACTTTAGTTGGTCTTTCAATTCCATGATAACTGCTTGACTGAGGCCATCTTTTCCAACCCTCAATGTGACCCTTAGTTCGTTGGATTTTGAAGAATCAATGATTCTTTGGGGAATACTTCGCGACATCGATCATGCACCACCACGGTACTTGTGTACTCTTCCGCAATCTAGGCAGGAGACGACAATGGTCTTCATCTTTATCCTAGTTTTGCTGTTTTTTGAGTTGAGCGTCTTTTTGCATGTCCTGCAAATCCTCATTCTCATTCTCCTAGAGATCCTTACTCTATTTCTTTTAGCTATGGCAATGAGTGTTGTGCCAGCATTTTGAGATATTTCATCAGATTCGGAATTTGACCATAACCTCGACATGGTCTCGACACCGGCTTTGGCATGTCTCCGTCGGATGTTATTCCTGGAGTGGCCTCTTCCCATAACAAATCAGCCCAAACTGTTCCTCTTGATAATAGCCTCAATGGATGAGGACACCTGCTCAATATCCCCTGAACCGTCTACCTCGATAAGAATCCCCTTGTCTCGATAAAAATCGGACAGTGGTGCCGTTTGCTTGTGGAAGGTTGACAATCTATTTCTCACAGTGTCTTCGGTGTCATCGTCCCTCTGTAAGAGCCTGCTTCTGATATCCTGTGGGGCTGGTTTATACTCCACATGATATATTTCACCGGTTTCTGGGTCCGTCCTCCTGCCCGCAATCCTGGAAACAATCTCATCATCCTGCACAACTAGTGAGACAACCATGGAGACTGATGTTAACTTTTCAAGGGCCATGGCCTGTGGAATCGTACGTGGAAAACCATCGAATAGCAAACCATTTTTCGCGTCATCCTTGCTAAGCCTGATTTTTATTAGCTCCATGATGATCTTGTCGGGAACCAACAGTCCTTTGTCCATGTAGGACTTAGCCTCCCCCCCAACCTCGCTATTATCGGATACGGCCTCGCGCAGCATGTCACCAGTAGAAACTTGTGGTTTTCCCGTAATAGTTGATATCAAGCCAGATTGTGTTCCCTTTCCTGCACCAGGAGGGCCAAAAAGAATGATTGATTCACCGTTGACCATGGAGTTCACGGTATGTTTCGAGACGAAATGAGTTAATCAGAATTCTCCTCTTCTGGATTTGTTTTAGGTAGAGGGGGCAAATCTAATTTTGGAAGAGAATCCATCAATACCGAATCAAGATCAGATTGGCTCACGGATGTGCTCAAGGTCTCTTCAGCCACATCAGTCGACAAGGCGTTCATTCTCCTTTTCGAGGCCTCCCCTTGCATGAGCGCTGAGCCTTGTGGTATTAGTTCCTCACCAGGGTCATCTGGCTTGGGTGATGTTCTCCTCAGAGCCACAACTACCAGCGACAGGGCGAGAATCGAGAGAATGAATGCTAATGGCAAGACAAATGGGGGCAGTGAGTTCGATATTCCGTCATCAGATGCAGGTAGTATGTCTACATAGACATCCCATTCAGACTCAACGACAAAACAACCGTCGCTAAGTGGTCGTATCTCAGCGACAATAAGTTCTCTCCCCGCGGACGAAGTTTCAGACGCTGAGATTAGTATTGGAATTGGCACTGACTCACCTGGGGGTAGTGCAGAATCATGACCATAGGTGGTTTGGAAATTAAATGAGTTTGTCTCCTGAAAGAATTCAATTGTGAACTTAGAAGCCGAATTCCCCGTGTTTGTGACACGTATCGACGCTTCGGTGGAATCTCCCGAGTCAACTGAAATCCCAGTTGCAGTGTTAACCTCAAAACTACAAGTTTCTATGACTCTCACGGTTATCTCCTTTATTTTAAGGATGGAAGAGGCAGCGAGTTCTGGGTTAGTGGCCTCTATCTGGACTGCGACAATTTTCCCATCTGGGTCCACAGGCCAATTATCGGGGATATTGATCCCGAGTAGGACATCTAGTTCCTGATTTGGCTGGATTGAAGTTGGGGTAATAGACTGGAGGCCAGTAGACCATGAGTCCACTTCATTTGAGAAACTCCAAGACAAATCCAGTGCGACATTGCCCGTATTGATTATTGACAAGGGTATTTCTGTCAACTCCCCGGAAAGTGACTCAACACTGTCCAGAGATGAGATCCTTAAATCTGGAGTTGCCTCGAGCACAAACCTGGTGTTGTCGACAACGGATAGTTGGTTTCCCTCGGTTGTTCGGAACGACAGAAGGGCCTTCTGACCCATCGAGGCAGTTGGTGGAGCTGTCACTGAAACCTGAATAATCTCGGATGTTCCACCCTGCAAGACGAATTCAAACGATGAGGATCCATCAAAGGATTCTACTGGGATGGGATTCGCTGAACCAGGAGAGGTGATGACCTCCATGCCCCATGTTGAATCTGATAGACTGATCATCATTGAAATGGTTTGGTGAGTATTCCCAATATTTTCAATTCTCAACAAAGTGTCTGTAGCTACCATGTTCAACACCTGCCTGTCCAAAGCCGCGGCTAATGGCGGCAGTGGCGATTGTTCGCCGTCTAAAAGCACAGTTTCGAAACGTCTACTTTCTTTGACGATCAACACTGTGGACAACAATTCGGTCGGTCCGCCCTCATTTGGGGATGATATGACACAATCAACTGACTCTACATGTCCCGCAGCGGGTAGACCCGCGGACGCTTGGGGAACCAGCACCTGAATGGGGATAGTCACATACTCCAACCTGGCCAATTCTGGAAGGGAGACCGACTCAGATAGTATGGAGTCGATCCTCGTCGCCCAGCCGCTTTGAGATTGACAGTCTACTACATACTCAGTTGGTCCATTTCCTGTGTTGAGTACTGACATGTCGAAAGATGCAAATTCACCCGGTAATGCACTGAAGTCGTCTAGGCCACTTGCCAGAATTTGGACTCCCTCGACTCTGGGTACCAGAACACTGAAACTTCTAGAATTTGAGATAGTTGGGTTTTGGATGTCTCTGACGACAACCCGGGTGACAAAAGTTCCTGGAACTGCATACACAGGAGCCTCATCAGATGTGGGGTCTGCGGTTTCGTCAATCATGGAAATAGAAAATGAGGCATTGTCATTCATTTGACCACTCGCTGCAAGGGTTATTGGTCCTGAGTCTGAAAGAACCCTAGTCCACTCGTCTGAAGGGTTGCTGAGAGCCCCATTTTCCATGAGTTGTTTGACCGGAGTTGAAACCACAGAAATTGTTGCCTCTGATGTCCCAATGTTTCTTACCTTGAAACCAAACGTTGCTGTGGTCGTATTCAACACCTCAAACAACCTTGAGGAGGCGCTGATATGGTCTTCTGGAGGTACCTCATCCCCATTAGCATCGAGCGGGATGATAACTAATCCCTGCTTACTGATCATGACCTCTAGTTGGGCAATGTTATTGTCGATCCCTACGAGTTCATCATTCGATTCTACGACATTCGAAAGGGTATCCAGCCTCAGCTCCAGAATGTGGCTGCCGACTGTTGTAAATGCGTGTTGTACGGACCAAGTCTCCGTCTCTCCAGATCCAAGAGGTGGCATCGTAATTGTTGATATTGACTCTTGTTCTGTCACATCGTAAATCTCGACGTCATAGTTGCCCGTGGCGGTGTTTCCCTCATTCCTCCATTTCATTTGGATCAGTAGTTGCTCACCCTCGAAAATTACGTCGTTGGTTATCCTCAATGATTCGGGCGACGTTGTCAAATCACTGTGATCTACCCAGTGGGCATCCCCGCTGATGACCAGTGAATAACCGTCTTGGAATACCCCAGCAGAGCTTCTGACCTCGACTTTCCAGATGCCTACTTCTGGTACCCCGATGCGAACTCTTTCAACGTTGTTGAGAGTATCAGTGGACGTAGATATCGTACTGTACCCTTGGGAAAATGAGTTGCCAGCGTATACCAAGCCAGATGGACTTGTCACCAGGAGGTCTAGATTATTAATTAGTTGGGGCGCCGAATCTGAGGCAGAAACAGAACCTTCCTGATCAGTCCAGACTAGAGTAATGTCAAGTTTAGACCCCTGGACATCTATCTGCTGAACAAGGGCGTCCCCGGGCCCCAAGCCACGTCCAGCATCTATGAGTAGGTCCAATTTTTTTGATGCGTCATGTGGATCTATGGACTGTTTGACGTTCAATTCCCCCCAGCCTTCTGTTGGGTTGGGTATATCTGGTTGCCCTAGATCAGTTGCCCCGTTTATCAACATTGCTTTGACTAGTGAAGCGTCAGGTTCGGAGAGGCCTAATTCCTGTCCAAGGTACTCCCTGACAATCAAAGCTCCTCCGCTAGCAACTGCGGTTGCCATACTTGAGCCTGTGCCGGTCACGTACAGTGGTGTGGCGTCTTGGTCAATTGCTGTCGAACAATCTTGTCCTGTCACAGATGTGGCTTCACTTGCACGTGCTGAACAAATCTCAACCCCTGGTGCGACCAAGTCTGGCTTTATGCGACCGTCGAGAGTTCCCCCAGAGTTGTTTAACCATCCGGAGCCTTGCGGGTCTGTGCCCCCCAATCCAGTAGTAGAAGCGCCTATTGTCAACACGTTCTTCGCGGTTCCGGGCGGGGTTGTTGTTGCGCCTTGGTTATGTCCGATGTCACCACCAGAGAATACAGCAAGGTAAGAGGGCTGATCGACAATGAAAGAGTCTGCTGAATGGGAGTCTGCGGTGTATTGTCCAGGTTGATTGACACTCCCCCAAGCATTGTTATGTGTCCTGGCTTGATTCTGCAGCGAATGTGAAAACATACTGTAGAGGGTTCCCCATCTTGCGAGAAGTCCGGATGTGTCGTATTCGATTTGATAGAAATTTACCTCAGCGGCTGGAGCAATGCCCAGTGTTTGATTGTCTAACGTGCCGTTACCGACTATTATCCCGGTTATGTGGGTTCCGTGGCCAGAGTTTGAGTCTGCTGCCGAGTTGTCAGGGCCAAATTGATTGTAAACGGCTCGGATATTGTCACTCAGAGATTGGTGATCTTCATCTAAACCAGTATCTGTGATGGAGATTATCTCTCCAGTGCCGTCATAGTCGAGGGGCGGAGTTATTTCAGTAGGGGATAGGCCAATTATTGACCTGGATGTTGAGTCAAACGACTCTAGATCAGCCGCATTTGAAATGTACAGAACTCTGTTATCTTCGAGTAGTCTAGTCAACGTTATCGGACTTATGTCCTCGACTCTGCAGAGTCTATCGTCGCACCATACATTGGATCCCATACCTCCAGAGTAATCCTTGATCATAAATTCAAGCTGGCCGATATCGACGCTACTCAGATCTCTAATTAGATGCAATTCTACACTCACTAGACCAATGGATTGGGTTACCAACTCAGGTTCTATTCTGAAAGAGGCAGGCAGAGGGGACATCCAGCGTATGCTCTCGTCATCTGATTTACCCGAAATCGAACTCAGATTAAACCATTGATCAGCATCCACACTGAATATTGCTGCGTTGTCTGGGTAGAACTCCTGAAAGATTGCTCCCCGTGATTCCATGGATTCTATCATGTTCCTTAGGTCGGAAGTCTCGGATTGGGCAATAATCAACCCCCCATAGCCATACCAGTCAGAAAATTCGTCTTGGTTCCAGATCTGTTCTTCAAGTGGGTCAAAGGGCCCAAACGGTCCTCTTATCAATCCACTTGTGAAATCGATGTTTGTTTCCGAAAACATTCCAGGACCGCTCAATATCGAATAATCGGGCCGATTGGGCTCAAGTTCAAAATGGTCTGTGGTGAGATTTTCAGATGCTGCTGACATGCTGGTTTGAAGTAAAATTAGGAGGACGAGGCAAATCGCTTTGCGCCCACCGTGTCCAGTCATGGATCGATCCGCTGTCAATCTGACTTTTGACCCTTCACCACCAATGGGCGTGCGATCTCAGGAGAATGATTCTTTGATCGAGCGATCCGTGATGTCTACGGATACTCTCCAATCTTGCTCTATGTCCATTAGCGCCCTAACAGCGTCTACATTTTCAGGGACAACGTCACTTTCTTGGTGGATGGCCTGGAAATATCTCAAGACGTTTCCGTCAAGGCTAACTCCATCAGACCACACAAAAATTTCGTGGAGATCGCCCCAAGGCCTCCCAATGTCCCTCGCCATTTCCATCACTTCTGCGGTCGAGGGAATCCCATCTGATGATCCAGACATCGAGATAACCCTCGGTGTGTTCTCCCAGATGGATAATACGTCAGCTGTGGTCAAACCATGGCCACTCGGAAGGTATGCTACTATAGCATGGACGTGCATGATGGTGGTAGGCACGGCAACGGCTAGGCTAGTGATATCTATTTTTTCTGCGACAGTCATTAAGTCCGGTCCGTGATGACTCGGCACCTTCAAGACTGGTTTGATAGCATTGACGGGTCCTTTGTTTGAGTCCCCCGGGTCAGCGGCTCTCCTTATCATGGTACATTCGACCCTCATTTCACCCACTACCTCCCTCAATGGGACCAATGTTCTAGCGAGACCTGTAGTGTTGCATGAAACGACTCTAGTTCCCATCACGCCTAGATTCTGAGAATGGTTAGAGCAGGATGTGTAGCTAATCCCAGTCAATTCGTGCTTTTCCCCTCCTTGGAAAATATGTTTTATACCTGCTTCTAGGTATGTATGATGGTTCTTTTGTCCCACTTTTCCAGGCGCGCAATCTATGACAACATCCGACACAGACAATAAGTCACTCAAACCGCCCGATACAGAGTACTCGCTCCCATCAAATGACCTAATTCGATCTGGACTATCGTCTGTGCAATACAGTGGAATACCATATCTGTTTGCTAAGGCACAGCCATGGCTGGGGCCTGTTTTTGTGACACCTGATACGATCATGTCGGGCTGGGCCTGAACGGCTTTTGCAACACGTTTTCCAATTGTGCCGAACCCATTTATTGCCACCCTCACGCCAGTCATGAGGCAACCTAACTTCGGAAGGATATCAAGATTGGCAAATACGGGGGGAAGTTGGCATTGTATCCCGTCATGCTCAATAGTTTACACTTCGACGGAAGCCCGAGGTAGCCAAGTGTCAGACAAGAGCATCAAATTAAATCGCGATCTGGACAAGATGCTGGCTCAGGCGATAGAAAGAGACCTACTGGTTAGGATTGGGTGGGGGAGAGAAGGTGATGAAAAGCCCAAGAATGGCGAGATTGGGGCCCTCAGTATGCTCCCTGAGAATTCTAGGTCACTGCTTTTAGGGGAATTGGGGGAAGGTGCTGGATTATTGAATCGGGGTGGGACTGCAACGATTCAAGGAACTGTTTCATCGATTGCGGGTGGATGGATGTCCTCGGGAAGGTTGGTCATCGAGAAGGATGCAGGAAGTCGCACTGGATTTTACATGAGCGGCGGTTCGATAGTCGTTCATGGCTCAGTGGGTAATTTTGGTGGGTCAAACATGTCCGGAGGCACTCTTCTGATAAGAGGGGACGCTGGATCGAACCTTGGCTCATCAATGGTCGGTGGAACGATCATTTTGATGGGATCGGCAGATTTCGGACTAGGCTCACATATGACGGGAGGGGTTATTGTTGTGTGTGGGAACCACCATCATTTCGACGACTCCGAAATGAAGTACGGTCAAATTACGGATGTTCCCCAAGAAGCCCTTGATCTAGCATTATCCCTTGGCATCGAGATACCCTCAGGTGCAACTGTTCTCGTAAAAGCAGTGGATCCTCCAAAGGACAAATTACCAATTCTTGAAAGAGGACACAATTTTGCAGGAATCGGTATCATTGCATCAGGGACAGGTAGGAATGATCCCCACATTTCGCCCGATATTTCTGTGACAATAAAAAGCAGGCGCGAGGAAGGCCGAGAAATTTTACTTCCCAGGCCTTGGATGGAAATACAAGAAACAAGTACAAAAAACGGGGCGTCCATAGTTTTGACGGATCCAAAACCCGAGGATCTATTGATCATCGGTAGCCATAACATTGGAAAGTTAGGAAGGGGCTCCTTAAATTGCTTAGGTTTTGTTCTCGACATTGATAGTCTCCCGACATTAAATGATGCTGAGGTTGAGGCCGTGATTGTCTCAATAAGGAGCAGAATGGCCCCCGGATCTCTGGTGATACTCTCAGACAGGGTTGACAGAGTAGATGAATTGGCTAGAAGGTCCAAGGAATTGGAGTTGGACGGAATATTAGTAGACGCCATATCCCTCGATTCGGCAGGCCCAACGGTAGCCCTACCAAGGATCGGTATGGCAAATAAAAAGCATAGAATTTCTGAAAATGGGGGTTTTGTCCTGATTAGACTTGATGGGAAGGCTAGTCCAAAGAGGTTGATCATTGCTAAATCAGCAGGTATCGATGCAGTGGTTTCCCCAGAATTGGAAGGCTCCGAGTTAGATTTTGACTCCCGGCTAAGAGGTATACTTCGCGAAATGGGGCTAAGCTCAATAAGCTCGACGAACAGATCAAACATCAGGGCCCTAGATCACAATATCGCCATGCAGACCGGCTTAAGACTGGTTGGTTTGGAACGGCCGCTACCAACATGGACCAGGGGGGATTGAAATTCCCACTATCAAACTCCAACACACTCAATTGAACGATATTCATGAATTCAATGGGCATGTTTATGATTCCTCGAGATGGATATCTGATCTATCTCAAATAGGTGTGGTTATTGAGAATTCGAATGATTCCGAGATTGAAATTGAGGTCTTTCCGGACAGGCCCGACCTACTATCACATGAGAACCTTGCAAGGGCAGCGAGATCATTTCTAGAGAATGTCGAAGCCCCTTGTGGAATTGATGTTAATCATGGACCGGAACAAATGGTGGTTGACCCTTCCATGGAATATGTTAGGCCTCACGTTTTCGCTGCGATTGTAAGAGGAGTTTACACCGGCAACAGTGATCTGGCTAAGGATCTATTTGTGCAATCATTGATGGACCATCAGGAAAAACTACACACGACACTTGGAAGGAGAAGGAAATCTGTTTCAATCGGGGTACATGACTTGCGGGGTGTCCAGGGTCCATTCTCAGTCTCCGCCGACGAAGGGGATTCAGTTTTCACTCCCCTGGGCGAAGAAAGGGAGATGGCACTCACTGAAATCCTAGAATTTCATCCCAAAGGTGTTGAATACGCTCATCTAATTGAGCCAGAATTGGGTTATCCATTAATCCGCGACTGCAACGATAAGGTACTTTCATTTCCTCCAATAATTAATGGCACAGACACAATGGTGACAACTGAAAGCTCCGACTTCCTAATCGATGTTACAGGCTGGGACAGGAGGGCATGCCTTGCGGCTATAAGGCTAGTAGCCCTATCATTGTATGAGCGTGGAGGGACTGTAGAATCGGTGGACGTGCGACAATGGGATGGTTCGCAATGGAGGCTTGACTTCGATCCGGTCGAATACAAAGTGCCTGAATCTCTGATCAAGATGATTCTCGGATTTGAGATTGATTCCAGCACTCTAGAGGAATCCATATCAAAGATGGGGGGCAAAATCGTTGGTAAGGTCAGGGTTGATCAAGAAGCCATGGGTTCCAAGTGGGATGGGACCGAGTCAGATGATCTTGCATATCTTGTCCAAATGCCAGCATGGAGAAGTGATTTGCTCCATCCAGTCGACATTGTTGAGGATTTAATTATAGGCATGGGGTTGAATTCACTTCCTGAGAAAAAATCACAGGTAAACCTACCGGGATCACCCTTGATCGACTCCTACACAGAAAGACGGATCAGGCAATCAATCAGGGCCTTGGGGGCTCATGAGGTCCAAACTCTGACCCTAACCAATGATATCAAGGAGTTCCAAGACGTCAGGACGCACCCCAGAGGTGCCGTAACACGAATCCGAAACCCAATCACAAAGGAGCATGGAATTCTCAGGCAAAACCTACTACCGTCCTTATTGGAAATACTGGCAGCCAACAGGCATCATGAATTACCACATCGAATTTTCGAACTGGGGGCTACTGTGATCGACCACCAAAATTCAACTTCAGTTGCATGGGCTTGTGCGGATGCCAATGGAGGATTCAGTACTGCCAAAGGGTTTTGCATGTCCCTACTGAGGGACTTAGGGGCCAATGAAAACAACGTAAAATTGGTTGAAGGGCCCCCAAAAGAGGGGCCATGGTTAGCAGGACGAGTAGCAAAGGTAATGATTGGAGATATTCACATCGGAACCTTTGGAGAAGTAGATCCCAGTGTGTCATTCAAATTTGGTCTCAGAGTGCCGATCCATGCAGGAGAATTTTACGTGAATGCAATCTTTGATACATTACCAGATCCTCTGTTCCGTTGATTACCATAAAACACTACGGGTGATACTCATAATAATCCTCCACTCTGGTTGATTCAATGAGGCCACAATTGATCATGGCTGTTTTGCTGTTTTCAATGGTGCCTGCATACGAGGCACAACCCGTGGCAGGTATTACCGACGGTGCGACCATGGATGTAATCCTGGTTGGTGACAGGATGATTGACAGCGTGGGGAGCAAGGTGGAGATCGGCATAGAAGAATCATACCCCAATTCATCTACCCAGACCATATCTGGAGAAAATCTTGGTCTGGATGATCATCTGGGATTCTACGAGGAAGGCCTGGCCCCTTGGTCCGTTGCATTAGACGATCAGTCGGATTTTTTAATTCTGCAACCCAAATCCATTGATATTGCTGTCCAAGATGGTTCTAGCGGGGATGGATCTATTCTTGCAACACTGGAAAAACTTGCCGAAATTGCGGATGACATGCCTGCCGAGCCTGTTTTGTTCATGCCATGGGCGCACAAGAACGGAGATTCTAATCGGCCGATAACCATGGGTGATTTCACAAGCATGGACTCGCTCATTGTGAATTCGACAATCTCATTGCTTGATGGTCTTTCATCTGGTATTCGCTATGTGATTCCGGCTGGAGCAGCATTCAACATCGTTTACATGGATGACTTGGCTTTAGGGGTCAATCCACTTGATCAAAGTTCTAACTTCTCAAGCCTTTATTCCAATGAAGTGGAGGCATCTGAGGTTGGAGCTTTCCTGATTGCTTGTACCGTTGTTGTATCACTATTCAATGATGACTGTACCCCCAACCTTAGGCCTAACTCCATTGATATGAATACCTCAATTTACCTTATCGAGGTAGCTCGGAGGGCAGTGAACGATTTGCCAAGCTCCCTGATGACACCTTATGAAGATGACAGGGCCAAGGTGAGGTTTAGGAATCTGGCAGGTGGGACATATACAATTCAACCCGGATCTTCGATTGGTGTCACGTTGTTCGTTAGGAATTTTGCAGAAGAAGATCGGGTTGCGGTCGTGAATCTCACTGACTCTTCTGGCTGGAATTGGTCGTGGGAAGATGACCCCTTGGCTCTTGGTGCAAGATTGATTACCATAGGTAGTGATCGTGAAATTGCCCTCAAATTCCTAATTCATGCTCCTAAATCAGCTCCCGGGTCTCCAAGCGCAGGTTCAACACATCATTTTGAGGCATCGGTAATGGACCAATTTGGAATCAGGGACAATTGGGATTTCAGATTGGAAACAGGACGTCAAAGATCGATCCAGATTATCTCTGGTGGAGGCTCTATGTCGATGCCTCCGAATTCGATTTCGGTATTGGATATCGAGGTAAGAAACACGGGTAACAGCATCGATGACATCGGCGTAGAGCTATTTTCAAGCAATGACGGAGTTGAGCGAATTGGAAGCCTAATCTCGATCGATGGTTGGGGCGTAATTCTTCTCGATGAATCTATGGCGACGGGTGTTGATCCATGGAGCACAGGTCGAATACGAATGCAGATCTCCGCACCTAGTGACTCGACAGGGGCACTTGATTTTGGAATAAGGGCTGGTCCAGTGGGACTGCCCTATCAGGATATCTCATTCACTAGCGTCGTCATATCGACAAGAATATCCGGATCTTTTTCCGTCGACGAGGGGGATTGTGAAGATATCGAACCCAGTGAAGACTGTGTTTTGGACCTGATTGTGACCAATGATGGCATTGGCTCAACTGTCTACAGTATCGAATATCGTGGAATTCCTGAATGGTTGGAAATTGAGTTGCCCGGTGAGATAGAACTGGATGGCGGAGAATCCACCAAAATCCCGTTGCCTCTTGCAGTGGACGGCGAAGCGCAACTAGGTGTCACACCAGATATTGAGATTCGTATGAGAACGCAGGGTTTGGTCATCGGGATCGAGAAAATCAGTTTCACAATCTCATCGGAGGCAAGGTTGGAAACCAAAGGAGACGTAGTATGTGACGTATTATCCGACGGTAGAATCACGATGTCGGTATTTGTGATCAACACAGGTAGAAGGGCAGATTCTATTGAGGCAGTTGTGGATATCAACAAAGACGTTGATCATGGCTTTCTTATCAATGGGGAATACACACAAGATCGTTTCCTCAGGTTTGACCCAATTGGGTACCAAGGGACCCTAGAAATTCAGGCATGGTCCAGTGCCGCCCAGGACAGTACAAGGCTCTCAGTGACAGCAACGCCATTAAGCAACCCAGGAAACTCTGTCGAAAGCGCCTGCACACTCAACAATGTAGTAAACTCGGTGTCTGATGAGGGCAGCGTTGGGCATCTCGGTTTGTTTCAGGTTCTTCTCATCATAGTTAGTTTGGCCATTTGTGTTTGTGGTCTTTGGATGTTCAATTCTTCCCTGAAAAGAAGGAAGATTTCCAACGCCACTACAGAGGAGCCAGACACGATATCTGCGGAGGAGTTCGCGGAGGGTTTCAAGAGATCAAAAAGTGAGATCAAACCCCACGACAACGAAGAGATTGCTCGGTCGAACAGGGCGCTTGATTCAGGATTGCTTGATAGCGTAATTCATGATATTGAAGAATTGCCTAATTCACTTGGTCCCGATAACAAAGCCGTTAGAAAACGGTCAGGGGAAGATCTCAATGACATTTTGAAGGATTTGATTGATTGAGTTCTTATGTGATAGGTGTGGATGAGGCCGGGAGAGGGCCGGCTATCGGGCCGTTGGTCGTTGCCTCGCTTGCTATACCCAAGGAAGATGTTCAAAGATTAATCAAAATGGGCGTGAGAGATTCAAAGAGAATATCAAAAACCAAGAGAGAAATGATTGAGAAGGATATTTTCGAAACGATGAAAGAACGTGACTGGAAGGTTTGTGTGATCCCGATCAGCCCAGAATCCATAGACATATCTAGGTCTATCAAGTCGTTGAATGAGATTGAGGAAGAGGCTTTCATTGAGGCAATTAAAAGTGTCTCTTCGGCGGACACAAATGCAAAGGTCAACTTGGATCCGATTGGTAATAATCCCAAATTATTCGCAATGAAGGTGTACAACAAATTGCATTCCAGAAGACCGAACTTACATTTTGAGAGCAGGAAGGGAATGGATGACAAGTGCGTTGTCACAGGTGCGGCCTCAATCGTGGCCAAACAACACAGAGATAGGGTGATATCAGACTTAAGCGATAATCTCGGGTTTAATCTTGGCTCTGGTTATCCATCTGACCCTACAACGATAGAGGCATTGAACCAGCTGACTCGAGGGGATCTCCCGCACGTCTCACTGCGTTGGACCTGGGCGACTACATCGAACGCTTGGAAAAAAAACCATACAGTTCCTATACCAATCAGAACCACAAACGGTACTGTTTTACAGCGAGGGTTGGACCCAATTCTCTGGACGAAGGGGGTGGATTAAGTCATGGGCGATCTAATGGATGATGATGTGATACCCTTAGTGAGGAAATATGCTCTTCAAAACGCTCTAGAATATGATGGAAAGGGGCAAGTAGGCTCAACATTGGGGCGGCTATTATCGGAACGGCAGGACCTCCGACCAAAGGCCAAAGATTTGATGTCCTTGGTTTCCAAAGAAGTAATGGATGCAAACAAATCCATGAATGAAAACGGGGCAGATCATGTACGGAGAGAAATTGAAAACATCGATCCCAGCGCGGTTAATCGGGTTCGCCAAGAGAAAAACGCCGGACTGAAACCTCTAGAGAATACCGAGGGGGGAGTGGTACTCAGGTTTGCACCTAATCCGAATGGGCCCCTGTCTTTGGGACATTCCAGAGGTGTAGTTATCAACAAGCACTACGTTGAAAATCACGACGGGAAGATAGTACTCAGATTCGACGATACTGACACAGTTGTGAAACCTCCACTGGTCGAAGCTTATGATTGGATAATTGAGGATTTTGAATGGTTGACTGGTTCAAAACCAGACATTTCAATCAAGGCTAGTGAAAGAATGCCGATCTACCTCAAGTACGCAGAGAAACTTCTCTCGGAGGGTTATGGATATGTTTGCGAATGCAGTAGTGATGAGTTCAAGAAACACAGGATGTCGATGGTGCCCTGCCCTCACAGAAATAGGCCAGTTGAAGAAAATTTGAAACTTTGGAGCATTATGCTCAACGGGGGCAAGGAGCCTGGTGATGCTATAATTAGAGTCAAGACAGACATGACTCTTCCTAATCCAGCCCTTCGGGATTGGCCTGCATGGAGAATACAGAAGAATATCCATCCTGTAGTCGGAGATTTATACAACGTATGGCCATTACTCGACTTCCAGAGCGCAATTGAGGATCATGAGCAAGGTGTGACCCATATTATCCGGGGAAAAGACTTGATGGACTCGACCAGAAAGCAAATTCTGTTGTACGATCACTTTGGGTGGACCTACCCAGAGACATTGTACTGGGGGCGAGTAAGCATACATGATCAAGGTTCATTCTCAACAAGTACGATGAGAGAAGGCATAGATTCGGGTGTTTACGATGGTTGGGATGACCCAAGGCTTCCAACATTGATGTCAATGAGGAAAAGGGGTTATCATCCGAACGCCATCAAATCGTTCTGGACTGAAATGGGGATAACACAGAAGGACGTGGCCATATCATTGGACTCTCTCAATGCAGTTAATTCTGCCAAGATCGATCCAACATCACGTCGTATTTCAGTCATTATGGACCCTGTTGAAATAGATATTACCGGCGATGTTCCAGAAAAGGCCGTGCTTCCATTCCACCCCGATAACCAATCACTTGGTAATAGGCATCATTCAACAAAAACGGGGCGGGTGGTAATTGAGAGAGTAGATCTCGAAGACGAAATAAGATTGAAGGATTTTGCCGACATTTCAAACGTCGAAAACAATTACCAGATAATCTCAACAAAGAAAAGCGACGATAGAAAAATAATCAATTGGATAAGTGCTGATTCAATAAAGGATTGCACTCTTGTAATGCCAGATGGTGTTGATCTAGTCCGTAAGGGCTGTGTTGTCGAAGATACTGAATTATTCGTTGGAGAGGTCATTCAAATGGAAAGGAATGGCTTTGCAAAGGTAATGGAATGGTCTGACGATAGTCGAGTTCTTCATTGGCTACACAGATAGCGTTCTCTGAGAGATTTTAAGCGGCGGATTCAAGCAGTATCCCGCCGGGGCCCGGTCATGGGAAGGAAGCACGCGGGGACCATGGCTGTGCTAGTTTTGCTTTTTTTGGTACCATTTACAGGCATTTCTAATGCCGAAGATAATGGATCATGCTGTGAGCAAGACGGATTCAAGATGTTCTTGACAGGAGAAGCTCAATCCGGGGGACTCACCCCTTTTGCTTCAAACCTAGACCAGAGATACTCTGCAGTCGTCACCCCATCGGTGTTGGGGGCCATAGAAATAGGAAAGTGGAGTACAGTGTGGTCCATTGACGATGATTATCCTGCCTCCGAATGGACCTTTGAGATTCCCTATGAGATAGAGGGGGCCACTGGTCTTCAATTCAATGCCACTGTAGGAATAAACATCGGGGGAAGTTATTACTCGGGGTCGTCAGGGCCAGGGCTACTTGTTACTAATGGCGTGTTATCAGTACCCATATCGATTTCGTCGGGCATGGTTTCGGAGGGAGACCAAATCCGCTTCACACTGGAGGTCCAGTCTTTGTCGTTCTCAGCACCTGGTGATAACGCAGGTATCAGATTTTATTGGGGGGATACAGAAGATGCCGGTATGTTGGCAAAATTTCCTTTTGGCGAGGCAACAATGGGTGATGTATCGGCGAATGATGGAATCGCCTATTTCCCCATTGAAATAAGATCGAATTACGGGATCGACCTTTGGAACAAGCGTAGTACAGGTTCCGCTACTGTCGGTTCCGAACTCCTGTCGACAAGTCCTGTAATCACAGAAATAGAAGATGGTGTCAGGATCGTGTTCGTGTGGCAATGGCCTGACTCTTACACTGGCTCAGGGGTCCAAGTGACCTTCAGAGTGAGTCCACACCCCGGTGCAACGCTGGAATCGATTAGAACCTATGAAGTTGATATTGATGGTGACGGAGGGACCGGGGATTGGTATCCAGAGGAAGAGCCGAAAAGAGATTCAGGTACAAACTTGGAAATAGACATTTCAGGGAGGGCTAGTGCATCGATTGTCGATAAGGATCTCGAGATAACTGTTGACGGTGCTATGGCACAATGGATTCGATGGGGGCTGGATAATATTGGAAATAACACACTCAGTGGAAGCTCTTGGTGGAAAAATCTAGACTCGTACGAAGATTCTTTGTCTATGGGCGAGGAACACAATGGAAGGGTTGATGATGCCGAGAGTGCCGCTTTAACCCAGCACTTGCAGACCTCAGCGTCCAACATCAGGTCATTCATGAGCAACGGCCTAGGAGTGGATATCGAGTCTCTTCTCGGGGCAGATCTCGTTGATCTATCCCAGCGAGATGTTTCAATAGACTTCGGAGCAACCAGGGCTTTCTCTTCGGAATCGGTCACCATAATGATCGAAGCAAGATACACCCCGGGCATAGATGGAGGCACAGAGTTTCTAGTCAGAACATTCGTTCAACCTGGTAAGTCTGACTGGTTTACCAACATTGATCTGAGTGCAGGATTGAGGGGATCTGCACTCGGGGGATTTGGGGCTGTATCATCGGGTGACATGGAAGTAGAGCATAGAAGGTGGATATTCCTAGAGACATTGTCCTTTAATGAACCTGATTTAGATCCTGAATTGATATTTTCAGTGACTTACGACCCCCCGTCTTCTCCGGCAGGTAGCCCACTCGTTTCTGCCCTGATACTTGTGTTGGTGATGTCGATAACCGCCGGTCTGTCACTTTATCTGACCAAGACAAGGATAAGGGCCCCCTCCGTTGCCACAGCGACGCTGTTTGGTTTCATGTCGTTCATAGTCTACGTTGGTGGATTCGACTTGCCTCTGGTGTTCGGCGTTGGCGCAGCCGGCCTGATTGGAGTTTTCCCGGTGGCACTAGTCTCGCCACGCAGCAAAAACAAGGGTATTGGCGCTAGGTCATTGCCCACAATAACATGCCCTAGTTGCAGCACGCCAAATGTAGTTCACAGCTCTGAAAGACCGTTCCGAACTACCTGCTCAGGCTGTTTCGTGACGCTGAGATTGGATTGATCACTGGATCATCAACCTCAGTTGATCCCTTTTGTAAGTCCAATCCTCTGGAATTTTACCGCTGTCTCGGTAGTACCTAGCCAGTCTTCTAAGCCTAGATTCAGTTAACTCTAGTTGGCGGCGGTTGTGGATATCTTTCCTGTTGCCCGATTCTAGGTGGTCAATTATTCTCTGTGCTTGCCTCATGAGGTTCATCATATCCTCGGGATAATTTGGATTCATGCCGTTCCTAGCAATTATGGCGGATATTCTTTCTCCAGTGGCTAATTTGACATCTGGAACCGCATGTTGATCTCTAAGTATTATGCCGATTTCGGAGGTCGACTTGCCTTCACTAGAATACTTAAGAATCAATGACTCGATGTTATCCTTGTCGGTTTCTGACCATTTTGGTGGTGTGCTGATAAAAGGTCTTGTTGACCCGCTTTGTCCCTTGCCACCACTGTGCATCCTCGCCATAATGGGTATCCTCCGGTTCCAGCCGATCTGCTGCCCCTCTTTAACCGCTACGCAGGGGTTTAGACCCTGTGGCGTGCCCTGGCAAGGGCGCCAGGGGCAGTCGGCCATTCCCATGCAGGGGCTACAGCCCTTGCAGACCCGACTAAATTCCCCCCTTGGTACACCAATATGTCATCCCCTATTCTCGGTGACCCTGAGTAGCTAGATATGTTGGTAGAAAATAAGTCCCCTGACCATTTGAAGCCCTCGGTCAACTCTACCTTGGGGATGAGATTTGTATGCCTGAGCACCTCTAATGCAGCCTTTGAAAACGCAAATCTACCTCTTTTGCTATCCCATAATGCGATTTGTTCGGATTCTATCATGATCCTGTAGTCGGGTGCTTTACCCGTGATCTTTGCATTCAAAAGCCATTGATCTCCGCCTAGTAAATGTCTGGATATTGACCTAAAAGATTCCAAAAGTGCTGTAGATCTTTTTGGTTCTTTGAGTCCATAGGATTCCACATTCTTACGGACTGCCTCGGAAAGTCTATTCAGAGCACTCTCAGAGCCTGCCGAATCGAGCTTCCTCGTATCGATAACCACGGTGTCCTCTAGTTCGATTTCAATTCCAGAGTGATTAATTACCACCTCAAAGCCTACTCTTGAGTTTATTCTGGACATCATGGTCTTGATTGTGTACAATTCATCAGAATCCCACTCCCCAATAACTGGAATGTCGTATGATGAGGCTGGCCACAACACTTCTAGGTCCCTAGGAACGATACCCAGTGGGGCAGTGATCATTATTTCACTGACTGAACGTGAATTTATTGCATGTCTGAACCTAGAATGGCTGGGAGACCTCCTGTATGGTTTGACTGCGGAGCAAGGGAGTAATACCGCTATCTTAGATTGGTGTGGGTTTGGATTCCAATTCTCGGTCACCCGATCTTGCCAGTACCTAATTAATGGATCATCTCTCGTATCTCGTGAGTTGCATTCGAGTACTGTGCCGGGGGATACTGAGGATGCAAGTCCAGCATTACCTGGATCTTTTATCGCAATTTCAGACATGAAATTATCATGTCTCCTCAATCTTTGAACAGAACGTGGGCTTGATAGGCAGCTTGCTTCAACAATCCGCCTTAGATTACCATCACGAATTGCCTCTCTTGTTTCATTGATCGAGTCTTTCCAAAAGCGTATTTGTTTGGTCCAAGCCTGCGTCTGATCCAAAGATATGTCTATTTTCCTGGGTCCGAATGCGGATATATGGATTCCTTTGGAGAATGCTCTTTTTACTCTAATTAGATCCATTAGGTCTACACCCATCCAGGCTAAGAGTGAGCAATTATCGGGACCTGAAATTCCCGGCATCCAGATTAAAGATGAGGGGAATCTCCGTTTTACAGAATCCAAGGATTTGATCAATAAACTATCATTATTTACGAGTTGAAGAGAGTCTACAAAGCAAATGATTGAGGGTTCGACTTCTAGGTTAGAGAGAGTTGAATCATGAAGTAGAGATTGGGCGGTTACGGGAAGAAAAGCATCACCATGGGGGAAGATTCCTGCGTCTGATTCAATCAAGCTGGGTGGGAGGGAAAGGCCTTCACTTGCCTCCCATACCACTGGGTCATCGAACGGCGGACATAAATTTGCTCGAGTTTTCATTCTTAATTCGGCGGGAGCCTTACTTGAGTCTCTTAGCATACGGAATGGTGCGTCTGCCACCTCCAGAGAGTCCTCGTCATCTATCAAGACCATTGAGGGGGTGTAGGCACTCGGATTGGATCTATCACCAATTGCGAAGATTCTGGCAAACCTCTCCCTCGAGGTCACAGTCCTTCCCAACGATGGTATGGTGACCATGTTCAACGGAAGGTAATCAATCGCTTGAAGGATTCTAAGGTGAGGGGCATCTGGGACCGTCATGAGATGCGCGGTCCCAATGGTTGTGATTGTTGTTATTTCATTGTTAGTCGGTCCAATCTCATCCGCCCAAAACCCAGACTCTGATGTTCAGAGCGCATTGGTATCAGGCCCAACCTACATCACTTTAGTTTGTGATCAGGGAAGTTGTTCAGGTTATACATTGGAGGTTATTTCAGAATTCAATTCAACCTTTGAAGATAGTTTTTCGTGGTCTGGCAATGCAGAGGGGGTACTTGATTACCGAGTTGTCAGGGCTCCCGGTGCATCTGGAATCGCCCATGCGAGAGTATTAACTTCTGACCCTGACTACATCCATGAGACAGGGGACATTGGGAGCTCGTTGACGACGGCCAGCCTCAACAACAGTCTGCCCATCACAGATGGTTGCACTGACTCAATATGTGACATGTCGAAACTTACAACCAAGAGAATGTCTGGATGGTTAAACACTGGAGGAGATAGTGATTATTGGTTAATTTCTGCGAACAGCTCTACCTACATAGAAGAATTCCGATCAGAAGCCCCAGCTATAATTGAATTTTGGAAAATCGCATCCAATGGATCACGATTAATGATCGAGAGGTTAACCAGCACCCTCCAAGATGGTATCCATGAAATTAGCGGTCTGACCGTAGTAGCCGGCTCTGAAGAGGAAATATGGATGGTGGTTTCTTCAGTAGAGCTGGATCGAAGAGATTCGGTGTACATGGCGAGTGTATTTGTCTCCCACAATGAAAAAGACGCCCCATCAACGCACAAACAGTCATCGGGTAGAATTTATCAGCCTAAATCCAATTTCAAATTTGTAGGAATTAGTCATAAACAAAGTGACGTGGATTCTATTTTGATACCTGCTGGCGGTCGTTTTACCTATGAGATTCAGATTCTCAACTCTGAAAATAATGACTCATTCATTTCCATTCACGAACACCTGTTGAACGGCGATGTTTCGGAAGATCTCGGTCAAAATAATGGAATTACATCTTCAAGGGCCATTTCACTGGAAATTAGATTCCATATGATGGTCCCAATGACCTATTCTGGAGAGATAGAGCTTACATCAAACTCAACTGATTTCTCAGGATTGTTATCAGGCAGGGATTCAGTATACCTCGGTGACGCTCCTGATATCTTGCCAACGTATAATGCCGATATCGATTATTGGCCTATTATTGCTGTTGATTTGAATGAATCAGGTCCCGATGTATCGACATATCGACTTCAAGGAGATGTGTTTGGAATGGACATGATAGATACTTATCTAATTTCTATAAGTTCCGAGTCAGGATCACTAATCCGCGCTGTAGCAGAATCTGGGTCAGCAAGTATACAGATACAACAATTAACCCAATCAGGGACTTACCATATTAAAAATTCAAGCAATGGATCTCAACTATTTCTTCCGATGGGAGTCCATGCAATTAGGATTGAGGGGTCTCCCCAAGACGGGGGAGCTTACTCATTTCTTATTTCTGCAAGCCAATCCCAGCCTATAGATTCTGGAGTTTTTGTAGACCTTTCCTCGAAGGCTACGCCCTACTACATTTTCGCAGGGCTTTTCCTCTTGGCGCCCTCTGTCTTGGTAGCATTCTTCATGAGGAGGGAAATTATCAATAGAATATTCGGTAGAGGCCCCGTAGATCCTTTTGATAGAGATGCCATCGAGAGTATAGTGGATGAATTAAGGAGGAGAGAGTCCGAAGGAGATGTAGAGGGTGCGCTAAAGAGTTTTCATGGACATGGTTTAACCACATCGAGAGCGAGTTTCCTCATTGAAAAGGGCCTGCCTGACATGGATACTACCAATGTCACGGTTTCAAACCCTATGGGAGACATTGGGATATGGCTCGATGATGCAAAGGAAGGGATACTAACATTCGGCATTCATGCTAAAGTTGATTGGAAACTAGCATGCCTTAGGTTATCGTACCCTGGCGGTACTCGATCCAAAATTGTCGAGATATCATTGGAATCGATATTCAGCGATGATGAAGTTATGTTGGGCGACTTAAAAGACGGGCAGACCATTATGTCCCAGTTAAAATTGGACCCAATTCCTGAAATTGTAGAAATTGAGGTCACAGGGAGAGTAAAGGGTGAATCTGTGGCGATTGTGCCAAGAGACGCATTGGCATGGAGATGATTACCTCCGTCTTCGTTTTGCTTCATCTATTGCCGATTCCTGGGTTTCCTTACCATCATCTATCAATTCTCTTAGCTCTTCAAGGACCTTTTTAGCCTTCCTTGATATTTTCCCTGCGGATTTCAACCTCAAAACCACAGTGACATCCCCCCTACCAGTGCGACGGTTGTTTGGGAACCCCCTCCCTTTGATCGATACAGTGTCTCCAGGCATTGACCCTTTTGGGACCCTGATTTTCAGATCTTCACCGTCTATGTGGGGCAATTCAAGTTCGCATCCAAGGGTTAAATCAACGAAGTTGATTGGTAGGGCCATCAAGAGGTCGCTACCATCCCTTTCAAACCACTTGTGGCTCTTGTGAGATATTTCGATGTATAAGTGGCCAGAGGGGCCCTTGGCATCCCTTGAAGCCTCACCATACCCGCTCATCCTCAAGCGGGTCCCGGACTCAATACCCGGAGGTATGGAGAACCTAACCTTCTTGTTTTTGTTTACCCGGCCGTTCCCCCTGCAGGATGTGCAGCTCCTCGCGATTGTGCTCCCTTTTCCATTGCAAGCAGGGCAATCTGAAACGACTTGCTGTGTAAATGGGCCCACCCTTTGCATTCTTCTGAGTCGGCCATGGCCCTCACAGGTAGCACAGACTTCTACATCATCGGGAGTCAGGGCCCCTGAGCCATCACATGACTCGCAAATAGACATGACTTCGATATCAATATCAGCATCTAAACCCGAGAAGGCCTCTTCGAATGATATGGAGTGTCTGTATAGAAGGTCCGAACCTCTCTCACTCCGACTAGACCTGCGTCCTCCGAAAATACTTCCGAAGATACTCTCAAAACCTCCTCCGAATAGATCTTCGATGTTGATGTCAACTCCTTGGAAGCCATCGGGGCCAAATGGGTTCCCCCCTGGCCTGTTGTGACCATATCTATCGTACTTCGATTTCTCATCCGGATTGGATAGAATTGCATATGCTTCTTGTACTTCTTTGAATTTGGATTCCGAGTCGGGATCGTCAGGGTTCTTATCCGGGTGAAATTTTCTTGCTAATGATCGGAATGCTCTTTTTATATCATCTGAACTCGCATTACGATCAAGTCCTAGAACCTCGTAGTAGTCCCTCTTTGCCATGCGAACCCCGTACTATTGCTCAGGGGGGTTCTCTTTCAATCCGACGCAGGCTTTACTTACTTGCTCCACAATATGCACAATTAGCCCCACTCTCATTCTGGGGTATTCCACAGACTCTGCACACACCAGGGACCTTCGCATCCACCTCAGCCTTGATTTTTCCTCTCTTGGCCCTCTTGGTGGCTATTTTTTCTGCCCGCCTGTCCACCCACCCGAATAAACCCCGTGTTTTAGCCGGCTCCTCAGGGATTCGTTGAGCCCCTTTCTCATTATTCCCGTATCCTGCGTCGAAAGCGAGATTCACTCCGCCTACCCTAATGTCAACTGGCTCTTTCTCTCCTATGTCGAGTTCGATAGATTCCTTGTTGATGCTGGATACTTTAGCGGGAATATTCATTTTCCTTCCCCTAGTTTTCCTTGTCTCAAGCTTTGCCAACGCTTCATCCGCTCTCGACCATAAGCCTGCGTCCTCCTGATTGTAAATTTTGTTGAGTCTGTTAATTGCACTCGATCTCAGATATTCATGGTCCTTGCTTTTATTGCCCCTAAACAGCAATAAAATTCCGATGAAAAATGCGCTTCCGTGGAGTATCATCGTGCTATTTCTATCCGAATCTAAAATAGAATCGACCGTGGGCAATATCATTCTGATTGCCAGCAGAATAATTGTGGGTGTGAACAGCAATGCTACTGAAACCGGAAAGGATCTGTTGGCCATGGTCATCCGTGACACTTCATTGCAATGAATGTGACTTGTTGACGGTAGATATGATGTACATCATGTGCTCTGGTGTTTTCATGAGGATCGTCGTAGCAACCACTCTTCTTCCTCACGAACATCCAGAATTAGTTGTGGTCGCGACTCGACAATTCTTTCCAGATTGGCATCCAGGGGAAATTCCACCTAGGAATAAATTCCCTTCAGATTCAACCCCCACTAGGATGATATCTGATGTAGGGAGCCTCGATGGAATAATTGAAAATTGTAGGAAGCACAGAATTTTGGACACTGCGTTGGATGCAATGACGCTGCACTCTGAGGGCAATACAACCCATTTTTCACTATCAAGGCAAGCTGCAAGCGTAGGAAGGTGCTCCTTCGTCTTAGAGGAACCACCAGTGGGAGGATGCATTGATGTGACTGTCACACATGAAAATCTGGATCTCTACCTCACTGAACTCACGTATCACCAAGGGAGAGAAGAATATCCTCGATACCCGAACGATGACTCTTCTATGAAGGAGGATGGAAGCTCGTCTGTCTGGGTCTCGAAACGAAGGAAATAGCTCAAGGTATGCCTTCATTCATCCATTCTGTGATAATTGGTAGATCTGCGGGCAGCCAGTTCACATCATCTAATTCATCCTTCTCCAACCATCTTGACATATCATGTTCCATGAGAATTATCGAATTTGGATCGACGACGCCACAATCAATAATCCTCAGATCCACTATCCTGTCCTCATATCTGTGGGAAATTCTGGCAACTTCGTCCATGGCAGAAACAGATATGCTCAACTCCTCTAGAATCTCTCTTTCCACAGCGGCACGTTCAGACTCGCCCTCAGCGATTTTCCCTCCAGGAAATTCCCAGTATCCAGACCATTGATCCTTCGGGGGTCTTCTGCAGGCTAGGACTCTTCCCAGTTCATCTCTGATCAACGCCCCCACGACGTCCATCTTGGGGATGGAAATCATACTTTTCAACAATGTTCTCACCAAAATAACCTGTCTATCAAACGAAATTCTCTCGATTGGTGGTAAATGGACAAATAAGATGGGGATCTTCTCACCTCCTTCCCTGTTTTTTATTTCCGTCGATAAAGTTCGAAAATACGTCTCATTGCAGACAAAATTGCCGCAATCATGACTTATTTTTAGATCATCATGCTCTTCTACCAATTCATCCAATAGATGCCTGCTGTAAGTCGTTTCAAGGTGATTCTGGGCCTCGTCCTCAACAATCCCGTGTATTTTCCTCCCAGAATTATCTTCTTTTTTCATATCCAATTTGTTCTCAGCTCGGATTTCGATACAGACATCAGATCTTTCGTACGCGACACCAAGCAGTAGTGCCCCGGTGAAGGATCCCGATAGAATCTCCTTACTTGGTTGCAATGAGCCGGCTTCGTCTACAGATAGAATCTTGGTGGTCAAGAAGTTGGCCATGGACCCCGCTGCGGAGGCCTTGGCGACATCCCAAGAGTGATTAGAGGTCATTCCGTCGAAGGGCTCAAATCCAGTCACCAATATTTTTCTGTCATTTTGGTTGTTGTCCAGGATAGTCCCTCCCGCAAAAAAATAGGATCAATTATTTGTTGAATGAGACTTCTCGATGACCATGGTCCCAACCGAGCTCACCGTTAGTGTCGACTCGAAGCCTCCTGCTAGGGCCACCCCCTTAGGTGTTTTGAGAGCGATTTGGAATGAGCTCAGCGGGGGAATAGGTCCATGGGGGGCCCTGCGGCCTGCGTTCTCGATTTTGCTGGCGATCGTGCCCTTCCTGTACCTCGGGCAACATTTCAACAGGCAGCACAGAAAAGGAGCGTGGTGGTTCATCCTCCAACTCCCACTTCTTCTGACTATAGTGCTTTGGCCACTAATCTACGCTTGGTCCATCATTGATTCTTGGTGGGTCTCGAACGGGATTGTTTCTGGGCGGTCGAATTGACCTCAGAAATCCTCAGGAAATTTCATTGGGCTGAATAAGTGCCCTGGGCTCCTAGACTCTGACAACTGCGTCCTGATTAGCATCTCCCAATCGCGAAATAGGGCTAGTGCAGATGAAAAAGGGGCCTCTACGGCGTTGATTGCGGTTCTCATCAATGTGTCTAGGATGTCCATCCTGTCTTCATCCAGCGAATCCAGAAGTCTTTCCAATGGAAATGAGTCGATCAATGGTGGCTTTATGTCCCCGTCGAATGGGGTGGGGGAAAGTAAATGCGAAGGTAGTTCCTCATCTGAATCATTTGCAATTTCCTGTAGCTTCTCGAGTAGGATCCTGATGTATTTTGAGATCACCAATGCCACTTCAACGATGGGCATGTTGTATTGTTTGACGAACGAGACCATGTTCTCCTGTATGAAGAGGATTCTTTCCTCCAACGGTTGCTGGGGACTTGGAATCTTAGCAGAATCGTCCAAGAATGACACCTCAGGGTACTGTTCTATCGTCATATCTTATGGGCGAGCCTGAATTGCCTCGTATGCCATCGAGGAGATCATCGGCAATTTCGAACCTGTCATTCAACCAATCTCCATCAGTGTCCCAGTTTGTTGGGCTAGTGCCCTCAGCGATTGAATCCCCATCGTGATCAAGTAGCCACCAACCATATGGATACTCGCCTAGTCCGGTGTTCGGAAGATGGAACTGATCGCCAGCAAATCTCTGGAACGAGTCGGTCCAATTTCCACTCATGATCACATTGTCATTAGAGGTGTCTATCTGAGTGTAGTCTTGGTCGTTATCATCTATGATTAACGCATACAAGTTGTCGGTCTGACTTATCCTGTTCATTCGGAGATAATTTGTGGATAATGATCCGCCATTTCCACAAAGACCCAGGATTACTTCTCTAAATTGCCATCCTTCCTCGACTTCATTTCCTCTGCAATCAACGAGGGGAGCCGCTCTTACGAGTGCCGGTGAAGACAGCGTTGCATTTACTATGCCAAAATACTCTTGAAAATTCGTATATGGGATGTATTGACAGCCCCCCAAATTACACTCATAATCGCCATCCTTGTCAGCATCGCCACCTACGTCGGTAGGATCAGTTGGATCTAGGGTGAACCATGTCCAATTCAGGATTGGCCTCATGATTGAGCCACCATTTATGTTTACAGGTTTCCAACTGTTGGAGGAGATTTGTTGCCAGACAACCTCAATTTGCATCAATGAGGACCAGTTGTCATTCATTTCATTCCAACCAAGATGATACTCATAGAAATCAGGCAACATATCGCCGTCGGTGTCATTGTCCAACGGGTTTGTCCCGTATTTCAGGATCTCTCTTCCATCTGAAAGATTGTAGTTTTTGTTGTAAGAGATTACGGAACCAGTCACAGAAAATTCTGGTTCCATGAGGAGAGAATCTCGATCAGTGTCGTTAGATAGAGGCAATGTACCATTTCTGTATTCCATCAGATTTGTGAATAGTAATGGTGTTGGGCCCGCGTCGATCTGATCTGATAGATTTGAGGGTTGGAAAACTCGATTATCCCAAGTTCCCTGAGTAGCAGCTACGTCTGAGGTCGTCCTGTCATACCATCCATCTGAATCGGGATCGTATGAGCCATCCAGCGGGTTCAATGGGTTTAATGACCATCTCAATTGCGTTTCTGGCAAGGGCAACCAATGTCCAAAGATAGAATAACAATATTCCCAACCATCCGGGAGGCCGTCCATGTCAGAATCGTCGTTAGTTGGGTCGCTTATTCCAAGGAGGGTTCGGTTAAAGCTATCTGGATCAAATTGATTGATGAGGCCCATCCTTTCTAGGGATTGATCTGACTTACTAGAGAAGGTGTCATAGAGGCTTTCTATTGCCTCATCCTCTGAAAGCTCGCCCTCAAACCTGAGAGCATTGATGGCATCATTGCCATACGAGACTGTACCCAATCCTGAAGGTATGGTGTCGACAGCGAGGAGCTTGCCATAGATTCGAGATTCATATTCCGCCAGATTAGTGAAAGACTCTGAGGGAGAGATCGTACCATCCCCATTGCAATCCCATGAATCTCTATCAGAGTCACGATATATGTCAGTAGAAGTCAGAGGATTGATGGTCCACTCATTTGCCTCTAGATCCCACTCAGTAAACCAGTATTCGTACCCATCACTCATTCCATCGCGATCAGTATCTTGTTCACTTGGATCGGATACCCCAACAAGTGATGCCAATAAGGGCCTCATGAAGCCATCTGACTGCCATTCGTTGAATTGCGAAATTGCGATATGTGCCCTGCCTTGTTTGGTAAACAAGACTCTGTACACCCTATTCATTGACTCAAGTGCGTCCAATGACGATGCCTCTTCATGGAACCTTGGAGCGTCAGGAGGGGCTAGGGCACCGTTCTCGGGATTTGTATTAGTCAAGTTCAATTCGATCAAGTCAGTGAGGCCATCGCGATCTGAGTCGTAGTATCCGTCAGATGGTACCAGTGGGTTCAATGTCCATGTTTCCTCCTCATAATTCCACTTTGTAAAAATCATCTCAACCCCATCTAGCAACCCGTCACCATCAGTGTCGGGATTATTTGGATCCGCTGTAATCGGGCTGTCTGGGTGCAACAGTCTCGCCGATTCTCCAAAGGACGCCGTTGAGTCTGCGGTCAACCAAGGTGTTGGGAGCCAATCTCCCCCGCTGTTCAGGAGATAGAATTGGGGCGCTGTGATGAGTGGGTCAATTTCGCTCATGTTACCTTGGATTGAGTTGTACTCCTCCCAATTAGTCAAACCATCTCCATCTGGATCACCTACATCATCATCACCGTTAACAGGATTGAGTGTCCATTTATCCTCAAAAACAGACCATCTTGCATGGTAAGCCTCCCACCCATCTGGCATGCCATCTGAGTCAGTGTCCGAAGAAACTGGATCTGAGGAGCCAACATCAAGTTCGGTAATTCCTGTCAAAAGGCTGATCACCTCGGTGCTTGCTAAATCACCAAATGAACCTTGTGGATCGCTTATTTCATCTGAAGAATTGAATAGCCATGTCACCAAATTTTCTGGGAGGATCTCAGAGAAAGACCACGCTCCCCCAACCAGAATCTCCGTTCTCAGGTGATACTCGAACCAATTGACAAATTGCTCTTCGATCGAGAGGTTTCCGTCTCCATTTACATCATAGCCATCGCCATCTGGATTTTGGAATGCATCAGATCCATTCAGAGGGTTGATTCCCCTATTGTTTAGATTCCATGAGCATGCGTAGCGAGCTTCCCAACCATCAGGCAAGGAGTCGCCGTCGGAGTCAATGAGGTTTGGATCAGTCGCGACCCACGATGCAGCGCTTTGGGCCGACTCTCCGTGTGTTGTCAGGCCATTCTCCCTGACGGTCTCCAACAAAACCGACCAACGATACTCACACGCATTAGTTAGGCCATCACCATCTGCATCTTTGTTTGCATCTGATGGGTCAAGGGGGTCTAGCGTCCAAAGATTTCCTCCCGTATAGTCAACACCTATCCAGCGTCTGTTTTTGACCTCCCATCCATCTGGCATCCCATCCCCGTCAGTATCTGGGTTCGTTGGGTCTGTTGGAACGTCTGTCCCGCCTCCTGATCCGGAATTAAGCCAACCTGCCAAATGGACCTGCCTGGCGAGAATGCCGTCCGATTCATCGCATATCTGTTGTGGTGTACCAGGTCCACCGGTTGACAGATAGTGGCACTGAAATAAAGTAGAGTCGTAAAACCATCCCCAATACTCCTCCCCATCGGATAGGCCATCTCCATCAGAGTCTACTAATCGAGGGTCAGTTCCATTCGATCCGTTTTCGGATATGGAGATGTAGCGAAATTCGTCTAAGTTTGTCCACGGAGCTTCAAATCCGAATGGCCCATCAACATCGAATCCATCGGTATCCTCGTCGCGCGGTGCATCGAATGGGTCCGTTGGATCAAGGCCATGATAGAACTCCCATCCATCGGGCATGCCGTCGTAATCAGAGTCAGGAGATGTCGGATCAATTGGGTGGATATTCATGTATTGTCCAGATTCAACCCCAGAGGCTATCCACTGTTCGCCATCGGAAATCCAGGAGACAACATCCGAAATTGGACCTTGCATAGTGACGGGGGGTTCGATCATGCCCAATATTCCACTACCATCGCCTTCTAATGCCCACAAACCATCCCTTGAGCCAACGAGGAGCATGCCCGGGATTTGTTCGATAGATAGTACGTCATTCCCACCGGACAACCATGCTTCAGGATTGAACATTCTGTCGTTTGATATGGCGAAAAGTGGGTCAAATATTAGATCCTCAAGATCGATGAAATGAATGCCCGAGGGAGTTCCTAGCCACACACCTGTCACCTGCCCAATCTGCCCATTGCTGGTAAGTATGCCCGCAGGCTCAAGCAGGTTCACAACAGCCGATTTAGATGAATTAAGTAAGTCTGCAATTCCAACAAAGGTCTCTGCATTGTCCCTGGTGTATACCCAGATAGGTGATCCGAAGGTATCTGAGAGATCATTGGTCGTCCAGCGGATCAACCCTGCGTCCGTACCGACCAAAAGAAGGGGTGTGTCGCCCGGTCTGTCGACATGTAGAGAAATGGACCCCGTAGCGTTTCTAGATCTGAGAGTCTGTTCAAGCACCTCCACGGTTGTGGGATTCTCGATTGAAATAGCCCCTTGGTCAACATTGACCCTTGTTGTGTGCACATTCCCATCTTTTCCGAAAATGAGGAGGGCCCCTGGCCCCATTGATGTTGACAATGGGTTAGCGGACAATATTGGGTCTGATTGAAGGAAGATGGACGAGTCGAGGTTAAGACCTTCTTGCGTGAGTTGAAATGCTCCGATACCGAGATTAGATGTTAGTACGAGGGCGACAGAGTTGTCCGCCAGAGATATTAGCAAGGAATCAGATATTGTTCCAGGCACAGGTTGGTCGAAGATTTGGGTCGTGTAGGATAATGGATCTAGGATTGTCACTCCGTTTTTAGAGGCGATTACGACAATTCCTTGGTTTTCCGATACGTGGGTGCCGACTATCGCCGAGTCCGAAATTCTCGGTTGTGACGTCTCGGTCAAAAAATCTGCATCCAGCGGTCGCTCCACCGAGCTGAGATACAAACCGGGCCGAACTGAGTATCCATCGTCTTGTGATATCTTGAACTCCTCATAGTTACTAAGTGCCTCGCCCCACATCGACGTGGCGATTGAGTTGTCAGGGGCTACGATTCCGTCTCTGTTTGAATCCCACCCATCCTGATCAGAGTCAAGGATCGCATCTGATGCATTCCTGGGATCTAGGCCGTAGTGATGTTCCCAGCCATCAGTTATTCCATCGCCACTCACTGCTAGTGGCGTAGGAACTCCGTCAACGATGGCGAATGTGTCGGAATCTGGGTACCTTGGGTCGCTACCCAGCCAACCGGGCAATCCAGTTTCTGACTCCATCATAGATTGGCATGCTCCTTCGGTTATCCCTGGTATAGGACCCTGGCACCAGAGTCCGTCTCTCTCATCGATCCAACCATCAGGCTGAGCATACCTGTATTCTTCCGAGCTCGTGAAACGCTCCCCGGGTTCTAGTATTCCGTCTCTGTCGAAATCATATCCATCTCCGCAGCCCCATTCAAGTAGGCCCAGGCATTGATCTGGATCCTCGATTGCATCCCGGGGGTCCAGTGGGTCAAAGTGGAGGCACACCCAAGCGGTAGATGCCTGATCAATGTATCCGGCTCCTCCATCTGTGCACATGCTGATCTCAAAGCCATCTGGAAGGCCATCCCCATCAGTGTCTGACCGCCTTGGATCCAGATACTCCCTGAATCCGCTCTCTGTTTCCTCAGGGGATTTTCCTGTTAAGGATAATCTGGTAGTAAAACAGGACTCTAGGCTGTATGGCCAGCAGAATTCCTGCAGGGCACTTGCGCCATCTCTGTCATAATCGCTGAGGTTGTCCGTGGAGTCCAGTGGATCTAACCCTGTCACAGTGAAGTCACCCTCCAATGTAGCAATACGAAGAGGTTCAGAAAAGGCGCTCTCATGGACATCTGGGATTAGATCCTCGTCTGTGTCGACGGCGATTGGTGCTCCTCCGATTGCCTCTTCTGGGTTAGTGGTTCCGACAGGGCTCTGTGGCCTAGTCTGGGAAAGGAAGAGGACGCTTGAAAGCATGATTATAGCGAGGAAAGCAGCTGTTTGTTTCCTCCTCATGTGGGTCCCCGCCCTCCGTTGATTCTCAGACCATATATCACCATGATGGAGCGGTGTTCGTACGACGGCCATAATTCTGGCAATGCCTATGCTCGCAATCCTAGGACAGATTCATTCATTGATCGACTTACGCACGCTGGTGTTGTGCCCCTCGAGATTACACACCTAGGCTCTGGTAGCTCAGGCAATTCAGTGGTGTACAAAAACGAGGACACGGTATTTTTGATAGATTGCGGGCTATCAACAAGGCAGATGGAAAAAAGGCTTTTTTTAGCAGGAATAAATCCGAGCCAGGTTGACCATATCCTCATCACTCATCATCATGCAGATCACTCTAAATCCGCATTGAAATCTTCGAAAAAATGGGGTGCAAGATTACATTCTAACTTGGAAACCGCGATTAGGTTGGGTTGGCAGCCTATGTCGGAGGTCCGAACCTTTTCGGATCTAGATCGAATTGAGATCAATCATAACGTTAGCGTCATGCCGATTCCAGTGCCCCACGATGACGCAGACAATGTTGCTTTCATTATTTTCACCGGAGGGGAAAGGGCTGCTTACGTCACTGATTTGGGTGAAGCCACAGATGAGTTGAAGAAGCATCTAATGGGATGTTCCCATATCTCCATAGAGGCAAATTATGATCATAATAGGCTTCTCAACGGCCCTTACCCCGACTCACTGAAAAGAAGGATTTCTGGGCGTGGTGGCCACTTGTCCAATCTCCAAACCGCAAACATCCTGCGAGATGTAGTCACTGCATCAACGAAATCTATTGTGCTCTGCCACCTTTCTGAGAAAAACAACGCCCCTCACATAGCAGAAAGCGAAGCCTTGATGAAAATTCACGATTCCTTCGATGGTGACCTATCAATCTCCGGGAAGATAGGTCCTGAATTTACACACAGAATAGGAGAAAATGCCAGCAGGAGAATTTCGATAGATCACTGATTACCTTCCCATTAATGCCCTATGCACTGAATTTTGAATTTCCTTCATCCTTGTATGGGCCCCTAGGTCTTTGAATACGGACAGGGATCTTTGGAGGTATGCGACCCTCTCGGATCTGTCACCTCTGATTGTCCCCAATCGAGCTAGAATTTCCGCTTGCAGTAGCCTGAAGTCGTTCGCTTCGGCAATGGAGAGGGCATCCAAGTAGTGTTCTGAAGCCTCAGAAGTTCTGCCAACATCAACCAGAACCTGACCCAGCAGCATCTCTGTCTCAACAGCATTGGTCGGATTGGCTTCTTCTGAGAACGTCTCAAGTGCCGCGTTATAGTGTAGTAAGGAAAGCTCCGAGTCTTTGGTCTTCGCATAATATCTTCCAAGAATTACCCTCGATCGTGCGTGTAGTTGGTGCTCATTCAATTCCAGAGACAAATCATGAACGCTCATGGCATGTTCCCTTGCTTTCTCAGACTCCCCGATCTCGAGGAAGCCATCGGCTAGTCTCAACCGTGCCGATATCAGTACTCCTGCATCTTCGACCTCTAGCATTTCCTCAACGTTCTGATAAACCTCTCTTGCCCTACGATCGTCCCTTCTTTGCCTGAATATTGCACCCATGCTAATGTATGAGTCTGCAGCTCCCTTGGCGTCATTTGTCTTGATTTGAAGGCCGAGTGCTTGCCGCAGCGTCTCAAGAGCATCGTCTAGGGCGCCACGCTTGACCTCGAGATCGGCCTGCGTTGAGAGGATTCTCGACATTCTTCGTGGATTCTTCATGCGCTTTGCAATGGATGCTGCGGAGTCGAGCTCCTTTTCTGCCTCGTCCCATATTCCTTGAATGAGTAAAATTTCACCGGAGAGCTCATGCACCATTGACTGTGTATCAGGGTCAAGTCCGTCATCGTCTATGGCCCTGAGAATTCCGAGCAGTTCTGTATGACCGCCTTTCACCAAATCCTGGCCATGGCTTTTCAGTACTCCTGCAAGGGCATCGAGATCATTGGCCATATTCAGATGATGAAGGTGTTCTATTCGATCTCCGGTTGTCATTGACTGTTTTCCATACCATTCAGCAGCATGTTTATGCAAGTCTCGTTGTATTTGCTCATCCATCGACCTAGATGAGAATTCCCTGACCAAATCATGCACATCTAACTCATCTTGGTTTGCCCTCCGTGCTAAGCCTCTATTGATCAGGCTCTCAATGGAGTCTGAGGTTGTCTTCTTGGGGAGTGCCTCCACAGGGATGGGCTCTCTGAACACAGAGATTGCGCCCAGAATGTTCTTTTCGTCTGAGGTGAGCCTGCTGAATATCTCCTTCTCTATGAATGCCTCAAGAGTTGTGTGTACCGAATGAGCCAGATTTCCTCTGTTGATCAGTTCCAGTACTAGTGGGTGCCCTCTAGATAAGGCGTAAATGTGAGAGAAGTCGGGGTCTTGTATGGCGGGCATGGAACTAAGGAGTTGCCTGCTTGCATCGCGATCCAGGCCATCGAGCCTCAGATAGGTGGAGACCCTTCTGCCCCTAGTGTCGAACTCTGGAATCATCCTCCTGAATGATCTCGTGAAGAGGACTATTCCTGATTCCTTACATTCATCTATCCTTTCAGAAACAGAGACTAGGATGGATGCTAGTGCCTCATCGCTTATTTTATGAACGTCATCGACAACTATCAGAGAAGGTGTCCTATTCAACCCCTCTATGATTAAGTTGGAGCAAATAGAGGGATTGGGGGTTTGGGCGCCTTGGAGATAATCTGACAACTCTGTTTGACCCAGGAGGCCCTGCCACTCCCCGATAGCCTCCAGAAAGGCGCGTGATCCATCCCACTCCTGGCATCTGTGGAACAGCAGATTCCTCCTGTGAGTGAACCGTTCGATCACCTTAACTGCAAGGGCTGTTTTGCCTATTCCAGCAATTCCTGGGACAATCACCGATGTTGATGATTCCTCAAGGAGGGTTGCAATTTGATCCAACTCCTCGTCCCTACCATAAAATTGCCTGACACGAGGCATGTCTGCCAGAGATGAGACGAATTGTCGTTCAATGTGTTTGGTCAAGTCCCTCTCAATGAGTCCGGGGTTCAGGCTTGTTAGATCGATTGTCGCATCATCATCCATATACCTCAGAATGTCAACATGCCGTAGCTCAATCTCCGATTTTGAAACCAAATCCGCTATTGAAAGTTCTTCAATAACCCCTCCTGATTGGATAGTTTTCACTAATTTTTCCGACACTGATTCCCATACTTCGTCCGAAAGCGATACCCCTTCGTCGGTCAAGAAGTATGCCTTTCTTTTCCTTGTGACCCCTGTGATATGTGCCTGTCTTTCGATTACATAACCGGATTCCTTCAAAGAGCCAATCGCCCTAGGTACGTTTGACCTAGCGATTGATACCGCATTCGCTATACCCATCTGAGATAATGCAAAGGGTACCTCGACCCTATCCCGGAAATCAGCGTAGTCCCTAAGATGGAGCAGTATGCGTATTTGCACACCAGGCCGGGCGGTATTATGACGAGACACGATCTTACCCTACGTCCTTCTCAATGAAAAGGATTGTTTACAGATGATCGTAATCGGGGAATACTCAATTTTTGCCCTCAATGACCCATTCTCCAGCCTCTACATCCCACAGCCATCCCGGGTTGTCTGGGTCTTTGACATACCTCTGACCTTCAGTCTGATCGTCATCCTGGATCCCCTCTTCTTCACCAAACTCGATAAATCTCGCGCCAGTGGCAACTAGAATTGCAATCAACAAGACTAGTCCTCCAATCAATCCCAGCGGGAGCCCATCACCATCACCTGAACCATCTGATATCGTCGAGCCATCGATTGGCGTGCCTACGCCCATCGTAAATTGGGGAGTCACGGCTCCGATTATCCTATTGGATGGTATGAGGAGTTCCCATGTGCTGTCATCTTTGACTACCGTCGAATTAGCGGGATTGGAATCGATGTACGCAGTGACGGCCCTACCCGGAATGCCAGTTCCGTCGAATAATATTCCTTTATCACCCGATCCAAGAGATGTTTGGTCCGGGGCATTGACAGAAAATACTGTTGGGATTACGATGAAGTCTACCGGGTCGGACTGGACCTTTGAACCAAAGACGTCTTGTGCGATAAACACAACATTCTCCATGGTCCACTCTGACATATCCGTAGTGTAGAAGGCCATCACATCAGGATCATAGGTAGCGATTCCTGAGGAGTCTATCCTAATGCCGATGGCATGTTGGTCATCGACAACTGCAAGGATAATGTCCTGGTCAACATCGGGGTCTGAAAAATGGTCATTGAGGTTGATTGTGGCGAATGTACACCGATCCAGGAGGTCCAGGTTCTCAGCATCGCAATATAGGGTAAACTCCTGTTTCCAATCTGTGTTGTCGAATACTGGCCGATTGTTGTCTTTGTTTGGCGGGTTGTCCGCAATGAACTCTATTTGGTCCCATTGTGAGTACCCTATGCCATCAAAGCTACGAGCGAAGATAGTGTATGGTCGATCATGTTGTAAGTTCCCAGAGTCCCATTGGGTGGACCAGTAATTACCATCGATTTCTGAGCCTGTGAGGGTGATTGTGTCGATGACGATACTATCAATTGGGTCTCGAATCTCGATGTCTATTCTATTCACTAAGCCATCGGGATCCTGAGCCACTCCCGATATCACTGTGTTCTCTGATGCCTCTACGTACGTTCCATCTACGGGCTGGGACAACTGTATCAGTGGGTTTCGGTTCTCGTTGTCAATTGTCAGCGTTAAAGTTACAGGATTACACTCTCCCACGACTCCTACGCAGAAATCTGAGTCAGAAGCCCA
The DNA here is from genome assembly GCA_002495675.1 of Euryarchaeota archaeon UBA182. Classification (GTDB taxonomy): domain Archaea; phylum Thermoplasmatota; class Poseidoniia; order Poseidoniales; family Thalassarchaeaceae; genus MGIIb-N1. The sequence continues at coordinate 20,748 of DAGH01000021.1, read as the reverse complement.
TATGGTGAAAGTGTAATCGTCCGAGATTCTAGGAAGTGCAGCGTAGCTCCACTCATAGGTCCAAGTATCCCCGGACCAAGTGGCGTCAGCAGGCGTATCGCTGTAATATTCCGATCCCTCGATAACGAAAAATACGTCCTGTATGTCAGCGCCGCAATTAGTTGGGCATCCATAGTCATCGTTTGCTGTCCCAGAGAATATTATTTTCTTGTCATCATTCCTGTGGGTGGTCGAATCTGCTGGTTCTGAAATGGAGACCAATGGGGGTTGTGTGTTGAGTTTGACTGTCTTGGTAATGATTTCACTGTAGTCGAGTCCGTCGAATGATCGTATCTCGAAGACGTAGTCATCCTCAGGGTATGAGGACATGTCCAAAGAGTACTCCCATGTTCTGAATGGATGATTTGTCCCCGTGACTTCTCCAGCAGCCATTCCAGAGGTATCGGTAGCTACTCCAGCGTCATCCCAAGAGCCAGTGAATGGGTCCTTGACCTCAACTCTGTGAACGTATCCCTTCTGAGCCCACATGGACTCCTCTGCGGACGGGTAGACTCCTATCCATTCCCCATCCCATGCTGAACCTGTGATTGTGACAGTTCTCTTGAATGAGGTATCGCTTGACTCATCGACGCCAATTGAGGGTGCGTCGTTCTCCAGGACCACCGTACCCTCGTATGTTGACTCCTGAAGCAGGAAGTCATAATGATAGTATCCTGAACCAAATTTGTACCCAGTGACGAAATATTTCGACATTTCTCGGGAGCCAATTGAATAGTCACATGAGTCATCTTGCGTATCATAAAGTAGATCGCCGTCGTTGTCTACCCCATCTGAGCAAGAGTCCTCGTACTCGTCATCTGCGAAGCCATCTGGATTGTCACCACCCTGAAGCCCCCTGAAGTCTAAGTGTGAATTTGATGGAAGCGCGATCCATGGTGTGCGGCCATCGTCGAGAGTCTCGAGGGAGTAAAGATCGTTACCGACGCCGTCTTCGATCAGGATATTCGCACCTGGAACCGCTGAACCTTTGGCTATCGCTTGGAACCTTACCATTTCGGCCCGCTTAACTTGAACGGAGTAAAACGTCGGCTGCGTCGCTATTTGGATTTTCGATAGATTCAGATTCAATACGTTCGAGAATGTGAAGACTGTGGAATTGTTGTCCATGTTCAATGCCAGGGGAAAATCGCGAGGGGTGTAGTCTGGGCATATAGCGCAGCTTTTCGTCTGATGTGGCACGATATTTGTGTCCCAATCACCATCGGGGATTCCGTCATTGTCATTGTCGACTACCCCTGGCCATGCCTCTTGGTCATCCCAAGCAAGTCTAACTGGTACTTCACCATCCGCCGCATTCGGGATAGTTTCAGATTGTACTGTGACCGAGGATTTCGTCACATCGTAGGTGCTCGTGACTCCATTCCACTGATTATCGGTGAAGAAGGCTAATGATCCATATTGTTGGGCTCCAGCAGCCCCAGTGTCAAAATTTTGTATTACGGCTCCAGCTGCGTTCAGGTTCCAAGTATTCCTTTGGACATTCAGAAGGGCCCCAGTTGCCCTGATACCATCCGCCGTGCCTCCTGCTGTGAAAACGTTGTCCACCAGTGTTGCCCCAGCCCTGTGAACCATGACTACTGGGCAAGTAAACTCCCCGCCCCAATGTGTGTTGCTTTGGCAGCTGCCAGTACCGGGGGTTGAAACCTGGTTGTTTGCGAAGTAAAGCCTCCTGACGTCAGGGTTGTCTCCAGCCCAGTAATCTCCTGCGATCACGGGCTCCCTAGCTATGTCACTGATCGTATTATTCTGGGCATCGACATCGAAGGAACCGATGAGCCACAGTCCGTTCCAACCACCTATGGGGCCTATGTTATTGCCGTGGATTATCGCTCGGCTTGATTGAACGGCGATGCCAGATCCTCCCGATGCTCCGCTCAAGTCGTTGTTATGGATCTCAGCCAGTGACCCTGCGTAAGCGGTTATCGGGGTTCCTTCAACAGTGGAGATGATATTGTTTGAAATATTGGTTGGATATTCTTTGGCCCCCACCGTAATCATGCCGTTGATGTCCACACCATTGCAATTTACACTCAATGATGAGTTGGAAACTTTTCCAGCAGAGGATCTGTAACTCAATCCAAAATCCCCACTGATGACATTAATGTTGACGAACTCTGCAAATGACTCCTCGACCCATACAGCGGATCGACCGTTGTCCTGATTTCGACATCCCCTTTCGGTTGAAACAAAATCTGAATTCTCAAAGAGGATAGGGATACTCCCTGTACCTCCTCCATATATCTGTACAGCGTTTCCTGTCACGCCGCTCTGCTGGTCATTTCCAACGGTGTAAAGACCCCCGACGAACCTAGGTTGGGCCAATTCTGTCGCAAGTACGCTGGATGTGTTCGTATCAGTGAACTCCAATTCGACTAATTCGGGGGATGCTCCTTGCAATACCAAAGCACCATATCGAAATTGATTCACAGTCGGGACTGGAAACGGCACGCCCCATGCTGAGTCTATATCCAGTTGACGTAGAGCAGTCTCTGAGAGGTCTATTGTACTGCGGATGACGATACCTTCGCCACAAGAGGGGTCGTCTATGCTGAGCGTGGATGTTCCAAAGGTCATACCCCTGCAATCGCCCTTTGCAGAGGCGTTTGACGGCTCGAGCCATGTCATTGTTATGCGACTGGAAGAAGTTGCATCTTGAGAGGCGCCGCAGGATGCCGCGCCGACGCATAGGTTCCCACGTGCCTCCAACGATGTACCATTTGAGAAGGTGATTTGAGTTGAGGGCTCGATAATTAGCTTGGCACCCGGTGATATGATTATGTCTCCACTAACAGTATGTGTCCCAGACCATGTCTCGATTGAGTCGATGTAGCCTGAGCTAGTAGTATTCTGAGCAGATACGGTGGAAGCCGGTGCCACCAGAGCGGCCATCGTCGAGAGTATCAGGATGAGTACCAATGCTTTGCTCTTCATCGCGGGTCGGTCGCTCATGGTTCTACTGGGGCCGTCAATAGATATAACCCTAGGCGGAATATGGGCGTCACCAATTGTAAGCAGAGGCCTCCACTGCGTCCCGCCATGCCACTGCATCTAGCATGCCATACCCCGATCGAATATCATGCCCCATCTGGTTTTTAATTGGTCGGGCACTCTCCGCAAGGGCCTTCTTGACATGGAATATACGATCATCCCCCTCAATCGTGAGGTCTATGAGGCCCTTTTCAGTCAGATCCTGCAAAATCAATGCCAATGTTGCAGTGACGAAGATTGCTGCGTCGCTTGTACCAGTTGAATATGCATATGGGGGGGATTTCTGGCTGGATACGGTGGAGAGGATATACGAGCCTGGTGCAAGTATCTCGGGTTTCTGATTTGGCCAGACTCTGTCCAACTGGTTATAGGGATCTAAGTTTGAGCCGATCGAACTGTTTGACCAAGGCGTAAGGAACCTATCATATGCACCGACGCTTATGACGCCTTCCACATTTGCGGGTGTCGAGACATCAATATTATTTGGTCCCGCATTCCCCGCCGCCGCTACAACAAAAATCCCACTATCCAAGGCATCTTGAACAGCACCTGAGACAGACCTAGAGGCTTGTTGGGATGAGGCTTCGAATGGCCCACCTAGTGATAGGCTGATTATATCGGATCGCTGAGAAATCCTACACCATTGTATCGCATCAGCGACCCTGACGCTGTTTCCGGTAGTTCCCTCAGGGCCCAATCCGACGGCCACGCTGAGTGTCACCTTAGGAGCCATTCCTTGCAAGGGTCCTGAGCCATTAGCGATAAGCAGACCTGCCATTGAAGTCCCATGGTGGGATTGGCTTACATCCCTCACCTCCTCATGCTGAAAGGCGTAGAAGTCCCTGAATCCATCTAAGTTCATGTTTCTAAAATCAGGGTGAAAGGGATCTATACCTGTATCGACAATGCAGACCTTAACCCCACTGCCATCTAGACCTTCGTCGCCGAGCAGTCGCACACCAGATGACTCGTAGGCCCACTCGGAGGCGGGGAGGTATGGCGTGATGAGTGGCTGAATCATCGGCCATAGCAACATCATTACGACGATGCTGGCAGCTCCACCGACTGCTCCGTATGGCCATACGAATGGTACCATGGTGTACATTGGCCTTCTCAGGTCTCTCGCTTCTTTGTCGGAAAGCCCGTAATCTTCCCCAGTGTATCCCTCGGCACCCCTGTCGACCGCGGTGAGAATCGCCCTATCCTCGGGCTCAGGCATTAACTCTACGCCGTCTTTGGGCATTGTTAGTCACCCATTCTCGGTTAGAAAGGAGCTTTGGGTTTCCTACCTGGCCTTCTTGTAAGGACGATCAACAGGCCCCCGAGTATGATAATGAGTACTATCATCAATACCTGAGTCGCATCCCCTGCCTCTTCGACGCTTGGAGACTGTAGATTGTATTTTTTGGTGTATGGCTCCTCTGAAGACTCTTTTCCATCTACTGACTCAATGGAGAATACTATCCAAGCATCACCTTGTGTCAGGGTGGTGAAATTTAGATCCAAATAAGCCGTGCCTTCCATTCCCGCAGGTACTGAAAGAACAGCGCTGGCGTTGATGCCAGAGGGGTCTGATAGTGCGGATGTCTGGTGGTCCGCCCTAACGATTACTTCCTCTGCCCCGACGAGACCTTGATTTTCGATCGTTAGAACTACCGTCTGGACTGATCCGTAAACGGGATCCTTACCACCACCTAACCATGAGACACTATCCCTGTCAATGGACAGGATGGCATACTGGGCGGATACGTCAATTTCCACGGGGTCGTATTCCGTTTGGTCATTGCCTATTACGTACATGGTGAGTTTGTATGGATCAACAGTCGCGTTCTCCGGTGCACCAAGAATGACTGAGAATGCTTGACTCTCAAATGCTCCAATGGTCACGGATTGGGCCCCAGTTCTCGTCCAACCCGGGGGCAATGCATCGTCATCGAATGAGACTGAGTAGACCTCATCCGAGTTGCCGTCATTTTGGAAAGTGAGTTGGATGGTCTCCTGAGAACCAGGCCTGACAGCGTAGATGTCATCAGGGGCCTGTGCGAGGCTCCAACCAGTTGTTTTTGGGACGTTGACTTTCACCTCAACATCTTCATTGACGCCATTGTCTGAGAATATCTGGACTGTCACGGTTCTTCCATTTGAGAAATGGCGTGCCACTGTAGAATTGGGAGGTGTTATCTGCACTTTGACCGTCTTTTGATCGTCTTCGATGGACATCAAGAGTGTCGGTGAGACTGAATATTCCCCTGATCCATTGTCAAACAAAACAGTCCAATCAGATCCATCAGTTCCCGGGACTGTAGCCCTTAGATTGAACACATCGGATGTCTCATGTCCTTCATAGTCAACTTCGATATCCAAGAACATGGGGTCGTAGCCGCCCTCTCCGTCGCTATTGGCGAACAGGATGCCGTCCTCGTTAACAGTGGCAGATGATGTGGAGGCCAATAATGCTGAGATTTCGCTGTTGGATATTCTGTTGAACCTGAGGTCTAACGGCGCGGTCTCAAACGCGTCTGAAATCGTTGACGATGGGATACTAATGGACTGGCCTGCCTCGTATGTCATTGTCCTGTCCTGTTGTTCTACTGCGAAGTCTCCAGAGATCGTTAGTGGCCCAGATGGTAAGAGGATTCTAAGGTCCCCGTCATTGGGTACCGCGAGTCTCCAATCCAATGACGGCCCGGATTCTATCAGGAGTGTTAATTCCTCATCTATAATGTCTGATCCCTCTATGTCCCTGTCTTCTGTTGAGATTGAATGCAGGGTACCCTCGTAGTCGAGCCATGAACCATTCATCAGGAGCCAACCCCCTGGCACAAGATCTACGTCAGCTTGTCCGCCATTCACTAGATCGGCGAATATTTGGGTAAAGGCAACTAAGTTCCTGGTTGTGTCTCGAACCTGAAGCACATATCTTCCAGGTTCAAGGTCAACAGTCCAAGTTCCGTCCCATTCACTGTCCCCACCCTTTTCGGCGGTTACTTGTGGCATAGCAAAGCCCTCTCTGGGGACTAGGAGAATTTCGACATCATCAGACCACAGAGAATCTATCGATTGGCCTAGGTATGTTACAGTGCCCGAGGCTGTGACTGTGCCTGCAGTTAGCTCGATGTCTAGGTCAATTGGCTCTCCATGGATTGAAGAGTTGTCCTGCATGGTCGCAAATCCATCCTTGGAAACTGTGATGCTCAGGGAAGTATTCGATGGGACCAAGGTGGAGTATGTTCCTGTTTCATCGGTTTTCAGCTCGATAACGGTTTGGCCGTATTCAAGTGTCACACTAGCATTGGAAACGCCCTCTGCAACATCAGCCTGGTCATCTTTGTCGAAATCCCAGAAGACCTTTCCGGAGAGTGTGACTTCCTTGCGAGCATCTAGGAGGACATCTCGATGTTCACCTGCTAGAATTCGGTCTATGTGGGTTTCTTGAACCAGAATTCTAACACCGCTGGTCTCCGCGTCATGGCTTACGCTCCAATTACCGGGTACGAGCAATGTCGATGTGAATCCAGTTTCACTTGTTGCGGGCATCTTGATTGTTCCAAGCCCATCCAACGATTGTAGGATAATTTTCTGGTCTGGGATTCCGTCAGAGGTTTCAGAGTCCGAAATTGTGAGATTCAACGTGGCCATCTCCGTTAGTTCAACCATTATCGGTGATGATTGGTCGCCAGCGATCACGTCAATTGTCGACCTCGCGCCTAAGACAGTTTCATCACCTGGCTCATAACCATCTATCTCGATTATAGTTCTCCCCTCGGGCAGTAATGCGAGTATGTTGCCGTCGTCATCGGTTGATAGAGATGTGACGATTACAGGCTCTCGGTCAACATTTCTGAACTTAACCTCCAGATCGGCAACCGGGGCAAGTAGTTGATCTATGAATGTAATATTCACGACGCCCTCAGGGTCGAATCCAATATCTCTGTGCAACGTTGTTGCCTCAAGAGGGATCTGAATGTTAGTGGAACCCGTGAGGATCCTAGTCCCATGAAGTGTCTCACCAGGGTTGAGTATGCTGGTTTCGATCAAGTAATTTCCTGGCTCGAGTTGCACACTGGCGATTCCTGTGGCCAGAGTGGTAAAGTTCTCTTGGATTCCACTTTGACCTAGGGGCACGACTCTGAAATCGGCAATAACCCCTGTGCCGTTCGTGGCATTACCGTCCCTGGAAGAGTCGATGAATGCGAATAGATTCAGCGTGCTGTTGTCGGGGAATATGGTTAATTCGATCGTAGTGTCTGGTTCGGTTGTTGTTGTGGTGTGTTCAAAGGCACTTTCCAACAATGAGATATCCCATTCCCCGCTTGGAAGGGCAATCTCGAAGTTGCCGACTTCATTTACATCAGAGGTCCAGGTTACATCAGATGTTGTGTTGGTTGCGATAACTCTCAGTGGCTCCCACCCCACGATGGAACTGTCGTACAGGTAGTCACCGCGGTTAACTGAAACAAAGCCCTCGTAGACAACTCCTTTTCTCGTGACTAGATCGATTGGGCCGTTTTCCTCGGATGTAAACACGACCAACCCATCGACAAGATTACCCAATCCGACGGTAGATGTGAGTGTGACATTCTCGCCCACCGGAAGTGTGAACTCAAAATTCCCCTCGCCATCTGCAACCGTAGAAATCTCGAAGCCGGACCATCTGGCCACAACTTCGGCAAATTGGACGTAGTCATCCGGCTCCGGGGTACTGTCATCATCTGATGTGTAGACGGTTCCAGTAAGTAGAGAGCTTGTCCTGAACTGGGCGGTCATGGATAGGTCCTCGTCGAGGGTTATCAACTCCCAGATCTGTGTGTCTCCATAGGTGTAGTTCAGATGATATTCACCAGGTATCAACTCCGCTTTGTAGGTCTCCGTCTCAGAATCGTAGTTCATCTCGTAGATCCCTAGTCCTGTTGCGCCTCTGATCGTCAGGTCTAGGTCAGGAACAATAACACCCGACTCAGACAATAGGGTGATCTCAAGGTCCGAAGTCAACGGGACAATGAGATCTAGATCTATGGATCCTGTAGTGGCATCCTCTGGCAACACGCTTGCTACTAGGTCGTAGAAGCCATCCAAATCAGAGTCATAAGATATCGTGTGCGATCTGGCTGGTATTGGTCCGATTGAGATTGCTCCACCCTCCCCGATGGGTATTGAACATGGAGATGTCAGTCTGTCAGAACATGGCTGTGCCGCAGAGTCTCCTTGCAATTCGGTGTCCGTTAGTATCACATTCCCCGTGGTTTGAGATCCATCCTCCTGCGACAGGAGGGCGTTGACGGATAGGCCCTCCACTTGCACGAGTCTTGTTTCTGCTGAGGGGGTTCTGAGAATTTGGAATTTCTCATCAACCTGAATTTCCTGACCGGTATCCATCACGATTCGTACGCTGTATTCCCCAGGTATGGCATTGGAGATATGGAAAGTACCCTCCCTAACCATTAGCCCGCTGAATACTCCGTCGCCTTGGAATACTCCGTCGCCTGTTATGGTCCCAGAGTTACCTTCCTCTACCACGAATCTGCCTGCGGCAGTGAAAGACGCATTCTCATAGTCTCGGATAAATTCCGATTGGCCTGCTGATACGAATCTTCCCGTTGCATTGACTGAACCAGAGACAATTATCTCTCCGTTCTGAGACGTGCAGACTTCCATGTTGTCTGGCATTGTGTCATTGGCGTCACAAGTTGATGGCAGGGAGCCATCAGAGAGTGTGCCTGTGAGTATCCCGTTTCCAACGAAAGTTCCAGTGCCGATGACTGACTGGTTGTTTCTAATAGTCTGACTCAACCTTCCTGTGAATTCCTCTGCTTTGGCCGGGCTCGATGAGTCAAATTGGCCTGAGCCGTCGAAGATTGCGGTACCCTCGCCTGCGAAGTAAAGGCCCTGACCCTCTATTGAGCCCGAAGACGTTGGGACTGCATATCCTTGGTGGGTGGCATCAGGATCTGATGGTGTAAGAATTACTGTGGCATCCTGTATTGGGTTGCCAGAAAAGGATTCGTCACCAGTCCATTGGACCTGCCCCGTCGAGGTGACTGCAGGTACCCTGACGTCGACTGTCAGTACTGAGGCCCCGTTACTGTGTCCTTCCTCTCCTGTTACCATCAAGACCTCGGCTCCGAGGTATGTTGTTCCAGCTACTCCACCCAAAATAGCTGTGATGGGATTGATGGTGCGATCTTCCCCATCAAGCTGCTCTCTGGTTATGTCGGAAAGCATGTCAAAAGCACCCGATTCGATTTGGGATCTTGGCCCTGTTTCATCCACTGCTCCGTAGAAGGCGCTGACTCGTATTTTCCCAGAGGGAATCGTAGAGGTGAAGTGACCTTCATCATCGGTTGTTTCTGAGCCAATGGGTATCCAGTAGGTCCTTGGGTCTGTGTCGGTACCTTCTTCATAACTGAAGGCGTCTCTCTCAATCAGAATCTTAGCATTGGGGACGGGTTCACCAGTTTCTAGCGTCACTTGCCCATTCAATGTTGCACCACTGTAGTACTTGAGTATCTTAACATTGGAGTTGGCGATGCCTATGGCGTTGTAGTAGCCGCTTGGTTCTTCGCTCGGGTCGCTCCAATTGTATATGTCAGGTGTACCATCGGAGTCCGAGTCCGTGTAGTCGGATCCGTCGTCGTGGTAATTTGCAAGAACAAAGTGGTTCATCATGGCGCCCGGGAGGGCATAAGCGTTCCTTAGGGGGGTCGTGGGCGTTCCGGATTTAGCCCATGTGGGCCCAGGTTGTCCGGTGTTATCGGGGTCTAATCCCAGAGACGTAGTGCCATACCCTACGTATATTCTGGCCAGGAAAGTTTCGAAGAATTCGGGTTGCTGGATGTAGTCGATGTCTTCAAGGCTAATTATCTGGCTTTGATCTGTTATGGCGCCTGATTGTTGCCGGACTATGTCATCCAGATATTCTTGCTCATATTCGCCAGCTGTTCTTGGGATTATGGGGCCATCCCCCCTTCTGGTGAGGTAACTGCTGGAGATGTAGTCTTCTGGATCAAGGCCCGCCAGTGTCGTTGGAGCGTAGAAAATACCAGTGGTTTGGCCGCCGTGATAATTGTAGCCCTCGTAAAACAACCCGCCCAAGGGGTAGAGTCTGTCGTCAATTGCGAAATATCTGACATCAGAGTTCCTTTGGGCTGTTTCCCCCAATCTTCCCTCAAAGGTTTGTACATCATGTTGTATCTCACTGAGATCGGAGACCAAACCTACGATTTGATCGAGATCCAAAACATGGGTTATGAATGCTCGGCCAACTGCCAACTTGGCGTTGTTCCTGTGGATTCCCGTGGATAGGTCATTGTAGTCCTCTATGAGGTCTGAAGTGTATCTGTACTCGCCAATGATATAGTGCGTGGGGCTCTCAGAGAAGTAGCTGGAGGATGATCTGGTTGTGTTGTAAAGCTTCATCGCCTCACTAGAGTCGTCAATGCGGTCTTGAACTATCTCCCCTCCATCGATGACGTACCAGCCATACTTCGATGGCAAACCTGATTTGGCTAGGAAAGCTCCCTTGACCAGTTGTACCTCATCATCCTCGTGAACCAAAGCAAGTGCACGAGCCTCGACGTCTTCGGAGGACATACTGTGAATTCGCTCCAGCTCCCGGATCTGGTTCTCCTCGAAGTATTGTTCCAGGACGGCTCTGTTGTCAGCATCTGAAACACCGCCCATTCTTAGTGCGTTCATTGCCAGCAGGGAGAGCACATCCGCCTGCCCCGAACTAAGTAGGATGTTTCCTGATATGGGTATCCCGGATTGGAAGTTGTCTGCGACGGTGGGATGCTGTCCATGAGACAAGGCTTGGAACCCGTAGTCCCACCATGAAAGGAAAGCAGGCCGTTCAGTGAAGGATGATTCGGCATCCTGTTCGGATAGCCACTCATATGCCATATTCCATCCCCCCCCATTGAAACCTGGGCCGAAGGTTCCCAGATACCAGCAGCCACTGGAGCAACGATCGTCAGGGGAGTATTGGTTGGAGTTCAATACCGAAAAACCCAGAACTTCGTATCGGAGCACGTCGGGCATGATCCCTTGAATTGCCTGATCGACATCTCCCGCTGATGAGTCTCCCCTGGGTATTCCTGAGTCGATGCCGTAGGTCGCGTGTTGGGAGAAGACGATGAGGAGGACCATAAGAGCCGCAGGAACCCCTGGTCTGGACCTGCTCGCAGAGAATGTGCTGTTGAATCTGGCCCTTGGCGATCCGATTCCGGTTTTCTTCCAGTGTTTTACGAATTCTGCGGGGTTCGCGTACGCCCACATTGCAGTTAGACCCACGCCGCCAACTACGGCCATCGGCGGTCCTGCATTGAATATGAAACGCCCTGCGGTCCATGACATGTAAGATGCAACTACGATCCATGTTCCCAATGTAAATGAGGCTAGGTTCTCCTTCCTTCCCCCCCTCCATATCAGAATGAGGCCGTATCCGATAGCGGCAATGGTGACGATAGGACCGAATGAGGCAAACAGGATTCCTCTGTCGGGTGCCTGAGCTTCCCCTATTGTTGAGAAAACCTTGTTCTTGGAGAAGTAAAACCCACCAGTGACCAGTATGTCCCATCCTGCATACAAGTCAAGGGTCTGAAGGATATACAGGCCACCAAGTACGAAGAGGGACAACGTCGCAGTAGTTGTAAAGACCATGAGCCATGGCTTGTCCCGAGAGGCAGAAATAACGTAGCCGAGGCCAAGCGTGAATCCAAGCATGTACAGGAGGGGGGCCATGCCACTTGGGTTTGTCAATAGGTTCATACCCGGCCAAATGTAGAATGGCAGGGGAATTAGGATCGCAGCAAACAGCATCTGGAGCATTGTAGCGGTGATTGGTAAGGTGTCCCTACCCCTGAATAGGTTCAAGAAAACGATGCCTGAATATCCAAGGAAGAGGATTCCAGGGGCGTAGACATAACCCTTCCATGCAAGACCAGCAGTCGCGAACGATATTCCTGCTAGGGTTGAGTGTATCATGGTTGTTCGATGATTGCGCCACATTACCCTTATTCCCGCGAGGATGTATAGCGGATTCCACGAGGTTCTTGAGAAGAGCCTCTCTTGTTTGATGTCCAACATCGACCTAACCCACCAATAGAAGCCAAGTGTCAGGAAGAACATAGCGAATGAGTCGTGGTCTGCGAGGCCAAAAGTTGAGTGTGTAATGTGGCCCGGCATGAATGCGATGAGCCAAGCAGCAGCAATGCCCGCCAAGGGGGAATGGAACCTTTTGGCCATTGATGCTACAGGGAGTACGATCAATGCGCCCCAAATGGCAGGTTGGGCTTCTACTGACCACCAAACTGATTCAGCGAGAGGCATGTCGGCAATCCAAGAGAGGAAGATCCCACCCAGTGCAAGTGACCATGAAAATAGCGGTGGTCGAGGGTTCAATCCTCCCACGGGGTAGTTACGGTCCGCATCAAAAACGAAATGCGCCCTTTCGTAAGCAACATAATCTATGATCCGCTTCATGTACCAAGGATCAGATCCGCCTGACATGTCCCACTCTCCGATCACAGATGCGTTCATGGCAGGAATCACATTCCAAACGACTCTAACGATGAATCCTGCAACAAGGGCCATACCCACTAGAATGGCATAGCTATGGCTTTGCCACCATTTCCTCAGGGGAGATGGTTCCCTGAGAGGAGCCATGGCACCCAAGTGCCCCCTTGATGCTAGTACTATAACGCCCACATTTGACCAGAAAGTGATTAAGAGCCACAGGATCATTGGGTATGATCCGTCTTCTGTCAAGGCATTTGGGAAACCTGACACTCCTATGTCGTTCAGTCTTCCCAAGGTGTATATTATCCAGTTGAGGGAAACCACTGCCGCCAGGACGTTCCACCTCTCAGACCTGAACATTGCGACGATCAGTACAATTGCTGCTGAGAACAACCCCCAAAACGGGCCGAGGAAAGCCCCATCTTCGTAGACTTGGGGATCGTCAATCGAGGACAACCAAATCAGGGGTATAATGAGTGATGACATGGTAGCACCACCAACAATGTGGGTAGACTTACTGGTCACGTCGAAAGGCAGTTCCGAGAGTAGACCCTTCTCACTTACCCTGTCTATTGTCTTTGACAGAATTAGCGAAACATAAAGAGAACCCATCAACATGACTGCCATCATGGCCGAGAATCTGGCCCCTAGGTAAGCACGGGTTGCATTGGTTTGCGATTCGTCTGGTACCTCTGAGGTCAGGGCAAAGATCATTGCAAATTGTATTCCAATCAAACATCCAATGAGGAAGTTAGCCTCCACAGGACGACCCTTAGTTATCAAAAAGTGAGTGCTGAAGGAGGCAAAAAGGAAAGTCATGCAGATCGCAGTGGGGGCGAAAAAGGATGCCAGTATGGAGGTCAGAACAAAAGCGCTGGGGGCAATAGCGCTGTTTAGGTTGCTCCCAAAGGGGTGCTCCGAGCTGATCCTCCCGAAAGCCGCGCCAATGGCGGCTACGGCTGGAAGAGCAAGGAGGCCTATTTCATCCGTCCATCCATTCAATCCCGAGACCTGAGCAGCGATCAAGAACACAAATAAGGCGGCTGCCAGCATAATTGGGCCGCCGAGTGTGCCTTTGATTTGGGCCGCATCGGTGTTGCCGTTTTTGTCTATCATTTTCATTCACCCAGTACAGCCGAGGCTGTCCAGCATCGCGGCCACCTTGCCTCTCCATTTAAGCGGGACGGTTGCATTATCAATCTATGATATGTGATTGCAGGTACAAAACTAAGTCTCGAGGGCCTTATGGCCAATGTCTTGCCTGTAGTGTCCACCCTCCATACTGACTTTTGATATTCGACTGTACGCAACATTGATCGCGCCCTCCAGGGTGTCAGAAATACCAGTCACACTCAACACCCTGCCGCCAGATGACACCACTAAATCTCCATCAAGTCTGGTACCCGCATGGTGGATTATCGCTGCTGTTCCATCTTCTTCGAAAGAGGTTCCAGTCACAATTCTTCCCTTTATGGGTTTGTCTGGGTATCCCTCAGAAGCCAGAACTATCGTCGCAGCGTGCTTTTTACTAACATCGAGTTTGAAATCTGACAACTTTCCCTCTGAGACTGCCATGAAAAGTAGTCCTAGGTCAGACTGGACTAATGGAAGTGTCACTTGGGTTTCAGGATCCCCCAGTCTGACATTGAATTCAACTACCTTCGGATCGCAGTCATCTATCATCAGGCCAATGTAGAGGCACCCCCTGTAGGGGCCACTCCCACCGGATAGGAATTTGTGCATTGGCTCAACTATTCTACTTATCACTCGATCCATGACCATTTTTGTTACGACTGGAGCAGGAGCATAGGCTCCCATTCCGCCGGTATTAGGTCCCGTATCGCCATCGTTGAGCCTTTTGTGATCTTGGCTCGAAGGCAGGATGGAGAACCCCGACTCATCCATTAGGACAAGGATTGATGCCTCTTCACCGGGCAAGAATTCCTCAATCAGAACTTTTCCGTCTGTCTCTATGGCTCTTTTTACAGCGTCTCTTGCATCAGCGATGTTCTCAGTTACCGTGACGCCCTTTCCTGCTGCTAGACCGTCCCTTTTGATCACCCAAGGTTTGGAAAAGCCACCCAGCGCACTATCGATCTGGGAATTCTCTGTGACCATAACCGAACCAGCTGTTGGTATTGCTAGCCTCCTCATGATACTCTTCGCATACTGCTTGGATCCCTCAAGTAAGGCACCCTCCGCATTCGGACCAAAACAATTGATTCCCTGTTGCCTCAACCTATCGGCTAACCCTGCCACAAGAGGTGCTTCAGGCCCAATTATGACCAAGTCTGCTCCTATTCGGACTGCTAATTCGCACAAACCATCTATGTCCTCTAACGCTACCTCATGATTCGAGCCAACCATAGATGTGCCAGCATTTCCCGGAGCGACATGTATGTCTGCCACAGAAGCCGATTTAGCCAGTTGAAGTGAAATCGCGTGCTCCCTTCCACCTGATCCAACAATCAATACGGTGCCTTTCTCCATGGGTGTCGCATTGAGTGACAGCATATGACTCAATTCATCAATATGGGACAGATTTTAGTCCCAGTTTATAGCCAAGTATGTTAGTAAGCCTATGCATTATTGGTGTAAGGATAAGCAAAGCGATGACGTATGGCATCACACTTTCCTCGAAAAAAATCGTGTCCTCGAAAAGAAGCGCAGTGCACGTGAAAATGGCCAGTGCAAAGGGTATTGTGTCCAGAAGTGGGGCCCGAGAAGAGACATCACCCTCTCTCCTCAAGCCCCTGCGTCTCTTCACGAAGGAGCCGCAGCTGTCCCCGATCATGCACGAGAGGCCTAATGTAAATCCGATTATTGCTGCTGAGGCCAATGGGTCTGCGTGGTATGCGAATGATTCAATGGGCATGATTCCAACGGGATCTAGGAACGGACGATTATCGGATGTCACTCTCCCTTCCCAAAGGATATGTGCGATCACAGTTAGAGTAGCGGACAATACCGCTCCGCCAAACAGCCCCTCCCAGGATTTGCCGTCACCCAATATCCTGTTTCCATCTGACCAGTTTCTACCCAAGTCGATTTTGTGACTCTCAAATTTCAATAGGTCTGGTATCCACTTTCCAAACAACATCGCACCGGTGTTGGCAAGGTATGCCGGGCCGAATAGAATAATTACCGATGCAATATTCAGCAGGATCTCGCTGATTGAATCACTTGGGAACAACTCGCCTACCATGAGTCGTTGAGCAGACACCTGAGACTTAACTGTGACCTGCACGGGGTGATGTTGATGGCCTTCTTCCTGTTGTGCATCACTATGCGAGTCACTGGGTGTGCGGTACTGATTGTCTTGATGATGGCCATATCAATAAACGTCAATGGGCAGGAGAACCAAATTTCGTCAGACATAATTTGGGATACGGACAGATCACACTCTGGCACTATCATAGTTTCCAGTGGCTACTCACTGACCATTGAGAATTCAGTCGTAAGTATGGAGGCGGGATCAAGAATTGTTGTAGAAGAAGGGGCGTCATTGATGATATCAGAATCTGAAATAACAACTCCTGAGCCACCAAAAGGCATTGTAGGCTTCGGCCACGGAATTGGAAACAGTGCCTCATCTTTCATGATCCCCGCAAGTGACTATGATGAGGATTTCAGAGCCTTCATCTCCCCATCTGAAGGAGGGTCCTTCTTTGGGTTTGAGTTCGTAGTAAACGAAGACGAGTCAATTTACGGGAATGAGTCTGAATTGATGTTGGAATTTGATTCGGACGCGTCTGATACCTGGATCACAGTTCTTGGCTTCCCCACGAGCAGCGTGGGAATAGCAGGGTTGGAGTTGGAGTTCGACGATTCAAACACTATTCAGATACCTGGCATTGAGTTGGAGACGAGGAACATGAGGCCTTATGGCGCAGCAGCATATGAAATCGTCTCTAGTGGCTCTGTTCACATTACCGGATCTAGTGTATTGGGTGGGAGTTTACAACTCGATGGAAATACTATCATTTCCCAGACGGCTCTGAATCGGAGCACCCCGATAATGGCCATGTCCAATGTGTCAAACATGTCCTTGTCCAACGTCTCTATAGGTTGGTCAATGGACGATCATGACCTAAGAATGGGGCCCTCAACGGTACTATCAGCTAATTCGGTCGACTGGACAGGTGGTTTAACGGATAGGTGGGAAAGGAGAGTCGGACAACAGATGGTGGAGTTCTCGTCCTCAGATGTCATATACAGAGTCGATGGACTTGGATACCAACAATCGAATATGGGCTCCCTCATTTCCGATCAAAATGGTATCGGGCTTGTTGGGTCTGGAATAGAAAGGGTTGTCGAGATTGGCTGGGCATTAGATTCCGATGAATATAGCCAATCCCCGATATGGGCCGAGGAGGCTTTCATCATAACAGAGTCCTTCCGAACTGCATGGAATCCACAATCAGAAGTCCAGGATTACGGAGGCCGAGTAGCAGTCGATTGGAACAAGAGTACCATAATTGCCATGGCAGGATCGCCTGACATCGTTTCCTGGGAATCTCCGGATATTATGATCCTTTCAATCGATTACGGAGAGAATCTGGATGCTGATCCTAATGAAGGTTGGAGGGCAAATCTGACAATCTCCAACAAAGGAAACGCGGATGCGATTGTCTATTTCATCTGCGATGACGCCCAGACAGGGCTGAGACAGTCAATTGGCGATGCATATGTGGGCGGCTTGGTAGAGTCCGATGACACCGCGATTTTCCCGATTAATTGGACGCCCGCAGGTGAAGGTGAAATGGCATTAACATGCAAGATCCTAACACCCAGCCAACTTGTGAACGAGAATTTTTGGGGAGGAGGATCCATCACGACCCCCCTAATTGATTTTCTTCATTCAGAGGAGGATGACGCTGGCAGTGTTGTTCCAGCATTGGTTGCCATGGCGGGTGTTGGGATCCTTATCGGTGCATACCTCATGAGGCGTTCTCAGTCAACATGACTGGACTTCTGTCCAGCTCTCGGACATATATTGCCCGCCCTCGTTCATGTTCGTCTCCTCATAGACATAGAGTGTCGTGTGTTCTACTGTTTCTGTTGACCAAGGTGATAGATTTGTGACCAAGACCGTGACTTCATAGCACCCAAATCCTGAGTCAGACCAGTCCTCTTTTAGGATAATGGGTTGGTTTATGTCCGAAGCAATCACACTACCACCGAGAACAAGCGTTGGCCCGTCGTCGCCAATGTATCCTGAGCCTGAACCGTATTCCCCTCCATTGGACTGCCAAGCGGCGGATGTGTGGCGAACCTGTATCATTGGGTAGTCCACTGCAATAGAACCATCCAAGGTCATCGTGACTTTGAGGTCATAATCCGCTAGCGGCATTCCAGCGATGTAGTCCTGGGAAGAGCCGAGCAGTCCAGCGGTGACGCTCAAACCCACCCCGGACAAGCATTGCTCTTTTGCAGAGCCCTCGCAATCCTGGGTTTTGAAAGACGGGTCCGCGGAGACATCGCTTCCTGTAATTGTCCTGGATAGTACATTAGCATCGAGATTCCTCGTCCAGGTGTTCCCATCGACTTGGATAGACATCGTGTAGTCAGACATGGGAAGGGCGTTTTGGTTGTAGAAGTCTTGGATGGGGATCTTTAGCCAGCCATAGTCGCCTTGGCCATCTTCCCTGTTGATTGTAACCTCCATTTCAGAGGTATATACGTAATTTCCTTGGGCGATTGAAATGGATGCATCATATGTCCCACTGCCACCATTTTGCCTGATTTTGACAACGAGTTCGTCGCTCTCCTCATCGTGCTCAATCTCACCTAAGGACATTTCACCGGTCAAAAGTAGGGCTATGGCGAAGTTGCTAGACAATAACAAGATGAACGTAAGTCCGATTGCGATTGTCTGTACGGATGCCGGAGCAGGTCGCCCAGATATGAGCCAAATTCCAGTTCCGGCTATTGCCAGTACAACGAACGAAAGGAACCCAACGGACACTGTGGTGGCAGTGTCATCACCCAGGAAAACGCCACCAAACCACATCACGACAAAGTACGGGACCACCATCCCTCCGAAAATAAGCCCAATTAGCCTCATGGTAGAGTTAGAACCTCCTTCATCTGCTGTCGAAATGGCCGCTGTGTTTGGCGGTGCGCCTAGGTTTGCATCACCAGTTTGTTGTTTCGCCGCCTTCTCAAGGAGCCCGCCACTAGACATGTTGTACCCACCACGATGATGGGACGGTTATGAAGCAGTCGCCGCTGTGGACACGCAGGTAGTAATTCACAGAGTAGGAGTCTCCAATGGGACAACATTGCCATCTTCATCAATAGCGTCGCCTTCACCATCCCTTGTCCCACGACCTGCGAGTGCTGCTGCAGCAAGTGCTGATATCATCATGGTTCCAACCAACTCGAAGCCTGGGAGGTAAATTCCTCTGATGTAGATGGTCATTGTCTGGATCTGATAATCTGCGATACCCACAGTTTTGATGGAATAGTCGCTAGTGGCTTTGAAATTTAGGTTGTAATATTTGTCAGTCCAACCTTGATTCTTTGGTGTCCTCATCTGCACATATATCTTCTGAGGGGGTGCCATTGATTCGATCTCCACCGAAACCAGGGGGATGCTGAGTTGGAAACCCTCGTCGTTGAGTTCTTCCCTGTTATCTATCCCGATTGCAAACCTGTCCATCGCGTTTCCATCATTGTGCACGGCGAACACTAGATTCGTGTCGACTTTGGGTCTAAGTTGGATGAAAGCAACATCGCTCTCGACTCTTAGTCTGCTGAACTGACGGATGATGGCAAGGACGGTGTAGGTTGATGGCGAGCTTGTGACAGGGACGCCATTGGCCTGAGTCACCTCTGCTGTAATCGCGACTGTTTGGGATCCCTCGGGTGCCCTCAAGTCTGCTCTCAGCGTGACTTGGAATGAGGCTGAAAGACCATTGCCGACGGTGACGCTAGCAGGACCTGAGTATGCGAGGTTTCCGGCCTGTATCCTTATCTCGACCTTGACCTGATGCACAGAGGGATTCTCAAGGTTGCAGTTCACTATTGTGGATCGTGGTGCCCCGGGTTCTACATCAATTGGGGAGGGTTGAGAGCAGGTTAGGGTAATGTCTGGCACGGCGCCCTGAGCCTGAACCGCAGCGGCGCCTGCCCATGTGCTGAGCACGTACACAACGAGTATCATGACCGCTCCTCGAGCTGACTTGCGCCGTGACATAATGCCCTCTTCCGAATAAGCCGTATTTAGCGGTTCTTCAGCCATGAATGGAATTTGAGTCATTTGTAGGGGTGTTAGATTGACCCCAATCGGCCTTAAGGAATATTTTCTGGTGGACCCGACCGGATTTGAACCGATGACCACCCGGTTATGAGCCGGGCGCTCTAACCAACTGAGCTACGGGTCCTTGGGCTGCCCGGACACTTCACAGATTTGGATGTTCTCAATGAACATACCGCTGATACAGCATCAAGGTTCAAGCATCTCCTGCACCAGAGCACAGACATGGCGAAGATGTGGGTGATGTTTTTCACTTCTCTTTTATTGGTATCCGCAATGAATTTCTATGCGGTGATCAGAGAACCCGACTTGATAGATATTGATGACATACACGAGTATCCTCGCGAGACCGTGAAAGTAGAAGGCGTGTTGACAAGTTTTGTGATCGATCCATACGGGGAACAAGCCGACAGGATCGACTTGCAAGTGAGGGAGATAGACGGGCATTCCGTGGTGGAGGTACGTTGGCTGGTAGACAAGGATCACCCTGTTCCTCCAGTTGGCACCCTGGTGACCGTTGAGGGTGAGGTGAGCGAGTGGAATGGCAGAATCTGGTTAGCTTCCAATGGGTATGGTGCTATCCAATGCAAACAGGGTGGCGGCGGCACTGGGTGCATGAATATCGAATACCAGAGCCTGCAATTAGTCGAAGTAGCGATGAATCCCTCGAAATGGGTTAATGAATCGATAAGAGTTGATGGCTATCTGAGTGAATCAATGAATCCCAACGTAGCATATCACTCCCTTTCTCTGATGGACAACCCTGCATATGGAAACGCAGACCATTTGCTGTATATGCAGATAGAGGGTCGCCCCTTGGACTGGGTGGAATCAGGAAGCCATGTGGAGGTCACAGGCTGGATACAGTACGACCAAAGATCCCTGAGGTACAGGCTCCTAGTACAGGCCATGGCAGTGGAAGT
>DAGH01000014.1 GCA_002495675.1 Euryarchaeota archaeon UBA182 | reverse complement strand
ACTTGTGGTGGTTGTTTAACTGGCATCGGGGGGGCCGGTGTAGTTTGGATGGGATTCGTTTTCCTAGGTTTCTTTGGTTTCTGACCGCCTGCAAACACATTCGCAGGTGCTGCTTTGGGCTTCCTTCTCCTCTGCACTATCTAACCAACCTAACCTCGCGAAAAAAGGGCGTCGAATAAGGATATGGGAGACTATGACCATAAAATTGGTGTCATATCCGTTCTTAGTGAGGGATCTATTCCACTGTCCGACAACCTTGTGTTTATTCCAGCATCGAGCATTCTCCGACCAAGTTCGGCAATCATGGTTCCGTTATCGATGCATAGGCGCCAATCAGGCCAGTATGCCGATCCACCCCTTTCCGAAGCCATCGTTTGGGTCATCGTCCGGATTCTCTTGTTGCAAGCAACTCCACCCCCGAGTAAGATCTCCTTCTTACCTGTGAGGGCCATTGCTCTTTCCCCAACCTCCACACAACTCGCAAAGGAGATTTCCTGCAAGGAATGACACACAAGACCGTGGTCTTCACCTTTCTTTGCGTGCGCTATAGCTGCACCTAGTATTCCACTGAATGCCATATCTGTGCCATGAACAGCATAAGGAAGGTCCAGAATGTGGTCAGAACCGTAGTTTTGGATGTATGATTGGGCTTTCCTTTCGATTTCTGGGCCACCAGGAAAAGGTATCCCGATAGCCCTACCGAACTTATCTAACATGTTGCCTATCCCTATGTCTAGTGTCTCACCTAATACTCTGTATCTACCAGATGCACGTGCGATTACCTGTGTATTCCCGCCGCTCACATACAGGAGTACAGGATCAATGCACCCGGTCATTCTTCTTCCAATTTCTATGTGTGCTACACAGTGGTTAACCCCAATAAGGGGAATGTTCAACGCCATAGATATCGACCTCGCCACAGATCCGCCAACCCTCAGGCAGGGGCCTAGGCCCGGTCCTTGGCTAAACGCCACAGCGTCAATATCGGATTTCACCACGTTCCAGTCTAATATAGCCCGTTCGAGGAGAGTCCTCGATGACTCGACGTGGTGGTCCGCCGCCTCACGTGGATGAATGCCGCCTTCCTCGGGCCTGTAGAGTGAGGAGTGTGATGCTAACACATCTTTTCCATCGGAAGATACCGCACCAAAAGAGAATGTGTGAGCAGTGCTCTCTATGCCGAGGATAACCCCCATGATTCCAAGGGATTGACCCTTGAATTAGAAATTACGGGTCAAAACGATATGTTCATGCTTTTCCCACGTCACATGGAAGGTCACATTCTGGTACATAATACTGGAGAGGTTGCAACCTTGAATTGTGGTAAATTGGGTGTTCCGCTCAGGGGGGCTGAAATGTCTGATCGGGATATGCTTTTGATGGATGCTGGTACGGAAATACTATTTCTGGATGGCAAGGTATCTCAGATAGAGTCTCAAGGAACACTGACCAGTGAGTGGGAAGGATCAGGATACACTCAGATGGTCGACGCTCAGGAAAAGGCGATCATCCCTGCATTCGTCGACTCTCATGCGCACATGGTTTGGGCAGGGGATAGAAGTAATGAGATCACTTTGAGATCCAAGGGGCTTGATTATTCTGAAATCTCCAATCTGGGGGGTGGTATAAGAAAAACAGTATCTCAAACTAGGAGGGCAACAAGGAGTGAGTTATCCGATCTATTTGTCCATCGACTAAGGTCTGCCAAAGCTCTTGGTACAGCTAGAATAGAATGCAAATCTGGATATGGTCTAGATGTGTCAAATGAAATCCAGGCATTAGAGGTGATGGGGATCAGCCATGCACCAATATCAATCGATAGAACTTGGCTAGGTGCACATGATATCCCACCCGGCGTTAGTCGTCGGGAGTACCTCGAGGAATTAGTTGATGAGCAACTACCATTGGTGTGCGAGTCGAAATTGGCAGAGTATGTCGATGTATTTTGCGAGCCCGGTTGGTTCACCAAAGAAGAGACAATTCAAATCTGCGAGGCTTCGTCTGACAGAGGCCTCAAGGTCAGATTACATGTTGATGAATTCCAAGATGCGGGTGGATTGAGGTTGGCCACGGACCTAGGAGCAGTATCTGCAGATCATGTTGCAAAGTCATCTATGTCAGATAGAGAATATGCTAATGAGAATGGAACAATGCAAACTTTCCTACCTGGTACTCAATATGTTCTAGGTAATACACTAGACCTTCCGTTGAAAGAATGCGAAGAGAATGATATAGCATTTGCAATGGCATCTGACTACAACCCCAACTGTCCTTCGCTATCCATGCCGTTTGTCGGTAGCCTAGCCGTTCATAGGATGGGACTGAACCCCCTGTCAGCATTAGTTTCAGTGACTAGGAACCCAGGCACTACGCTTTCACAGGATGTTGAGAAACACAATGGGACCTTAGAAATCGGCAGGAATTGTTCAATCCTTGTTCTGCCATCGGAGAATATTGAATCTTGGGTATCTTCCTTTGGGTCTATGAACAACCTTCGTATGATAAATT
>DAGH01000006.1:124916-126852 GCA_002495675.1 Euryarchaeota archaeon UBA182 | reverse complement strand
CAAGAGCAAGATCAGATACAGGTACCGAGCGAATCGGAACAGAAAGAGATGTTCGCAAGGAACAGGGACGATGGCCAATCCAGTTTCAGCTTCAGGAGGGCCCCCACAACGGAAATTTCCGCTGATCCTGACATTGCCGCCCTGTTGGGCCGCAAACCAAGTGACGTGACCCAATCTCGTCAAAATAGACCCAATGACGACCTACTGTCGCTGATGTTTGAGGATGAAAATGATGGGGATGAGGAGGCAGAGGGTGACTCAAAGGACGACGAGACCGTAAAATCCAGACCGCAGATACCACAGATTCCGATGTCAGAGGAAAAATCTGGTTCGGCATCAACCACAGACAGGGAAAAGAATGACATCAATGAGGAAGATCAGTCCACGGTTGACCAACCCCCTGCCAGCGATACCGAAGAATTGGCCCAAGATCTCCAAATGCGTGTAAAATGCAGCGACTGCCAAGCCCAATTTAGGGTAAAAATACCTCATGGGGCACCCGGCGTCAGGGCATCATGTCCAACATGCGGCTCACTACAGGTTGTCAGACGATCGTGACTACATTCCATCACATCGGCGAATATCCTAAATCATCTTGATCCCGAAGTGAGAACATGGCCGGTAGCGCTGTGAGAGCTATCTACCCAAAAAACGGGGCCAAAACCTCGTGGCCTGTCTTAGTCATTGCCGTCCTTTTTTGCTCGATGGCGTCTCCGGGTATAATCGCCAGTGCAGATCAGAGAATAGAAGCCCGTGACTTCCAGATCCTTGAAGACCTCGAATTGGTGTTACTAGAGGACAATTCCATCAAGGCTGACCCCCGAGCTAGAGACCAAGCCGGTGAATCTCTGGATGAAGTGAGGAATTCGATTCGTGAGAGTGGGAACGATTCCCCGATTGTAGGGACCGAGACGATGCTTTCTGATATCGAGAAAATAGAGACCCTTCCCCCAGAAGTACAACATCCTAGACCATATGAGATCCTGACTGACCCGGAGCAAGCACCTCCTGGCGAGGTTAGGAACATATGGTCAACAATCTTGAACATCACAGACTACGCCGTATGGGTTGAATAC
Organism: Euryarchaeota archaeon UBA182; assembly: GCA_002495675.1. GTDB lineage: Archaea > Thermoplasmatota > Poseidoniia > Poseidoniales > Thalassarchaeaceae > MGIIb-N1. The sequence goes on along the minus strand of DAGH01000006.1, from coordinate 125,776 downwards.
CAGGATCAAAATGGACAAAAGCGACAAAACATAGAATTAGTGACATTCACAGACTCGCTACAGTCCCTGATCTTCAATAACGGGGAGCCATTTTTGCATCAGATGGACGTGGATGATGATGGCAATGATGATATTGAGGTCGGCCTAACCCTCGAATTTGACTTCAATGGTGGTTGGGGCATAAACGGTGACAGGCTGTGGATCAAACCTACTATACAGTTCAAAGTCGATGTAATCGAAGAAGAAGCTCCGATCGACCCAGCATGGGACAATCTCGAAAGGCTGGAGGTATCTTTGGTCAAGGCGTTTGCGTATTCTGACACATTAGGGTTAGAACAGGGCGAGAGTTACGTCTGGATAATTGACTCAACCTTCACCCAACCACCTCGAGAGTTCACTCTAAATGTCGGCATTGAGAGAATCTACCTAGACATATCAGACGCCTCATCGGAATTTCTGACGGCATTGACATTCGGCATCTTCAACCCCAATGGAGACGCTTCAGAGTCAGGGATAAGCATAGCATCACTATCAGCGCCGTATGTGATCTCAATAAACAACCCTGTAGAAGATCAATGCCCGGAGGGCTATGATCCAGTGGAACTCACCACACGCCCCTCATTGGAGATTTCCTGTGGGATAAGGGCTGGATTTGGGTATATTCATTATTCACCCCCCGATCAAGACCAGCGAGACATTTGGGAAGTAGCCTATATCGATCTCGGCGTACATCCGGAGGACACGAATCTCATTATTCCTCGTGAAGTCTCTGTGACAATTAGGACTGACTCTTCCCTCTCCACGGGCGCTGGTGGAGCGGGGGAGCGAAGCCTGACTTCACTGGAGTACTACGCAGATCG
>DAGH01000006.1:64780-124513 GCA_002495675.1 Euryarchaeota archaeon UBA182 | reverse complement strand
TCTACGGATTCCCTTGGATGGTTGAGGGGGATGCCAGCGGGAACACTATCGCCGCAGGAAATAGACCGTGTGTTTACTATGCTGGGCTCTAGGTCCAGCCCCGAGTTGCCAGGGTCCCAACCAGACCGGCTAGGTCTGATCATCGCCGTCAAGAATTTTTCCAGGGACGTTACCCCGAACCAAGATAATGACCAACTACCGATAAATCCCGCAAATCCCCCCAAATCGCTCATTCTCCTGAGGTCAGTGGGGGAAATTGAATCCATTTCGTATGACTCATGGGTCACTCGCGGTGGTGTAGTTACGGATCATCAGACAATATCCATTGCCACGGGAACCATCCCAACCGCGTTGATCGTCTATGGAGACTTCAACATAGGAGGCAGTGAGGAGGGTAACAATCCATCTTTTGGTAACAATCAGAATCTAGATTTCTTGTCTAGAATTCTGGACGCCGCACTAGTAAATCTCGTAGACCTGTTCCTCGAGACCGCCTTAATCATCAATTCCGTACCCACCGTGGTGGTGGATGTCTTGAGCGGAGGCGTGGAATTTTCCCCAGACGGAGGAGGGCAGAACTTGCATCTAGAGATGACTGATGATTTCAGGACTACCCGACAGGCAGAGGTTCTGCCGCTGATAGAACTCAAGATTGGCTCCTATGATCACTTCAACATCCCCGGAAACAACCATCTTATTCTTTCAAACGATCGTGGTTCCGAGTTGGTCCAAGGATCCGATGGACCTGTGGAACCCCTAGTTCCGGTCGCAGCGTCAATAAGGTTCACAGGAATTGAGGCTATCCATGCTACATATGACAAGTCAACGGAAGATAGGGCATTCCAGATCAAGTCGAAAAACACCGGCCCCCTTAGGTTCCTTTTCATCGACTTCTTCGGGACTGACCTTGCGAATGCGTCAACTCAAAGCCTGTCTATCTCAGATCTCCCAGACACGATTGACCTAACTGTTGGAGTCGAAACAGCAAGTTATGTCGCAAGTGAGGAAATAACATCATTCCAGTATCACGCTTCTAACGGCAGCCAGAAGCAAGCCGTCAGGATCTTGGGAATACCTGATTCCTTCGATGCCAGCTTTGGAAATACCGTATCATGGGAAACAGAGGGGGCCATCTCCTCTGTGGAAGCCCAGATTACAAACTCTCCAACGCCACACGTAATGGACGGGGACCACTTCTTCTACAGCCATGAGGCAGAGAATCAAACTTCAAGCCTGTCGACTAGGATCTCGGGTCTGAGTAAGGTTTCATGGAAGCCTGCAGATAACACCTCTGCATTGGGCCTCGCAGGCAGAAGCACAGCGACCATCACCACCTCTGATGCGACACCATTCGGGATTGCCGTTGACCACGTCCCAATGGTCGGTATGAACAACGCGCTGACTGCGACTGTGATGCTCGATCCCCTGCCCTCTTCCCTTTCCCTCCAAATTCCCGGAAACGGAACTGGGCAAGGTGATATCGACATACCCGTCCTCGACAGGACACAGGGCGTTTCTGGACTAGCCTTCTTCCTTGGGGGGTTCACGGACCTAGGTCAATCAATCAACAGGTTGCTGGCCTCTGCGACTTCGGAGTTGACCAGCGGGACAGAGGATGCTGATGCCCCCTTCAACTATGGCTTAGAATTGAACTCAGACTCAAACTTTGACCTCATAATTGAAGCTAATCAGGGACTACCCCCTGACGTCGAACCGCCGTGGGTGCATGGAATAGCAATTCACGCCCCCGAGGAGGGTCTCTCAGAGGGGTTTTCAGCTAGGGTGTGGATCCCAAACCTCCCGCCCGTCATTGATCTGGAACTAGAGAGAAGGAGTATCGAAGAGGGCTCGAGATGGGCAGTGAACCTAGAGGCAAACGGGTGGCTCCCCGGCGCGGAATCACTCATTTTAGCGACCGATTCTGTTCAGGGTATGGACGCTTTCGTCACGCTCCATGGGTTGCCGTTGGGCGTCCAATCCGATATCGACTTGGAAATGGTGTTCGATGTCACGGAGACAACCGGCAGCATCTCCGAGATAGATGCAATAGCACGATATGCAGCCTCATTCCCCCTATCTAGTATACACGCAGAGCTGCTAGACAGAAATGTGGGTGCGAGATCAGAATTGCTGATCAATGGCGTCCCGAGCAGGGTCAACTTGGATGCAAGCCTAGGAACAGCAATCAAAATTAACATGGACGTACCGGAGGAATATAGAGACTTCAAGGGAAGAGCTGTGGAATCCATGATGGTTCAACAGATGCAGTGGTTCGATGGAGCATGGCGTCCTGCAACCGTGTTCTTGAGCGACGTGCCGGGAACAATTGCTCTGTCAACGGAGCCAGGGAGAACATTCGACATCACGAAGAGCCTCGTCTTCCAGGGAATTCCACAGTTAGATTTCGCCTCCAGCTCCTCAGGAATGTCCCTATTCATAGAAGCCGAAGGGGAGGCTATCAACCAAAAGGGCGACATCCTGATGCTAGCCGAGGGCATGGCAGACAGACTTTCAATAAAGCCAACCGAGGATTTCGGGCTTGCAGTGAAGTCCTCAGGTGACGGAGTGAGTGTACTCTACATGAGAATCACCGATGTTCCCGCTACGCCCCCGGTCATTCTGGAAAACATGGAGATTCTAAGTGAGGACATCAAGAGTGCCACAATAGAGGTGCATACTCTGATTTCCCAATTTGGATATTTCGAGATCTCGGATGTCCAGGGGGGCAGAATCGTTGCCTCAGCCCGTGCCTTCGCGGAATTCAACGAGGGTCAGAGGGTAGACTTGCGTGGGGTTCTGTTGGACGCCCAATTTACCAATGGGGTTCCGACAGGAACCACCTTTGGCGTCAATGGATTGGCATCCGACTTGTCGATCATAAACAGCATCCCCGGGGTCGAGGGATCTACCACGCACATCGTAATCCCTGAGCCACTGACTTCTGGCCTGACTACAATCGCTATGACCCTTATTGGAGGTCTGCTCTGATGACTTCCCCCAGAGGATTTCGAGAGATCGAACCGACTGCTGCAGACGAGGAGGCAGCGGAGGAGATTCTGGAAACAATCGAAGAGGCCCTGGAGAGGGTACATCCGGCGAGAGTGATGTTCTCCACGCTGATAGTTGCGATCATCACGATCCTCTTGCTCGGCGGCTCGTTGTGGGTCGTCCCTTATGATGGGGTGACTGCTGATGTTGTCTATCGCCAATCGGGTGGAGGCCATATAGTGCTTGTCGAACTAGACAACAGAGGGTCCAGATCCATCCAAGAAATTGAGATGTCGATTAGGATGGTAGATGAGGTTGGCATCGAAGTTGGAAGGACTGACTTCGACTGGGATCAACTGGGACCACACACCTCTATCGCCCATGATGATCTGGAACTAGTCATAGATGGCGCCTCGGTTTGGGAGAATTACACCATCGAGATAGACCTACGCTACCAATACCACAATGGCGAGAAGGAGGAAGACTGGTCAATCGATGTAGGTGGGTGGACCTCCGAATACCACATAAAATTCGGGACCTTCACAATCTTCTGAATCATGAACCGCGCACCCATATGCTCATAGAGAGTCAGAATTTCCTCAGCACCAATGAAGGGCAGGGGGGCGCTGTTGATCACGATCCTTCTGTCCATGTCTGTGTTCGGCGGAGTTGAAATCAACGACAAACACACTCTGGAAACTTCAACCGGACCGAGGCTAGTAGACCTTTCCGGCCCTCTGAAGATTCACGATCTCGGGGAACCACTGAGGTCCATTGGCGAGGAGCGGGATCGCGCAATGGCAGCATACACGCCTATAGGGACCTTCACATTGACAAGTTTCATCCCCAACCAGATAATCCAGCCACCTTTCGCAACAGAACGATCAGACCTAACTATGCTCATAATCACCGATCGCTCCACTATGTGGGATGCGCGAGTCGCGATAGGTGAGGTACCAGGAGTCCACATAAGGACTGCAGTTCCTCCATCCGGATTCCTTGTCCAGGGCGAACCAAATTCGTTGACCGAGGCAGCCTCATTAGATGTCGTCGCAAGCTTCCACAAGGTCCCTGCCGCGCTTCTGGTCCATCCAACCATAGCTGAGACAGAAGAGTTGACGATGATTGAGGTCCTAGGGTGGAACACTGAGACTGGGGAGAGGTCTGATCATTCAGCGCCGTTAGATTTAGGCGACCTCTCAGACATGAACTTACTCGGGTTCGAAGATACTGGGTTAGTTGACGATGGTCGAAGATGGGGGTTTGCAAGCAGGGAAAAAATCCCACAATTAGTCTTGAACCCCGCTGTTTCTTGGATTTCACCAATTAGTGAGATACGCCTATCCAATGATCAAGTTAGAGACCACACTGAATCAGAGGACGTCACAACCTGGTTTTCATCGACCTTGGATGGATCTGGCCAAATAATCGCCGTCGGGGACTCAGGGATTGATCATGATCACGGGGACTTTGGCTCAAGGATCATTTCAAGATCATCAGTGACGCCGGGAGACAGCTCTACTGCGGACGGGTCAGGACACGGTACACATGTTGCATGCACAGCTGTTGGCTCTGGATACAGGAGCTCGGGGCAATACGCAGGAGTCGCCCCAGGAGCGGAAATAGTGTTTCAGGCCATGGAGGATGATGATTCCGGGAACTTATACAGCTACGGCATAGATACGATGCTTGTTCAGGCCTACAACGAAGCAGCCAGATTCCACACAAATAGTTGGGGCTCTGGCTCTGGATTCGGTAGTTACACCACATCAGCCGAGGACGCTGACGACAGAATAAGCACGTGGGACCAGTATTGGCAATATGAAGGTATGACAGTCCTTTTTTCGGCCGGGAATGAGGGCAGTAACGGAATATCCCCTCCTGCCACAGCAAAGAACGTAATTGCCGTCGGCGCACATCAAAACCGATACAGCGGAGCTCCTGATGCCATGTATCCTTACAGTAGTGAAGGTCCGACTGACGATGGCCGCATCAAACCTGACGTAATCGCACCTGGCATGTATGTCCGATCGTGTCAGGCACAGGAATCCGGCGGTTCCTCAGACCTCGGCCAATGGTATGAGGAATCCAGCGGAACTTCGATGGCAACTCCTGCAGCAGCCGGCGCATCAATTCTAATCAGAGAATACCTGATGGAGATCGCCGAAAGGCCAGCCCCACAGGCCTCCCTGATCAAGGCAATGCTGATACTAGGAGCCGAGGACATCGGAACTCCTAACATTCCCAATAATGTCGAGGGATGGGGAAGAATAGACCTAACGAATAGTTTGGTACCTGACTCAGATGTCGGAATATTCGTCGATGATCGTCACAGGCTGAGGAGTGGGGAGTATGATGATTACAGCTTCGATGTGACAAGATCGGGCGAACCTTTGAAGGTCGTTTTGGCATGGTCCGACTACCCAGGTTCGTCTTCTTCTACAGATCAATTGCGGAACGACCTGAACCTAGAGGTCATTTCGCCTGACGGATCTACAACCTACATCGGAAATGTATTCTCCCAGGGACACTCAGTCACCGGTGGCCAGCCTGACTCGACGAATAACGTAGAAGTTGCTCTCATCGAGTCTGCAGGAACGGGGGTGTGGACGGTCAGAGTAAGCGACGTCTACCATTCCGGCGCTCGACAGTACCAGCCATACTCAATTGCAATCAGGGGTGTGAACGTCAATGATCTGACGCCTGACCCCACTGTTGACCCCGACAGTTTCTCCCTCTCCACACCCATACCCCAGGTTGGAGAGGCCGTCACCGTCGGCGCCTCCATCGTGAACTTGGGCGCTGGCTCGGTCCCATCCCTGTCGATCACTGCCTCAGCAGCAGGACAACCACTAGGAGTCAGAACAATATCGATGGCCCCGGGCGAATCTGTTCCAGTAGAGTGGGACTGGACTCCAACAGCATCTGGGAATATAGAAGTCAAGATCGAGGTCGATCCAACGGACCAAGTAGAGGAGACAGCTGAGGACAATAACCTCTTGTCCAATGTCGTATTGGTTAGTGAGCCGGGTATCAGAGTTGACACAACGAACCCGAATCCTATTATGACTGATCCAAGAGGCACTACTAGTTTCGACATCCAGTTGACAAATACAGCATTATTTCCAACTAACGCATCGATTTCAGCCTCCAGCGTAATCCGGCTTTCCGATGGTGCTGTTATGCCATGGTACAGCTCCTTCTCACAAACCCAAGTTCAACTGAATGCCTCAGAGACAGAACAACTGACCTTTGCCATTACTCATCCAAACCCTCCAGAACCAGGGATATACAGGATAATTGTCACTGGTTTGGACACGGAGAATGACGTCACCAGCGAATTAATCCTGAAGCTCACAGTATTATCCTTCCCTGACATTGAATTCAGAGTTCCGGGAGGGATTTTGTCGATTGACGCTTTCGAACCCACCGAGGCCTACTTGCAATTATCAAACGAAGGCAATGGTCCACAAACCTATGATCTCGCTCTTGAGTCCCCCGCAGGTTGGAGGGCCACATTGGATAATCTGGGCACTTTTGTAGACTCAACTCACGGTTCAACAGGCACACTAGGACAAGGAAGTACGAGACAAATAGACATCACTCTAACCCCTCCATCCGTGGTGGTCTCTGCAGGCACCTTGATCAACGCTGAGCTGACCATATCCGCAAGGACCACAAGTGACACATGGGTTCACCAAATCCCCCTGATAGTCGCTGCGAAAGACGATGTCACTTTCACCCCCAGCCCGGGAGGGACCGACTCTCAAGTCAGGCCAGACGACACACACGAGATTCCGATACAAATCGTAAATCAAGGAAACAGGGACCTAGCCCTCACCCCTCAAATCCTCTCACTGCCCGGAGGTTGGAACAGCATATCGAACACCCAGCCAATTACGATAGAGCAAGGGTCAACATCGATATGGTATTTGACCATACAAGGCAATGGCTTGGCAGCGAGTGGTCTCGCAAAGGTCAGATTTCTGACCCAGGATGGCTCCGCATTCTCTTGGAACAGAACAATAGAGGTGACCTCCGGCGCAGCGCCAATTGTCTCATTCAGGTCAATAGTGCTCGCTGACGGCTCGTCATCACCAAGCCCGTTAGGCCTAGGGCCCATGCCTGTTGCGACCCAGTTCGACCTATCTTGGACGGTATCCAATCAAGGTCAAGGATCTTGGTCACCGGTGGCTAGCTTGGTTTCACAGGGGGTTGGATGGACCACATCCTGCACTCCGGTGAGCCCTGTTCAGCCATCTTCGTCTTCAATAGCGTGGTGCTCAGTAATCATCCCTGAGTCTCAAGCCGGAAATGCAGAGGTGCCCTTGACACTGAGGCTTGAATCCGAAGGTCTCCTTGCCATCGACACCGTCTCAATATTAGTACAAGAGACATCAAAGGTCTCATGGACAATGCAGGGTAACGCTCCCATCTTGAAATCAGGGGAAAGCACCCTCATATCCCTTCAAGTGGAGAACCAAGGGAATACTCAGATCAACACCAAAATTATCGTGGACACCCCTACTAGCGGATGGGCCCACCAAGTATCTGGAAGTGAGATCCTCTCCCTGTCCCCGGGTGAGTCCCGGACCGTTGAGATCTACCTAACCGTCGGAGAGTCCAGAGGCCCGGTATTCATCGAACTTCAAGGAGGTACGCTAATCGATGGCTCAACGTTCCAAGTGCCCCTGCAGGTACGCGCCATTGACTCTCAGGGCGCGATTTCGGCCTGGTTCATGCTCGCTGTGCTGGCCGTGATGTGCCTAGCAGCCAGCCTAGTTGTAGTGCAGATCAGGAAAAGGAGGGGGGATGGCATGGATAGAACCGGAGTCGAAGGGGACATACCCTGTTTCCTCTGTGACTCACCCATCGTCGTTGGAAATGCATTGGCGTGTGGGGAGTGCGGTGCAAGATATCACCGGGCGGGACAGTCCGGTAGTTGCAACATATCTGAGATGGAGGCTTGCATCAACTGCGGGGCTTCCCGGGATCTCCTTGTAAATGCCTAATTCGCCACTCTAGCGTCCCAGTGGCCGAAGCCCTTAGAGAGGTTAAGAGCGGCAAAGGTAGTTTGTGAGACCCCGCTCAGTCACAGTAGTCACCACGATCTTGCTACTCGCTGCCCTCGCTCCAACGGTCGCAGCGGACGTTGATCCGCAACTGTCCACTCCGACATTGGAGCTTCAGGCTACAACAAGCGATCCCGCCGTTTATGAGATTACAATCCGCAATAACGGGGACGATGACATGACATATACGCTACAGACACAACAGGGAACGGGCTGTGGTGGCTTCACATCAACAGTCGACTCTCCCTCCGGCAGTGTAAATTCCAATGGCGAGGAGCTGGTAGATCTGACCGTCCAAGTAGACGATACAGCCGCTGGTGAATGCGAGACTACTCTGACCATCACTGCGACGGGTGGGACCCCACCAACACCACAATCAGACTCAATCACAGTCACCACCACTGCCGAGGATGGGGGCTTGTACTCAGTCGTTCTGACCACAGATGATTTGAACAAGGAGTATGACCTAGAAGGCGACACAATCGATTGGATCGTCAACGTTGAAAATAATGGGGATCAACAGGCAACGATACAGCTAGCAGTTGAGAATGACAGTGGCTGTGACTCAGATGACGACTCAGTCTCCGCAGAGGTCAACCCTGCTACTGTTAGCCTAAATTCAGGTGATAACGAGGATGTTGATTTCGTGATTACTCTTGACGATGAGGGAGAGACAGATGCAGGCGACCATTGCTTCATTCTAAGGGCAACGGTGAACAATGACCCAAGTCCAGACCAGGCAGAGGACAACCTCACATTAACCGGCGTCGTCCCCGAGATAAGGTCGTGTGAAGAGACGCTCGATTGGACATTTGTAAATCTTCAACCCGGGCAGACAAGCACAGAGAACAATCTTGAGGTCACAAATACCGGAAACACCGCATGGACAGCATCAGTGCAAGCACAGAGCTCTGGAGGCCAGGACATATCTGGCTGGGTCTCATTTGACAGTCCGACAAGCAAACTCCTCGCGGAGCCAGGGAACAATGGCGATTCGTTCACGTTTGGGTTCGACATCACCCCCGACTCGTCCGTGGAATCCGGTTCCAGCGTAGACATTAGAATCATGGCGAAGGCGGGCTCCTCAGTTGGATGCGAGGCCATCGTCACTGTGAAAGTAGGGCAAATACACGCTGGAGATATTTCCCTCAACACGGGGACAATCTCTAACGTCGAGCCCGGTAGCCAGCCCCAAGTGACAATATCACTGGAAAATACGGGGAATGGAGCAGACACATTCACCTTGAACACCGATCCTCTCCCACCCGGGTGGAGCGTCTCTTTCTCACCTCCATCACACAGCCTCAATGCCGCTCAAACCTCGAATAACGAGGCAACCTCCACTGCAGTCATCTCGGTTCCGGATGACGCTCTCGCAGGCTCGACATCAATTAAATTCAAGGTTTCTGGAGGCGGAGGCCCCGATTCTCTTGATACCGTGACTTTGACAGTGAACGTCAACCAAAGGCATGAGGTAGACTTGGAGTTCACATCCACCTCGCAAAACGGCCGCACGGACCAAATAGTCAGGTTCCCCTTCGTAGTGACAAACCAAGGGAATGTGGAGGACACAATCAAGCTTCAGGTGTGTGATCCCGGCGATCAAACTGGTTGTAATGCACCTGAATGGAGTGCATCCTACTCAGATTCGAACGGAAATGGAATCAACCAGATCAGTTTGGAACCAGGCCAATCAAGGAACCTATATCTAGATGTCAACGTAGAAGGTGAGGAAAATGCCGACTCAGCCAGGATCCTGGCTAGGGCGGCGGTGTTCGGAGCCGATGCTGACGCTAAGGAAACCGTGACAGTGACGGTCTCGAATTACAATTACTCGTTTGAGATATCGCCATTGGAACCTGGTATGATGCCTGATCAGATAGATTTGACACTTCCACCAGGAGGCGAAACAACGGTTTCCTTCTATGTCGACAACACAGGGGACTATCCTGCTGGTGACAACCTTGAGGTTGAGATCAAAGGTCTTGAGGCACTCGTCATCAGAACGGTTAGTATCCAAGGAAACACCATAACAGCACCAGTCCCAGTGGGCGCAGGGGAGAGAATACAAGTTGATGTGAGGCTCGAGGTAGTTCAAGGATCGGCCAACGGTTTGAATGGCCTAATGCAGATTAGCACTTTCTCGACATTGAACCCAAACGAAGTCTCTGCCATCGACATAGCAGTGGAGATCCGAACAATCCACGATCTGCGAATAACGATGGAAGAGGCGACTAAGCAAACTACAACATATCCCGACAAGGGCGAGTATACCTTCTTCGTCACCAATCACGGCAACGTTGTGGAGGACGTTGTTGTTATTCCCACCGAGTCCTTGAGGGGGTGGTCTGTTGACATCCTGCCAGACGATTTTGACTTGGAACCAGGGCAGACCATGGAAATAAGGGTAAATACCCTTCCACCAGCAGAACTGATTTCTGATGATGAGTATCGTTTCACGATCATCGTGCAACCAAAGGGCCTACCAGCCGCAGGGCAGCCACTCGATTTAGTGACGGTCACTAATCTTCCTGCCGGCTTTCTTTCCCTTTCGGACACAGCAGAGCAGATCCTGATCATATCTCTCATCGGAATTGGGGTTCTGACGATCACAGTTCTAACTTTCAGATCGAGACGAGAAAACCAGCGAATATTAGAGGCGCTGGGCGATGAGCGTAAGGTCTGACCGCTTGGATCTTTTAGATGGGTTTATGGAGCATTTTCTGGTGCGTAGTCTCGTAGCCCCCTCGGGGGTTGGTGGTGGTGCTCATGGATACAGTCACGGAGGCGTATCTGGCATTCGCGATAATGACCCTCGTAGGCATCGGTTTTCCAGTTGGAGCATTCATTGCCTCCTACTTCCTAAGACCGATCGAAGACCCCAATGACAGAACCAAGGTCCGATCCATACTTCTACCTGGATACGACAGGGACCATACCCTATACCCTCGGGCCGCAACAACCTACGAGTGCGGCGCAGAGCCCTTAGGTGAGGCACACATCAACTTCCATTTCCAGTATTATTGGTATGCTATTATATTCCTAGTCTTTGACATCGCATTCATGTTCCTGGCATTCGGCGGCATTGTGGCCATAGATTCAACCTTAGATCAATCCGAGGTCATCTCGGCTTTGGTGACTATGTCAATTTTCATGCTCCTCATGAGTCTGGGTGTCTGGCACGTTTTCAGGAAAAGAGGAAGAATCTACATTTGAGGTGGGCCCATGGCGGATGACAATCAGAACTTTACAGTGTTCAACAGCAGAATCCTAGTTGATACTGTAGGTCACGTGACCGATGAAGCCTTGAAAGCCTCGAGGATAAAAGACGTAATCGGCGTGCTGGCTGGGAGACTGTTCAACTGGGGCCAGAGAAAGTCTTTGTTCCCACTCCACCTCGGTATAAAATGCTGCGCTCTAGAAATGGCCGCAGCCGGTGCTAGCCGATTCGACGCGGAGCGATTTGGAGTGTTTTTCAGGTCGAGCCCTCGCCAATGCGACGTTTTGTTGGTTAATGGGCCTGTGAGCAAGAAATTCGCCGACCCTCTCGTTCGATTGTGGGAGCAAATGCCAGAACCCAAATGGTGCATCGCAATGGGGGAATGCGCCATCTCAGGAGGACCGTATTTCCAGTCCTACAACATCTTGGAAGGCGTGGATACTGTGATACCGGTTGATGTTTACATCCCCGGCTGCCCCCCCAGACCAGAAGCTTTGATCGATGGGTTCGCCAAACTTAGACAGAAGATAATTAGGATCGGTGCTGTTCCTAGCGAGGATAGATCAGAGGTAGAAGTACCTCTGATATTAGGCGATGACTGACTTAGGTGATTGCACATGGGTAAGAGAGTCAGCGCAGAAGCACAGAAGGAAGCCGCTTCGAAGCTTCTTGAAGACGTGTCGTCCATAGAAGGGGTAGAAGGCGAAGTTCTGACAAGGACGAACGGCACCCAAGACCGAAACATCGCCCATATCACATGCCAACCATCTGCATGGAGAGATCTTGCTGAGACAATGAAATACGATCATCTCGTTGACCACTGCTCAATGATTACAGGGATTCACTGGCCCGACTCAACAGAAAGTAACTGGGAACTGATCTATCATTTCCTTCGGACAGGGGTTCTGGACCCCGATACCACTGAAAATGGATCCTCGATCATTCCCAACATCACCGATACCAAAAAACTCAGTGGAAACACCGTCCCCATAGAGATCCAGGTCAACATTGCCATCCCCGAGACGAGAACACCATCAATTGCATCTGTACAGGACATCTGGATTGGAGCAGACTGGAACGAGAAAGAAACATGGGATCTAGTAGGGATTGACTTCGAGGGCCACGAAGGCATGAGACGAGTGTTGAATCCACATGAAACCCCCCCAGGTTATCACCCTCTACAGAAACAGCACAAGCTTCGATACCACGGATTCGAGGAAATGTACGATGATGCCCAGGGATTCCTGAGGAAAGCCCCTGATTCTGGGCGAGTGAAGTGAGGGTGGAAAAATGGCAGAGATGTGGATTTCAATGGGACCTCAACACCCAATGACCCATGGCCTGTGGACCCTTAAGGTCAAGGTCGATGGCGAGACGGTAGTTGATACCGAGCCCGACCTAGGCTACATTCACAGAGGCGTAGAAAAAATCTGTGAATCTCGTGATTTTACGCAGATAACGACGTATTGCGACAGACTTTGCTATGCCAGCGCGAACACTTGGTCGCATGCCTACATCTATGCCGCAGAGGATCTCCTCGAGGTTGAAGTGCCAGAAAGGGCAGAGTACATCAGACTGATAGCAGTTGAGCTCCAGAGAATAGCAAGTCATCTGATGTGGTTGGGCGCATATGGCCCGGACATTGGGAATCTTTCGATCATGGTATGGTGTCTGAGGGAACGCGAGATGATGATGGATCTTCTGCAAGAACTTGGGGGCTCGAGAATGCATTACAACTTCCCTAGAATTGGTGGGGTAAAGAGGGACTTACCTTACGGATTTGCACAACGAGCTAGAGCAAAGTTGGACTTATTCAAACAGAGAATACAAGAATATGAGTCACTCTTCGATGAAAGCACAGTATTCCTCGTTAGGACACAAGGCGTTGGATATACAAAAGCAGAAGAAATGGTGAACCACGGAGTCACTGGACCCAATGTTCGGGCAGCGGGGGTCGATTACGACGTAAGATGGGCTCACCCCTATTCGGTATACTCCGAGCTTGATTGGGCTCCAGCCGTTGAGAGGTCCTCTATCAAAGGCGCAGATTGCTACGATCGATATAGAGTGAGGGTCACCGAGATGGTCGAGTCTGCCAACATGGTGCTTGAAGCACTTGAAAGAATGCCGGGCGGTGCCGAGACTCACTACGAGCCAGGGGATCCGGCCATCATCGCCAAAGCACCATCGAGGGCACCAGAGGGAACATTCGGCTCCCACCACTTTGAGGATAGCAGGGGAGAATCAATGTTCCACATTGTCGGAGGGGGAGAAGGACGTGGCAAGAATCCATATCGGGTGTCCATCCGCTCTCCAATGTTCATAACCATCCCATACGCATCAAAATGCATGATCGGCTACAAGGTTGCCGACATACCAGCAATCATGGGATCCTTCGATCCTTGCATCGGAGAAACAGACAGGTGAGATGACAACATGGCAAGCAGCGATTGGCTAGATATCAGAGGCTGGATGGACTCCATCATCGGGTGGAGTTTGGACAAGACCCATCAAATTCTACCATCATCCGATATAGGTCTTGGACCTCTTGGAACGATCAACATCCAAGATGGATTCTCATCTATACAAGGTGCTCTGCACATATTCATCTTCACCTCTGTGATGTGTACAGTAGTGTTCGCCACCATGATGATAACCCTAATTGTGGTCCCCTACATTGAGCGGAAATTCATTGGCAGACTAATGGACAGGTTTGGCAACACGATGAGTGCACGTAGCCTATGGGTCGGCGAGGGAGGGGTGACTGCAGGTGAATGGTGGTCGAAACTACCACTCGGATTGGGGGCGCCAATTGGGGCAATAAACAAGGCACTCAACAAGAACTTTGGAAATGACCATCATACAAAATCCGTCACCCGGGTAGGCGACAGGGGTTACCACGGGATCTGGTTCATGCTACCAGGGTTCGTGGCCGCCGTCGCAGACTTCGTGAAATTCAACACAAAGGCACACATCGTCCCGGAAAAGGCCGATCGACTAGTATTTGAGGTAGCGCCTGTCATCATAATTTCGACCACCGTTATGGTCTACGCCTTCGTACCATTTGGACCCCACATTTGGGCTGCGAATCCCGATCTATCATTGATATTCATGATGGCAATTTTCGGTGTAGCCCCACTTGGCGTTTTCTTCGCAGGTTGGGCCTCCAACAACAAATACACGTTAATTGGAGGTATGAGGTCTGCTGCCCAACTCACAGCATACGAGATTCCATTGTTGGTGACCGTTCTAGGCATAGCCGTTCTGAGTGGCTCTTTCAACATCATCGAAATAGTCGACTTTCAGATCCAATCATCGGACACATGGAATCTGTTCTTGATGCCACTGGGGGCCGTCTTGTTCATAGTGACAATGATCGCTGAGGTCGAGAGAATACCTTTCGACATGCCAGAGGCCGAAGCCGAACTAGTAGAGGGATGGTGGACAGAATATGGTGGGATTCGATGGGGCCTGATGTTCGCAGTAGAAATGATGCGTGCCTATGCTGCTTGCATCCTATTCGCCCTGTTTTTCCTCGGAGGATGGGAGCTACCGTTCCAAGACACACTTGTAACGATTCCAGTGGCCGGAAGCGTCTTCTCAGCATTAGCAGCGGTCACACCAGGCATTGCCATACTTCTGATCAAAGCCTACCTCATGTTTGCACTCTTTGTCTGGGTTAGGGCCTCACTTCACAGGATCCGCACAGACCAAATCCTCGAGTTTGGTTGGAGATACCTCCTACCCCTCTCTATACTCAACCTCGGACTAGCGATGGTGATGAGAGTGGCTCTATGGGACGGATCCTGGCCAATCTGGCTAGCCCCCTTGATGACTGTCGGTAGCATACTAGTGTTCGTACTGTTGGCTATAGACGAGGACAAGGAAGCCCTGAAGAACTCCAACAGGATTTACCACACACAGACCCTCGAGAAAGCATACCCTGGAAGGAGGGACTAAAAATGGAACATTATGACTTCAGGAGCGGTCATCCTCACGCTCAGCCTAACTTCAGGAATCTGGTCATTAGGCCAATGTGGATAACAATGAAAACTGCCCTCAGGACTATTCCATTGATTGGGCGATTGCCCATGCTTCACAACGACTACCACAACAAAAGAGTGAGTATGACTGACGGATTCACAGAGCAAAGGATAGGTTCAGATCACGTTTCCACGAAATGGACAGATTCAGGAGCATACGCGGCGGACAGGGAAGCCAGCGAAGTCATGCCATTCGTCGAAAGGCCTGTGACTGTGATGTATCCATACGAGAGGCTTGAGGACCTAGAACCCTGGCTTTTCGTACCGGGGGAATATAACGGGAGAATTGGAATTATTTGGGAGACCTGCACAGCATGCAAGGCATGCGTCCGGGCCTGTCCAAACGACTGCCTCCATATGACCTCAGAGACAAGGGTCAACGTTTTGGATACCGCCACTGAGGGTGACGAATGGCATGGCTATGGAGGTGAGATCGAGGTCGGGGGCCTTGCAGCCTTACCCAAGGATGCCTCAATAGAAGCAGAGACGTTTGATCTAGTTCACGCTCACTCAGCAGCTCCACAAGAATATGATTTTGGCGAGGTCATCGACCTATCCGGCTCAACAGCGACAGTGAAGTGGAATGATGGGAGTGGGATTGGAGATGTACAAGTCACCGATCTAAAACCAGCAGAGCAGGACATTGTCTCGGGACGCATAGACATTGGGCGATGCATGTTTTGTGGCCTATGCGCAGAGGCATGCCCATTCGAGTCCTTCTTCATGACAAACGAATATGATGGGATGTCTGGCTACACACGACAGGATCTCTGGTTTGACGCCGACAGAACTCGTGTCCTACCATCTGTCCACAAAGAGAGAGTCGACATGGAGCTCGAGAAGAGGGCAAGGAAAGAGAAAACCAAGAGAGAGAAGAAGGCAGCGAAGGCCAAACAAGCCGCAGAGGCATCTCAGGGAGCATGATTACATGGTCAACCCCGAGGAGGCCGCGTTCCTTGTGTTCGCAGCGATCGCCATCGGCGGAGCAATAGGCTGTGTCTATGCCCGAAGAGTGGCTCATTCCCTCCTCTCGCTCATGATGACCTTCCTAGCAGTTGCCGGTGTGTTTATCCTTGCAGAAGCTGAAATGCTCGCTGCCGTACAGATTCTCGTGTACTTAGGCTCGGTTATGCTGGTAGTACAATTCGGAGTCATGCTCACTCGCCGTCAAATTCAGGAGGGGGACATTGAATGAGGGCATTGGGAATCCTAGCAAGACTAGGGGTGTTTGTTCTCGTGCTCGTTCTCTTGACGGAGACGATGGAATTTTCTGGATGGACTGACACACCAGAGCCCCCAACCTCCTCATCCTTCGCAATTGCAATGCTCGATGAATGGAACATGATGACCTTGGTACTGGGACTGTTACTCAGCATGGCGATGATCGGGGCCTCCTATCTCGTTAGAGACGAACGTTTGGCTAATCTGACTTGGGATCTCGGTCAGGATGTAGAGACCCCAGTGATCGGGATGCCTCGTGCTGCCACCAGGACCTCCAACCAAAATCAAATTTCGATCATAGGGGATGAAGAAGAATGATCGACCCATCGTGGGTATCTGGATTAGCAGCTATACTCTTCGGCATCGGCCTCATCGGGACATTCTCTAGGAAAAATGGGATAGTCGTCCTAATGTGCATTGAATTGATGTTGAACGCAGCCAATCTGAATTTCGTAGCAGGCGCCTTGAACACCGGAGGAGTCGAAGGTTGGGTGTACACCGCGGTTGCAATTGCAATAGCAGCCGCCGAAGTGGCCATAGGCCTTGCAATCCTATTATCACTCTACAGCACCCAAGAGACAATTTCTCTGGACGAGGCTGTAATGCTAAAGAACTGAGGTAATGCGATGAAAGAGCAAAAGGATCAGGAATGGAACCTGCTCGTTCCATTGGCCCCAGCCATCGCCCTCGTCCCCCTACTTGCAGTCATTGGCGTCGAGCCGATCGATCTCGGATTCGCCGCAATCGCTGCACCTCTAGCCATGTTTCCCGTAGTATTGCTCATAGGCCAGATATGGAATGGGAACGAAACATGGGTCAGTCGATTCAAGGAGGGGGGGATTCTTGCTCTGTCAGCGCTATCAGTATCCCTAGTAGCCGGACTGTGGATGGTGTTGGATTTCTTGGGAGCCGGTGAAAAGAAAGCTCACGGGGACCCCCTTACATGGCTTGACTTCGATGTCCTACGTCACGATGGAACACAGTGGAACATAGATGCAGGCTTCACAAACATCTCATTTGGTATTTGGCTCGACCCAATCAGCGCAATGCTGCTCTTCGTTGCAACATTTCTGTGCTTCCTGATATGCTGGTTTGCGATTGGCTACATGACCACAGATGACATCAACTCAAACCGGAACCACCGCTTCTTCGCCGAATTCATCCTGTTCAGCATGGGAATGTTTGGAATGGTACTGGCTGACAGCTTCCTTTGGTTGTTCATATTCTGGGAGATCATGGGACTGTGCTCCTATTTGTTGATTGGATTCTACTATTGGAAGGAAAGCGCTGCCGCCGCTGCCAAGAAGGCATTCATGACAACAAGGGTGGGAGATGTTTTCCTAATGGTGGGCCTCTTGATGTTGTATGACATATACGGATCACTTGACTTCGCAGTTGTTTTCGACAATCCTTCCACTGGAGTGGGGGAGATTCCCGTCAAAGCGTCGGAGCTCCAACCAGCCCTGCTCATGCTTTTCATCGGGTGCGTCGGAAAATCAGCTCAATTCCCCCTCCATGTCTGGTTGCCAGATGCTATGGAGGGCCCGACCCCTGTCTCTGCATTGATTCATGCTGCAACAATGGTGAATGCTGGGCTGTACCTCGTAGCTAGAATGGTGCCCTTCGTCGACGTTGATTACTATGGCGTGATGGGGATGGAGGATCTAGGAATCATAATCGCATGGGTGGGCGGAATCACCGCATTCATGGCGGCTTCGATCGCCTTCGTACAGAATGACATCAAGAAGGTCCTGGCGTATTCCACCATGAGCCAACTAGCCTACATTTTCCTCGGCCTTGGCTCCGCGCTGTACCTAATTTCGACTGGACACAGGTACGAGGGACTTTTCGTGTTGGGTGGTGCCCTCTTCCATCTCTTCAACCACGCAATGGCCAAGGGTATGCTGTTCATGGCAAGTGGCTCAGTGATCCATGAAATGCACCATGCCCACCATGAACTCCATCACCACGGAGAACATGGCCAACACGAGGATCACGAGGAACACTTCGACGCCCAGGACATGAGAAACATGGGAGGGCTGGCCTCCAAGATGCCCGTGACCTCAATCGCCATGATGCTAGGAAGCATGTCGATTATTGGCATACCGTTAATTGGAGGCTTTTGGTCCAAGGAAGCGATAATCGCTGAAACATGGTTGGGTGCCCTCGAGTATGAGCCACTTCTTCTTGGCCCCGCTATTCTCGCGGTTCTGACTGCCGGTATGACTGGATTCTACATGTCCAGGATGTGGATGATGACGTTTGCTGGCGTACCTAAACACGATGTAGCATCCCATGTCCATGAGGAGACACTTTGGATAAAGACACCACTAATCACACTCTCCATAGTCACTGCGACAACGGGGGCCCTACTGGCATTCTTCCATATCGGGGAATTCCTCAGTAGCAAAGACTACTCAATGGGCCTTGATGACCTGGACGTCACAAAAGCCCTCCAGATTGCCTTCCTCCCAGAGAAGCGTGCCCTCATGGCCGTTGGTTATGTTACAATTGCCCTCTCCACGTTCGTCGGCCCAATCATTGCCATGAAAGTTCACGGTGGTAGCCTCAAAGAAGGCCAAGAAGCCAATGTGGCGGTATCATGGCTCGTCAGCCTATCTGCGGCCTTCAAGACCATTGATGTGTCTGGAATGGCGAACAGCAGCCTTTCAGAGTCACTTCACAAGCGCCTCCATTTCGATGACCTATATGATTGGGGAATCTCAAAAACTATCATTCCAATGGCTAGATTTTCTGCATGGTTTGACGCCAACGTAATTGATGGGATTGTGAAGCTCGTCGAAAGGACCAGCATACAAGGCTCCCATTGGATCAGGACGTACACGACAGGCAGCACAAGGGACTACATCCTAATGGCCGCAGTCGGAGCCCTCTCGATTTTCATCCTCATTGTGGGGGTGACAATTTGAGCTTCACCGGACCTCTAAGCATAATCACCCTCGTACCACTCCTCTCCGGATTGATTCTGCTTGTCCTCCCCAATGTCCTTCCCAGTGATATCTCAGCGAGGATGAAAGCCTCCGTTAGGAATGTAGCTATTGGTCTCTCATCGGCCATATTCCTTCTCACAACGCTAATTTTCGTTGGGACCATTGGACAGATAGATTGGCTGTCAATTGGCATGGGGGACTATGTCCTTGAGACCGAGGACCCAGTCTGGCTGATCGAGTCGATCGGTGTTACTTGGCACCTTGGGACTGATGCGTTGTCCTTCCCCATGATTTGGCTCACCACACTCCTGATTCCAATCTCCATGTTAGTTCAATGGGATGCCAAGGATGGTCACAGTTTCCACTCACTTTTGCTGATAATGGAAGGGGCCCTTATCGGAGTTTTCGTCTCCCTCGACCTCTTTGTTTTCTACATCTTCTGGGAACTCACGTTGGTCCCGATGTTTTTCTTAATCATGATCTGGGGTGGAGAGGATAGGAAATACGCATCGATGAAGTTCTTCATCTACACATTCACGGCAAGTGTCTTGATGCTTGTTGGAATTCTCGTGATGTACTTCAACACAGTTGCAGATCCAAACTACGCAGGCACGCTGACTGGCCATCACTTCAACCTAGTATTGATGACCGAGCAATCAAGGGTTGATGGACTGATAACCAGTGAGGGCCTCAGACACTTCGTCTGGCTCCTCCTCCTTATCGGCTTCGCGACAAAGATGCCCAGCGTACCAGTCCACACTTGGCTACCCGATGCCCACGTCCAAGCCCCCACCGCTGGCTCCATGCTTCTGGCCGGGGTTATGCTGAAGATGGGTGCATATGGCTTCCTGAGGATTGCAGTTGCTATGTTCCCCGAATCCACACTCACATTCGTTCCCCTCCTGGTCTTCCTAGGCATGGCGAGCCTGGTTTACGGGGCGGTCGTGTGTCTCGGGCAAACGAATCTAAAGAGGATGGTCGCATATTCATCCGTTTCCCACATGGGCCTGATCTTCCTCGGGATTGCCACAATGCAGCCCCTCGGGTTTGCAGGCGCGCTATTCATGATGTTCGCCCATGGCATCATCAGCCCTCTCCTGTTCGCTGTCGCTGGCTCCTTCAAGCACCACTACCACACACTTGAGATCGGGTCTATGAGAGGGATTGCCCACCATTCCCCCTTCTTAGCTGGACACATGATGCTTGGTTGGATGGGAAGTCTAGGACTCCCCTTGTTGGCGGGTTTCGTCGCCGAGGTGGCGATTATGATCGCCTTCTGGATGACCTTTGGGTGGTGGGTCCTCCTCCCGGCACTAACTCTGATCTTCACTGCACTGTATTACCTCACTTCGATGCAAAAGATGATTTTCGAGTCCGATGATCCGCATAAAGGGAAGCTCCCGGACACTATGCATGACGAAGAGCCACGGGACGTCACGTGGCATGAGAATGCCGGTATGTTCGTTCTCGGCGCCCTGACGATCTTATTCGGCATACTCCCATTCATATTCTGGGACATGATGTCCGCTTGGAGCACTGAATTCGTCCAGACTTACTTAGTACATGCAATGAACATGCTGGAGGTCTCTCCATGATTCTGTCCTCGTCCGAAGCCACAGCCATGGCTCCAGAGATGGCGATATTGGTTGGTATACTACTGGCCATCCTAGTGCCAAATCTCGGAGACGCGAAGGCAAGGATTCCACTCACGAGCTTCAAGTTTCCAATCCTGTGGGGCGGAACTCGATTCGAGATTACCTCCGACCCCAGAGCGCCCGGAATAATCTCAACAGTATCCCTCGCTGTTGCTTGCATCCTGTCACTCTACGCCATCGAGTCGTCGGAAGGTAAGACAATATCCGGAGTGATGGAAATCACGGGCTTCGGCAGATTCATGTCTATGGTTTTCACTGCGGCATTGGCGATAACAGCAGCGGCTTCGATTTACAGGATACCCTCTACAAAGATCACTGTTGATGACGCGAAGGATGCAGATGAGAGAATCACACTCAGTCTGATGGACAACAGAAGGCAAGTCGATTTACACATCCTCCTAATGATGGTAGCACTGGGAATGAGTCTAATGGCTCTCTCAACCAATCTATTCTTCCTGATTGTATGTCTGGAGTTGGCATCTATGGCATCATACGTTCTCGTCGGCTTCCACAAGGAGAGCAGAATCGGCGGCGAGGCGGGTGTCAAGTACTTCATCGTTGGATCAATCGCCTCTGCGACTGGAATTTATGGCATGTCGCTATTGTACCTCTGGGCTGGCAGTTTGGACTTCGCCGGCCTTTCGGCAAGTTGGGCGGCGATGGACACCCTCGACCCACTCGCGGGAATTGGCGTCGGCCTCATGCTGGTGGCGTTTGGCTTCAAAGTCAGCGCCGCACCCTTCCACTTCGCAGCACCTGATGCCTATTCTGGTACCAACGCACCAATCGCAGGCATGCTCGCCACGGCCTCGAAGGCCATGGGGTTCGTCGCCATGATGCGGGTCCTTGTTGGATTCGCAGCCCCCAATGAAGCCGTGACAGCATGGGCACCCGCCCTAGGCGTCCTCGCCATCATAACGATGACTTGGGGCAATCTTGCCGCTTTGTCGTCTGAAAATCCCAAGCGGATGCTAGCCTATTCCAGCGTGGCCCATGCAGGCTACATGTTGGCAGCATTGGCTGCGCTTGGGTCCGGACTTGCTGATTCTAATACCCAGGATTTGCTCCAAATGGCCATAGTCTTCCACTTGTCGGTCTTGGTGCTCTTCAAGATGGGAGCGTTCCTCGTACTAACACTACTGGAGATGGAGGGCACAGGCAGATCGATATCAGACATGAATGGATTAGCTCGTAGAGACCCCATCATTGCAAGTTCGATGTTCGTGTTCATGCTGTCACTGGCAGGAATCCCTCCCCTTTCCGGCTTCCTTTCCAAGTTCCTTATGATAAATGGGTTGGTAACAACCACAACCGACACTGGCGCTGTCACAGCTACCAACGCCATGAGCTGGCTGCAATCGGTAGATCCATACTTCCTGTTGGCACTCGCAATCGTCCTGAACAGCGCCCTATCCTTGTTCTACTACCTCAGAATCGGCCTTCTGATGTTCTTTGAAGAACCAGTGAGTGATTCTTCACTTCCAAAAGCACCACTGCTAAGAGTGGCAATTCTTGTTTCCATGGTCCTAACGGTGCTGTTTGGTCTGGGTCCAGCGAGTGAATGGCTCTTGTCTCTTGTAGAAACAGCCATCTCAACATTCTAGCACCGACAGTGGTGGTAGGTTCACATAGGGAACCCCCGACCCGAATGCATGGCACGTCGCGCAGAAAGGGTCGACTCCGAACTCCTTGCACGATTAGAGTCAGGTGGGAGCGACAAGATCAGGGTCCCCCTACCAAACAGGAAAATCAACGAGATGTTTGCAATAGCTGACCAGATTCTCGGTGGTCGGAGGGTGACGGCTGTCTGCGAGGACGGAGAATCAAGACTTGCCCGAATTCCGGGGAAGATGCGACGCCGACAATGGGTCCGAGAAGGTGATTTGATAGTCGTTCAACCCTGGGACTTTCAAGACTCGAAGGCAGATGTTAGAAGCAGGTACACAAAGACGCAGTCAATCTACCTCTCAAGGAAAGGGGTACTGCCGGAGATCGTCGACCTCTTCGGATACTCAGACGATGACATAACAGCCATGGATGAGGGGGACATGGAATATGACGACCAACCCACAGAAGAAAGGACGAAGTCTGAGGAACCACAGGAATCTGATCAGGTCAACGAGCCAGACCAAATCACAGAAGAAGCCACGGATACCATGGTCACCAGAAGAGATGAGGACGACATAGATTCATTCTTCGGTTGAGTTTTCCATGGCTATCGACATATTTAGCATCATAATCCCTGCAGTCTTTGCTGGGCTTATAGCAATCATATCTACTGTGTTTGTGGAACGTGCTGGAGGCGCTATCGGGGGAGTGATAACCCTGCCGACCACAATCGTACCTGCCAGCCTAGGTATTTGGTCGGAGGTCGGATCAGAGGAGTCATTCTCCGCAGCCATGTCGATAGTGCCGGTTGGCATGCTCCTGAATCTGCTTTTTTTGGGGGTATGGAGGAAATCCCCTTTGTGGTTTGGTAGCCTGTTGAAGGGAAACTTCCTACTTGCTGGCGTCTCCGTGTTATCAGTGGCCCTATGGGCCCTGTTCGCCGGTATTTCAGCGTCCATTGTTGAAATGACATCAGAATCAATCGATCCACTATTGATAGCCTTAACGACAACAATGGCCTCCATCGTTTTGGGGTTCTTAGCAGTCAAGTCGAACCCCACAGCACCGGCTGGAAAGAATGAAGTTGGCTGGGTCGTCTTGCTGGTCAGGGGCACAGCTGCGGGACTAGCGATTGGGGCCTCAGTGTGGATCGCATCGATGGGTTTGCCCTTCATTTCTGGAATAATTTCTGTCTTCCCAGCCATATTTCTAACCACCATGGTTTCGCTTTGGTTGTCGCAAGGACCCGAAGTCCCCATCGGAGCTGCTGGACCCATGATGTTGGGATCAGCCTCGGTATCCTTCTATGCGATCCTCAGTATTTTCCTGTTCCCCATCATGAGCCCTTGGATGGGGGCAATCATTTCATGGTTGATCGTCGTAGGTACTTTTACAGCCCCAGTTGGTTATTGGACATGGCGAACTCTTGATGGAGGAGAAGTAGAGGCGAGATTGAGATGAGGAAGCCGGAGGACCAAGAATGGAGGGAAAAACCCGGCTACCGGGATCATTCAATGCCAACACAGGATTGGATGGAGGAACCGAGATACAAGCAGATATTCAATGAGATTGAGGACAAGATATCTGGTGTTCTGGGAAGAGGCGAATTTGAGTGGTCGGATAGAAGGGTCTTCGATAGTGTCTTTGATCAAAGCACACTCTTAGCCCTCCACAAATTGATGGAGGCAGGGGAGATCGATACCCTCGATTTTCCAATAGCGAGGGGGAAAGAGGCACATGTATTCCATGCTACCAGTTCAACGGGACCAATGGCCGTGAAGATATTTCATACTACAAACGCTGTCTTCAAATCGCTCTCCAAATACATCGACGGCGACCCAAGATTTGGCGGCTTGAAAAGACGACATAGGGAAATTGTCAATGTATGGGTGAGAAAAGAAGTTAGGAACCTTCGACGTTGCAGAAGACATGGAATTCCTGCGCCTATGCCCAGGGCTAATTACAAGAACGTCATCGTAATGGACCTAATTGGAAGCCTGAACAAACCTTCGCCCAGACTTAGAGATGTCACAGTCCCAAATGTGGAAAAGGTATTCAACGAATTGGTAGAAATGGTATCCGTCATGTGGCAAAGAGCCACGATGGTCCACTCTGATTTTAGCGAATACAACATACTCTGGCATGAGGATGAACCATGGATTATCGACGTTGGACAGGCCGTTGTAGAGCAACACCCCTCAGCGAGGGAGTTCCTAGTTCGGGACGTAACGAGGGTTGTCGAATGGGCAAATCGTAGTGGTATGGAGGTCAATGTTGCAGACACGTTGCTAAGAGTTATTGACGATCCAGCACCAGAATTAGAACCCCTTCCTGGATTGGATTGAATAAGGACGGTCAGGAGAAATAGACATGGAATCACTCACTAGGATACCCAAAGAACGAATTGCAGTTCTCATTGGAAAGGGGGGCGAAACTAGGAAATCAATAGAAGAGGCCTCTGGAGTAAAACTCCACATTGATTCCACCACGGGAGAAGTTTCGGTGGACTGGCCGATCGACGTCGACCCCGTTTTGAGATTGAAACTTCCAGACATAATTCGCGCCATAGGCAGGGGACTTGCTCCTAACCGGGCCCTCCGGTTGATCGGAGATGACGCTTTCTTGCGCATTTACGACATTAGGGAATGGGTTGGGAGGAAAGGAAACCACACCCGTCGTATGCGGAGTAGGCTTATCGGCAGAGACGGGAGGATTAGATCTTTAATCGAGAGTTTCACTGGCACGGAGATCGCAATTCATGGATCCACAGTGGTTGTCATCGGGGATGAGTTGGGCCTAATGACAGCCTGCACCGCTATCGAGGGTCTATTGGATGGCGCCGAACACAGCACTGTGATCAGAGGTATGGAGAGAGACGTACGCAGAAGGAGGATCGAAGATAGGAGCCTCGATAGCTATCAAATCAAAGATACCACAACAAACACGACTCCAGAGTTTGAGGACCTAGTGCCCGGACTGGCTGAAATTAGAAAAAAAAGGAAGAGTATCGACACCCAAGAACCCACCTTAGACGACGGAGCAACTGCTGGAGATCATAATGTGGGTACGTACTCCGAAGAATAACGAAATGTGATAGCCGAAACGGAGGTTGATACGACCCCCCGCTTTTTTACACCTGATGCCGATCAACGTCGTATGGTTCAAGCGTGATCTCAGGATTAGGGACCATGCGCCCCTGTTCGAGGCTGCAAAGGAAAAGGATCCACTGATCCTTTTGTATCTCGTAGAACCTGAGAGATTGGCTCAGCCGGATACCGATCCAACGCATATTGAGTGGGAATTAGATTGTGCAACCGAATTGGATAAAAATTTGGAGACCATAGGAGGATCCCTACATATCGTATACTCCAATGTAATTGATTGCCTTTCAAAAATCAACGACGAATACCGAATAAACAAAATATTCTCCCACCAGGAAACCGGAACATCTTGGTCCTATGAACGAGATCGTAGGGTGAAGGAATGGTGCAATGAAGAAGGTGTACCTTGGAAGGAGTTCCCCTCAAATGGAGTTATTCGGGGGTTGATGAACAGGGATCATTGGAAGGGGCTCAGGGACAAAAGAATGTTGAAGTCCCCAATCCCTCCCCCTGATTCGATAGAATCGATACCTGCACTAGAAGTCAAGCCTACCATCGATTCTATGGGTTTGACCCCCAGAAAATTAACTCAACGCCCGATTCCTGGAGAAAACGCAGCACTTGAGACCCTAGACTCATTTCTGAATTCGAGAGGCGAATCCTACAGATGGCGAATGTCCTCGCCCGCGGAGGCGAGCCATCACTGCTCAAGGCTATCGCCATATTTCAGCACTGGATGCCTCTCAATCAGAAGTGCCCTTTGGAAGACCAATCAGAGAAAAGCTGCATTGGGAGAATCGAATATCGGTAAAAAAAGCAAATCATCCTGGGTAAAGAGCTTGAGTTCATTTCAGAGCAGATTGGCATGGCACTGTCATTTCATTCAGAAACTCGAACAAGAACCCACATTGGACTCTATCGCAATGAACGTAGATTTAGACTCCCGCATGCACAGGGAATTTGACGAGAATATCTTCCATGCGTGGGCAACTGGCAATACCGGCTGGCCGTTCTTCGATGCTTGTATGAGACAACTGATTTCCACCGGCTGGATCAACTTTAGGATGAGAGCCATGATTATGTCAGTATCATCATACACCCTTTGGCTGCCTTGGAGGGATTCCGGCTTACACCTTGCGAGGCTCTTCTTAGACTACGAACCTGGCATACATTGGTCCCAAGTCGGCATGCAATCCGGAACCACCGGCATCAACTCGATTAGAGCGTACTCTATCCACAAACAGGGCTTGGACCACGATCCCAACGGGGATTTCATAAAATCCTGGGTACCCTCTCTAAAAAACGTCCCAACTGAATTCATTCATCAGCCATGGAAGATGCCACTTGTCACCCAAAACGAGAGTGGATGCGTAATAGGAAGAGACTACCCGTCGCCTATGCTAGATGAGTCAAAATCAAGAAGAGAGGGCGTCGCCAGGGCTTACTCAGCGAGAAGGAATGAAAAGTCCAGAGAAACGAGTAAGAAGGTATACGAAAAGCATGGAAGTAGGAAAAATCGACGTAGAAGGAAGCCCATAAGGACAGATGACACGCTACAGACGAAGTTATTCTGAATATCCGATCAACTCAATACACCCCGCCTACTCCAAGGGCCGTGAATCCCTTTGAGTCCCTGTATGAATATGAGAAATGGGCCATCCGGATCTTGATCATCACGCTGCTATTCTTCGGCTTCGGAATTACAACGCACTACATTGGATTTGAAAACCCCATCTCGGAGTTGGTATTCACTTATTTCCTCGACTCGATCTTGAATGAGTCGACTGGGGACAGCGGATATAATTACGTCAACACCGCAGGCTACGGTCTCGGTCTCGCACTGTTCGTGGTGTCTCTCGCAGGGCTTCTTAGAATCGCTGGGACAGACGGGTCTGATGCAATGCTCGTTGCACTCATTCCTTGGGTACTCTGGGCCCCCTTTGGAGAAGTAATTGAGGATGCTGGCTTGTTTGGAAGCACAATCGCGCCATGGTTCGTAAGCCCAGGTATCCACTTCCAAACCGCAGCATGGGTCGTCCTTTCTGGATTATTGGGCTACCGTGTTTCAGCGAGTGGTAATAGTGGAACCATGGAAGCGGCCCGATCCACACGCGTCATATCGGCTTTGTTAATCGCCAGCCAGGCCTTAATTTACTGCACAAGTGTCCTAGAACACAACTCATCAAATGGACTCACTGACACACTCGATAGGGAGGTAATGGCGATTATATCCATCTTCGGGATTTCATCACCATACTGGCTAGCAGGATCACATGCAGATAAATTCGATGACACACAGAGGGTCGTCTACACATCTGGAGTAGGTGGCTCCATCGTATTATTCTCTATCTTGGCTGCATACGCCGTGGAAGGAGTTGATGGCGATCTGACCATATGGCCGATAATAATCGTCTTTGGTGTTCCATATCTAATCTGTCTGGGCATTTTTTCCTACGGGAAAGAAGATGCTAGAAGGTCGATGGAATTAGGTTTCGTGCCGGGTGTCCTACCTCCTGGAATGACGGAAAGTGACTACCTAACATTAGAAACTCCACAGAAGACTGAGATTGAAACTTTGTGGAGGCGCGGGGTTCTCGCCAGTCCAGCGGTCTTACTCCCTGTTGGCGGTCAAATTGGGGATGGGATCGCGACATGGATAGGAATCGACTACTTTGGATACACGGAGAAGCACGTGATCAGCGCGATGGTCACGGGGGTACTAGATACCTCAATCACTTTCACAATTCTCAAAATTGGGATTGCTGGTGTAATTTGTTGGTTTTATTCGCAAGCCGTCTTCGAACACAGGCAGCAACACCTCAGGATACTAATCGCCCTGTGTTTGATGGTCGTTGGACTTGCACCTGCTCTGAGGAACGTATTCAGGCTCACACTCGGCGTATGATCTCATTCAAACATTCAAACGATACCCCTCACTGGGTTAAACATGTTTGATTACCCCGATGAGGACTTACCGTTTGATACTCATATGCTGGACCGTCTCGCAGAGGTTTCGATCCGAGTTGGGTTGAACCTGCAAGAGGGTCAGGATTTGATAATCACCGCTTCGGTAGAATCTCTCCCGCTGGTCAGGAGGCTCTCTGCGGAGGCATACAAAAGCGGCGCTGGAGTAGTCTCCACGTTGCTTTCAGACGACTTGTTGTCACTTACCAGGTACGAGCATGCATCCGATGAGAGTTTGGATTCCGCCCCGTCCTGGATGTTCAATGGTATGGCTGAAGCTTTCGACAACAATACGGCGAGGCTGGCCGTCTCAGCAGCAAACCCACTATTGTTGACTGGTCAGGATCCATCTCGCGTCGCAAGAGCCGGAAAATCGATGTCTCTGGCCTCAAAACCAGCGATGGAAAGGATCACAAACTTCGTTACGAACTGGAACATAATTTCCTATCCTGGTTCCGCATGGGCCAAACAAGTCTTCCCTGACCTTGAAGAAAGGGACGCCATCTCTTCCTTGGCTAAAGCTATTTTTTCGATCTCCAGAGTAGATAATCCAGATCCGATCGCAGCATGGGAGAAACATCAACAGACCCTCACAAGTAGACAGAACTGGCTCAATGAGAAGAATTTCTCCGCTTTGAGGTATAGCGCCCCCGGGACAGATCTGACCATAGGCTTGGCAAAGGGACACGAATGGAAGGGGGGTGCTAGCACATCCAAGAACGGAATAACATGCACACCCAATATCCCGACTGAGGAAGTATTCACCACTCCGCATTCCCACAGAGTCGATGGTTGCGTCAGGGCTACGAAGCCGTTGGTTTACCGGGGAACCTTGATTGAAGGCATCGAGGTCGAGTTTGAGAAAGGAAAAATCACCAAAGCAAGGGCTGAGAAAGGCGAGGAGGTATTCCTCAATCTTCTGGACACAGATGAGGGAGCTAGACGTTTGGGAGAGGTTGCCCTGGTACCACACTCATCCCCGATAAGTGAATCAGGATTGCTATTCTACAATACCCTCTATGATGAAAACGCAAGTTGCCATATCGCACTTGGGCAGTGCTACTCCAAGTGTTTTAGGGACGATATAGGGGACGATCCTGAGAAGGTAAGCGAGGCTGGTGGCAATACATCGAACATACATGTAGATTGGATGATTGGCTCAGATAGAATGGACATCGACGGAGTTTCTCAGGATGGGACGATCACACCCGTGATGCGAAACGGTGAGTGGGCGTACAATTGAACTAGACCCCACCCATCGATTCTGCGATCATATCACTCATATTTTCATGTTCGTGGTAAGCCCTGTGTCCTGCTATGAAACCTCCAGCATCTCGCTTGGTCCCAATGAACTCCTCTGTACAAAGTGGGCAAAAGACCCTAACTATCTCAGCTTGGACATAGGTTCCATCTTCCCTCTTCAGCGTTATACATGTCCCAATATCATCCTCCGTGAAGCCATCTCTCTCGTCTGACATGGTGGCCGCTGTTATCGAAGAGACGTAATCATTCGGGCTCTCTAACCATTATGAAATCCGTTAAGTCGTGGGATTGAAGTCTGGGGCCCCCTAGGGTGGGCTATATGGCCAGGCTTCCGACACGCGTGAACAAGACTGATGAGTCTTGGAGAAATCGCCATAAAATCAACTCCGAACTTATCAATGAACTAAGGGATAGGATAAACGCCGCGAAGAAAGGAGGTAACGAACGTTCTGTAGAAGTCCACAGGTCCCGTGATAAGTTGTTGGCGAGGGAAAGAATAGATGAGATTTGCGACCCTGGATCCCCATTTTTGGAACTCTCGACGCTCGCAGGGAATGGGATGTACGATGGCAAGGCTCATTCCGCAGGGATTGTGACTGGTATAGGGGTAGTCAACGGGCGTGAATGCTTGTTCGTGGCGAATGATGCCACTGTGAAAGGCGGATCTTACTACCCAATGACTGTGAAAAAACACATAAGAGCTCAGGAAGTTGCGGAGGCCAATAATCTTCCATGTATCTATTTGGTTGATTCTGGGGGAGCCTTTCTTCCTATGCAGGACGAGGTTTTCCCCGATAAGGAACACTTCGGACGCATATTCAGAAATCAAGCCATTCTGTCAAGCAAGGGCATCCCCCAAATATCCGCTGTCTTGGGATCTTGCACAGCTGGTGGAGCCTACATACCTGCAATGAGCGACGAATCGATCATTGTGAAAGGAAATGGAACTATATTCCTTGCCGGGCCTCCGCTCGTCAAAGCGGCAACTGGAGAAGAGGTATCATCTGAAGAACTGGGTGGAGCAGATCTCCACACCAGGGAATCAGGTGTGGCAGATCATTATGCAGAAAATGAAGTAGAGGCGCTAGGAATGGTGCGTGAGATCGTGAGCCATCTCAATGTGGACCCAAAACAAAGGTTAGATTTCAGGACAGCCTCCCCCCCAGCACATGACCCAGAGGATCTTCTGGGGATCATCCCCGAAGACAATCGAACGCCCTTCGACGTTCGCGAGGTTATAGCAAGAATCTTGGATAGTTCGGATTTTCATGAGTTTAAACCAAGATATGGAACTACGCTGGTATGTGGTTTCGGTCACCTCCATGGGTATCCCGTGGGCGTCATCGCGAACAATGGGATCCTCTTCTCGGAATCATCGCTAAAAGGGGCTCATTTTGTAGAACTCTGTGGCCAACGCGGGACTCCCCTTATTTTCCTCCAGAATATCTCTGGATTTATGGTTGGTAGGGACGCTGAGGCAGGCGGAATCGCGAAGGATGGGGCTAAACTAGTCACAGCAGTATCTTGCGTCCCAGTCCCAAAATTCACTGTAATCATTGGAGGAAGTCACGGCGCTGGAAATTATGGCATGTGCGGGCGGGCCTATGACCCGAGATTCCTATTCATGTGGCCAAATTCCAGAATTTCTGTGATGGGAGGGCCTCAGGCCGCAGATGTTCTGACAACCGTGAAACAAGATCAAAGGCATCGCAATGGATCCAGCCCCATGGATCAAGAAGAAGTGAACTCCTTTAGGGGTCCAATCCTACAGAAGTACGAGGAAGAGGGAAGCCCCTACTACTCAACAGCACGACTGTGGGATGATGGGGTGATTGATCCCAGAGATACAAGGGACATACTAGGTCTATGCATTTCGGCGAGCTTAAACTCACCATTCCCAGATCAAAGGTACGGAGTATTCAGGATGTGATGATATGGATAAACCCAGGACAAATCTCTGCGAGCTATCATTGGACGGGCCTCAAGCGACGATTGTGTTGAATCGGGTTGAGGCTTACAACGCATTGAACATCGAATTAATTTCCGAGATCACCACACTCCTTGATTGGACTTCGGACCACTCTCTAACTAAAGGCGGCTTTCTTCGAGTGTTGCATCTCTGTGCGGAAGGAAGGCATTTTTGCGCAGGAGCTGACGTTAACATGATGAGGGATGCAGGATCAAAGTCAGAGGAGGAAAACAGGAGGGATTCAGAGCGACTTGACGGCTTGTTCCATCGTCTCTGGTCACACCCCTGCTTCACTATCGGTCGGGTACAAGGTGTCGCTCTTGGTGGAGGGGCCGGACTGGTTGCCTGCCTTGATCATGTCATAGCGGAGCCGAACACTAAGATCGCACTATCAGAGGTAAAGTTAGGTATACTCCCGGCTGTCATCGGACCCTATGTCTACAAAAGGCTTGGAAGCGCTAATTTTCGTAGACTCTCGATGCTGGCCGGCAAGATAGACTCGAACGAGGCCCTCAGGGTGGGATTCATCGACCAATTGGTTGACTCTGAATCTTCGTTAGCAACGGCCTCAGTTGAGGTCGCCGAGGAGATTCTGAGATCCGCGCCGATCGCAGTTTCAAAGGTGAAACATCTCACCAGTAGACTTGACCATTGGGATGGAACTGATGAGCAATTGAGGAGTTGGACCTTGGACTTGACGTCCGAAATGAGGGCGTCTGCGGAAGGTCAAGAGGGACTGTCAGCGTTTCTGGAGAAAAGGGACCCGAGCTGGAAATAAAACTGAAAATCCCAGAGGTTTGTCTATGACAGGAACTCCAACAGCCATGGTTCTGGGAATTGCGCAGGATGGCGGAGTGCCACATGCAGGCTGTTTCTGCAATACCTGTACTTCATTCCATGCCCAATCCAGTCAACTCTTCCCCACGTCACTATTTGTCACGACTGAAGATGAACTGCACATCATAGACGTTTCAAGGCAATTAGATGCTCAATCCAGATCCTTCGGCTTCAATCCAAGAGATATAACCGACATATGGATCACACACGGTCATCTGGGGCACATAGACGGCCTAGGCCTGTTCGGGAAGGAGGTGATGGGCCTCAGAGGTGTCAGACTCCATGCGAGCACGTCAATGATGAGCTTGATACGCTCAACACCGCGGTTGCAGAATCTCTTGGAAATGGGGGTATTCATCGAATCCATTTTTGAATCAAACATCGAAATTAGTACACCTGGGGGACTTACCTTCCTCCCGCTCCCTGTCCCCCATCGAGATGAATTATCCGACACTCACGCATTCGTTATCAGGGGTCCCAGACGATCACTCTTACACCTTCCAGATCACGATGAATGGGAACTCACACTCAAAAATCACGGCCATAGCTCCATAATCGATTGGCTATCGTTTTTGAAGGTGGACGTTGCGCTACTGGACGGCACATTTTGGAATGAGGAGGAGTTGCCATCACAAGCCCTTGTCCCACATCCGACCATCGAGGAATCCTTGCGGAGACTGGGACCTAAGAAAACCAACTATCCCGATATCCGATTCATTCACATTAACCATTCTAACCCAATCTTGGTGGATGAGGAACTCCGGCAGAAACTATCTGGATGGGCATTAGCAGAACAAGGCGAGGCTTTCATCTTGTAAGATGGCCGAGGAATGGAACCATTGAAGCAACCATCAGTGTGCGGTAATCACATGCGACCTGCGGCGTGGATGACAAACTCTCCCAAGCCCTACGAGTCCGTGCTCGTCGCAAACCGTGGTGAGATAGCGGTTCGAATATTGAAAGCACTGCGAGAATGTGGGTTGAGGGGCATAGCAATACATAATGACATTGACCGGGATGGAATGCATTTGGAGTATGCTGACAATGTCGAACACCTAAGGGGAGAAGACCTAATGTCGACCTACCTCTCGACAGAAGCAATCATCAATGCGGCCAGGAGGACTGGTGCTGATGCGATACATCCCGGCTATGGTTTCCTATCCGAGAGGGCGGACTTTGCCAAGGCAGTATTGGAATCGGGCTTGATTTGGATCGGTCCCCCTCCCGAGGCGATCAGGTTGATGGGGGACAAAATAAGAGCTCGGGAATCAATGATCAAAGCGCAGGTCCCGGTGATCCCCGGGAGGTCAATTAGCATTTCAGATGGGGAGGACCCACTGCCTCAACTGGCAGCGGCTGCTGCAGAAGTAGGATACCCACTTCTTCTCAAAGCCAGCGCAGGCGGGGGTGGGAAGGGCATGAGGGTGGTAAATGAGCCGAAATTGCTCAGAACCGAATACCAAGCCGCTTCTAGGGAGGCGACCGCAGCTTTTGGGAATGGTACGGTGTATGTCGAGAGTCTTCTAGGTGGCGCGAGGCACATAGAGATCCAGATTTTCGCAGACAGCCACGGTAATGTGATTCACTTGAATGAAAGGGACTGCTCACTGCAAAGGCGGCACCAGAAGGTGATTGAAGAAGCACCATCCCCTGCTGTTGACCCAGAGCTTAGGAAGAAGATGGGCATTGCAGCGATTCAAGCCGCTCGTGCTGTAAATTACGAGGGTGCTGGAACAGTAGAATTCCTCCTCAGTCCCCAGAAAGAATTCTACTTCCTAGAAATGAACACGAGACTGCAAGTAGAGCACCCAGTCACTGAGCTTGTGACCGGCTTGGACCTCGTTCACATGCAGTTGATGGCTGCGGCTGGAATCGAACTGCAACTAAGTCAGGACGAGGTATCCTTGAGCGGCCATGCCATGGAAGCCAGAATATACGCCGAGGACCCCTCCACGGGATTCTTGCCGTCAATTGGTCCAATAGCCAGATTCGATACACCAGTTGGACCTGGGGTAAGGGTAGATTCTGGTGTTAGGAAAGGTGATGAGGTCACTACGTCTTTTGATCCCATGCTGGCAAAGATAATTGTTCACGCCCCAGATAGGGACTCAGCCATCCAAAGACTCGATCAGGCACTCTCAGAGACGATACTCCATGGCGTCAAGTCAAACATAGAATTCTGTAGGGAGATACTCAACACAGAGACCTTTCGTGGACCGGGCGTCACAACTGACTACTTGGAAGGCAGACCCCCAAATCAAATTCAAAACGAGATCTCAACAGGCCTGATCGAGATTATCGCCACTGCTGCCGAGAGGTTCGGGTTGAATAAGTCAAAAGGAGCTCTTCTCGACAATCAAGACAATCACTCAGGTCACGAATATGATCCATTCACGACCCTCACCAAGAGGTTCCCATGAGGCATTGTTATGAAGTGGAAATCAGATAACAGTGACAAAGTTTGGTCAGTCAGGCTATTGATGGACGGTGGGCGAGCCTCAGTTGCGCAATTGAAGTGCGGCGATGAGACCATCCAATCAAATGTCACCATAACTTATGATAAACAATCGGACAACATATATGTCAATGAGGATGGCAACAAGCTCAATCCAAAGATCTCGAAAGTTGGAGATTCTTGGTGGATTACTGTTTCTGGCCAAACGTTCGTTGTGAACAAAGTTCTGCATAATTCCAAGTCCACAATTGAGGATCAGGGAGGGTTGACGGCACCAATGCCTGGCATCGTTAGGCAAGTGAAAGTCGATATCGGACAGAAAGTACGGAAGGGCCAACCACTGATGGTATTGGAAGCTATGAAGATGGAGCATCAGATAATAGCCCCTCAAGCAGGGAAGATCGAAGTAATCCACTATCACGAAGGCGAAAGAGTCGAAATGGGATCTGTTCTAATATCAATCTCTGAGTGAAATCACAGACCCATGGACCGCGCCAATTCATCAGATCCTGTATCGGATAACTCACACTCCCAGATTACCACGACCCTCCACCCTAGTCTTTGCAACTCCGCCTTTTTTTTGGCATCTCGAAGATAATTTTTCTCGAATTTCTCCTTCCAATAGTCTTGGTTACTCTTTGGTATCGGCAACTCACATCGTGGACATCGATGCCAAAAACAACCATGTACAAAAATGGCCAGTCTCCTACCCGGGTACGAAACATCGGGTCTGCAGACGTACCTCCCTTCCTCATCATCTATCCTCCAATGAAGCCTATATCCAGGGAATCCTGCTTCTCTGAGCGCTTCTCTGACGTGGATCTCGGGCTTGGTATTCTTGCTTTTGTTTCCCTGCATTACCTTTCGCACGGCAGGGGTTGATGCTGGAGGCGCTCGGTAGGCCATCATATTCGCCCCCCAGCCTCACTCATCATGATATCCAAAAGATTGTGACTACTACAAGTTTACTTCAGCCTATCTCATTTTTCTCGACTTCAAAACTCATGAGAATCACCCTCAACTCGTACCTAACCTCTTCACCATCATCGCTATGTGGACATTGACCATTCCCACCACTATTGGCTTCGACTCCTAGGGATAGAGCGTAATCACCGTATTGATCCCCCGAGGAACTCAAGTTCTCTCGAATCTCGCCCTCGGAAAGACCTGATATATTCCAAGCTTGAGTCCCGTTGCCCAGATCATCACCAGATAATGCACCCGATACGGTGACTAACCATGAAAAACCAGACCAGAACTCCTCATTTACAATTCCTATGCCTGTCACCTCATCACCCTGTGCCGTTGAAAAGAAGCCATTATGTTCCAATTCTCCGATAGTTGAGTCCATTGCGTCGTTGCCAGGGTTGACTGCACATGCTGCTTGTTCTTGGAATGAATTTGGATCAGCTTCCTCGTTTGTCTCATCATAGGTCCAAACCATTTGCACTTCTGCGACATGAAAACCATCTTCTCGATCGACTTGAGTGAACAGGTAGTCAAAATCAATCACATCCCCATCTGCAATGTATTCCTCATCTTCGACAAGTACCACATTCTCGATTTGAAGGATAACTGTATAATTTCCAACACCCCCCAGGGTCCCACTATCTTCAGATCGGCTAAGGAAATAGCCGACCTCGGCAGCTGACATAGGGGCTAGAATAATCATCGCGGATATTCCGATAACACGACCACTTGGCATGGCATACCGACCAAGTGGGGAAGAATCAGGTGTCCTTGTTCGACTCATGATGAAGTGAGCCGCGAAGGCAGCACCCATCCCTGGGACAGATTCAAAAATCTCATTGTTAAGTCCGATAAGCCTCCAAACAATGACAGCCACTAATGCTGAAATCATCATCACGATTGAGTGAAAGGTGTCAGGCTCGTACCCCATCCATCGAATGGTCAGCATTGGGATGAATATCCCTCCAAGGCCATAAACTGCTAGAACCACCAGTGCAAACACCGAGTCTCCACCGGGAATGTATTGACCGACAATTGAAATTGTGGTTGCGAGTAAGGCCACAAGTAATGTGACTACTTTTGTCATCGTATGATTTTGGCTCCATTTCGGAATTATGTCATCAGTGATGGCAGCAGTACAAGCCAATACTTGGCTGTCTGCAGTGGACATCGTCGCCGCAAAAATGGAAGCTAGAATCAAGCCTACCCAAAAAGGCCCCAGGGTCTCCATGGCCATCATCGGCAGGCCTAACTCGGGATCAAAATCCGATGATGTGAAGGTCACCCGACTTGCAAGCCCAATAATGAGCATGAGTAAAATGAACGGTGTTTGCCAGACGAAAAACCAAATCATGGCCTCCTTTCTGTCCCTATCGGTTCCGAGCGTCATTACCCTAGAGACGACCTGTGGTTGGCCGGCCACTCCAAGTCCCCCTAGGAAGAACGCAAAAACCCAAAGCGTCACTCCAAGTTTCAGGTCCGGTGGAAACATATTAGTGAGGTTTTCATTTTGAGAATTTAGACCATCATGGAGCCCATTGAAGCCACCGACTTCGCCCATTGCAACCCAACAAAGTAGGACAGACCCCACGATCATGACACAGGATTGGGCCGCATCAGTCCAAATCGATGCGCGAATTCCTCCCGCATAACAATAAGCAACAACCAGAATAAATCCAATTAAAATGCCAATTAGCTCGGACCACCCCATCATCGCAAACAGCGCCTTTCCTCCGGACGTTAGTTGAGCTGCAGCGTAAACTGACAGAAACAGAACTGACAGCGCGGCTGCCAACTTAGCCTCAGGAGCCCCACTGACACGAGATACGAGGGATGAGAGCGATCGAACGCCCCTCTCATTCGCTTGCTCCTGGATGAATTTGTACAACCATATCCATGCCACAATCTGTCCAATTGTGGATGCGAGACCGATCCAAATGACAGAATAGCCGATGGTATACGTGAAACCAATAAACCCGATGAACATGTATCCACTGTTCCAGGTACTAACAGCTGACAATGCCGCCAAGCCCGGGTGCATTCCACGCCCAGCAACCAAGTAATCATCCGTGGTGTTCTCCTTGACTCGGATCGAGGAAAGGCCCACGGCTGCGAAGAAGCCCATGAATAGGAGGAATGAGAGGATCAGGATGATCTCCATTGATCTGTCTGGGGAGCCACCCCATGATCAATGCCTTGCATCCGACATGACTTTGAGAAGCGGCTGACCGTTGAAATTTATGCCCCTCCCTTCATGGAATCGAATATCGGCCTCGCCATGGTTTAGAGGGGTATTGATCTACTCAGCATTCAGGGCAGTCTACGGCGCGTTAATACTTCTGATCACGCTTCTACTCGCAACGAGCGATGATGCCCCATGGTGGACTAGCATCATCTTCCTACTGATCTCCATGGTTGTTAGTAGGATCATTTTCAAGCGAATCAACCTATGGTTCCAGGACAGATCGAAAAATAAGGGCGATGTGGATTGAAAATGGCTAATGCAGGTTAAATCCTATTGATTCGGTTCCAGGATTTTCTTCCCGCGCATCCATGGTATCAGAACATCCGGTACGATTACAGCCCCATTGTTTGTCTGGTATTGTTCTATGATAGCGACGAGCGCCCGACTGGTCGCAACAGCAGTGGAGTTTAGTGTATGAACGGCCTCGTTTCCACCACTCTTCCTATACCTCATCTTGAGTCTATTTGCCTGATAATCGGTGCAGTTTGAACAGGAAACCACTTCCTTGAATTCTCCTGCTCCCGGCAACCACGCCTCTAGGTCATATTTTCGTGATGCAACAGTGCCAATGTCCCCCGTACAGATATCGACGACGCGATAGTGGAGGCCTAAACTGTCCCATAGGTCCTTCGCGTTGCCTAATAATTCAGTATGATAGCCCCACGATTCCTCGGGCTTGCAGATGATCACCTGTTCGACTTTGGTAAACTGATGAACTCTCCAAATTCCCCTGTCAGACATCCCATGGGCCCCGACCTCTCTGCGAAAGCATGGACTCACTCCCACCATCTTGATTGGCAGATTGGCGGGTTCGATAACCTCATCCATCATCATGGCGGTAAGAGGATGTTCACTTGTAGCTATGAGATAATATCCATCGGGCTCTATCCCATACATTACAGTCTCGAAGTCAGATAGATCTGTGACACCCTCGTACGCCTTCCTGTTCATCATCAAGGGTGGTTGTACTAGCGTGTAACCCCTGTCGATGAGAAAGTCTGCAGAGTACTGTTGAAGAGCCATTTCAAGCCTAGCAAGATCCCCCATGAGGAAATACTGCCGAGACCCAGTAATTTTACCTGCCCTGGGAAGGTCAACCCACCGATTCATTTCTATGAGTTCATTATGCGTCTTTGGCTCGAAATTAAAGATCGGGGATTCACCATGCCTGCTGATTTCAACGTTTTTCTGATCATTCTCTCCGGTTGGCACGGCCTCATGTAGTAGATTGGGTATCTGCATTCTTATTGAGTCCCTTTTGGAAATTAATCGTTCTGCCTCCTCTTCTAGGCTCTCAATTTTGGACCCTAAATTGCTTACCTCACCAAGTATTGATTTGACCTCTCCTTCATCCCCTTTCTTCTTGGCCTCAGAGATCATCCTGGCGGCTGAGTTCCGGGATTTTCTGAGTTGATCTACCTCAAACCTAACTTCCCTCCACCTATCATCTAAGAGAAGAACTTCATCAATGATGGAGCCATCGATACCTCGTTTGGAAAAATCAGCCCTGATTCTATCAGGATCATCTCGGAATATCTGTATGTCCAGCATTGGTCCCGGCGCTGGGTGATAACCGGCTTTCTTGAGGGATTCGGCGATTGCCGGGTCAGAACAACGATATGTTTTGCCAAAGCGCTGTTGGACCCACGAATATGATTCCTGAAATTATGTATCCCATGATTGCTCCTCCGTTTAGAAGCGGGAGACCTGGTTGTGCTTCCCCCTTGGCGACGAATGTCATCAATCCTGCGTAACCTACTAGGCCACCTAGCAGGGTCCCTAGCGCGACCAAGAGTTGACCGAGGTACATGGTGCCGTATGGGTTGAACACCTCCCCTCCTACTTCTGGCATGTAGGTTAGGCTAGAAATTACAAGCATCCCCGGGAATATGACATCTCCTAATCCCATGAATAGGGCGTCACGACCCTTTCCACCACTATTCTCACTATCTGGGCTCGGGGGAATTCCTGATGCACCAGGTTGACCTCGGCGTTCTATGCCCTCCCCTGGTTTCATGTCTCCCTTTTTCCCAATGAAGCTGTAGCTTGTGTCCTTTGGTGCGACTAGGACAACTGGGAGTTTCAGATCGATCATTGTGTCGGCTAGCTCAAGCATGTGCTTGGATCGATGCACCGCCCAGTAGTCGTAAATTGCAGCTGCAATCATGAATACACAAATCAGTACTGGGACGAAACTAATCCCAAGCATCACGATAACGCCCGAGCCTACTACCATTCCAACACTGTTCACAACCCACCACTCGGGATACTTGTAAAGTGCGACTATGGATAAAAGTGAAACGACAGGGGAAGCAAAGAAGGCGAACCCCCAAGGGTCTTGACCTTCCATGCCGGCAAGTCCTCCGATCAATGCGAATATTGGCACTGTAGCGTACAGCATTGATACCCATAGTGCGAAAAGAATGAAGTATTTTATTGCGGCTTGAAGTCCTTTTCTTGCGAGCCATATCACAAGTGCTGTGAAAAGGAAGATCATTATCAGTTCGAATATGATATTTTTAGCCTCTGTGGATCCTTCTTCCCCGAAGGCTTTGGCCTCCTCGAAGTTCCATGCAGGCTGAATAAATATCCCAATACAAATGGTCGCCACGAACATTCCTGCCATTCCGATCATCGAAGTCCAGGCCATTCCTCCCATTTTTTTGTCTGCCATGGTGACCCCCATAGTCTAGGATCATATCAGGGTGACCCGTCGTCGATGCATGGCAGAATGGTCTCACGATGAACTTCGTAGCTGGCTGGCTCCTACCCCCGGCAAGAAGCGGATGCGACTGGGACTTGAGCATATCAAGGATATTTTGAGTCGATTATCAAACCCCGAGTCCTCATTTCCTTCAATCCATGTAGCAGGCACGAACGGAAAGGGATCCCTTTGTGCACACCTTTCGGCAAGAGGCGCGGCAAATGGCGTTCTGATGGGAATGTTCAGTTCTCCTCACCTAGTGCGTGTTGAGGAGAGAGTGAGGATCGATGGAAGACCAATTAGCTCAGAGGAATTTGACTTATCCCTTTCTGAGATAAGGCTAGCTTCAGAGAAGGAGCCCGAGATCGAGGTCACGTATTTTGAGAAAACGATGCTCGTTGCAATGCTCGCATTTCGAAGAGCAAAGATAGGGAGAGCAATCATTGAGACAGGGTTGGGAGGAAGGCTGGATGCGACGAGTTGCGTTCAGGCAGACCTCTGTGCCATAACAACAATCTCAGAAGACCACATGGAGGTACTTGGCCCTACGCTGATTCACATTCTTAGGGAAAAGGCAGGAATTCATCGAGAGGGTGTGCCTTTGGTGATGCTCAACACGGAACACTCCGATCTTGTGGATGAAGCGCGAAGGATTATCGGCGGCGATTTGATAATTCATAGCCCCGGAAACCGAGACTCCCCTTGGGTAATCAGCAGGTCAATGGCAGTCGCGATAGGGGATATGCTAGGCTGGGAAGTTGATCATGAAGATCCTCTGTGGCCAGGCAGGGACTCTAGCTCATATCGATTTGGAAATAACGAGATATTCCTGAGTGCTGCCCATAACTACGAAAGTATACTATCAGAGATGACTAGGCTGAAGAAACCCACCACACTCATCATTGGATTGACAAAGAAACAAAATCTTCACAGGGTACTGGCCCCGGTCAAAGCTGCAATTGAACGCAAAATGATTGAGCATGTTCTAATTCTAGAACCAAAACATGGTAGGCTTCCTCCTGAGAATCAACATAATATTGTGAATGCTCTTGGAACGGGGGCTGCGGTATCCTTGCCAATTGATATGAAAGAGGCGATTAAATTAGCAAGCAGCGTTTCTAGAGATAAGGGGACTGGGATAATGGTAATGGGCAGCATACATCTTGTGGGAGATTGTATTGAAATCTTACATACAGGGAGAGGGGAGCTTGACCCAATCCTCCAGATACATCCCAGTCACCATGCTTCTAAAAGGAGATAATACGCGGTGTTGACATGAGCGCCAAGTGGGACATACGATTCTTGAAACTTGCAACTCATATATCTGAGTGGAGCAAAGACCCATCGACGAAGGTTGGGTGTGTGGTTGTAGGTCCAGATCGAGAAATTCGATCAACGGGTTTCAATGGGTTCCCCCGAGGTATACAAGATTCGGATGATAGACTTACAAACAGGGATCTGAAGTATCCCTTGATATGCCATGCAGAAGAAAATGCGATAATGCATGCAGCAAGGATCGGTCTTGCTCTGAAGGGATGCACGGCATATGTCACATGGCCCCCGTGTACCAGATGTGCGCGCAGCCTCATCCAAGCGGGGGTATCAGAGATAGTAATCCCATCAGGCCTCGAGATACCAGACAGATGGAGGGATGATTTTGAGATGTCCATGGGGCTTCTAAGAGA
This sequence comes from Euryarchaeota archaeon UBA182, assembly GCA_002495675.1. GTDB lineage: Archaea > Thermoplasmatota > Poseidoniia > Poseidoniales > Thalassarchaeaceae > MGIIb-N1. Next base: position 81,563 of record DAGH01000006.1, on the reverse strand, counting down.
GGCAGGTGTCAAGATCCGATCGGCTTAGAATCCTAAATTTTAGGAAAAAGCTCTCCTAAATGCCTTTCCAGAGATGCCAGGTCACCGTTGTTTTCAACCGTATGGTCCGCCAAGGCGGATGTCGCGATCAAAGATTGGCCCGTTGCATCTTTAGACACAAGTTCCAATCTCTCAACCTCCAAAAAAGCCTCTTTGGTCATTGGGTCACCAGATCTTGCCCTTGCCTCTGCCCTTAGCCACCGGGTTTCAGGATCAGCAGTCACCTCCAACAGAACGAAATCATTTCTTCTCCTTAGGGCGTAGACTTCGTCTGGCGTCCTTATGGAGTCAATCACGGCATTCTCGCCCTCAAAAGCCTCCAACAGCATTTCCGCTAATATCCCCGGTCCATGCCTTTTCCTCAATTCCCTCCCACCATTTATGAGATTCTCTCTTGTGGGCTGAATATCGTTCTCTGATAACCATGCTCTAATTGAATCTGAGCATGATCCTGTCAGGAACCCCCGTCTCTGGAACCATTGCAAAACAGTTGTCTTTCCGGCTGCGTTCCGTCCCGTAAGCCCCACAAGCATAACTGGTGGAGAGCCAAGAACTCAATAGCGGTTTTGTCAAGACCAATATCGCCTAGTCCTGGCATATTCAATTTCGGAATTGTGGATCGACCTTAGCAACCCAGTTCTGGAATTTGTCTGGAATCCTCTCAGTATTCTAGTGGCAGTCTCCTCCCCGATTCCTCTTCCCATCAGACAGAGAATTGCTTCAAAACCATGGTTATTGAGCAACTCAGCGTTTTTTTGCATCCTTGCCCTATCCTTGGGGTCCCTACTTTTCACCCATCCTAGAATCATTTCTTCCATCCTCTCTGGCCCGCAGCATCTCATACTCCCGCCACAAACTGGACAATCTCCAATACCATGTTCAAGCCTATTAACCCGACTTCTATGCACATTATGGCAATTCAAGCAGACCAGAATACACCGTTCTGATAACAATCTTGTTTCCAACCTCTCTCGCAACTCTTTATCGCCCCAAGCAGGAAGGAGCATGTCCCGTTCAGACCTCGGTGATTGTCCGAGCGGCCCTGGAGGAGTTGTGATGATCTCGATAGAACCGAGTTGTAATTCCGACATCAGTTCCATGGCCCCCACAATGTCCATTCTTTCATGGAATAACTTTGACAAGGTCTCCTCCACTACCGCAGTCCCATGATAGCGCTTGAGCATCCCTGAAATGTTCACTTTTCTGGGGTCTACGTCCTTTCTTAGTATGCCGAATCTCCGAGCAACTTGCACAAATCTGGCCCTGATGGCCCTCCCGTTTGGTATGGTCATCCTCAATATTGCTTCCAAGGCAAGTGGCGAGGTCTCACGCAGCCACTTCTCTATGTCGGAAGCCCTCACGCCTGGAATCCTGAATGATATCCTGTAGGGATCAACAACGGCAACCCCCATGCTCCCGCCAAGGCCTGATCCCATGGCTTGGATGAAATGGGCTAAAGTCTCGTTTATCCTTGATCCACGACAGCAATTCAAGATAATGGCATGTTCTCTTAATTCAATTGTCAAAGTCTTGTCATCCGGTACATAGCCGGTGGAATCGAAGTGGTCAACTACGGTCTGGATATACAACGAAGCAGCTTCCTGTGATAATGGATAATCATCAAACGAGATCTCATCCTCACTCTTTGTGCTTTTATTCACGAGTTCCAAAACCCTCCTTCGCATCTGTCCAACTTCGATGGCGACCTCAGAAGGGACTGGCGGCAACTCCCCTGACCAAACTGGAGCGCTTCCTACTTGAGACACTGGCGCTACAACTAACTCATTCTGCTCAGGATCTGCATCCACAATCTGCCAAGTTCTTCCCGCCATTACGAATGTCCTAGGCCTGCCCTCAGCATCCTCGCTGCCGTCTGTGTTCAAAGATAGTACAAATGACTCATCAACTGTTCCAAGGACTCGTCTACTAACCAGATCACGAATCTTAAACAAAGACTCGTCTGGAATCATCGAATAATGGTCCCCTCTCGTAGACATTAACTTGCCAGCGCCTTGAAACCAACCGTCAGACAAAAATTCAGGCAGATTGCCCACCATTTTCAATCTCATTTTTTTCAGTTCCGAGTCAGAATAATCGCCAGGGATTGGGCGAGAATCAGGAAAGTCAGCGTCGTCAATGAGGCCCGAAACCTCCTCCCAGATCATTGTACTCCAAGTAATAATGTCTGAATTATTAGGATCCTCTACCAACCTAAGTAGCCAACGATCATCGAGTACCCTAAGAGTCGCCATGGTATCTTCAAATGACCAGTCTCTGAACACCGATGCAGATGCAAGTATGCCATGGGCGGTTTGGAGAGGTACAACCTTCCTCTCCATTGCCATTTGCAACAGTTGGTTTGCTGCAACTATTATCGGATTGGGACGCCAATCAATATCAGGTAATTCCTTGGCAAGAGCCTTCCTCGCAATTACAGCCGATTCGGCGATATCATCATGCTCCCATACGAGGACCTCACCTCGTCCAGTTCCTCCCAATTTGTGTTCGGACCTTCCGATCCGTTGGAGCAGGCTGTCTACACTTCTGGGAGATTGTATTTGATGCACCGCCTTGATCGATCCGACGTCTATTCCAAGCTCTAGACTAGATGTGCAGATCATCGCATCCAGCTGACCATTTTTCAGGGAATTCTCCATATGCTCTCTGGTTTGAGCCGCAAGACTTCCATGATGTACTCCGATTCTGACCTCTGGGGAGATTTGAAGCATGCGCTGGGCCACTGTCTCGGCATTCGACCTCGAATTCACAAAAACCAAGGCTGGAGAAGATGTTTTGATTAGGCTTGTTAGCCTTCTCAGTGAAGATATGGCACGGGGGGATACATTCCAAGTTACTGACAACGCTTCATCCTCGGGAGTTGCGGGCTCAACGTGAACCGAAACCTCGGTTGACCTTGGTGATGGGCCTTCCACTACCACTGCGTCTTTGGAAAACCATCTCGCAACCTCATTTGCGTTCCCGACCGTAGCTGATAGCCCCACAACTTGCACTTTTCTTCCAGCTAGTGCGCGTATTCTTTGGATCCCAACTAACAGTTGTGAACCACGCTCCGAACTTGCGAGGTCATGAACCTCGTCAATGACGATCGTGCGAACCTTCGCTAGGTGTTTTCTTAGCCTGGAACCTAGTAACATGATCTGGAGGGTTTCTGGCGTGGTAATCAGAATGTCTGGCGGACTCTTCGATTGTTTCGCCCGCTCTTTTTTTGAGGTATCTCCATGACGGAGTGATACAGTGAGGCCAAGGGGTTCCAAAAATGGTCCTAGTCTCTGATCCATGTCCCTGTTTAGGGCCCTTAGAGGTGTGACGTAGAGCACGGACAATGCCTGCCAGTCACTTGAAATTACGTTTGAGGCTATTGGGATGATTGCAGCCTCGGTCTTACCGCTTCCAGTTGGCGCAACCAATAAGGCGTCCTTTCGCAAAAGAAGAGGTTTCATCGCCACCTCCTGAATAGGGGTTGGGGTCCAAGATAGACTGTCCAGTAGGATAGATACCTCAGGAACCAGCTCCTCGTCAGGTCGCACAGGTCTAGGGGGACTATGGCATGGAAAAAGACATGTTCCACAGGACCAACCACCCGCAAGTGACTAATTCAGACCGCTCCTCCGGGGGACGTGGCCCGATCTGGATCCAGCAGGATGCTTAGGAAATGGTGGGCAGATAACCCAGATTTACACTACCCCCTTACTGCCTATGCTTCTATCATATCTGTCGGATCGACTGTGTGGGGCCTCCTTTTCATAATGTTGGGTGGTGCGACTGACCCCCAGGCCTCGTCATTGGTCCCTATCAGTTGGGCCTGCCTCATTCTTGGTGGAATAGGGTGCTTTTTCCTTCTCCCAGAGTTCTTTTTGTACATTTCACTCAGGTCGACATTTGAGCAAATTTGCTCACAGGATAACAGGACAGAGATAATACGGAGAAGAAAGGAATTTGAAGACGCAGCAGAATCACTGGGGTCCTCCTACAAATCCCGCGTTCTCGGGATTTATGAACAAATGGAAATCAAGCCAAATCGAAGGTGGAGGGTGACCCCATCTACAGCAATTTCACGAACAAAATGGTGGTCAAATACTAACTCAAAGCTATCACGCGTTCTCCCCAACCTACAGCTGATCAAGAAACAGTATACCCACCAAGGGATTATTGTTGTGACGACAATCTCGATTTCAATGCTGATCCTTGAGGCAAGCATTGGGGGCATGGATGGATTGACAACTTCCATCAATGACCTCATTCTTGGGACTGGTGATGCAAACCACCCTCCTCCATACCTAGATCCAGTCTCCGGAATATTGTTGACATCCCTGACAATGTTACTATGGCTAACATCACCCGCCCCAGCAGAAAATGAGGAATTTGATTGAGATGAAATCAACCATGCTCAGAGAGGTAGCAATCTCAATCGGGATGGTGATAGCTATCCTTTCTGGCCTGTGGGCATATACTGGCTCATGGCCCCCCCTTGTAGTTGTCGAGAGCAACTCTATGATTCACTCAGAACAAGGGGAAGTTGGATCGATAGATGCTGGAGATTTGGTATTGGTAAACTCCCCTCAAAGGACCGATCAAATTGTCACGTATGTGGAATCAATACAAGAAGGAAATCAGTTCTATGGCCACCAGAGTCATGGCATGCCAGGTGACGTCATAATCTACCAGAAGAACGGCGGCACCGATACTCCCGTGATACACAGGGCAATTCTCAAAGCATTGAGGAATGAGACTGGCGGTTGGGACGTCCCTGGAACTGACATCAGGGCCGCTGAGGAGATTTCCCTGATCATTGACTATCGTTGTTATCCGCACGGTGGAAACTTGAGAATTGACCGATGGGTCCCCGCTCATGAGGGTTATCTTACAACTGGAGACAATGAAAAATCAAATGGTTGCAGATTAGACCAACTAAGGGCCACTGATAGAAATGCATCGGATCAATACATCCGAAGTCAGGGCCTCAAGGATCAGAATGGAAACCCCGTCTTGGCAGTCAAAGATGAGTGGGTGATAGGCATCGCATCCACTGAGATTCCTTGGCTCGGATCGATAAAATTGCTCACAACTGGTGCATGGCCAGCGGTTCCTAACCAATCATGGACTAAACTCAGCATGTTGATCGGGGCAATCTTAGTGGCGCCTGTGATCCTTGATGCTATCCGAGGAAGATTAAAAGAATCTGGGAAGCAGTATGGGAACCAGGACCAGGGCGAGGACGAATAGTGAACTATAACCGCTTATCTGATCCGCAATCCTCTCGATTTTCAAGGGGTTGGACTTCGGTAATACTGTTTTGGCAATGATGTGTCCAGCATTCCGGACCATGTGCCCCCCATCGAACGGTATCAACGGAATTAGGTTGGCAACACCCAGGAGAAAGCTAATCCACATTATCCAGAACAAAAAATCAAACAGGCCCAACATGACGTCTACTCCCAACAGGGATGGGATGATTCCTGTACCTGCCCCTAGGAAGGCTCTCTCCTCCAACACCATCGTCTGACCTTGATTTTGGATAGGCACACCACTAAAAATGAGGGGCGAAATTGCCGCTGATGCAAGGCGCTCACCAATACTCAAACCCTCTGATATTGGAAGTCCGTAAGCTCTTGCAGCATAGTCTGCAGATCTTATGCCACTGACACCAAGAAACGCATCCCCTTCCTCTATCCCTGCTGCATCTACGTTGGACTCACATTGAGAATCTCCATCACATAATTGATAGTAGTAGTTTTTTTTATCAGTCAGCGTGACATCAATTTCTCTGAATACGACGTCGCCACGCATGGGGTTTGAACTGACGAGCATGGTAACCAAATCTCCCGAATCATGTTGGTTTAGGATTCCAGTTAAGTCGTCACCAGTTGCGATGGCAACTCCATCCACCTCAGAAATCAATTCATACGGAAGAAGGCCGGCTTCATCTGCCCCCGAACCCTCAATTATCCCAACTGCGTACACGCCATCTTGCTTCGCGGTTAATCCCGAAGAAACCACTGCTAGAAGTATGACGACAAAATAGGTCATCACAATATTGACTGATGGCCCTGCCGCAAACATTCTCAACCGATCCCTTTGGGGGGCAATTCTCATTTCTTCTTGGTCTGGCTCGTAAAATGCCCCGACTGGAATAATTCCTGCAATGAGTATCCCAAAAGATCGAATCCTCATTCCATGGGCTCGTGCCATCAGGCCATGTCCATACTCGTGAACCACAACAGCCACGATTAGTGCAAGAATAGGCCAGAAAATTGGAACAAAGCTGGTCACTCCTGGGATGAACAAAATATCTGTTGCAGGCAGAACCTCCTGCTGAGCCGGCTCCACAGCTGTGCTTATTGCGCTTGCAGCTATTCCAAAAATTAAGAAGAGCATGACTGCGAAGCAAAGCCAAATTGAGGCCTCCCCAAAAATCCTCCAAAAACGTCTGGGGCGGGCTATGAAATCGGCTGTTTCTTTTCCCTTGTTTGTTCTAATCATCAATATGATGCCCAAGACTCTCGAACAATCCCACCTCTCCAGATATCCGTTTCTATCTAGGAATAGTATCGAAATGTACCATAAAATCAGGAAGCCTCCAAGCGGAAGACTAAGCAGACCATTCACAGTCAGGAGTACAAGTCCCGCAATCATTAGGATTTGATTCAAGCCCAATGAATCGTCATCCATGGTACGACCGATATGGCGGCCTGCTTCAAATGTCACTATTCCGAGAACACTAAAACAACCTCCTACCCCAGTCGGTCAATGGTATCGGATGCAAGCAGAGAAGACCGGGCTATTATCAGAGTTAAGAAGGAGTATGAGGCCATAAAAGCCCGTCTCGACCGTATTGATTTGGAGATATCGAAGCGTGAGATTGATGATATCCGAATTATATTGGACCGGATTGATCGGGAACTTACGAAGTAGCTGTGACAGATCCTCTCGAGCCATCCGACCTACAAATCATGGCAATGAATCTGTGCAATGGCATGCCACTTTCCCAATCCAGGTGTGGGGCCCCATTCCTCGTGAGTGGTAGATTAGGAACCCTATTGGCGATTAATCTCATCTTTCCACTCAATCCCTCAACTGGAACTGATAGGATCCTCCAACTATCTCCTCTGACTCCTTTTAGTCTGAATGCATAGAGCGGTAATAGACCGCAGCGTTCGCCCGTTTCCTTGAAGGCTTCATATTGAGTCATTGTCCTTCCTGAAAGGTAAATTTTACTCGTTTTTGACGATTTAACCTCTATTGGGAAACAAACGTCCCCCCTCAAAACAAGGAGATCACCTGTACCCTCTGATCCGCTCCCGGGCGCTCTGACGACCAGAAAAGGTCGCTCACAAACCTGCATTGCCCGAGCTCTTTCAACCTCGTTGCAAGACCTAGTTATTGCCAATACTCCCTTCCTCTCCCCAGCGAGGACGGATCTTAATTCACGCTCATAGGGGCCGCTCATGACACCGCATCCTATCGGGTAGGCTAATGACGACACCGGTCTGATTTACCAGAAACTAGCGATTACCTTTCGAAACAACCATCACGAAGGCCCAATCAATAGTAAGGCTTGAACACCGGCGGCCATGCATTGTCTACAATGGACATTGCGGGAGTCAGGACCCAGGACTACCAACTCGCATACAGATTGATTCAAGCATTGCGCTCGACAGGTATCAGGCCAATCCAACTGAGTCCCGACGATCCAGTCCCAGCTTCGATGCCAATTTGGTTCGGAACACCTTCTGAAGTGGAATCCGTGCGGGATCCACGGGGTTTTGGATGCACTATTGAAAATCTCGATGCGGCAATCACAGCCGCAATATTGGGGACATCCGAATCAATAAATCACATCATATTTGGAGTGGACCCCGGACCTAGGCCAGGTCTAGCATGGATATCAAGAAGTAGATTATTGGGGTCTATGCAACTTGAATCAGTCGACGAGACAGTCAACATGATTGATTCAATCCTTGCCGATCTGAGGCCAATTGGCCACACTATCAAAATAGGCGATGGCTCGAAAACAATCTCCTGCAGACTCGTCAACGTCTGTCTGGCCAGAGGGCACAGCGTGGAGGTTGTTGACGAGAGGCGAACATCAATGGGATCACGCCACAGCCACGCAGCATCTGCAGCTAGAATAGCACAGAAAAAAGGAAAACAGGTGGTAAACAAAATACAGTTGGATCCCTCAAAGGGGGAGATAAAAGAAATTCAAAGAAGGTCTAGGTCCACGTCTGGAGGTAGGGTTACCATCCCAAAGTCTCTTGCAAAAGCAGTTGCAGTCGGTCGAATGGATATAGACGAAGCAGTGCAGAGACACGGGAATCTTGGCGAGTTCAAGCATGTGGGTTAATCTATCAATCCTCTTCGATACTCTCTCGTTCTGTCCACGCCAGGAAACCTGTCCTCAGACTCTCTGTAAACAGTTTTCATATTGTTCACAAAATTCGATTCCTGAGTAATTATCTTGACTTTCTCCACACCAGGGTCGGCCCCAGAGTCCATCCAAGCGAGAACGATTTCCATAGTCATCCTGGCACCTTCACGGTGTGGGTATGCAAAGATGTCCATACTCAGTGGAGGCAACACAATTGTTCCCCTGTTCTCTATCTCTCCGATTCTGTCGAAAAGAGAGGCATATGCGGCCTTCAACAACTCCCTTCTGTCATTGTCTTGAGTAGGACGTCGGCAATCAGGTCCAACTACGTGGATCAGGCTGCTGTGAGGTAGTGAGAATGGAGGGGTAATTACCGCCTCGCCGACACCACATGGGGGGAGATTCTCTTTTCGCCTCTCAACGGCTATTCCATGAGTGTGTTTCCTCAGTTCTGGGCCTGCAGCCTGATGGACGACCTCATCCACACCCTCCCTCCCAGCAAGTCGATTGTTCGCGGGAGTGACCAGAATATCACCCTCTTCTTTGGTGAGGTCCCCGTACATGAATCGAACTTGACCAAATTGGCATTCCCTCACGATGATAGTCTCAGCCACAACCATCCGGACAAGCCTCGACGTATATCCTCATCGACTGAATGAGCCCTTTTACGAAGCCTTCATCACTCTGAACGTCTCATGGACCATCATGGCGGCGGGCTTTGTGCTGATCAATGTAGAACCGGGATCCGAAATCAGGATCCAACAAGAGGCTGAGAAATTTGATTTTGTATCGGAGGCAAACGTACTGTTTGGAGATCATGACTTGATCGTAAAAGTCGAGGCTGGTTCCGTTGGAGATATCGCTAGGTTGGTAGTTGAGAAACTTAGGTCCCTAGACGGGGTCACCACCACAAAGACACTTGCCTGTGCAGAACTCTAAAGGATGTTTTTTCTTTCAGAAAACCCCTTTTCCACCAACTCAGCGCCGCAGTCTATCGAAATCGGGGAAACGGATATATATACAACAGTATTGTAGAAGGCCGGAGGTATTGTACTATGAGTGATAAAAAGTACTTCGTTTTGCTAAATAGCGATGGAACAGATTCGGACCACGTGTTCGTTTCGAAGCAACCAAGGGGTGCCGCCTTGAAGGCAGCAACCCGCGGTCACACCAGCATTGAGCTGAGGGAGAGGGGGACCAACAGGGTCCACTGTTTCACAGGATCAGTCTCAATGGTGGACAGACCAGCTTCTGGACCTGCATGGCTTCCTGCGAAGATCAAGAAAGCCAACGTCAAGAAGTCGGGTATTAAGCGCCTCTAAGCGTAAACCCACTCCTTAATGTCTGATACACGCAACACCTCCGAGGGCGCTCATCGCTCTCGGAGGGAACAAAAAAACGACTATTTCCTGAGCCCAATTTTCTTTGCGATCATAGCAATGGGATCGTAGTACTCTGTGACTACTCTTTCCTTGAGCGGAATTATTGCGTTATCGGTAATGTTGATTCCTGCAGGGCATATATTCGTACAGCACTTGTTTATGTTGCAGTATCCAATTCCGAAGTCTTCCTTGATCTGTGGGATGCGACTCTCGGTGTCAAGTGGGTGCATTTCTAATCCTGCAAGCCTAACGAAGAATCTTGGTCCGGCGAACTCGTCAAATTTCTCATGTTCTCTAAGTACGTGACAGGTATTCAAACAGAGCATGCATTCAATGCATTGCCTAAATTCCTGAATTCTGTCCGCCTCGTCTTGGTTGAATTCCCAGTCAAGTTTGTCTGGGCCACTCACTGGAACCATTTTCTTGTTCATCTCGTAGGCCCAGCTTGTGTCTGTGACCAGATCTCGAATTAGTGGAAAACCCTGCATCGGCCTGACTGTGACTGGCTCCTCGTCAGGAGTTTCTTCAATTATATCAGACATTCTTGTCATACACATCAATCTGGATTTACCATTTACCTCTGCAGAGCATGACCCACACTTCCCTGCCTTGCAGTTCCAACGACAGGCTAGATCAGGGGCGTGCTCAGCCTGAATCTTGTGAATAACGTCTAGGACCACCATCCCGTCATCGTATTCGACAGTGTAGTCCTCCATTTTCCCAACGGAGGACTCTGTCCGAGGATGTGTTGCGTAGGGCCTCTCGCCGGTATGGCTTCTGAATACTCGAAAAGTGACTTCCTTATTCATCAATGTCCACCTTCAAGATCATCTGAATCCAACAGCCCCATCAAATCCTCTGGGATAGGTGGGTAGGTTCTGTGTTCTATTTGCATTTCTCCTTGCTCGTTCATGGAAATTACGCTATTTAGGCTTCCCCACTTCTCATGATTCGGCACGGGATAGTCTTCCCTTGTGTGCCCTCCTCGGCTCTCTTCGCGCTCCAATGCGGCAAGCGCACACATTTTGCTGACGTCGATCATTGCTTCCAACTCAAGTGCTTGATGCCATCCTGGGTTGTAGATCACTCCTCCTCCGGGAGAGGATTCCTTCGACCTTGTTCTGAAGATTTCGAGCTCATTTAGTGCTTCCTCAAGAGACTCTTGATTTCTGATTATGCCCACTTTCTCCTGCATCATTTCCCTCAACTCGTTGACGATAGTAGCAGGATTTTCCCCCCCCTCTCGGGATAGTGGGGCCATTATCTTCGAAATTGCAGAATCAACATCATCGGTCGCAATATCTGTCCATGAATCGATGGCTGCGGCAGACTTGGCCGCGTACAGGCCTGCTCGCCTCCCAAAGGTCACAAGATCAGAGAGTGAATTGCCTCCCAGTCTATTGGCTCCGTGGAGCCCAGTCGCTGCTTCGCCGGCAGCAAAAAGTCCCTTAACCGTCGATTCTTGTGTTTCTGGGTCAACCTTTACTCCACCCATGACGTAGTGAGCTGTTGGGCCAACCTCCATGGGTTGTTTAGTTATATCAACTCCCGCTAGCTCTTTGAATTGGTGATACATTCCAGGGAGCTTCTTTTTTATCTGGTCCGGAGGTCTCCAAGAGATATCCAGATAGGCGCCACCATGTTCACTTGCTCTGCCCGCGGCTTTTTCACTGTTGATGGCCTTAGCCACGACATCCCTGGTTAGAAGCTCAGGAGGCCTCCTTTTCGTCGCTTGTTGATCGGATATGACCTCTTGGACCCACGCCAATGCCTCTTCCTCCGTATCTGCAAACTCCTCTTTGTACATCTCAGGGACGTAGTTAAACATGAACCTCTTGCCTTCTGAGTTCTGGAGCATTCCACCCTCCCCCCTGACTCCCTCGGTGACTAAAATCCCTCTCACACTGGGGGGCCAAATCATTCCTGTAGGATGGAATTGTACAAATTCCATGTCGCCCATCTCTGCCCCTGCCCAGTAGGCCAGAGCATGTCCGTCGCCTGTGTATTCCCACGATCCGGAGCAGACCGACCAGCATCGGGTAATGCCCCCTGTGGCTAGCACAATCGATTTTGTTTTGAACAAATGTACTCTACCTCTTTGCCTGTCATATGCTAGGCATCCAATTACCCTATCACCGTCTTTGAAAAGTTCACAAACTGTAAATTCCATGTAAACATCCATCCCCATGTGTACACCTTTCTCTTGCAGGGTGCGAATGATCTCTAATCCCGTTGCATCTCCGATGTGTGCCAGTCTTGGATACGTGTGACCTCCGAAATTCCTCTGATTTATTCTGCCTTTCCTGGTTCTGTCAAACACAGCACCCCATGTCTCCAGCTCTCTGATTCGATCTGGGGCTTCTTTGGCATGGATTTGGGCCATTCGCCAATCATTGAGGTACTTCCCGCCTTTCATCGTATCTCTGAAGTGGGTTTTCCAAGAGTCTCGAGCGTCTTTGTTGCCAAGGGCCGCTGCTGCACCTCCTTCGGCCATAACGGTATGTGCCTTGCCAAGCATTGATTTGCAGACCAATGCTACGCTCACACCCATCGAACTGGCCTCTATCGCAGCCCTCAAGCCAGCACCTCCGGCTCCAATCACTACGACATCGTGCTCATGAGTGTCGTATTCCTGCATATTGTCACCCCAATACTAATCTTGGGTCGCTAATTAGGCCCTCAGCGACGGCCATCACGAATAGATCGCCAAGGAAAACCATGGCCAGAGATGTCCAGAACCATAGATTGTGGTGAACATTGTGGCGGCTGGAGAATTTGAAAATCCTTCCAGCGAATGATGAGGTCCTACCTCTCCATTGGTTCAAGAAGCCTCCTACGAGGTGTCTAAATGCGTGGCAAGAGATGACATACATCGTAAGCAAGAAGGACTCGATTGCAAGGACTAAGGTTCCGACTGAAAACCCCCAAGATCCACTGAATTGCATTGTGTGAACAACGTCATAGTACTTCATGGACAAAATAGCAATGGCAAGGTACAGCATGTAGCGATGGAGGTTATTGAAAATGAAGATCCCTCTTTCACCGGAGTAGCCAATGGTATGGTTGATTTCAGGTTTTGAGACCATGCATGCTGTAGGGTTTTGGAAGAAGGTCCGGTGGTACACCTTTCGCATGTAGTAGCAAGTACCCCTGAAGCCGAAGGGAATCCATAGAATCAACATGGCTGAATTCATCCAGCCCGGGTGGTTGGTCACATGGAAGATATGAAGCACGTCTGGAGAGAAGATCGGGGAGGTCACCCGATGGTCTTCGTAGTGTATGCTACCATCCAAAACTGCCACACGAATGAGGGTATAGAGTAGTGCGAAACTAAGGGCAGCAGCCATGACCATCGGCTGATTCCACCAATTGTCAATCCTCTGTGTCTTCCCGAAACCCTTCACTAATGGCAGACGCTGATAGCCCCTCATAGCCTCCACCCCGAATCTCTCAGTCATGGGCACTGCATAAGGCTGACCATTTTCTGACACGATTCTTTCGCAAAGTTAATTGCAATCAGGGAGCATGGATTACCATGTCCGCCGAAATCGAATCATCGATCTGTTCGCATTGCGGATTCATGCCTGGGGCGTTTATTCCCGGACTGCCATGTCCCGAATGCGGTGAGTTGCTATTTCCGTGAGTCACCAAGGGTATTTCCAAACCCAGAGTATACCATCATTCACAATTACTTGAATGCCAAGCATCAATCCGCCGACGAAGGGAAGGATGCCCGTCCCTTCAACTCCACTTTGCCATGCCACCCAACCCATCATAATCAGTAAGACATTTCCACAAACTACCAACCACAGGTTCCCGATTACGAGCCATTGAGTCAGGGCTGTGTCAGTTTCTATGTGGATCCTAGTTAACTCGAGCCAGAGCATCGACGGAATTAGGATGAGCAGCATCGCAATGAGTAGCCTTGCATGCCCTCCTGTGTCGACTTCTCCACTCCATGGCCAACCGATTCCTTCCACGACTGAATATTCCCAGGCAAATAAAAGGTGCCACCATGCGATCAAAAAGCCCGCGGCGGCTATGAACATGCAGGTCACGTTCAATGGCCTCCAAGATTCTGGGATACCGCCCCAAAGAGACATCGGATCCTCCATCCTTCGCAATCCAATCACGTATGATGCCAGTACCATTGGTCCAAGTATGAACACAACCGTGCGGACCAACTCTCTCGAGACTTCCATGGCCTTTGCCAGTCAGAACAGGTGCTTGAATGTGAGTATCAAAGTGCATCGTTGGATGTCCAATCTCTCGCAAAAACACCATATCGGTGTCTCTACACGGGCCCATCACCCTCGCACGGCGGGGAGAAGATGCGCATGTGATCTAGCGGTTATGATACGAGGTTCCCAACCTCGTTACCCGGGTTCAAGTCCCGGCGTGCGCACCATTTTGACGCCTAACTCTCCTGCTTTGAACGGATTCCGATTGCTGCAGTGAGTAATGCGACCATGGCCGTGTAGAATCCAAAACCAGGCAGGAGGCCACCATCGTCTGGCTTGTCCACACATTCCGTTTGAGATGTCAGTGGTTGATGTTGGCCTGCCGGACATGGGGTCTGGTCCACTGAGCCCGGCTCGGAAGAAAAGAAGTCCGTAGATGTGAAGGTGCAGGAGCTCTGCCCCTCTCTCGATTGATATGTGCCGGCCGGGCAAGGCGTCTGCTCGGTCGCAGCCGTGGTATCCACGAAGTGCCCTCGGTCCGCAAGTAAACACTCTGATGAACCAAGGTTTGGTTGGTAGGTTCCCTTTTGGCAGGCTGTCTGGCTCAGTTGGGAGCTGGAGTCAACGAAGTGGCCTTCATCTGCCTGAAGGCATGATGACGAGGCCGACATTGGCTGGTAGGTCCCCACTGGGCATGCAACGAACGCTGTGGAAGCACTGTCCGGGACAAAATGGCCAGCTGGGGAATCACGGCAAGTCGTGGACTTCGCCATCGGTTGATACGTGCCAGGCTCGCAGGGTACTTGGTTCGAGGATCCTGTAGAACTCGTGTAGTGGCCCGCTTCGACATCATTGCAACTAGTCTGGCCAGTCAAGGGCTGGTAGGTCGTCACGGGGCATGGAATCTGGTTCTGGGCACCCTCCCCTGTCGCGTAGTGACCGGCATCGACAACCAAGCACTCCGATGAACCGGCATTTGGCTGGAACGTACCCGTGGTGCAGGTGGCATACTCAACGGCTGCCTCGTTCGGTACGTAGGTGCCGGGTATCGCAGAGAGACACATGTCAGCACCACTGTTTGGTTGGTAAGAGCCGGGTTCGCAGGCAATGGCATCAATGGATCCGACACCAGAGGTGTAGTACCCCGGTTGAGCCACCTCGCATCCTATCGATCCCTCAACGGGTTGGTACTTCCCTGACAAGCAGGGTTGGTAGGATGTGGATCCCGGTGATGAGACGTAGAATCCGACAGGAGCAAGAATGCAGCTTGTGCCTGCCGAGTCTGGCTGGTAGGAACCCGGTTCACAGGTTTCGGGATGCGTCGATGCATTGACCGAGGTGTATTGCCCGGGTGAGGTCGACGAGCATGAGACGGATCCCTCGTTGGAGCTATATCGTCCAGGTGGACAGGGGGTCTGCTCGGTGGCTGAGGCAGTATCGACGTAGTACCCTGGGCTAGCCCTCAAGCAAGCGGTCGCTCCGGATGTCGAGGAGTATCTGCCGATAGTGCACGCAGATTGGAAGGTCTTCCCGGGGGTCTCCACCATGTGGCCGGGATCGGCGAGGAGACAGGCCTGGGATCCTGCGTTGGGTTGGTACGACCCAGCGGGGCATATGGTCTGCGACAATGCACCCTCGATTGGGACATGGTAGCCCGGGATCGAGTCTATGCAGGACGTCTGCCCTCCGTTGGGTTGGTAGGTACCGCTCTCACACATAATCAGGTTCCATGGCACACCCTCCTCAGCATAGTGACCGGGCGGGGACTCCTGGCAGGAGTTGTGGGCGTCTTGATACCACCCTGATGGGCATCCCTCGGCCCATAGGTCAAACGGGGCGTTGATCCCATCGTTGTCAGAATCTAGGTCATCCAGCGCTATTTTCGCCGTACCGGGGAGCTGCATGAGTTCCGGTATGCGAGTCCCCCAGTAGACCTGATGCTGGGTCTGGTTGATGTTGTTAAACGCGTAAGCCCCCCAGCAGTGGATGTCGTTCGAGGAGTCCAAGCCACATCCGTTTGCAGCGCCCATGACAACCGCTGTGTAATTCTCACCCGTGTGGACCTGATGAGGTGCCGCACGATCCGGACAATTGATGTTGCCACCACCATTTATCATGCCTGAGTAGTTGCATATCACGTCGTTCGAACCGTTGTAGTCCCCCGTGTTGCCGCCCCAGTTATCGCCCCAGCAGTAGGCCCCGGTCTGGTCGTACATGGCGCACGCTTGGGCCGTGGTGGAGGAAATGCTGGTCATGTTCTCCCCCGGGGGGCCTTGAATCAGCGTCGGCACCACGGCAAAGGGCTCGTTGCTGTTGTTGCCGATCCCCTGTTGGCTCTCCGTGTTAGCGCCCCAGCAAATTCCGTCGCCCGAGTTGGTCATGGCACAGGAGAAAACCCACCCGCCGACTGCCTGAACGAAAGACAGGTTCGCGGCATCTTGGATTGAGATTTCTGGGTTTGACATCGCAAGCTTGCGCGGTGTTTCTGCTATCCACCAATAAGTGCATCCAGCGGCATCGGTTATAGAGTCAAGAGGAACGGTGTCTCCGCCGGTGACTCTGCAATTCATATCGGATCCCCAGCAATACACCCCGCCATCAGTCCCAGTGGCACACGTGTGCTCGCCTCCCACGCTGACAGAAGTTACTCCGACACCGGGCGGCAAACTGATCAATTCTGGGGTTGCTATCCCAGTTTGGCCATTGTAGCATGGGTTGGAATATCCATTCCAATCAAAGCAAATCTGACCATTCCCAACTTGCCCCCTGTTGTTGAAACCCCAACAATACAG
>DAGH01000006.1:464-64376 GCA_002495675.1 Euryarchaeota archaeon UBA182 | reverse complement strand
ACGGCCTGGGTCGGGACGAGAACGTTGCCCCCGATTTGTCCGTTGCCGATTTGGCCGTTTTGGTTGCTTCCCCAACAATAGACGACACCTTGAGAGGTAAGTCCGCATGCGTGGTCAAGGTGTGCCGAGACCTCTACGATCCCCATCCCGTTCAATGCGTCCACGTAAGTCATGTTGTGGTATTGTCCGTAGCTCGCGATCCCGATTCCGGTTTGACCGTAATCTGTTCTGCCCCAGCACACCACACTAGAGTTCTCAGTGACAGCGCAGGCGAACTGCCTTCCGATCGAAAGTGTGTCATGGGTGTCGATGTGGCCCAACACTTGGCCAGGAGAGTTGCTAGAAAAGGACTCCATACGAATCTCATCCGAGGGAAACTCGGTTTCCGTTCTGGATTCCGGTTCAATCAACAGAGAATGTGTTGAGAATAATACCATCAATGTCGCAAGAAGTATGCCTGTCCACGGACCCTTCGCCATGGGGGGCTTATCGGCCGGGGGAAAATAGAGGTTTTCACTAAATCCAAGACGGTATTGCCCCCAAAACCAATCAAGCCAAGGCCTCATAGTTCACTTCAGCTTCTTCGATGTGGATCTCATCGACGTCCATTTGGGCGAGCTGTAGCTTCCCCGATAGCTCATCGTTCACCGCATGCCAGTAGGAGTAGGACTCGATTACCCAGATCCCGGACTCACGTGTGCCGTTGCCCGATCCCTTGACACCACCGAACGGAAGATGGGCCTCTGCTCCCGTCGTGGAGTTGTTTATACCCGTCATACCTGCTTTTATGCCTGTTTTGAACCTGTAGGCCTCCAACCTGTCGTTGGTGTAGATAGCACTGGACAACCCATATGGCGAGGCATTCGCCAAGTGTAGGGCATGATCGAAATCTCGGGCCTTGACGATGGTGACGGCGGGGCCGAAAATCTCCTCGTGGAAGCATTCCATGTCTTCGGTTACGCCCGTGTAGACATGAGGCCACATGTACACACCTTCCTCAGCATCCGCTACGAAACCGTCTGGCGCCGAGTCTTTGGTAATTCGACCCTCTCCGAAGATAAGATCGGCACCGCTGGCCTCGCAAATCTCGAGGCTTTGGAGGAACTCATCGGCGTATTTCGATGAGAGCATGGGGCCGTAGAGAACGTCACCGTCCCTCATTGAGTCACCGATCTTGGTTTTCCTGACTTTCTCCATGAACAATCCCATAAAATCGTCATAGATCTTCTCGTGGACGATCAGGTTTCCTAGGCTAGTGCATCTTTGCCCAGCTGTTCCGAATCCAGCCCAGTAGGCACCCTCGACCGCATTTTCAAGGTTCGCTGATGGCATGACTACCAAGGGGTTTTTTCCACCAAGTTCCAGTGAGCAGGAGACTAGATTTCGTCCGCAGATCTCCCCGATCATCTTCCCAACTGCTGTTGACCCCGTGAAGGATATTTTGTTGACGAGGCCCTCGTCAACTGCATCCACGAGGTATTGGCCTGCCCCGCTTCCTTTACCGTGAACGAGATTTATCACGCCGTCAGGAAGTCCGGCCTCGTGCATGATCCTGGCTAGGGCGAAAGACAGGAGTGGGGAATCCTGTGGGGACTTCCAGACGCAGGTGTTGCCGCACATGATTGCAGGAATCATCTTCCAGAATGGGACCGCTGATGGGAAGTTGCATGAGTTGATGATGCCGCAGACTCCTAGTGGCCTTCTGTAAGTGAACAGTTCTTTGTCGGGGAGTTCACTGTTGACCGTCTGGCCATAGAGCCTTCTTCCCTCGGACTGGAAAAAAAGACAGGTGTCTATGGCTTCTTGAATTTCACCGGCACTCTCTTTCAGGGTCTTCCCGATTTCCCTTGTTTCCAGCCTGACCAAGGCATCCTTCCTGTCCATCAACAACCGGCCCATGTTCCCGATGATCTGTCCCCTTGTCGGGGCTGGCGTTCCCGCCCAGGAGGGGAATGCAGATCTTGCAGCTTTCAAAGCACTGTGAACATCCGCCTTGGTCGACAGGGGGAATTCACCCAATGTGTCTGACAACAACGCGGGGTTAAGGGAATGGAATGTGGCACCATCTGAGGCAACTTCCAACTTTCCATCGATTATGTTGTATCCACGAATCATCGGCGAGCCGTTGGGGTTGTCGTTTTGCATGTGCTCAAAATCTGCTGCTAGGACGTGTGTCATGACCTTCGCAGCCATACCCTTCAAATGAATGCTGCTAAGATCGTTTGACCTAGATTCTAACAAATCCTGAGCCAATATCGAACTTACTGTATGGGGGTTTAAGGGGGGCGGAGTCCATGGGTCATAACGAGGAACAAGCATGTCAGAGGGAGATGGAGAACTCACGCTTAGGGTTGCCAAGGCCATACCGAGTGACGTCGGGCATGGGAGAGCTAGGGTACCGTTCGATAACGATCTCAACCTCAAGCCGGGCGACGTCATAGAGATTAACGGAGAGAAGTCAACGGCAGCGATCGTATGGCGGTGCAGGCCCGAGGATGCCAACCTGGGAGTCATTCGAATCGATGGTATCATACGAAAAAATGCATCAGTATCCCTCGGAGACAGAGTGAGCATCCGAAAGGTCGAGGTCACCGAATGCGAGAAACTGGTTCTTTCACCGGTAATGGCGAAACAACAGAAAGTCAGGTTTGGACCGGGGATCGAGGGTTTCGCAAGAAGAGGACTGAACAAGAGGCCTGTAGTGTCAGGGGACAGGATCTTCATCCCAGGAATGACCTTGTTTGCGGAAGCCCTGCCCTTCCAGATCGTGAGCACCAAGCCTAAGGGGATCGTACAGGTCCTACCTTCGACGGAGATCGTGATCAAAGAAGATCCCGTTGACGAGGAAGATGAGAGCATCATACAATCGATATCGTATGAGGACATAGGCGGGCTCGGTGATCAACTCCAGAAAGTCCGGGAGATGATTGAGCTACCCCTGAAACACCCAATCCTCTTTCGCAGGCTTGGCATCGATCCACCCAGGGGTGTTCTCCTTCACGGGCCTCCAGGGACAGGAAAGACTCTCATCGCGAAGGCAGTTGCTGCTGAGACTCAGGCCCACTTCACGTCAATAAACGGGCCAGAGATAATTTCGAAATACTACGGAGAAAGCGAGAAGCAACTACGCGAGATTTTTGACGATGCCACCTCCAACGCCCCGGCTATCATCTTCATCGATGAGCTTGACTCCATCGCACCAAAGAGGGAAGACGTCAGTGGCGAGGTCGAAAGACGAGTTGTCGCCCAACTCCTCACCCTGCTTGATGGAATGCAGGGCCGGGATAATGTCGTGGTGATCGGGGCTACCAACAGGAGAGATGCCATAGACCCCGCTCTCAGAAGACCTGGACGATTTGATAGGGAACTTGAGATCGGCGTCCCAGACAAGAACGGACGTTCTGAAATCATCGACATCCACACACGCGGCATGCCGATCAGCGATGATTTCGAGATGGAATGGTTGCTGGAGAACTCCTATGGTTTCGTGGGGGCGGATATTTCTGCACTTGTCAGAGAATCCGCGATGAAGGCACTCCGTAGGTATCTCCCTGAGATCGATCTGGATCAAGATGAGATACCTGCCGAGGTATTGGAGAAAATGGAAGTAAAGATGGCGGACTTTCGAGAAGCGATCAAGGAAATCGAGCCCAGTGCACTCAGAGAGATTTACGTCGAAGTCCCAACGGCATCATGGGACGATGTTGGTGGTTTGAGCGAAATCAAGGAGCGCCTGAAAGAGAGCATTGAGTGGCCTTTGAACCAACCGGAGACTTTCGAACACTTCGGGATCAAACCCCCTCGTGGAATCGTACTCTTTGGGGCTCCCGGCACGGGTAAGACCTTGATCGCGAAGGCAATCGCGAATGAAGCAAAAGCCAACTTCATCTCGATCAAAGGCCCAGAAATGATCTCTAAATGGGTAGGGGAGTCTGAGCGAGCGGTCAGAGAGGTCTTCAAGAAGGCGAAACAGGCCGCCCCCTCCATCATCTTCCTTGACGAGTTTGAGTCAATAGCGGGGGTTCGAAGGTCGATGACAGGCGAGGGATCGGACGTCATGAACAGGGTTGTCAATCAAATCCTTTCAAGCATGGATGGGGTGGAATCCATGGAGGGCGTGATCGTAGTCGCAGCGACAAACAGGCCTGAAATGATCGATCCGGCACTCCTCAGGAGTGGTAGATTCGAGAGAGTCCTGCACGTTCCTCCCCCGGACAGGCAGTCGAGGTTGGAGATCCTCAAAATACACTCTTCCGAGATGCCATTAGGCCGCTTCAAGCTTGATGACATCGCTGACGACCTCGAGAACTACACTGGTGCTGACATAGAAGCAATATGCAGAGAGGCAGCCTTGATAGCGATGAGGGCGGGCAAGAAGACAGTATCAAAGAGCCATTTCGAAGAAGCGGTCAACAGGGTGAGGCCAACGGTCAACAAGGACATGCTAGAGTACTACTCTAAGATGGAGGAGACACTTGTCAGTGGTCTGGAGTCTGTCAAGAGGAACACCAACTCTCTTCAGGGTATCGAGTCAGTGTGATCGCCATGCCATCGGGTTTCGGCCGTGAAATTCTGAATCGTCCGATACTCGATGGCGCAGGTGACACTCTCGGGCATGTATCCGATCTTGTAATGGATACGAGGACCGGTGATGTCCTGACCCTGCTAGTTATGATCAGCGAGGAACTCGACCCAGCTCTGCTCCCTTGGCCAACTGTGGATGGGCTGTTGGAGGTCCCCACTGACGAAGTTGCCGAAGTCTCAAATGCCATACGGTTGAGATAGCTAGATCTCACAAAGTCGGATAACCGTCTTATAGCGTTGGACTCGGTTGGAGCATGCTGCTGGGCGGTGGACTGATGATGAATGGGCCGAGGCGATCTTCCAAGATCTTCAATCGGACGAACAGACAAAGGCTCCTACAATTCTCTTTCTGGTCTGTTTTGACACTCCTAATCGCATTCATCGCATCTACCTACATCGTTGATGGGAAGACACAACAATCTGCATATGGAGACGACTGGGATGATCTTGGCGATTTCAGGTCTGAAATTAACTCAATGGGGGTCAGGACCACAGCCATGGTTTCAAGCCCACTCCTTCTCTCTGAGATCGATAACCCCGAGGAAACTGTGTTTGTTGTGTCCGGGGTGGAACGTGACACGATATCCCTACCTCGATTCACAGATGACGAATCCATAGTGGAATTGTCTGACTCCGACGGCTACACTGGTTCAGAGATCGAGGCAATCGTGGAGTATGTGCAAGCAGGTGGAACACTCCTCTTGATGGATGACTTTGGTTACTCGTCTGCATTGGCCCAAGAATACAATATCGTCTTCTCTAATCACCAATTGTATGACGGAGAGGCATGGGCCAGGGAGCTGGATTACAATTACGTGTGGACGAATGTCACCAATGCGTACAATCTGACTCAGACCTCTGGATCGACCTCAGTTTACCATCCATGTTTAGCAGACAGAGATGCTGACCTAATTCTGGACTTGATCGACCCTGACCCAGATTCGCAGAATGTGGGATTCACCCCGACCGATGACTCATTCGGTATGTGCGGGCACCGATGGGACTCCGAACAAAAAACATATGATTTCTCTGAGAGTTATGACCTCCTGACGAGCAAACCATCTGCATTCGACAAAGAGTCCTCGTTCTCCCCAGCAGAGAATCGCTATCCTATAATCACCTCTACGCTGGATTCCTACTTAGACTCAAACGATGATGGTGATTTGACTCCGGCATTTGAGGCAGCTGGGATACAAGGGGACGAACAGGGACCATTCGCAGTTTATGCCAGGATTTGCTCTTCCAGATTGTGCGCTGAGCCTTCCTCAGGGCAGGTCCACATCGCCTCAGACGGCTCACTTCTCATCAATGCTATTTACTCATCATCGAACATCGATGGATCTAACGTCCCGGACAATGACAACAGGATATGGGCATTGGACATAATCGCCGACGCCCTATTGATCGGAAATGGTTCCTTGAAGCCGAGTGAGAATGCCGTGGTGATATTTGATGAGAGTCGGCACCAACAAACGAACCCACTTTCTGACACATACAACCTGGCATACTACTTCCTGGTGTACTTTACAAATGACTGGATGGCGATGCTCATACTGTTCCTTGCGCTCTTCATGATGTTGGAGGTGGTGCTAATTCGCAAAGAAGACCCTGAAGACTGGCGACATGTCTTCAGGATAATTTACTATGGTTTTGGAGATGCAAAGAGGTATGAGTTTTACCAGCATCCAGAAAAAATAAGACAGGTATTCTTGTCGAAGATAAGGAGCACAAACACGATGACTAGGGAGGAGTTCGACTCGTTGTCATCAGAGGAGCTCCAGACTCTAGTAGACGACCAAGTGCTACTTCGATTTATTTATGACAATCGTAAGTACAAGACCCAAGAGCTGGTTGCTATCGTGAAGAGGATGCGAGAATGGGGCCCGGACGACAATGAGCCCGACGAAGATCTGATGGACATGTGATATCGATGTGGACAAGAAAGGCAACCATGATGCTCGTCGGGGGGGTATCACTAATTCTCGTGGGGATGATGGTGAGCCATTTTCATTTGATGATTCTGGGCATGCTCATGGTATCTCTGCTGGTGATGGCCAGTTGGATAAGCGGATATCCAAAACTGGTTGTTGAGAGGGAATTGTCGGAAGAAAACGTGTACAAAGGAGATGACATAACAGTGACTCTCACGATCAGCAACCAATCAAGACGCAGGACTCAGACATTGGATATCTACGACAATGTTCCCCATGAGATGAAGATCAGAAGGGGCATAAACATGATCAGGGCTAATCTCGGTCCAGGACAATCAACTGTGTTGAGGTATACTGTTAGATGTCCATTGCGAGGGCACTTTTCCATAGGGCCCACCTCCTTGAGATACAGGGACGTATTTGGGCTGTTTACCGATGAGGGCGTAGCAGACAAGAGGAGCGACGTAATCGTATTCCCCCAAGTCAGGGACATCGAGGACGCGTTGCTTCGATCAAACGTCCCCAAGATGTATACTGGAGCTACGACCCTCAGGACACCAGGTCAGGGAACCGAATTTTATTCCTTAAGGGAGTATATGCCGGGAGACTCATTCAGATCGATCAATTGGAAGGCCTTCGCGAGAACAGGGGACCTGATGGTCAACGAGAAAGTCCGTGACGCAGTCACTGACGTCCACATTCTTTTCGACACAAGGGACATCTCAAGAATCGGCACAGTTCTCAAGAATCCACTCGAAATGGGGGCCGTGGCGACCGCATCCGTATCTAACCATTTCATCAGAAGGAGGGACGCAGTCTCACTGACAACTTATGGTCGAAGGATGGACCATCTCCCAGCAGAGGCGGGGGATAAGCAGCAATACAAGATTCTGAGCCTACTTGCTGGGGTATCCGCAGGGGGAACAATGCCCCTCCAAGCAGTGACCAATGCACTCATACCTAGGATGAATCGGGGTTCACCAGTTTTCGTTGTGAGTAGCCTTGAGGGGGACGGGACCACATTGCCTGCGATTAGGGCCTTATCCAGTCACGGACATACTGTCTATGTCCTTTCTCCCAATTCAATCGACTTGGAGCGACTTGTGAGTAGAATTCCAAGGATGGCGTATGAGGTACTAAAGATGGAGCGGCAAAATAGGCTGATGTCGTTGAACGGTTACGGGGCTAATGTGATTGATTGGGTTCCGGACATTGACCTTGCACAGGCTCTGTTGCAAGTAAAGAAGGGATAGGTGAGTGAAATGAGTTCCGAGGGAGTCGAAAGCGGTAAATCTCTGAGATTGCGATCCGTCAGGACCCGTTGGCAGATCTTGGCCCTACAAATCGTGGCGACTGCGTCACTGGCAGCGCTAGTGTTGACCATGACTTCGAAATATGGAGAATGCGACGAGGACTTCATCCAAGAAGCAGATGGGGAGAATTATTGGTGCCCAGCGTTTGAGCATACTCGTGGGATCGTCTACGTAGAGGACTCCTTCGAACGGGAATCAATCTTGCCTGATTTCATCACCGGGGCAGATCAAGTTGGCAACTCATCATTGTTATTTCCCACAATTTTTTGCTTGCTTCTAACCGGCGCTCATGCTTACACTTCCACTAGAGGGACAAAATTCCGTCGAAGATTGAGAGTTGGAATCTATACCACGGCCCTTCTCTTCGGCTTGGGCCCCTTTCTCTTCGAATGGATATCTGGAATGGTCACTTACAGGCAAGCATACATTCCCTTTGGCCAGAATCTGGACATATTCAACCATGCTGACAGGCTCTCGGTCCCAATGCAGTTGATGTCAGAGATCATTGTCATGGGAGTGGTCTTCGTCCCAGTTTTATTCGGTTTGATTGGAATATGGAACCTTTCAATGAGGTCAATAGTGGCGACCATGAGCTACGTCGTCATGTTCATCATATTCCATGCCCTTTTGACATTCGAGGCTGTTCTCGACTCAGTTCAAGGTATAGGACTGAAACCACTTCCTGCGCAGATCGGGGAATCTAGCATGTTCGGTGGACTGGTCTCACCGCTTGCATTTGAGCTGATTACCATCTCAGTGGTGCTTTTCTTATTCTACGAGTCATCTCACATGTGCATACGCCTGTTCGAGTACGTAGCTATGTTGCCAGAGAGCGCCAGGACAGACAGCGAACACATCAGGATGTTTCAAACCGTCTTGAACACCCACCTCTTCCAACTCTTTGGTGTTATCTCCCTAGCGACCCTCCTGACTGCAATAGCATTGGATTTTGATGAGATTCTGATAACTGTAATTTCTGAGTTTCAACCAAATCAGTGGAGTCAGCAGGTGAATGATTCACTGGAGTTGCAAATGACCTATGGTAAGGTAATTTCAGCAGGCCTATTCCTCCTCTTCGTGAGCATGGCCCGATATCTAGTTCCATGGCAATTAGTCTTAGGTTGGTTTGAATCACTATTCAGAGGAGGCTCGAAAAAGCCAGTTTCCGATTCTGAAAGTTGATATTACCTAATTTTTAACAGACGCTCGAGGACCCTGACGGTGAACTCCGATGCAAACAAGGAAATCAAAATGAATGCTGGGTAGATAAGAAATGAAGAATTACTGGAGTCTGGTGGAACTGTACCTCTTACGTAGGAGGCCAATGAAATCGCCCCGATGATGTATGCGGAAAGTACAGCCCTTTCCAACCAAGGGGTAGACCTTCTTCCAATAGGAAGATTGGAATTTGGAAGTGGCGGTGTTGGATCCATAACATGTCCAGATGTGCCCGATGCAAGAACCCTCCTCCTTCCATTGTGTTCAAACACAATTACCTCCACGGAGGCTCATGTGTGGGCTGCAAGTAGGATCCTGTAGCCGTTGTGAAAATCCGAGCGTGGTGTATCAGCCATACAGTGGTCAGAGGCTATGTGGTAGGCATCTCAGAGCATCAATAAGAAAGAGAGTCTCCAAGGATCTCAGGAACCAGCTATCACTTCCCAAGGACGCTAGAGAGGCCGATGGGAGCCCTTTTCGAATTCTTGCTGCAGTAAGTGGGGGGAAGGACTCAGCGATAATGCTGCATATGTTGTTTGACATATTGGGAAAACGGCGAGATGTAGAGATCGTCGCCGGGGTCGTAGACGAAGGCATAGACGGATACAGATCCCCTTCTATAGACTGTGTTGAGGAATTGTGTTCAATGATGGATGTGGAGTTAGTCAGAATAGGATATGAGGACATAGGATACCAGCGGATGGACGAGGTTGTCAAGATCATGCCGGCCATTGCGGAAAAAAACCCCGATGCAAAGGGGATGATGCCTTGCTCATTCTGCGGGGTGTTCAGGAGGCAAAGCCTGAACACTCTTGCTGAAAAGACAAATGCTAGGGCCATGGCATTGGGGCATAATCTAGATGACATGGCACAGTCGATTTTGATGAATTTGCAAAAAGGGGAGGTTGAGAGGTCAGTGAGGCTGGCTCCTCACACCCAAACTCCAATCGATGGGCTACCACCCAGAATAGTGCCCCTAAGATGGATACCTGAGCAGGAAATCCACGCACTCGCGATGGTCATGGGGCTACCGTTTTTCCATGGGGAATGCCCTCACGCCGCTGGAGCCCAGCGTCAAGCGAGCAGAAACATAATTGCAGCACTCGAGACAAACACACCGGGGGCTAGACACGGACTCTTACACAGCCTGGAGAATATCCGAGAGGCCTTCTCACTCAGCGGAGAAGGAAACATGGATGTGAAATCCTGCTCGGTCTGTGGTGGGGTCACGAGTAGGGAAGTTTGTCAGTCCTGTACGATGAAATCATGGCTGAATGAACAGACTTGAATCCCTATCTCCCCTTTCTGTATAAATACCGCCACTCGTAAGGGCGGATTTATGCAGAGAGAAGATCTTGAGGGCATGACTGTGGCCAATCTGAAGGTTTTACTCTCAGAACTATCTCTTCCAGTCTCAGGCAAGAAAGCCGACCTCATTGAAAGAATTCTTCAGAACCAAAGTCCCGATACTATTCACGTGGAACCTTCGCCTAAGAAGGAAATTGACGACTTGAACCAAGATCCTACTCGCGAGGATATCGAAACAGTTGTCTCAAACATGGTGGAAGGTCGAATAGCAAATGAAGAATCAGAGATCACACTCCAAACAATAGTGTTGATCGGTGTTGTAGTACTTGCCTTGGGGTTGGTCGTCCTCTCTCTTTGAAATCCCCTAGTCGATCATATTGTCTTGAGCTCTCTGTTTCCGTCGCCTCCAGGCCCAACCCATGGGTCTGGTTTGTTTCCGAGGATTTCGTCTATGGTCTCCATATGATTCTCAGTAAGCCTCTTTGCAACTTCTATGCATCCTAGATTCTCTTTCAGTTGATCCCCATTCGTGGCCCCCAATAGAATGGTTGAGACATTCTTGTTCTTCAAACACCATGCCAGTGCGAGTTGGGCCATACTGCAATTCAACTCATTTTCAGCCAGAAACGCCAACTTCCTGAGGACCTCTATCTCGCCCCTTTCCTCCCTTTCTCGCAACTCTTCCTTTAACCAACTGTAGATTTCAACAGTCGCCCTGGATCCTTCAGGTATGCCATCATTGTATTTGCCTGTGAGGAAACCCGAACGTAGTGGCGACCAAATGGTAGTCCCTAGGGAATAGGGGGGATTGAACAGTGGGAAATATTCTGTTTCGAAGCGATCCCTGTGCAACATGTTGTATTGCGGTTGCTCAAAGGATGGCGGTTCCAGCCCCTCAGTCCTTGCAATCCAGAAGGCCTCAGTAATCTGTTGAGCAGACCATTCACTCGTCCCCCATGATGTGGAAGCCCCGGATCTTACTATGTCCGACATGGCTCTGACTACAGTCGACGTAGGTGTGTGGGGGTCAGGCCTATGGCAAAAAACCATGTCCACGTAATCCAAACCTAGACGATCCAGTGATGAATCAATCCCCTCCATAATGTGCTTCCTCGACAATCCTCGTTCGTTAACCCCGCTCCCACCCCAGAAGATTTTGGTGGTTATCACCAGATCCGACCGCCTCCAAAGTTCCGGGTCATCCTCAATCAATTCTGAAAGTGCTATTCCGAAGATCCTCTCGGCTTCCCCTGGAGGCGTACCATAGGCCTCAGCGTGATCGAAGCAGTTCACTCCTGCCTCACGGGCGATGGTCAGCAACTGCTTTGCTTTTTGGATTCCGGCTTTTCCCGAAAGCTCTTGTTTTACACCATAAGTCGCCCAGAATCCATATGATAGCACTGAAACTTGCAAGCCTGTGGCCCCCATCATCCGATAATACATATTGTCCGCCATGCACTGTGCTGGGCGAGTGCTGTACTCAAGATTTATGACTACGCTGATCTAATATTGTCCCTCGAAAGTATCACAAGGCATATGGATGGACTGCCCTCGTAGCGGATGCGGGATACAACATGGACCTCATTACAATGGATGACCTAACCAATGATGAATCGATATCACTTCTGGAGGACGCCAAGAGGTTAATGCCTGTAGCCAGTGGGTCAGCATATCTACCTCTTCTGGAGGGAAAGGTGTTAGGGAATTTGTTTTTTGAAAATTCGACGAGAACTAGGCTATCTTTTGAAACCGCTATGAAGAGACTCGGCGGCGAAGTACTCAATTTGAGTGACGTCGGCTCATCGGTCAAGAAGGGCGAGACTCTCTATGACACTATGCAGATGATAGATGGATATGCTGACATAGCGGTAATTCGACATCCCAGACAAGGAGCCGCACAATATGCTGCAGACGCGGTGGAGATACCCATTCTGAATGCTGGGGATGGTGCAGGTAATCATCCCACCCAGACCTTACTCGATTTATTCACAATCAAGCAGGGACACGGAACTATCCAGGATCTTCGTGTGGTTCTGGTCGGCGACCTTAGGTATGGGAGGACAGTACATAGCCTAAGTCACGCACTAAGCCGTTTTGGGGCCTCGCTGACCTTCGTTTCCCCCGAGAGCCTAATGATGCCAGAAGAAATAGTTAGAGATCTAAAATCAAATGGGTGCGATGTATCCGAAACTTCCGATCTATTATCTGTACTGGGATCCTCGGATGTCGTTTACATGACCCGGATACAAAGGGAAAGATTCCCGGACGTGGCAGAGTACGAGAAAGTGGCCGGAATATACACTATAAAATCCGATGACTTAGCAAATGCTCCCTCTAACTTGATGATTATGCATCCACTGCCGAGAGTCAGTGAGATTCACCCTAGCATTGACTCTACTAGTCATGCTTGGTACTTTAAACAGGCATTCAACGGCGTTCCTACTCGAATGGCTCTTCTTTGTCGAAGTCTCGGAGTCCCAATTCCGGAGGTGATAAAATGAGCGAAATGAGGAGAGTTTCAGCGATATGCAATGGAACGGTAATCGACCACATACCATCTGGAAGAGCCTTACAAGTAATGCGAATGTTGCACATAGACGGGTCTCAATCCAATCCAATCTCTCTTGTAATGAACGTACCAAGTGGTAAAGTTGGTAGGAAAGACGTGTTGAAAATCGAGGATAGGGAATTGAGTCAAGAAGAACTGGATAGGCTGGCCCTCGTCGCACCCTCTGCCTCAATCGCGATCATAAGGAATTATGGTGTTGCTGAAAAAAGGCAAATCGAACTTGGAAACGAACTCATCGATATAGCAAGATGTTCGTTTTTCAATTGTATAACTCAAAATACCAATGAGCCATTACCACACAAACTGAGGGTTATTTCAACGGAGCCGCTGGAGATTAGATGTGCATATTGCGGAATGTCCCAATCCGTCAATCAAATTGTCGAGTCATTGGTCTAATGCCAATTATTGGGCTATGAGAAGTTTCCAACAACTCAACATCCAAGTATAGTTATGAGAATTCAATAGATGCCGGTGATTTCCTGATGTCAGAAAAGAAATTGAACGTTTTCCTTCATTTCAGGAAAGCAGGAGGCACCAGGATGGTCAACCTCGCTTTGGCAAACGATGAGTCTTTGTGGGATAATCATGACAACGGCAAGCCTTGCGATAGCTCAGGTACCGTTGTCGATCTGACCAAATTGACCTTTGAACAATCACTCAATTTTTTTGAGGATGCAATTTCGATGGGGAAGTCATTTATTTCGGTAGGAAGAGGAAAAACATTCATCGAGGCGGCTATTAGCCACCCTCATGTAAGAACGATTTGCTCGTTGAGGAATCCGAAGAAGACCTGCCTGTCAAATTACAACTACGACTTTTACCTTGTTGAAGCACATGATAAGAATCTAAGCGGTTACCTCCAGAGAAAACAGTATTCCAATCCCTTCATCAAGTCAATATTGTATGAAGGAGGCGATGTTGAGTTTAACCAGAACTCCGTCGAAGAGGCCGTGAATATTTTACAGAAATTCGATGTGTTGTTTGAATTGGGGCATCCAGATTCTGATACATTGATGTCCCGACACCTGGGATGGAGGAATTTTGATGTCAAGTCCCATAGCACCCGAGGGGAAGATCGATTGTGGAAGGTGGTGAATATGATCAAAAAAGGCCGGGTAATTAGAGCAGTGGCCCTGATGCTCGGCCGAAAACGAGGGAATCCGGAGGAAGTCCCTGAGGCTACAATTAGCCTAGATCAGGAATTGATGAACAGACTATTCAAATCTGCATAAGATATGAAGAGCAGGTTCTTACAATCTGTCTAGAATAGATTTGAAAACCTCGGATTTGGTTCCAACTGAGCGGGCCTCCAACCTCTTCAAAATTAACTCCGGCGTCGATCTCGCTGGAATGCCTATCTTCGGAACTCTATCCACAATCAATTCCAATTCCTCATCCAGTCCCTTTGCTTCTATACCATCAACCCTAGCCTTGAATTTCATTTTCCTGCATATCGAAGATCCAATATGTGTCACCATCAACATAGCATTCGCGGAATTCTTCGCTGCCACATCCAACAGACCTGCAAGAATACCAGCCGCAGCCTCTGGTTCCGTGATAGCCTCCAACTCATCTGCAAGGACGAATTTTTTTGAATCAGAGTCAACTATGCTAGCAAGCCCAATCAAAGTTCTCTCAAGCGCCCCAGCACTCTGAGTTCCAATCACTTTGGACATTATGTGTATCTCTTTGGCTAGCGAAATCTCAGCTTCATCTGATGGAACTGGCAACCCCGAATGTGCTAATAGTAGAATGATTCCAACGCCCTCGATTAACGAGGTTTTACCTCCAGAATTTGCACCCGTAAGCAGAACGATCGAGCCATCGAAAGACTGTCCTGGGAGGCTTCCAAATCCATAGTCAATTGGCACTGGATCAATGCCAAGGAGTGGATGGCGTAACCCCCTTATCTTACAACTCGGATTGGAATCATTGATTAATTTCGGAAGATTGCACCTCCGTTCTCTGGACCATCTCGCTATACCAATCCAGAGATCAACATCTATGATTTCAGAAACTGAATTGTTTAATTTATCAGATAGTAATATTGCTGATTGAACTCTCCTACTGAGTATCTCATCCTTTTTCTTGGAAATTAACAGATCGATTTCTCCTTCTATCGAAGCAAGGACTTCTTTATTGAAAAGACAAGGATAGTCGCTTTGAAAACAATCAATTGGTGCCTTGATGCCTATTGGAGAGAGAAATTTTTCAAGTCGCCCCCTACCCTCTTCCAGGGCAAACTCTATTGATTCTGACACTTCATATTTTAATCGATTTTGCAGACCTGAGCTGTCTGTGTAATATGATAGCATCTCTGATCCATCTAGAGACAATCTGTGTTCTTGAGTCGCCGCCACAATTAGGTCGTCCACACTAGTTTGAATGTTTTTTACCTCAGTCCAGAGGGAATCCCTTACCTCTTCAATTTCGCTCTCTGAAGCTTCTGGTGCGATCATTGACTCCAGCTTATCGAGGCCATCGAGAGCGTTATTCACCCTTTCACCTATTTCGCACGGCCCAATCTCTAATTTTCCTAATTGAATTAATGCAAACAGAGTTTTGTAATTGCTCTCGATGAATCTTAAAGACAACTCGGGGATCATATCCCATAAGCTGTCTTCCAAACTGCATATTCTCCAACCAGGGGGCATAACCGTAGGCTGATTTTGGCCTATCCAAGTCACCCTAGGGATGCCCTCGTAGTCTTTCCACGTTTCACGTGACTCCCTTACTACTATGCGGGCAAACTTCTCAACAGTCGAAAGATGCTCCAAGTCCTCGGAGTTTTGTACTACTATCAAGCGATCTATCTTCACATTCGCTCTTCTGAGTGGACTTATGGACTTTGCAATTTTGACCCAGCCTTCAACTGCTCCGGGATATTTCGAGACGAATGAAATTGCTTCACTCACTCGATCCCTTCTGTTGTTAATTTCTTCTATGGAATCAACCGATAGTGGTTGTAGAACTCTGAGTTTGCTTTTCCCTGGTGAGGATGAAATAAACGGCTCGATGTCATGAATCATAGCGGTGTGAAGTTTCTGGCCGTCTTTGTTCTTAGCAGCATTCTCAACTCCACCTGAGAATTCTGAGACCATTTTTATAGCTCTATCCAAGGAGATCCCATCTATCTCTGACAAGGAGGCAATGTCTTTTTCTCGGATCGCTCTGATGGCCTCTGACTCTCCACCAAGGCCATCTGCAAGCTTCTTTGCCAGTGATTCCCCTACGCCTGGAATTACCATCAGGTCATTCATGGTTGAAAATCAGAAAACAGGGTATTTGATGACATCGATTGTATCAGCAGAGAAGACTATGTTTTGGGCCGATCAAATCATGGCGAGAATCACTTAATACCGCCTTTCTCGTATCTACGAGTCCACTTCAGTCTTCGGGGGTTACGTCCGAGATTAACGTGATTTTTCCTGGCTTTTGAGTCTTTGAACCATAGTACTGTCCCATCCCTCCTCACGAACATGATCCCTGTTCCGGGCTCGATTTCTTCTTTGGTGAAAGTGCAAATTCTTGTTTCTGGCATAGGATACAACTCCCAATCATCTAGCACCTAACTTCCTGGCTTCACGGCCCGTGTCCTTCAGCATCAGGACATCTCCAATTCTCACCGGACCTACAACGTTTCTTGTGATTATTCTTCCTATGTCCCTAGGATTGGGGGCATCGTTGACTCTTACTTTCACTTGAGTCGCCTCCCCAGTCATTCCGGTTCTGCCCACTACTTCAACGACCTCGGCCGGCCAAGACTCTTGTGACACCTTTCACACCTCACTCTGACAGTGTTTCGAAGTGGCCTTTAACCTCGTTGAAACGATCCTCTCCGTCCTTCTTTACATCGATGACTGCAACAGCGGCGGTTTTGGTTCCCTCAGACATTCCAGCTGCCTCCGCCAGATAACCCTGGTCGGGTACATACATGAAGGGTATGGATTTCTCCTTGCAAATCATTGGGACGTGAGCGAGGAGTTCGCTGGGGTTGACGTCTTCTGCCATCACGACCATCATTGCAGTTCCTCTCTCTGCGGCCTTGGTCACTTCATTAGCGCCCTTCTTGAGGGATCCTCGTCCATCTTTTCCGAGTGCTTTTACCATTTCATAAACTATCTCATGGACGTCTTGCGGGGTCTCAAAGGCAACGTGTACAGTCATTGGATCAATCCTCTTGCGGTATCCTGCCGCTGAACGGGGCCTGTATAAAGACACCGCAGGGGAAGTACAATTTCAGAGAATGCCGATCAGATCCTGAACTCCCCGAGCCAAAGCAGGGGCGCCGGAAATGACAGCCCTCGGATTTGCCAAGGAATCAGAACTGTGTATTCCATCCACATGTTCTGCTAATCTCGTGAGAGCCCCCGAGGTGAATAACCCATGGGTACAGGCAGCATGCACTTCAACAGCCCCTTGCCTCCTAAGTGCGTCACTTGCCCTGCAAATCGTACCTCCGGTACTTATCATGTCATCTACTATAGCGACCACTTTCCCAGATACATCGAGGTCCTTTGGACTGTGCTCTATCGTATGGGCATCGATTCTTTTCTTTTCCAAGTAGCTATATGGGACGTCGATCAATTCCGCCACATTACGAGCCCTTTCAACTGCACCCTTGTCAGGAGAGAGAATGAAATCCGGATTAACCTCCTCTCGCAGCCAGTTGGCTATCTCTGGGACTGCTGTGACGCATCTGATGGGATGTTCGATGTTTTCTAGGACCTTAGGTTCGTGTATGTCGAGGATAACAATTCCATCACATGCATTCGAGAGGTGCGAGGCAATTACCCCCGCAGCAACAACTTCACCTGCCGAAAACCGTTTGTCCTGCCGAGCGTATCCGTAATATGGGACTGCTAGGATTATTTTTCGACCAACATCCTCCATTTCCTGTACGCCTTCTTTTTTCAGATTGGAAAGATCACCCCGTTGTATGTCTGCAATACTTGCCAACATCATCATGGTCTGGATTATGCCATTATCCGGAAAGGTTGAGGATACAATCACGGCTGGTTCGGACCTTATTGATTCAAAGTCCTGGGCCGGTGTCTTCAGATATCCTTCTCCATCTGGGAATCGGCGGGTTTCAGCCGGGATAAAATGCATGCCCATCTCCTTGGCGAGGGAGAGCGCAATTTCGCGGCAGGATGAGCCGCTGATGACTGGCATCTGAAATGATCCAGTGCCACATCACTCAAGACCTTGCCGGATGGATTCGATTGCAGTTTAGTCAATGGGCACCTTCAAAACAGGTCCTGTAGACGAGGGCCTGCTCAGGGCGTGTAGCTTAGCTTGGCTGGAGCACCCGGCTGATAACCGGGAGGCCGCAGGTTCAAATCCTGCCATGCCCACCATTTAGTTGTTCATTTGCAAGTAGCTAGGAAGGGTCACTAGTCGGCTAACTGGACATCTCAGGATTATCTCATCTAGATACGCAGTCGTTCTTCCCAGCTGGGAGACGGGTATCGTGATTTGTTCAGGTAGCCCCATTCTTCTTTGGAGTACCCCATGGACGTTCACGACGACTCCTCTGTAGGTTCGCTTGACCTTCACTAGATCAACGACATTGCCTATGTCGATTCCGTCATTGTCCATAACGGCTCTATCCATCAACTCATCCGGCGCCCACAATTGTTCATTGATTCGAACTGTGTTCCTCCACCTCCTCTGTAATTCTCTCATTGACTTTGATAACTTCACAGAGCCATCGGGCCTGATGCTGTGAACCAACTCTTTGTGTAACGGCGCGTGGTCTGCCGGTTTTCGCATGTATTCCTCCGCTACTCCGTCTAACACCTGTATCCTCATTGACTTGACAAATTCGTCCCTGGGGTGGAATCTTTCCCCTACGATAACACCAACGAGTGTTTCTCCGACGTAAACTTCCTTCTGCAATAGTTCCTGTATTTCCAATTTCTCACTCATGTTCTTGCCTCCGATCCCGCACCCCACTTGCCCTCGATCTACAGGCATCGAGCGACAAGTCGGCATATAATCAATACTAAAGTAATTTT
The DNA here is from genome assembly GCA_002495675.1 of Euryarchaeota archaeon UBA182. Classification (GTDB taxonomy): domain Archaea; phylum Thermoplasmatota; class Poseidoniia; order Poseidoniales; family Thalassarchaeaceae; genus MGIIb-N1. The sequence continues at coordinate 45,433 of DAGH01000006.1, read as the reverse complement.
AATTTTTCAATTGTAAATTTACATATATAGAAAAAAATTCAATACAAAAAATTGAATATAATTAATCAATAAAAGGTAAGATGGGCATGAGTTCGAATATTTTCTAACTTAGCCTCTGACCGTGCTTGGATGGCGAATCTTCATTTGGCCCGCCCTCACAGGTCGACATGATGGACACTCGGATCGAACAGTTGAGGAACTCTTCGGGGGAAGCTGACACCCATGGCTTGAGCAATGAATTGGTGGATTCGTTTCTAAAGATCGACCCAAATCTAAACATAGCGCTGGATCTGGCAATCAAGGCAAGAGAAAATCTGGATGATGAGGTCGAAGACCTCCTTGTGAGTCTCAATGAGTCACAGTTCGCAAGAGAATTACAGAAGGATTTCGTCAATTTCTACGAGCCCTCCACTGTTAATCCATATATCCCATTGGCGGCTAAAGGCCCATGGATAATCACCACCCATGGAGCGGTTGTTCACGATAATGGGGGGTATGGAATGCTTGGGATGGGTCACGATCCAACTGAGGTCATGAGTTCCATGTCTAAGTCACATGTCATGGCGAATGTCATGACTCCGTCTGTGACACACAAACGCTTTGCAGACACATTGAAGCGAGAAGTGGGACACACTCGGGGTGCCTGTCCCTTCGATCGATTCATTTGCATGAATAGCGGTTCCGAGTCTGTTACAGTTGCCATGAGGATCTCTGACATTAATGCCAGGCTAATGACTGATCAGGAAGGCCCACACCAAGGAAAGGAAATCTGGACGGTGGCGTTGGATAGTGGATTTCATGGGCGTACCGATCGCCCTGCATCGATATCGAGCTCCTGTCTCCCGAAATATCAAAAGAAACTCGCTTCGTTTAGGGGCAAATCAAATGTCAGATTCGTAATACCTAACGACATCCATGGGCTGAAGCAAGTTTTTTCAGATGCAGATCGTGAGGGGGCTTTTGTTGAATTAATCGCAATGGAACCGGTGATGGGGGAGGGAAATCCTGGGCTAATGCTGGATAGGGAATTCTATGACCAGGCAATTTCACTAGCAAATCAACACGGAACACTTATTCTGATAGATTCCATACAAGCAGGCATCCGGGGTCAAGGTTGTTTGAGCATAGTAGACTACCCTGGTTTCGAGGATTGCCAAGTTCCGGATTTTGAAACATGGTCAAAGGCCCTAAATGCAGGTCAATACCCATTATCAGTTCTCGGAATGAGTAAGAGAGCGTCCGATCTGTATGCCGTGGGAGTCTATGGGAACACCATGACAACAAACCCTAGGGCCCTAGAAACGGCCATATCCGTTCTCAACAGGATAGACTCAGATCTAAGGATGAACATAAGAGACCGAGGGAAAGAATTTGTTGATAAGCTCGCAGAACTATCCGCGAGGGTACCCGGGTGTATTACCCAAGTTCAAGGAACAGGATTGCTCGTCTCCGCGGAACTAGATCCCAAGAGATTCCCTGTTGTTGGGGTTGATGGTGTTGAACAATGGTGTCGAAGACATGGACTAGGAGTTATCCACGGGGGGTCAAACGCCCTAAGATTCACTCCCCATTTCTACTTGAGCTCAGAAGAAATCAACATGATAGTTTCAATAGTAGAATCATGTCTAAAATCCTTCGGAGCAGAAATATCCGAACCTGAGATCCTTGCACCAAACATGTGAGGAGGGTCAAGTGGTAAATTCTGTGATTGTCCGAGGGCCAGATGGGCCATTGAAAAGCGCCATTCAGAGAAGATTGGCCTCCCTCCCCCCTATTTCAGATAAGGATGAGAATGACATTGAAATTGGCGTAGGGACCGAGGCACAAGATCTCTCTATTCTGAAATACGAACAGGAGCGCAACAATGGCAGCCCCTGCATAATACTGAAGGATGTAGTTACGGATGTGGAGGATAACTTCTGGAGCGATGGTTTATTCCATTCAGTGATTAGAGATGGCATATCTGGAAAGTCGGATTCAGGATACCCTTCGAACCCTAGATACTGGCTGCCTGTCGAAAACGTAGCAGATGCCATTAGAACCTTGGTCAGCTCCAATGTATACCCATCATCAAGTAAACCAATACTGATGACAGGTAGGAGGCCGTGGCGATGTGAGGCCTTGTTGATGGAGGCCTCGCATCTATGGGCCAGATTCCAGGCATCTAATCTTGGGGAACATTCACCTGAGACACTCTCTGAGCCACCTCTCCACCTGTCCGATAAAACCGATGTGACGGTGAGACCAGATCTCTCAGAGCTAAACGATCTGATGCTTTCTTGTGGGGAGCCTTACGGCTGGAGACCATCTGGGTCACTCAGACTCTCTATAATGAGGGTCTTCGCGACACTTGTTTGAGTAAACAATCATCCATTCCTGATGCTGCTGATCTGCATGCGCACGTCTTGTGCAGCGCCCTTTGCAGCTTGCATAGCCTTCCTGACGCGGGTCATGGCTGCGTTGTTGCCCTTGTCGGACTTGACGGCGTCAGCCATAGTCTCGTTCAAATCATCAATCATTTTCTGTACCATATCTGCGATAGACATGTGCCTGCCGAGTGTCAATCACTCTTTGAACGTTCTCTATGCGTTCATCCAAACAAAGCTGCCCCGAGAAGAGGTAAAAGTAGGCTAGCCTCACCTTCGACGAGAACTTGGGGAGCCTCAGGTCTTATCTTGCCCCAAGATATTGCTTCACGTAGCCTAGCACCGGAAAGAGACCCATCGTATTCCGGTGCTGTGGAAATCCCTACTGCAGAATCCAGCCCCCCCCTGTACTGGTTCCACCAGATTACGTGGTGCTTACTGATCCCACCGCCGACCATCAACGCGTTAGATTTGTTGGCAGTCCAGGACATGTCAGAACAAATCTGTTCATCTGAGAGGACGTCGATCATAAAGGACGGATTTTTTTGCCTGTAGATGAACAATTGTGCACCAATTGAACCATCTGTAATGCCAGGTATAACAATCGGGATTCTGTTCTTCGCGGCCCAATGGAGGATGCTGTTATCATCTTTGATGCGATCCCCGATCGCCCAACAGAGTTCCACTGTTCCGAACCCGTTCCATGGAGAATCAGACTTTGAGCCCCGCTCTTTTCCGATTTCATCCAGCCATGGCAATACCTTTTGCTCTAGGATATCCCCATAACACTCGTTTGGAATAACCACGTTGCCCAAGCGATTGAGACCGACTTTCCCCAATGCCACATCATCCAGGTTGAAATCACCATGATAGTATTGTTTGAACGTCCTCGCAAGATCGTGGTCCAGTGTTCCACAAGTCGTAATTACAACGTGGACCAATTTCCTTTTGATAAGCTCCAAGAAAAAGCCGCGAGTGCCAGTGGCGCATAATGCGGCCGGAAAAGATAGCCAGTTCACACAACCCTCTTTGTCAGAGTCCTCAAACATCGAACTAAGAATTCCTCTTGCCTTAGCCAGTTTTGAAGCTGTGAAGCCCCCGGCCTCTGACATTTGGTCGATCAGCCGAGCTGGGCTATCGATATCCTTGAAAGAATAGTCACGAACTGGACGATCGAAGGACTCAGGATCATAACTCACCATGGTACTCCATCCTTGGTCATGATTTCAATTGGTCGCTTCCCTCAATTCTGTGATTCTGTCTCTGATCAACGCGGCTCTCTCAAAGTCTAATCTTGAGGCTGCTGCCTTCATCTCCTTTTCCAGTCGACTGATCACGCGGTCATTTTGATCCATCTCACTCTCGGGGCTTTCTTCCATGGGATCAAACATGTCATATTCTGGTTGGGATATCAGTTCTAAAACTGAGTCCGAGGACGACCAAGAGCCTGTCCCCAGATCGAATTTCTTAACGAATGTGTTGATGTCCTTCTTGCCTTGTTTCTTCGCTACCAACCTTCTGCCACCTCTAATTCCCTTTCCAGCCACTCCCGCCAGAAGATCGGAAGATTCCTCTCCGAGAGTTGGCAGTGACTTACGTATTGTTTCTGGTGTTATGCCATGCCTTTCGTTGTGCTCTTGCTGGCGTTTCCTCCTCTCCAGAGTTTGTCTTATCGCACCTTCCATGGCTGGTGAAATTGTATCAGCATAGAGGATCACATTTCCCTCAGAGTTTCTCGCAGCACGTCCTATTGTCTGAAGCAAACTTCGTTCGTTTCTGAGAAACCCCTGCGCCGCGGCGTCAAAAATCGCCACAAGAGACACCTCTGGAATATCCAGACCTTCTCTGAGGAGATTTATGCCTACAATTACATCTATGTGCCCAAGTCTGAGGGCTTTAATGATCTCTGATCTCTCTAGTGTGTCGATTTCAGAATGCAGGTAGTGAGCTTTTATGCCCACTCCTTGTAGGTACTCTGACACTTCTTCAGCGAATTTGATTGTCAGAACAGTCACTAAAACCCGTTCATCACGCTCAATTCTTTGATTTATCTCACTGAGCAGATCCTGCACTTGTCCCTCGGTGCTCCTAACCTCAATATTGGGGTCCAACAGCCCTGTGGGCCTGATTTCCATCTGTGCTATCCCGTCGATAGAGTTGACGACCGTTTCGATGGATCCACTCCCTTCTCTTTTTTCCGTATCCTTAGTGCCTGCTCCGCCTCTCGAAGGAACATGCAATAATTGGCGAGGGACCTCCTGTCCGGTGACCTCAGCCAAGTGACGGAACTCCCTTTCACCAGGAGTGGCACTGACATAGAGCATTTGTGGAATGAGGTCCTGAAACTCATCTATCCTCAATGGCCTGTTGTCATAGGCACAGGGCAATCTAAAACCATGTTCTACAAGATTCTTCTTCCTAGCCAGGTCTCCAGAATACATCCCTCCAACCTGTGGTAATGTGACATGGCTTTCGTCCATGATAACCAGATAACGATTTTTGTCGCCTTGAAAACTCTCGGCATTTGTCGAAAAGAAGTCCAACAAACAATACGGCCGATCACCCACGCCTCTACCATCAAAGTGCCTGGAGTAATTCTCCACACCCTTGCAAGAGCCAAGCTCTCTGAGCATCTCTAAGTCGAATTTTGTTCGCTGTTCAATCCTGTGAGCTTCCAGATCCCTTCCCTTTGATTCAAACCAACTTGCTCGTTCTTCAAGCTCTTCCTCTATGTTTTCGAGTGCGGTGGCGAATCTATCCTCATCGGTCATGTAGAATTCTCTTGGGTGTATCCAGGCCTCTTCAATGTCATCTAATGGCTCCCAACTAACTGCTTCGCAAACTTGTAGGCGCTCAACTCCATCCCAACCGAATCTTACGCGTATGGGATCATCCCTGCTCGGCATCCAGATGTCCAGCACTTCACCGCGAAGTCTTATGTCACCTCTAGATAAATCACCACTAACCCTCCTGTATTGGAGTGCAACCAACTCAGTTACCGCCTCACGAGGCTCGATTTTTTGACCAACATGCAATTGCAGATGCCTGTCTTGAAAAACCTCCGGTGGGTTAAGGCCATAGATTGTCGAAACAGTACCAACCGCTATGACATCAGGCCTAGAGACTAGGGAGGCTACTGTAGAGAATCTCTCTTGTTCGATCCTCTCGTTCATCTGCAATTCTTTGTCAATGTACAAGTCACGGTTAGGCAGATACGCTTCTGGTTGATAATAGTCGTAGTAACTCACAAAATATTCCACTGCATTTTCGGGAAACAATTCACTCATCTCCTGCCACAATTGCCTTGCAAGCGTCTTGTTGTGAGATAAAATTAGTGTTGGCATTTGTAGAATTTGAATAATGTTGGCCATTGCGAAAGTCTTGCCCGAGCCAGTCACTCCGAGTAAAACACACCTCTCCTGACCAGATTGAATCTGATCTACCAATTTGTCAATAGCCTGTTGTTGATCCCCTGCTGTGGAATAGTCTGAAACCAAACGAAACAAAAAAAACACCTCAATCGATCATGCCCTCGGTGAATGAAAGACTTGCGAGCAGTACCCATCCTGTCATCATGGATGTCTTGAATAGAAGTTGTTGGAATTTCTCCATGTCCAAGGGTGATGACTCGGATTTCGAAGCTTGCGACGTCATGACATACAGATTGACGATGCCCATCAGGATGACGCTGGGAATCCAAAGTGGGTAATTGTAGTCACGTACGTTAGTATGTCCACTCAATCCAGCGAAAAGGAAGCAAATGGACCACCCCAGCGTCAATGCGATGCTCAGGCCTTTGGTCATTTTCAGCCCAAAGGTGGCAGGAAAGGATCGGATCCCTTGGCGTCGATCGACCTCGACATCCATTCTGGCGTAATTCACGTCAAACGCTGTTATCCAAAGTGCTACGCCCATCGAGATGAAAAACAACTCTGGGAACCATGCGAAATCCCTCCCTATCCATGTGTTGGATTCCACGCCTAATATCGACTCCCATCCCGTTGTATCGGCGGATATCGCCACCCATGCTCCTGCTGGGGCTAACGCCAAGCACAGACCTATCCAGAAATGGCAAATCCAAGAGAACCTCTTCGTGTAGGGGTAGATTACGAATGCGATGACAGGTAACCATGCCATCTTCAGAGCGACCATGTTCAGTCTCCATGATGCAAACAAGAGAGTAACAAGAAATGCGATGGAAAGGGACCAAGCCTCGAATTCAGTCATCTTTCCCGAGGGAAGATGCCGTGAGGCAGTACGTGGGTTCCTTGCGTCTATTTCCTTGTCTATTAGCCTGTTCAGAGCCATGGCCAGGCCGCGTGCCCCAATTGCTGCGAGAATAATCCAGAGAAGATCCAAATTTGAGAAACTGACTTCAAAAACCTCCTCTCCATATTGCTTCTTGGCGAGGATGTAACCCATCAGAACGAACGGGAGTGAGAACAGTGTGTGTTCGATTTTTACAAAATCGAGTATATCCTTCCATTTCACTATAATCAAACTCCTACAATAATAGGTTACTTGGCCACTCCCTGCCAGCCAAGCCATCTTCCACGGCGTACTCCTGAATTCTTTGGAGGATTTCGTGATCATGTAGGGTTACAGCAGGCCAACGCCTCGCGGGCAATTCGCCATTTCGGGCAGGAATCGGGGCAGTCGCATCCCAGGCGATCCTGCTTCTGTCTGTATCCCATTTCAACCCCCTGTCAACATCAAATCGAGCGAATAATTGCCACAGGAGCCGCCTATTGGACCCCTTTGAGTGCAATTCCAGATCGTCGTCCGTGATGAACAACCAGCGCAAATTTTCTGATCCCTCTAACTGCCATACAGCCTCAGTGATTTCGTTGATGGTTGCCCTCTGCTTCGCAGCCAACTTCTCATTGGGTTCAACCATGCCATCTCGTGGTGATGGACCTCCCTCGATTTGTGTGGTTATGACCAACATGGAGCTCCTTAGCAACCTTGCCTGTTTTACACCGGGTATTTCGAGAACATGCAACTCGAAACCAGGGGGGACTCCTGGGGGGGCATCTAGGCCCTTTCTCCATTCAGGAGTATCGACCTCTGGAGTCCCGAGGGGGAGATTGCCGCCGTGTCGGGGGTCGGCCTCGGGCAATGATGTTGCATCGATGATTAATTTGGCCTGAACATTCTCATACGGATTGGCAGGATCAAGAGAATCGCCTGGAAGGCCATGAATCTCAATTATGTCCTCGGAGGGGTCAACTCTGTTATTCAAGGCGTCAAGGAAAACATTCAGATCGTGCGGGTCCTCATCCTCGTCGATCATCATCATCGTTTTGAGAAGCATCATCTGACCGGCTCCTAACAGGCCCAATGCCGTCTTTCTCGCCTGCCTCGGATATCGTTGTTTGGAAGAGACGACCGCCAGATTATGAAAGCCGGTCTCTAATGGGAGGAAGACTGATCTAACATCTCTGTGTTGAAATCTCAAGACTGGCGTGAATTGAGCCCCGATTGCCTCACCGAGGAAACCGTCCTCCATTGGTGGCAGGCCGACTATCGTGGCTGGGATAACAGCATTCCTACGCCGTGTGATTGCTGTCACATGGAGCACGGGATAGTTGCCCGGAAGGGAATAGAATCCGTAATGATCCCCGAATGGCCCTTCCAGTTTTACTTCATTTGGGTCGGTCCATCCTTCAATTACTACGTCGGCCTCAGCGGGTATGAGTAGGTCTTGTGTCCTGGCACGTGCGAGTTTGAGGCGTTTTCGACCCAAGAAACCGGCGAACATGTATTCCTCTAGGTTGTCAGGTAGAGGAGCTATGGCCGAGAAAATTAATTCAGGTGGCCCACCAATACAAATTGCAACCGGCATTCTCCCTTCGGGGTGCAAGGATGCGTGATCAGCTCCATGTTTGTGTATCTGCCAATGAAGTCCAATCTCTTTCTCTGAGTGAACCTGTCCTCTGTACATCCCCATGTTGTGTTCGCGACTTTCAGGGTCGCGCGTAATGACGAGAGGGAGTGTTATGTATCGCCCCCCATCCATTGGCCAGCACTTGGGTATGGGCAGCTTCGTAACATCTGGGTCAAGATCAATAATTTGGTGGCAGGGCGCCCTACGCACAATTCTTGGGGGGAGTGCCAACGCATCTCTTAGAAGGGGAATTCCCTTCCATGGGGCTTTCATGTAGGCACCGATGTCTGGTTTCATCAGGGATACCAAACGATCCCCTATCTCAGTTTTCCCTCTAGCTCCCAAGGCCTTCATTGTCCGTTCCTTACTTCCGAATATGTTCATTACAAGGGGCACATCAGATATCGTCCCGTCAGGAAGTCTGGGTTTTTCGAAGAGAACCGCAGGACCGCTCGTCTTGACTAGAAGATCTGCAATACCTCCTGCCTCCAACTCCACATCAACCGGCCTTGTAATCCTCAGGAGTTCTCCATCCCGCTCCAAGGAGTCGAGATAACGTCCCAAACTGGTCCAGGCCATGACTCTCTCTCACGCCTCTCTGTTGAGAAGGTTCGCTTTTGCCCCACGAAGACCGTTGGATTCTTTTCACATCGCCTACCTCGCATGTCGTGGCAGAAGAGTGGGACGTCGATGTTTTGGTCGTCGGGGCCGGCCCGGGAGGTGGCAACGCAGCCCTGCAATGTGCCAGAAAGGGCCTCAAGACCATGATTATAGAGGACCACGATGAAATCGGGACCCCCGTTCACTGCGGGGAGTGCATATCCGACGAGGCCATTGCAAATCTCAAACTCGATCTCCCCAAAGAAGTAATCAGCAAGCGAGTGAACGGTATCAGGGTCATATTCCCTGACGGCACATCCAAACAACTGACGGAAACTGGTTATGTTCTGGAGAAACACCTCTTCGAACAGTGGATTGCCGACTCCGCGGTCAAAGAAGGAGCAAAATTGGCACTCAAGCACAAGTTGACGTCAATCGAAAGGATAGAGGATAATGGCACCTTTGTGGGATGGAAATGCGATGGAAAGGGGGAAATGTTCCCAATCAAGTCGAAAATTGTGATTGATGCATCTGGAGTCGCAGCTGTTTGCTCTAAATTTGTAAAACCAGATGGCGTAAAACCTCTGAACGAGAAGGGGAAAGTTGTTGCTGGTATGCAATATGAGCTGGCCGATGTCCCAACAGATGGCTACCTCGATTTCTACATATGGCCGAAATATGCTGAAAAGGGATACCTTTGGATGATTCCCAAGTGCGATGGTAGGGCTAACGTAGGCCTTGTGACAGAGGATCGACCCAGGGCCAAAAAAGCACTAGACCAATTTATCGAGGACACTCATTTCAACGATCTAAGCCAACAGTTACCTCCATGGAAAACCAAGGGCAACCCTGCTTTTGGTGGCACGATACCTATCTCGGGACCATTTGAGAACACCCATTACGATGGCTTGATGTTAATCGGAGATGCCGCAGGCTTCACCTCGCCTTTGTTCGAAGGGGGATCACATCTCGCCTTGAAATCCGCCGTTTTTGCCGCTGAAACAGCCGTGAGTGCAGTGTCAAATGGCGATGTGACCGCCAAATCTTTGGAGAAGTACACAATGCTTTGGAAGGCTGAGTTTCCACCATACGAAAAGATACTAAGAGGCAAGAACGCCCTATTCGAACTTTCTGATGGGGAAATGTCGTTGATGGGATCTTGTTTCCCCGATGAGATGGGAGACATGGGAATCACAGGAAAGGCAATGGTGGGGCTTCGGCTCTTATTTAGGCGGCCTGATCTCTATCTCAAGAATATCGTTCCTGCGATGTTAGCCTTTGGTTACAGTAGAGCAAAATATTACGGATGGTAGGAACTTGATATCACTTTCAGGCCGACTGGTCCTCTTTACTGCGGCAGCAATCTCACTGTTTTGGGCATGCAACCGTACTTACTCAGAAAAAATACCATTGAAGAATGTCCTTCTGCTACAAACTAGCCCATTTTTCCTCCTCTTGATGGCATTTCTTGCGGATTGGGATTCGCTAGAAATGGTAGCGACCTTGGGAGGCAAGGATCTCCCCTTGTTGTATAGGATATCTGCAGTTTGGGGAGGGAGAGCAGGACCACTGCTTATGTGGTGTGCATGGATGGCGTTGGGGACATACTTCCTTTCGAAAACAACAGGAGTGCACAACCTCTCACTTAGGTTGTCTGTCGGATTTACTGGGACGTTAATTGGGCTCTCAGTGTTGCTCGATCCCTTTGCCCCCGCAACTGGAATCAACGATCAATTGAACCCACTTCTTCAAACGGACTTGATGGTAATCCATCCGCCTATTGTCTTCGCATTCTACACACTTTGCATTATTCCGGCTTTGATATCCGTATCTGGATCGATACTGGGTTCAGATCAGACTTCTATTCACGAAGCAACTCTTCCTTGGTCCAGAGCAGCATTCGTAGTTGGAACAGCTGGAATCGGGCTAGGTGGATTATGGGCCTATACCGTACTCGATTGGGGAGGGTATTGGGCATGGGATCCGGTTGAGACAGCCTCCTTTTTGCCGTGGATCGGCCTAGTGGCCGTACTTCATGCGAGAAGCCAGAGCAAAAAGGCCGCTGTAGTTTCGAACCCATCAATCGTAATAGCTGTTGGCGCATTGGCTATGCACGCCACATTGGTGACTAGGGCGAACGGCGTTTGGGCCTCAGTGCACTCCTTTGCTGCAGACGGAGCAGGATCAGATTCGGCCGATCCATATCTAAGAATAATCTCGTTATTCGATGATGGGGCAGCGGGCATTGAGGTAATGGTCTACCTGATTATCACCTTCTTGTTTGGGTGTTTTATACTTCGAAACTTATTGAAAAATCAGTCATACCAACTAAAACGGATCGGCAGAATATCCATGAGAGAAGGCTCTCCGATAATCTCTGCATCCTTGATGATTGCAGTATTGATTGTAGGACTCTTCAGCGGGTCTGTGCTGCTTTTATTCCTGACCTTGGGACTCATGGCTTTGATTGTGGAGGGAGACAGTGACGAATCGAACCCTGTATGGATATTTTCTGGTGTTGCCATGTACTTATTTGCGAGCTGGTCTTGGATGGCATCCCTGACTCAAGCCATCATAGGCATGGCAGTTTTCCTCTTGCCATGGGTTCTTTCGACCCCAAAGGAAACTGACGCAACCGGGATGAACAGGGTACTGAGCACAAGGAGACAAAATATGTTTGTGAGGTCTATTCCTTGGTTTGGTGCAATGGGCTATTTGGGACTGACTTGGATGCTTCTCACTGCTGAGATAGATGGAACGAGTCTTGAGGCCCACGAGGTGTTTGGAGCGCCATTCATCGCAGCACTGGCGATTGGTCTAATGGTGTACTCGTGGGGAATCAAGTCGAATGGAAGAATTGGACTCTTTGTCATCTTCGGAGCGATGTTAATCGCGATAACCTCAGGACTCCTCTCAGAGGCCATTGATCTACCCGGAGATCCTGAGAGCTACTTAACCGATGAGATATCCAGGGGGCAGGTTGCTGGATTCCTGCTCGCATTGATTCTCTTCTCAATACCACCCTCCATCGGTGAGATGCTTCGGGTAATCAAGAGATCAAGGTCATCTGGCAGCAGCATAATACCAACCAGATGGTCGAACCCAAACCTAAGGGCTGTTGGTTCTAGCATTGCCCACGTCGGAATTCTCTTTCTCCTGTTCGGACATGTTCTCACAACAACATTGGTGGATAGGACGGATCCATCACACTTGGTGACATTGGTAAAAGACCAACCAGTGGAACATGCGGGATATGTTCTGTCATTCACTGGATTGGAGATCATAGACTCTGGTGATCCGGATTATGATTACTCCATAGCAGATGGGATTGTGAAATTTCATGTCGATGTATATGATGAAAACGGGGAATATATCGATACCGTGACTCCAGGAATCCTTCGATTTGATACTCCTTCAGGGGCTGTAATCCCCCGATCAGAGGTAGACAGAGTGGCACGATTAACTGGTGATATTATGTTTATTCTGGATATTCAACAAGCGAACAGAGTCATCACAAACATGATGATGGGGGAAATTGACGATGTAGACAGGGTAGGGGTTACTGTGTATGACCTCAAAGGTAGTCACATGGTCTGGGTTGGTTGGTTTTTTCTTCTACTGGGAGGGTCATTTGCCACCTTGAGCAGGCGTGATTTGTTTTCAGCCACAACCGACTGAATGAAAAGGGGCAAGCAGGTCGCCCGGCCCACTGGAGGCTCCAACATGAAGAAGGGAACGATCGTCCACATCGACTACGACTTGTATAACGCAGACACAGAATTGTTGCTAGAAACCACTAGCGAAGAGGTAGCAAAAGAAAATGATATTCACGACGAGAGACGTGCCTACAAGCCCATGATTACTGTAATCGGTGATGGACGCCTGATCAAGGGATTCGAGGAGCATCTCGAGGGAGCTAAAGAGAAAGAGGAATACACTTTTGACATTGAGCCAGAAGATGCTTATGGCGACAGGGATGGAAATCTCGTCGAAACCGTGGGTATGAATGTGCTAATGAGAAGCGTGAGAGATCCTGAAACATTGGCCATAGGCTCACAAGTCGAGATAAATGGCCGAACAGGGACACTTCAGATGGCCAGAGCCGGAAGAGCCAGGATAGACTACAACCATCCTCTCGCAGGAGTGAAACTTCGGTACACCTACACGATTGTGAAGGTCGTTAAGCAAAAAAAGGCAAGAGTCGAAACTTTGCTAGAGATGAATACAGGAAGGGATGATTTCGATGTTAAGTTCGATAAAGAAAATGTCACTATAACATTGCCGGAGTCCATCGCCTATGACCAGAACTGGCCATATGCAAAATTCAGTCTTGTAAGAACACTGAGGGAGCACTTGAATGTCGCTACAGTGATTTTCAGGGAAGTTCACGAGCCACGAAAGATCGAAGAGGAAGAGTGACATCAAACTAAGTGTTGATTCCCTCTCGAAGGCGCGTGAGACATCGCTTCTTGATTTTGACCGTTGTTGTCACCTTGCTTTCCTTTTCTACATCCGTCACTGCTCAGGATGATGACGTAATAATTGGCGTCGATAGTACAAATCTTCAGTTCAGTCCCTCAGATGTCACTATCAAAGAGGGACAAGCAGTGAGGTTCTTTTGGTCCGGTGAATTGTTGCCCCACAATGCCGTCGCATCAGACGGGATTTTTGACAGCGGGGAGCCATCTCGAAACGTGGATTACAGGTTTGTCTTCGAACCAGGTACAAATGGCACATACGAGTTTGTGTGCGAGCCACATGAGCAGCTAGGCATGGTTGGAACGATTACAGTACTGCCAAATGAAGACGCCCAACCTGAACCAGAGGAGCCAAATACGGAAACAAGCGAGTCAAAAGAAGAAAAATTCCGCCTGACCTTCTTTGGCTTGGAACTTATCATGCTCTCATTCATAGCATTCTTAGTTTACCAAGTGGGAAAGGCCAGAGAACGTGGGATACCCTTGTTTGTGAAAGGTGATGAAAACGAGTAATATTGATGCCTCTCGGTACTCACAGGGCACGTCAAAGCCAGGGCTCAGTTGACCCTCTTGTCGTCATTGAGGCGATTCGGCTAACCGGTCATCGCAAATTAACGCTTGGAATGGGCCCCGCGCTTTCTTAAAACCGACTTCTTGAAATGAAACGCTGCTCACCGTCGGGCCATGAGGCACATGACGCTGGCCATTGTCCTCCTCATGGCCACGGCCACACTTTCCACTGGATGCCTAGGCCTTGTCCTTCAGCGAGAAATCATGGAGGATATGCGAGAACCCCCAGAAACCATACTTCGGGAACAAGCAATAGGGTTCGATCACACATTTACCTCCACGGGACTCGACTCCACGGACTACTACAACGAGAGCAGCATACAAATCGATTCAAGTGTACAGAGCATGTCAATATCATTCCGTGCTCAAATGCCGCTCTCGGAGACCTTTGAGAGCCTCATTGGTAATGAGACCAATCTTATCAGATACGTAGATGCGAAGTTATGGTCTCCGGGCTCAAAATCAGCCGGGAGCGAACCTTTCTGGGAGATACGCGTGACTCAGGACCACTCACTTGAGAGGTGGGACTACACGGGTATGAATTTCCAGGAAGGGATTTGGATACTCGAGGTAGACGCGAGGGGTTATGGATGGGAACCCGGGATTGAACAATTAACTGCAAAGGACCATTTTGATGTGTTTGTGACAATCACAAAGCCATGCATCAGGTTCGCGGAGATACATGACTCTGATGACTGTATTTTCCAATCAGAACTAAACTAAATTCCCAATTGTCCGGAATATACTGTTGCGCAGCGCTTATGAATGCCCGTCAGGTGGCCCCGTTGCCGAGGCATCAGGATGAGTGAACAAGTAACGCCGCTAGTACCCTATGATATGTACAGGACACATGCCGTCCATATCGGTACAAACCAGAAATCAGCAGATATGCAGCGCTTCCTTGACACTGACACTAGGGATGGTAGCGGCCTGCATCTGATAGACATCGAAAAGACCGACGATAGAATCAGGACGGTTGCGGCCTTCCTCAACAGATACGAAGCCTCGAGGGTCCTCATAGTCAGCGCACGTCAGTATGGTCAGCGACCAGCTAGAAAATTTGCTCAGGCGATTGGCGCAAAGAGGATTGTAGGCCGATTCATACCAGGGACCCTCACAAATCCAAGATTAACCTCATACATCGAACCAGAAGTACTCATGGTTACTGATCCTTCCGCGGACTCCCAAGCTCTCAATGAAGCCATTAGTTCCGGTATTCCAGTGGTCGGAATCTGCGACGCCAACAATACACTGAGGAACGTTGATCTTGCATTGCCCGCAAACAACAAAGGCAGAAGGTCATTGTCTTTGGTGTATTGGCTACTTGCAAGAGAGATGTTGGTACAACGTGGGGAAGCGACCTATGCAGATTGGGAGAGGTCCCAAGACGTTGATGACTGGGAATCCACATTCTAGACTGGGTCTATACATTACTCCAAAAGCATCAGGATCGATTTAATCCCATGAAAGTAGACACTGTTTGGGGCGTGTACCACGCAGATGGCGGTATAATGGGTGAGTTGAGGTACGTGATCGGAGCCGTATTCCAAGGAAATCATTGTTCACTATGTGATATCACTCACAAGCTTGCGTGGGAGAAGAAACAAATGAAGGAAATGAGAAAAGACTTGGGCATCCCATTTAATTTAGTTCACCTTAACGAACAACCAGAAGATCTCCTAGATTTTACCAGAGGAATGACTCCGATCGTTGTGGGAGAAACCAACACTGGGTTTGTCACACTTGCAACTGACCAAGAGCTTCAGAGATGCAAAGGATCTGTGGACGACCTTTTTTCTTTGATTTCCTCCAAGCTGGAATAGATGTTCCAGACATCGTCAAATAATCCCCCAATTTTCAACGACCATGTCTACGCCAGTCCCATTGTTTCTGGCCCCCATGGCTGGCGTGACTGATCTCGCGTATCGCCTACTTGCCAGTGAATGCGGTGCGGATTTCACCCTCACTGAGTTTACAGCCGCATCAGGACTGTCTAGGAAGGAGAAGAAATCATGGCTTAAGATGGAAAGCCATCCGAGAGAACTCGTGTTCATTCCTCAGATCTTTGGAGGAGATGAATATGAGATGGTCACCACTGTTAGGATGTTGCAAGATCGTGCAGATGTAATCGACATCAACTTTGGTTGTCCAGCCCCAAAAGTCTGTAGGAATAATGCCGGTGCGGCGCTGCTTAGGGATCCGGATCAAGTAGTTAGACTAGTCAGAGCCTGTGTGAGAGCCTCACAGGTTCCAATATCCGTCAAGATGAGATTGGGAACAGGCGGAATACCGGATACGGCTCTCGAGATAACTGAGAGACTGGAATCCGAAGGGGTTATTCGTGTGTGCGTCCATGGTAGAACTCTAAAACAGCGATATTCAGGTACCGCTGATTGGGATTCTATCAATCAAATTGTAAAATCTGTATCCATACCTGTGATTGCAAATGGGGATGTATCTGACGCTAAATCTGCTGAATCCTGCCTCAAAGTGACTGGTGCGGCAGGGTTGATGATAGGGAGGGCTGCAATTGGCAGACCGATGATTTTTCACACAATCAAGAAAGAACTTGGATGGACTGAAGAAAAACCACCTTGGCAAATTGACGATCCAATCATAGCAAGATTATGGTGCTGGGAGAGATATTTGACATTGTGCCATGAGGTATATGGCGAATTAGGTAGTAAGAA
The DNA here is from genome assembly GCA_002495675.1 of Euryarchaeota archaeon UBA182. Classification (GTDB taxonomy): domain Archaea; phylum Thermoplasmatota; class Poseidoniia; order Poseidoniales; family Thalassarchaeaceae; genus MGIIb-N1. The sequence goes on along the minus strand of DAGH01000006.1, from coordinate 28,842 downwards.
TTCCAAGAGGCATGCCATCTCATTCACGAAGGGCCTGCCGGGAGCATCCTCAATGCGGGTTTCCCTCCATAAGGCCCAAAGCCATGAACAACTTGGTAAGATGGTTTCGAAATACCTCAGGGATCTCGAGCGCTGTGCAATGGTACATTAACCCAATTTCGATATTACATCATCCAAACGATCACATATGGTCGTGATTCTTGAGGTCACCCTTTCCAAACCAATCAAAATCGATCTTATCACATCTCCTCCTGTTGAGCCTTTGACCCGATAGCCGAGCGGAACGCGACCACCAAGCATGTTCAACATCACTCTTTTTTCATCGACAGAAAGACAGCCTATGGAGTCTGACGTTTTCTCCAAGGTGTGGGATCCTTTTTCCAAATTGTCAATCAGGGATTCTCGAACCTCTGTTGGCAGTCTCGAGAGCCCGCCCCTGCCTACCAGCCAATCCGATCCTCTTGTCCTGTATTGCCTCAAAAGACCACCAAAAATATCCACATCTAACCTAGAATCAACAACAGCTCGTTCCAACAAACCAGCGGATCTCATCCTGTCTAGAATTCGTCCAACTCTTGCCCTACTTCCTCCAGTCTCCTCCATCAGTTCAGTGATTCCCAATGGTTTGTTTGATTTTGCAAGGACCCTCAGCAAATCAACATGAAGGTTGTCTCCAAGTCTGATTCGATCACCACTGAAACCCAAATCTATAGACAACTGAAGAAGTTCATCATCGATCAATTTGGGAGTTAAACCAACAATATCAATCCTAAACGGAACATTTTCCTGCTCCCCCTGAACCAACATACGCTCTGAGCTATTCGAAACACTCTCAGCCAAAATTTTCAATCGCTGTCTGGCTATCACCACAGAATTCATTCCAATAAATTCAGCTGCGTTTGAGAAACTTCCTCCATTGATCATGTAGGTTCTCTTCCCACCAATGCTCCTACTCGATAACAAACCTGAGTCGCTGAGTTTCACCAATTGATGATGGACTCCGGTCGAGGATATTCCAGTGACGTCAGAGATCTCAGCTGCAGTCCACCCAGATTTTGGATCGGCCATGAAACATTGTGACATGATTTTGTTTATGCCCCCCAATCTCTCAGCTGCCGATTTAGAATCGCCCCTAGACCTAACCAATCCGAGACTGTCTAATATCCAACTGATCAAGACATGCGGATCCCTACTCCCTGCAGGGAGAGCAGTCTCAACTAGCCTGACCCGAATCACGATGGCAGCCTGTGAAAGAGTACACATCAGTCTTGCTTAAAAATGCGTATTGAAATATCAAACTGAGGCATCCGGACCAAACTCCGTCAGTCCATAATTGAGCATTGAGTTTGATAGACATGAGAGGTGATCGTCCAGTCTAAGCTCTTCAATATGGATAATTCCCCTTTTCCTGAGAACCATCACTGCGCTGTTTACAGCAGATCTCGATCGACCAATCGATCTTGCCAGATCCGCTTGCGTGGTGTAGATCTTGCTTCCAATCAACTCACATACGATCCTTCTTTGAAGCTTCGACAAACCAATCGGCAACAATGATGATGCGCGAGCGTTATTGCTGACTTCGATGCCATCAAGAATTTCAAGTTGAATGGGTGGCCCCGCAAAATAACACAATCGACCATTTGTCCTTTGGGCGAAAACTTCTCCACTCTCTTTCATCTTCCTCAATCTGTGTCTAAGCGTGCCATTAGCTGCGCCCAATCTTCTCTGAAGCTCCCTAAAGTGAAGTCCTGGCGAATTTGATAGTTGTGTCAAAATTTGATCACTGAGTGGATGACTCCAGTCATTTTTGATGACTCCCTTTATGACTCCCTGAAATCCAACAAACGGGATCCCAAAAAGTCCTGTGAGTGATCGAAAAATGCCTCGTCCGATGGGGGAGAAATTCAATCTGTGCACTAGGGCCACGATTTTATTCTCCTCTTCGAGTGTATGAACTAAACGGATCCCTGATTAAGATTTAAACCCCTTTTACCAACCCTTTTTGTATTTTCATGTACCCAATCAAAGGGCCCAGAAGCTTTCCGCACGATCTACCATGATCAGTCAGCTTGTACGAGACCCTGACTGGGGGGCCATCCTCAACCACCCGATCTACAAGGCCACTTTTCTGACATGCACTGAGTTTGTCAGAGAGCGTTCGACTGCTGATCCCTCTTAGTAGAGTCCTCATCTCGTTGAAACGACGATCTCCCGCTATGTACAGAGCGGCTAGTATCTCAATCGTCCATCTGGAACTGAAGATCTGGAAACACTCTACAGCAGCATCAACCTCCCATTCGATTGCAGTTTGTGGATTCGCATGGTTCTCGAAAATATTCCGAATTAAGCTTCCATTAGATTTCACTTCATCTATGGCAGACTGAACCTTTTGTAAGTCGTTTGAAGGTATGCTCATTGACTTGAAGTCTTCACGCATGGTGCGCGATAAAGCATCTGGTGTATAAACAGAACCTCGGTGTGGACACGGAACCTATGATCTTCATATATTGGGGCACTGAGACAGTGTTGAAAGTAAACCAAGTAGCATGGAGGAACTAAAAATGGACAGGTGGTTGGAAGAATGGGCACAAGAAGCGATTGAAATAGAGGATGTAAAAAAGGCAAATCCGTCTCTGCTGATACTGGCAGCATCGATGATAACCAGGAGGGGTTAAATTGTCAAGAAGTGAGATACTAGACCTAGTGGTTAGGGCGATAGCCGAATATCGCGCACCAGCTTGGATACAAAGCCCAAGAAAGTAAATTCATTCGCCTGAGAATTGAACTCTTTTGCCACTGAGGACCCCTCTCAGACCCGTCAAGGCGTCTTTAGTTGAGAATATGGTATCCAATCCATCTAATTCTGATTGCAACCCAACAGCTGGGTCTTCACGGGACTGGTTGGCGATGTCAATCAATTCAGATGCCATCTTGATGGAGACAGGGGCATTTCTGACAATAAATTTTGATTGCCTTTCCTCGAATGGGCCCAATCCGGATGCGGGATCCATTAGTCTATTTTGCCAACCATCCCCGAAAGTCTCCAATATCTGTTTGATGAGTTTGTCTTCCGGATTCCTTGGTTGATATTTATGGTTTGGATGATCTACTTTACCACACACAATGTTGCTAATCGCTTTTTCCAATCCTGAATAGCCGACGACGTCCGTGAGATATCCCATGGAAAACGCCAAATTGGAATCCAACCAGTTCCCCGCAATAATGCTGTATCGGGCGCATTCGACACCCGCTATCATCACAGATCTCTGTGTCCCGCCTAGCCCAGGGTATATGCCAATTCCAGTTTCTGGGAACCTCAGCATAGTCTTGCCTTCTACCCCGATTCTGTGGTTGCAACACATCGCTAACTCTAGGCCACCTCCCAATGCCAGTCCCGACATAACTGCAATTGTGTTGATCCTCGATGACTCAATCGCATTCAGGATATCATGCCCCCTTTCCGTGAACTCCCTGATGTCATCAATCTTGTCGTCTTCTATTTTGTCGACGAAGAATTTTATGTCAGCCCCAGCAACAAAAGCCTTACCTGACCCCCTCAGTATTGCCGTATGGACAGATGGATCCTCTTCTAGCCCCTTCCAAATATCCGTCAGCTGCGTAATTACTTGTTCATTCAATGCATTCATGGCTTCTGGTCGATTGAATGTTAGGCTTGCCACACCGCTCGCGACTTCTAGATCGATCAATTTGAATTCGAATGGCTCTGATCCCCTCTCAGACAAGATAACCGGGCTTTCGAACCCTGCCAGAGCAGCATAGTCAGACGCAATTCCATATGCGACATCGACTCCAAGATTGTTCGCTATCTCGAATGGCCCCATTGGCCATCTCAGCCCTACTTTGGCTCCCCTGTCTACATCTTCCATGGCACAAATCTCCTCTTCTACGATCTGAGAAGAAATGCAAAGAACTACTCCAAGCAATCTATTTTCGATTTCCTTCTTGTTTTTGTAGGACAACTCTCCACTTACCCCGGCCAAATCCCATTGAATACCTTCTTCAACGAGCCTTCTGAGAGAGTCAGCCCCTTTGTATCGATCAACTTGGAGCTGGGATGCTAGGTAATCAGTTGAGTGAAGGGCAATGGACGGACCAGTCAGATTCATCAATTCAAAGGGTCCCATTCCAATTTCAAAGCAATCTTTGGCAACATTATCGATCTCTGCAGGCGTCCCCAATCCCTCGTCTAACAACCTACAAGCCTCATTCAGCCATGGAACGAAAAATCGATTCACAACAAAACCAGGCCTATCCTTACAGAGAATGACGACTTTGCCCATCGCACCACAATACTGTGTGACTGACTGTATCGTCTCGGATGATGTTGATGATGATGGAATAATCTCAACTAACCTGTTTTTTGCGGGGTGATAGAAGAAATGCAGTCCGATAAATCGATCAGGTCTATCTGAAAGAGAGGCTAGGTCCTCTACCGAGAGGGATGATGTGTTTGTGGCGATTATGGTTTCATGATTGCACGATGCCGCGAGATCATTCAGAACGCTCGACTTCACATCGATATCCTCAAACACAGCCTCAATCACGAGATCCGTGTCTTTACGGATGGAATCTACCCCTATCCCTAATGAGATGTTGGAGATGATTCTCTCAACCTTGTTTTCGGAGAAAATTCTTCTTTGTATGGCCTCATTCAGGAATCCATTGATGGTTTCCATTCCGCGTTTCACAAAACCTTCTTCCTTGTCCACCATTTGTACAGAAAAGCCTTCTTGGGCTGATTTTTGAGCAATTCCTGACCCCATATTCCCAGCCCCTATCACTGCGACGCGCTCTATCGGTCCCATGGCATACCGTCCAGCGTTCGGCTCATGAAATAGTCGGATGATCACTGTCCTTCTTTTTGAATAAAACTTAGACTGATTCCCTCTCTCCCAGCATCATGCAATTGAGTGCTGTTGATGTGATCATCATCATTTCTCATCCAATCCTTGGAAGTATCGTTGCATATTTGTTATTCAAACAATGGACTTCTCTTAAAAAAATCAGAATTGGCACCATTGATTCTGAACACTTGACAAGAATCCGACATCAACATCAGAATAACGGTAGACTGCTTGGAAACTTGGTGGGGGCGACAATCCTTCTCGCTATTGCCGTAGAGGCATATAGGGGAATGGTGTTGGACGTACCCCTTTCTGAGCTAATCAGCCTCCATGGTTGGTTGGGTATTATCCTATTCATGGGAGCGATTGGAATGAGGAGAACAGGTACTAGGATATCTAAAGAAATTCAAGTTGGCAAAGACGTAGGGGAGCAAAAAAGGACCCACTCAAAATTGGGAGGAGCAATGATGCTTCTCCTAGTCATCATTGTTTTCCTCGGATTCCTTCGATTGCTCCAAGTATTGGGGTGATAATGCATTATTCCTCTTCTGTCCGGATTGGGGACCGATTGGGGAAGAGGGCGTCTAGAATAAAACCTGATTGAGATTCAGGATCCAGATTCAACTCCTTTATTCTGTTTCTCCCAGTTGCTTCCCATTTTCTCATCACTTCTGGATCTCCAGCGATTTCTATCGCCCTGTGCCATGCCTGATAATCATCACGTGGGAGAAGCCGTCCACAAATTCCATCGATAATTGAGTCTCTGAATCCACCCTCATCGACAAATAGTGCGGGAACACCAACCGATAGAGCCTCAATTGCAGTGAGGCCAAATGGCTCCCCGTGGGCCATGGATATGACTGCACGAGACCTCCTCATGGTTGCGATTAGCTGGCTAAGGTCTAAGTTGCTGTAGACCCAAAGGCTCACCTCTGACTCCTTGGCATGTTCCCGAAGAGCATGGAGATCATCATCAGACCCACGGCCTACGACTACCAAGCCAACTCCAGATCCCTTCAACATCGATATGCACTCCCAGATGCCCTTCACCCAATTGAATCCCCCGATAGTGACTACCCATGGTGGTTCAGGTAGGTCCTCCACCTCTTTCCATGCCCCTTCTTCTTCATCGGTCTGCCTTTCAGTGAATTCGGAAGCCGAAACTGTCGGCCTGATCACCCCAGCGTCAAATCCGTAAATTGACTTGAACTTAGATGAGCTGTATGATGAATTCGCGGATACGACAAAATTTTCCCTATTGATGTATTTTCTGACCATACGACGATCTGAAAACCTCGCGAAAGACAGTGCCAGGCGCGTAATAATCATCGGTCTCTTCGGTCTTCCCCTAACATCCAAGTGCAGGACATTCTCATGTAACCCTCTATCTGGCTCTAAGTAGTGGACATGCACTTTAGTCTCTGAGCCCACTAATCGAAGAATTCCGATTGATCCATCTCCACTGACCAAATGAATCCCGTCCACGGATGCCAACTCATCCTTAATCCCAGGAACTGTAGCCCATGCCTGGAACGATGCCCTCTGTTTTCTGTGAAGTATCTCATCAAAGATTCCATTCGGTACTATCCATGGTCGATCGGGAATCAGTAATTCCAATCCTAGGTTGGAGCATAATTTCTCCAGTTCTTTCGATGATCTGAGGGTTGCTACAGACACCTGAAATCGCTCCATTAGGGATGGAATTACCCTCATGATATCCCTTTCTGCACCCCCCATCGGCTCAAAACAGCCCTTCGCTACAAGTATCTTGGGCTTGCTTTCTGACCCAACCTTCAGGCGAGTCTGCATGTCCCTCGGTGAAAGAGGTCACTTATTGTGGCTTCCGAAGCAACTCAGCTCAATTACCCAAGGGAATTTAGTCCGACAACGCGTTCGTAAACCAGTTCTATCTCATCTGCAACCACTGGCCAAAGGAAGTCCTTCGCTAGGGCTTTACCGGCCCTAGACCACGTACCTTTTTTCCGGTCGTCCGCACCTGCCAATTTAGACATCGCATCGATGCATGATTTGACATCATCGGGCTTCATTGAGATGCCAAAGCCCCCCTCCTCAGTGAACTTGCCGAGGTCGTTTACATCGGACATGGCTACTGGCAAACCTTCCCATGCAGCCTCCAAGAGAATCGCTGGCAATCCCTCGAATCTCGATGGTAGAACCAGCGCTGAAGCGTTTCTCAACAACCATGATTTTTCTTCTTCATCCACTAAACCGACGTAGCTCAGGTCGGTCGTGGCCCGCCCAGTGGATTTCAGGACCTCTGACTTTAGGGGCCCATCACCAGCTATCACCAGTTGGTGACGGGATTTCATAGAATCTCCCATCGAAGACCATGCTTCCAACAGGATGTCCAACCCTTTCTGTTTGGTAAGTCTTGAAAGATATAGCAAGAAAGGTCCTTGCGGGGCACCGTCGGGAACACGCTCTTTCTTTGTCGGTGGCTCAAAACCTGTGGGGATGACATCAATCCTACCTCTGACGCCTTTTTCCCTGAGCAATTGTTCGAAGTATGGTCTGAGGGCAATTCTCGCGTCTGATAAATCAAGGGTGTTTTTCCCCTGAAGATGCCATCGCACCCACTTCAACAGCTTCCCAGAATAAGACGATTTGAGGTAGTCGTTGTGGTAGGTTGTCACAATCGGAACTCCCAACCTCGAGGCTTTCTTCGCTACTTTCCTGATCAGGATGGGTAGCGTATCATGTAGGTGAACGATGTCGAACTCCCCCGGGTCAAGGCCACTCAGGCTGACCATTGGGTCAACTCCAGATATGACAAAAGTAGAAGGAATCCTAACAACATTCATTCCGAATCTCTCGAAAGATTTCTCGTGATGTTCGGGCACATCTGCGCACCATACCGTGACCTCATGCCCCTTGGAAACCAGCTCCCGCCCCAACAACTCGACATGACGATTACCTCCCCCTATGTGTGGCCAGAACCAAACGTGAACCAACAGGACCTTCACTTAACCTTCTCCTGATAGTTGGAAGAGGGGTGAGAACTTCAAGAATATCCAATAACGTGCTCATTCACATGCCTGAGAATAAAGCATTTCAATAGACGAAACATCATAAGAACTCTGGCTTTCGTTTATCGTATGCTTGAAGTCTCAGGCCTGAAGAGAGGATTTGGGTCTGGTTCTAACAGACTCGAAGTTCTGAAAGGAGTGGATCTGTCATTGCAAAAAGGTGAATTGGTAGCCCTCATGGGGCCCTCCGGATGTGGAAAATCAACATTGCTCAACATCATCGGAGGGCTGCTCAAGGCAGATGAAGGACGAATAAAAATAGGGTCAAGCAACCCCTTAGTTTACGGAACCAAAGCACCCAACCAAGTAATCGACGTTAGAAGGAAAGGAGTGGGATGGATCTTCCAGGATTTCCACCTATTGGACCATATTAACTCCCTAGAGAATGTAATTCTTTCATTGGAATTAGCGGGCATAAGCCCACAAGATGCGGAAAGACGAGCCATAAATGCGATGGAAAGGGTGGAATTAGGCGACAGGATGCACTTTATGCCAAACGAGTTGTCTGGCGGCCAACAACAAAGAGTAGCCGTTGCCCGGGCCATAGCAGGTTCAAGGCCTCTCTTACTCGCTGATGAACCAACTGGAAATTTGGATGTAAAGGCGGGCGAGTCAATTATATCTCTTTTCAAGGAGCTCTGCGCAGATCCAGATAATCCAATTTCGGTACTTATGGTAACTCATGACCCAATATTAGCATCAAAGGCCGACAGAATGCTTCTCATGAGGGATGGTAAAACAGCAGCTTCTGACATTAGATCAGCATGGGGAGAATCAACGGGGGATCCAATATGAGGCCAAACGGAAAGAAATCATTCGGCGATCAGATTTCCGACATACCAGCTGACTTTTCATCCGCAATCAGAAGTGCGTGGATTGGAAGAGAGAGGGGCTTAGCCGTCTTTGCTGGAGTTTTCCTCGCCTCGCTGGTGATCACAACAGTATTCGCTTACGGGGTCGGGTTATCCCAAGGTGCTCTGCAAAATTCGCTAAACGACGAGGTATATGATGCAAAGGTTGACTTTTCAAGTCAAAACGATTGGTCCTCGAGAACAAACGACTCTGCAGAGTGGGGATCAGTCTGTGACGAACTCCTCGACAGGGTCGAGATAGTTGATTGTGGCCTTGTGTACGGAAGACAGGGCCTCAGGCTCTCAGGTTTTTTTGATGAGGGATTTGCACTCCCCCAACCCCTGAATGTCATTGAGGTCTCCGGTCCGACAGGCAATTGGGATAACGTATCATGGGACTATCCCGAAGCACTGGAGAACGGCCCATCGATAAATGGCGACAGGATCATGAGGATTGTCGACCCTTCCCATTATGACGGTGAGTTGGCTGATAGGTATTCCAATCGTGTTGTTTACGGCTCTTGGCCAAGTGGCGACCAACCCGGCATCAATCCTGTGATACTACCTAGCAAGATTGCTAGTCAGGCAGGAATCAAGGTAAATGACACGATTGACTCTCTAAACTTCACCTATGTCACGGATGCAAAGGTCATTGGTAGCGAACTCAAGGACTGTGAAGGCGAGATTATTACTAGGGATCTGGATGCCGGTGTTTACCAATTCTGTACTGTGATCATGACCCTAAGTGACCTTACCATCGTCGCGGTTTACGAGGAGTGGCCTTTCACAAATCCCACACTTCTGTTTAATCCTGTGATCGTCGGAGACTCGGCCCTTTCCGTTTCCAACAGGACAACCCTGGTTAGCAATGATCATGCTTACTTGGGAATAGCCATAGACAGGAACCTCCTACCCACTTCATCCACAGATGATGCCGCTGATTGGTTGGATGCCAATAGGAAGGAACTTGAAGATCAGGGCTATGGGCCTGATGGAGAAATCAAGATCGAATATAATGACTTAATTTCTGGAACCATAGTGTTCCTCAGGATATTTCTTGGGCTGGTCCAAGTCTTTGACTATATCCTGATGATACCAATAGTGATACTCTCGTTCGCAGTTCTAATCTATGGCTTGATACTATCGCTTGAACAAAGAAAGAGGGAGATATCCATCCATCGCGTAATAGGCGGCACGGAGCGAGGTCTACGAGGGATGGTACTGCGTGAGTTAGCAGCTATCTCAGTAGCGGGTTGGATTCTCGGATATTTGGTGGCACTGTTATCAGTGCCTTTGATTCTCGACGCAGTCGGCTTCATGTCTTTTGAGAAGGGTGATTTGGATGTGAACCCCACTCTCGGATTAGGCTATACAATGTCCGTTTTCCTTCTGACTGTGGGCATTGCCTACCTTGTCGCTAGGGGAAGGACAAAGGATTTCCTCGAAATGGAAATCGATGAGGGAGTAAGGAAGGTCAGAGCGACTCGGAAACCGAAGACATGGCTACAAATCCTCGCTTTTGGAGTCGGACTTCTGGCAGCGTTGGAAAGTTATATCGAAACGGCGGGAGGTTGGGGTCCTTGGGGCGCATCGGGGATAATTTCTGGATTCTTTGTGGATTCGTTGTTAGCACTATTCGGCCCCTTTGCTCTGTGGATAGGCGGGGCCCTCGTCTTGGGCAGAATCGGGGGCGCTGCTCCTCGAATAGTGTTGAAAATCATTGGATGGACACCAGCAATGGCAGACATCAGGAGGGGACTCAGATCATCGGGATCCAATGAATCAGTCAATCGGCTTGCTGTCATTCTTCTGCTGACACTATCGATAGTGACACTCGCCGCTGTTCAGGGATACACAGGGACACTGGTGGATGAAAGGACTGCATCAGCACAGGTTGGAGCCGATCTGCAAGTTCAATTCGAAGGACCGGTATCAGAAGATGTTGCTCGACAAAGGGTAAACGCGGCAATGAGCGCCCTGGATAATCGCGCAGTGGATTCCATACAGTCCATGACGTCAGTCGGCTCAACATTCGTCACGGCACAACAAGGAGGAGGACTGGTTCCCGCCTTGGTACTCTTTGATAATCACGAAGACACCCTAATTTGGGATAGCCAGGCATCACCGATCAGAAATTTCCAATCCTCCAAAGTCACAATCGGGGAAAATGCAGTGGACTTCTTCAACCTAGATGATGGCACAGTTGAAATCTTCTTTCCAACGTTCACACCTGTGATCACGCAGACTGGCTTTGAGATCTCGACAACTTACACCTCGGCAAGGCTCGACTATGAGGGCAGACATGAGTGGATCCCGGGAATGACCGGATCTGAATCCACCCAGGCAGTTTTGATCGGCGAGTCAACTTACAGGGAACTCGCAGGGAACTCAACTGTGAACGCTTACACATCCTCCAGATGGTTCTTCGAAGTTTGTGACCAAACGGATAGCGATTGTAAATCGGGCCTGGAGAGGTTGAGCGCTGAATTACTAAACATAGACGGAGTGAGCCTCGCACTAGACTGGAACACCGCACATTCGGAGGTTGAAAGGAACGGAGGACTAATTTTTGGTACCCAAGGTCTGCTTAGCCTTCAATTCGTAGTGGCCTCCATGGCATCAGTGGCCTCAGCCTTCGTCTTCCTATCCCTGGTGTTGACACAGAGGAAAAAAGAACTAGCCATTCTTCAGGCGATCGGTGCGAGCCCTTCTCAGATAATTAGGCTGGTTCTGTTCGAGATATTAGCCATAGTAGGAATGAGCATGGGCTTGGGAATCCTACTTGGCTTAGGGATAGCCCAATCGTTCAATGGTTTCTTCGCCATCTTCGGCTTCCTCTTCCAGATATTCCTAGGCTCACAGGCTGTCGTTGATCGAACACTGGTTTGGCCATGGATGGAGTTAGCATTTGTCAATGCCATCGTCTTAGTTAGCGTTATAGCTGCACTTCTTCTTGTGACCAGACGAGCATTGAATTCGGATTTAGCTGTAGTACTGAAAGGTGAGTAATAATGGACCAGAACCTAATTCTTGAGGCAGAGGGCCTGTACCATGTCTATGAGTCATCTGCGTTGGATGGGAACGTCGTGGCTTTGCGCGGCCTACACGTCAAGGTCAGGCCGGGCGAAGCGGTAGCAGTCGTTGGTCCATCTGGATCAGGAAAATCCACTTTGCTCAAATGTCTTGGAGGGCTCATGAAACCCAGCGCTGGAAATGTTGCATTTCAAGGCAGACAGATAAACAGACTTACAGGACATGAACTCGTTTCCTTGCGTCAAGATACAGTTTCTTTCATATTCCAGGATGCAAATCTACTCCCAGACATGAATGCAATGGACAACGTTGCCCAACCCCTGAGGCACCAAGGTGCTAGTGCCGCATACGCGAGAAAGAAGGCTGAAGACCTCCTAGATAGGCTCGGGATGGGCAACAGGTGCAGGGGAATGCCCGCCCAACTTTCAGGAGGGGAGCAACAAAGGGTTGCAATTGCGAGGGCGTTAATAACAAATCCAAAACTCATACTTGCAGACGAACCAACTGGGGCCCTGGACCCAATAACGAGCAGGGAGGTACTGTCCCTGTTCGCAAGGCTGCATGAGGAGGAAGAGGTAGCATTCTTACTTGTCACCCATAGCCGTGAAGTGGCATCATTCGCAGACAGATCACTTGAACTCAGGGAAGGCCGGTTTATCGCTCAACACGGCAATGACGTTGATATCAGTGACCTAAGTAGCACGCGAGCGCTCATCATTGACGAGACCGGCACTATGACACTCCCTCCAGAGATTTTGACAGAACTAGGTGGACCAGGCAAGTTCGACATGGAGACAGACCAAAAAAAGCAGATTTTGACCTTGACGCGATCAGCGAGTGACAAATCTGAGGATATTATCGAGAAGGGATCACTGGTCCTATCTAGCGAATGTCCAGCATGCAAATACCAATACATCGACGACTCCCAGGAGTGTCCTTCCTGCGGCTCATCTAGGCCGATGGTATTGGAACCAGATTCCTAATTCAACGTCACTGGCAATGAGAAATTCTGGGGCTTAGCGATACCAAGATCTAGTGGAAGATCACGAGTCTTTTTTGGAAGTTTGACTGGAATCATCTCCTTCCCAATAAGGCACACCCTGCTTTCCTTTCTGTCCGAGAGGACCTCTCTTCCTACGAGTGGGGCAAGAGTCCTTGAGAATGCCATCACATCCTCGTGACTCGGCATGTTCTCGATACTGAGGTTGTTCCTACTGTTCCCAACAAAGACATATCCCTTAGCCTCTATGAAATCAGGATCTGCCAAATTGTCTAACCTAGCGTAATCCTCGTGGTAACCAAGAGACTCTCCTTTGATTAGCGTATGTCTACAGACGGTCCTTGTGTCCAGCGATGGAAGAATTCCCAATGTCTCTTCCAATTTGTTGAAAGCCGCCTGGTCGAACTTGGGCTTGCAGAGTCGATCGAATATCTCCTTGTTTGGGGCGTCGACGCTCACGTATAGCTGGGTTGGGAGGGGATCTAAATTCTCAATTACTTTGGGCAAACTACCGTTGGTCACAAGAAATGTACTCGTGCCATGTTGATGACAGACTTCAAGAAACTCACCAAGTCTTGAGTATAGAGTGGGCTCGCCATTCAAGGAAATCGCGACATGTTTGGGATTTTGGGCCTCCAGCCATTTCTCTCGATCCGCTTTAGGATTTCCGCCATATCCTGTCAACAATCTTCTGTGAGCCTTTACACTCTGGAGATATAGTTCGTAGGGATCATCATCTATCTTGTTCAGTGTGTCCGAGTGGGGCTCTCTCCAACAGTAGGTACAACCTAGGTTGCATGTATCCACATTTGGAGCCATCTGCATGCAACCATGGCTCTCGATCCCATAGAAAGTCCCCTTGTAGCATGATCGATCGGCGATCAGGGATTGCTTGGTCCAATGACATACCTTCACACCACCATGATCTCCGACGAGGTGATAACGTTGCTTGGCAAGCCTAGCCGCAATCTTCGGCTCAATCTTTGTCACTGGCCCAACGTCCATTTCCCAGACCTGCCACATGCACCATTTGACTTGAATCATTCCTAGGCTCTGATTGTGGATCATTCAGGCTTTTGCACTGTGAATGAGGTCGGAACTGCATTTCTGACCCCTGTTCCATAGGCAAAGATCTCAATTCCCTTGGAACCTCCCCCCTTCGGTCTCTGGGTGCCAATCATGCTCGTGTCCAGTCTAACACCTACAACGTTATCGAATCCCTTGCTATCAGCGACCTCTCTTAGCCTCTGCAAGACTTCCGACCTTCCAATCGCCAGCAAGTCTCTGTAGATATCGACGGACCCCCCGATTAGGTTGTACAAGAGCCCTAAGAGTTGTTGCCAGTGACTAGGCCCTATGACTATGCTCGCCCATATTACTTCTGGATTCGATGAGCCAAACGGGATTCTAATCTTATCCATTGAGAGTAAATCTCTGCCCACCTTGTCTAGGGTATCTTTCTCTCTCCTCAGAATGTCATCCTTCCAGCGCTTCCTGCTGGCACTTGAAGTGAGCGCGCCGTAGAGAAACATGAATGGGTATGCTATTGCGAACAGACCCCAAACGGTGACCCACAGTATCAGAGGTAATATGAAAAAAAGCAATACAAGATAGCCTGAAATTTCCATTCAATTAACTCTCCAATCATTCCACGATAACTGCTGTTCCATAACAGAACAACTCCGCTGCTCCGGGAGAAACAGCTGATGTCGCAAACCTCAGATTAACTACCCCATTTGCCCCTCGCGCCTTTGCGTCTTCCAACATCCGCGAGAAAGCCTCATTTCGGGATTCAATCAGAAGATTAGTGTATTGATGCAACTCACCACCCACTATATTCTTCAGCATCTGTGATATATCCCTGACCACATTTTTGGCCCTTACCGTGGATCCAGAAACGACACCTAATTGATCTTGGATTACGAAGCCTGGGATCGTCTCTGTATTCACAACATGTATTCCGTCCACTAGTGAAGGCATGAGCCTGCTACTAAAAGGAGGTTATTTATTCCTCTGAGCGGTGGAATCCCGAGTCCAAGTCATATCTATTCTGCGTGACCTTTGACCGCGCGGACACGACAAAAATAGATGCGAACAAACACGAGTTGCAAATTACGATCTGTGTGAGCGAGAGGGCTAGGCTTACGCCCTCCACTAGATACAACCAATTCAGATCTTCTTCCAGGTCGAATTCTGAATATTCCGGGATAAAACCTACATCATAATAGATTATTGTGGTAATGACTTGACTGATCATTAGCAAAGATACCCAAAAGTAGCATAATTTCAGTCCTAGATCACGGTCTCCTGACCACAGAATGGGCACTGAAGCCGCCGAAATTAATGTCATAAGGAAACCGAATCCTGCAGAAATTTCGAATAGACCAGAGTCAACAAGTCCCTCCCAGTATCCTATCGACTCATTCCAGAAGGTCTCACCCTGCTTCCATTCTTCTTTTTCTTCCGTTGTACCATTTTCAGGATATTCCCCCGCTATTTCGCTCCAATCCCCCGGCCAATAGGCTCCAACAATCTTGGGTGTAGCTAAAGCACTCGCAATGGTGGCTAGTGAAAACAAGAACATCAGGGCCATGAAGATTGAGGTACCTTTGAGCCACCAAGGATTTGGTGTCATGAATTGGTCAGACACGACCCAACGGTTCGGTTATCCCTTAATTGTCTGACTAATTGGACAGTCTTCGTGATGCCAATTACACGAATGATTGATGTAGGGCCGGCATTGGAGATACCCAATGGCAACACCCACGATAACCGAAGCCCTAACCTTCGACGACGTCCTTCTACTACCTGCAAGCAGCTCAGTCTTGCCTGCCGAGGTCCAACTAAACACTCACCTGACCAAGAACATCACACTTAACATTCCCATCATCTCTGCCGCAATGGATACTGTCACAGAATCTGAGATGGCTATCGCCCTTGCTCAAGCCGGTGGAATTGGTGTCATACATCGAAACATGACCATTGATAAGCAATGTGAAAATGTCCTGCGCGTAAAGAGATTTGAGGCTGGTATGGTCATTGACCCAGTCACTACTACCCCTGAAACCTCAATTGGGGATCTTCTCAATCTCAAGAGTGAATATGGTTTCTCAGGATTGCCTGTCCTCGAGGATAACAAACTGGTAGGGATAATAACGAATCGAGATATCAGGTTTGTACAAGACCACGCCGAGAAGGTCGGGTCATTGATGACCAAAGACCTTGTGACGGTACCAATCGACATTGACCCAGACGAAGCGAAAAGGCTCATGCACAAACACAGAATTGAGAAATTACTCGTGGTTGACGGACATAAATGCATCGGGTTGATGACGGTCAGGGATATTGAGCGCAACCTGAATCATCCGGATTCTTGTAAGGACAATAGGGGAAGGCTTCGAGTCGCAGCAGCAACAGGAACCGGGGCAGGGGGCATCCAAAGAGCAGTGGCTCTTGGCGAAGCAGGAGCCGATGCCATCGTGGTCGATACCGCCCATGGGCACTCATCCGGAGTGATTGAAACAGTTGCCTCCATCAGAAAATCTGTCGGATCCGGTGTTGACATCATCGCTGGAAACGTAGCTACAGAAGCCGCTGCCAGAGCTTTAATCGATGCTGGCGCAGATGCCATAAAAGTTGGAATCGGGCCAGGCTCTATTTGCACCACACGCATTGTATCTGGAGTAGGTGTCCCTCAAATGACTGCCGTGATCAACGCAGTGCAGGCATGCAACGAGGCCGATATACCTGTTATCGCAGACGGAGGAATCAAATTCAGCGGGGATATTGCCAAAGCCATCGCAGCGGGAGCTAGTTCGATTATGATTGGGTCACTGTTGGCCGGAACAAATGAGGCTCCAGGCGAAACTATCCTCTATCAAGGCAGGTCCTACAAGGTCTACCGTGGCATGGGCTCAGTTGGTGCTATGTCTGATGGTGCTCATGACAGGTATTTCCAGTCAGAACAGGGAGACACCCAGAAATACGTTCCGGAAGGGATTGAAGGCAGAGTTCCAGCAAGAGGGCCTGTCGATAACGTGTTGTATCAATTGTTGGGAGGGCTGAGATCAGCCATGGGATACACTGGGAATGAGACCATCGACTCAATGAGGAAAAACTGCTCATTCGTTAAGATCACGAATGCCGGACTCTCAGAATCTCACGTCCACGACGTTGAGATCACCCGGGAAGCGCCTAACTACAGAAGGTGACAAACAGCTACTGTGTGGGTAGATTCAAACCACACCGTCGATCCGCGGAAGTTGTGGAAGAAATCGTTCTCGGAGGGGGTTGCTTCTGGTGCATCGAGGGGGGCATCTCAGGCCTGAGGGGGGTCGAGAGCGCGACTCCAGGCTACTCTGGGGGACATGTTTCAAATCCCTCATATGAACAGGTCTGCGGAAAAAAAACCGGACACGCAGAAGTCGTGAAGGTGGTGTTCGATCCTCAGAAAATCGACCTGAGATCCATACTCCGTGTATTCTTCACCCTCCACGACCCCACCCAAGTAGACAGGCAAGGGAATGATGTCGGACCCCAATATCGATCCTGCATATTCCATTCCAACAGTGACCAGCTAGAGATTATCCTCGACGAGATTAAAACGATACAATCAGGATTATCCTCTCAAATAGCGACGACGGTCGAACCCGCAAACGTGTTTTGGCCCGCAGAGAAATACCACCACGATTACTTCGAGAGAAATCCCAATCAACCATACTGTTCATTCATCGTAGCCCCAAAAATATCGAAAGCGGTGAAGACTTTTGCTCACCTCTACGAGTGATCAACTCACAAGCACACCTTTTTGTCTAGCAATACATTCGCCGATCCATGACCGAAGGTGTTGAAGACCTCTCACCCGAACCATGGGGTTATCATTTGCTGGGCCTAATTAGCCCATCTTTGGTGATAACCGGCAACCTACTGGGTGGTGCATACACCTTGCTGGGAGTCATTTTCATCTGGGGAGTCGGCCCCCTACTAGACATAACAATGGGACAGTCCAAGACGGCCAAGCCCCCTCGTGACTCGGGCAAGCCATTTATCGCACTGTTGTGGGCCCATGGAGTAGTGCATTTCATCATGCTCGGATCCTTTTTTGTTTTCGCCTACGGAGAGGGCCTCACCATCTGGCTTGTTGCGGCTTCCCTGTCAACTGGCTTAGCCGCCGCTGCATCGGCCATCGTCACAGCACACGAACTAGGCCATCAGAGGCCGAGAAGCCCTGGTTGGAGGCTTGCTAGGTTGCTGTTGTTCAGCATAAATTATCCACATTTTACCACGGAACACAATCACAATCATCACAAGAATGTGGCTACAGACTCCGATCCCGCTAGTGCAAGGGCCGACGAGGGCATCTGGTCGTTCTGGCTCAGGACAATACCCGGACAATTCTCATCATCCGTGAAAATTCACAATAAGAAGGGAAGGACTGGACTTGCGAATCCGTCATATCAGGGACTCTTCATCCAGATATTCATCTTCTTAGGGTTAGTACTTTTCCACCTGTCGGGGTACCACTGGGC
This sequence comes from Euryarchaeota archaeon UBA182, assembly GCA_002495675.1. Taxonomy (GTDB): domain Archaea; phylum Thermoplasmatota; class Poseidoniia; order Poseidoniales; family Thalassarchaeaceae; genus MGIIb-N1. The sequence goes on along the minus strand of DAGH01000006.1, from coordinate 10,518 downwards.
AGCGCCATTTGCACTGGGATGGGCGATCCTCTCCGGAATTGCCATACTCACGCTTGAATATGTCAATTACATCAGACACTGGGGACTCAGAAGGGGAGATTCAGACAAAAAGTTCCAATCCGGGCATGCTTGGAACACTGAGGCTAGGTGGTCTAGATGGAGTCTGTTGGAGCTCACCAGACACAGCGACCATCACCTACATGCTTCAGTTCCCTTCTGGAAACTAAGACCCTACCCCGACGCACCAACTCTCCCATCGGGATACTATGCTTGTTGGTGGCCCTGCCTCATACCCCCAGTCTGGCGCAGGATCATGGCCGGCAGGGCCCCCGGTGTTTGATCAGAACACCTCTAAGACTCTGGACACCACATCCGGCCTATCCTCAGATATCTGGAAGCCACGGCGAACCGCTAACATTTCCTCTTCATCGAACCCACGGTGATACACCGTCGCCAAGCTCTGCCCCTGCTCGATTGGACTACCAACGCTCACATTCAGCAACAAGCCGACCGAGTGGTCAATCTGCCCCTCTATCTCTGATCTGCCAGCACCAAGGCCCAAGCAAAGTTCTGCAACCTGCATGGCATCTATGTCGCGGACCCAACCGGATTGTTCTGACTTTATTTCAAAGGAGAGTAAATCCTCATCCAAGATACCCAGCGCTTGCATGAGCGAATGGTCTGAGCTGAAGATGTTGGGGTTCCCACCCTGGGCACTCACCATCTGAAGGAACTTCGAGTAGGCAGTGCCATCGTACAGGGAATCCTGAATCATAATCGCGCCGTGTTCATTGTTCTCCGCGATACCGATTGAACCCAATAGGACACCCCCTTGAATACAGACCAACTCCTCCAAGTCAGCCGGTCCACGTCCACAGAGCGTCTCCACAGATTCTATGATCTCTAAGGAATTGCCAACAGCATATCCAATTGGGTGTTCCATCGAGGTGACGAGGCAGGTTGTGGTTATCCCAATGGATTCAGCGATCTCCTTCATTGAGCGTGCAAGTGTTTCCGCCTGGGCCCGTGACTGCATGAACGCCCCTCTGCCTGTCTTGACATCAAGGACAAGAGAGCATATCCCCTCTGCAGCCTTTTTCGAGATGATGCTGCTTGTGATGAGGGGAACAGATGCAATGAGTCCTGTCAAATCCCTTAGTGCATACATTCTTCGATCTGCGGGAACCAAGTCCTGGTTCTGGCCGACTATTGCCAATCCAATCTCTGTGACTTGATTCTTCAACTCTAGGAAAGTCATTTCTGTGTTGAAGCCAGGGATTGACTCCAACTTGTCCAATGTACCTCCAGTGTGGCCCAAGGCCCTACCTGATATCATTGGGACAGCAGCGCCACATGCCGCAAGCGCAGGTGCAAGTGAGACAGAGACCTTGTCCCCCACGCCCCCAGTGGAGTGTTTGTCCACCACTCGTCTTGAAATGTTTTGATTCCAATTGATCTTGGTGCCGGAGTCTCTCATGGCTAGGGTCATTTCGACCAATTCATCTTGGGGGAGGCCATCGTCGTATACAACCCTGAGGAACTCCGCAGCCTCATCATCGCCCATTCTACCATCAGCTATCCTGCCAATAATTTCTCTGATGCCATCCATCAACGGCTACCTCCGCCTAAATTACTACTGATGAGGACCCTTCAATTTTTCCAATTCTAGGGGCAGAATAAACCAACAACATACTTTTTCATTCAAAACAATGGGATTGTGTTTTTGAATAGTGGCAGATCAGAGGGCAACTATGAGGTCCGGGCTCGAAAGGTCAAACCTTCCCGCCCTCATGATGGTCATTGTCATAATCTGCTCCTACAATCAACCAATGGAGTACAATGGCAGCCAACAAAAAATGGAGTCACACAGCAATTCTGGATTGGCTGCGAACTTCGATCACCCACAAATAGGTGTCTTTGGGATCGAGATTGAAACCCTTACCTTCGATGCCACTGAAGCCTTTGGTGCTGAAGCAGAGGGTGACTGCACACCACCGATAGTTTGTCCAGAGGCCGAGCCGCCGGCTAAGGAGCACAGCTTGGATGGATCATCATCGGTCCTCGGCCCCAACCATGGAATAGTCAAGATGGATGGAATGTTGTACTTCGATGCAAACAACCCAAGATCACAACTCCAACAATATAATCCAACAACTGGCTCTCTCACGGAGATCACTTCGATCGCCCCGACTAACAGCCTCGGGGGCCAAATTGGAAAATACGGCGGAATCACACCACTCGATCACATAGTTTACTTCGACGCCTCTCATCAGTCCTCAGGGTCAGAGCTTTGGGCCTATAACCCTCAGAACAACAGCTACTGGATGGTCATGGATATCCGTCCGGGAATCACGGCCAGCAACCCAGGGAGCATCACCGGCCTAGTGGCAATGTCAGGAAAATTGTGGTTCAATGCTGATGATGGCGTGAGCGGCAATGAGTTGTGGACCCACGATCCCACAACTGGAATCACAGAAATGGTGGTTGACCTAAATAACGGCCAGCAGGGCTCGAATCCGGGTACATTCTCAGGTTTGTTTCCCGTTGGCGACAGGTGGCTTTTCTTCGATGCAGACGATGGCGTCTCTGGCTTCGAGCCTTGGGTTATTGACAGCACTACTGGCTCTTTGTCATCACTTGGGGACCTGAATTCAGGCAACCTACCCAGCCTCCCCGGATTCCAACTAGGTTTCCAATCTGTGGGTACCACCGTAATTTTCGATGCGAACGATGGCATATCCGGAACCGAACTATGGGGAGTAGACATTGCGAATTCAGGACTCTCTACCTCACTGTTGTGCGATATCTGGGTGGGTAGCTCCAGTGGGCAGCCAAGCACAAGCACAGGAGAAATAGCGACATTCGGCACCAAGGCATACTTCTCGGCAAGAGATCAGGCACATGGGGCGGAGTTGTGGTCATACGACTCAGCCTCTGAATCCTGTGACCGCCATACCGACATAAGGCCCGGCTCCAGTGGGAGCAATCCAGGATCCGCATCTTCTGGGATCCATAAGCTGGGTCCTGTATTGGGGTTCTCTGCCAACGATGGCCAGACAGGCAATGAGCTTTGGATCTACTCTCCGGAGAACAACACAGCATGGCTGACCGTCGATCTCACAGTAGGCTCAATATCCTCATATCCAGGTCAACACAGTGGTTTCAGCCTGAGTGATGAAGGCATCGCATATTTCACAGCGTCATCAGGAGGGAATGGGTATGAGCCTCACACCTTGGACCTCTCTGATTTCTCAATCACAACAATAGGTGACATCAGGACTGGGTCACAATCCAGCAATCCGGGCCGGAACGGTGGCTACGTCTTCCTAGACAGAGACCTCTACTTCGATGCGAATGATGGTTCGGGCAGTGACCTTTGGGTAGTCAAGAACGCAACTAACAACTCCGCTGTCTCTTGGTCAGTACAGCCCCAGCTGCCCTTCGGCCTAGAAATATCCTCGGTAGACGGCACTATTTCCGGCGTTCCATTGCAAGTCACACCCTTGACAACATACTCAGTTTCCGCCGTAAACTCAACCGGAGTCATGCGCAACATCGAGATCGAGATGGCAATACTATCAGACTTTGATCTCGACGGAACCCCTGACTGGGTCCCTGAGGATATGGCTTCATTCACAGAAATGACCTCAGATCTAGATGACGATAATGACGGTATGTCCGACACCATGGAAGCAATCGCAGGTACATCTTCACTCGACGTAGACACTGATGATGACGGTTTCTGCGACGGAGTCAATTCGATACAGGGGACATGCTCCCATGGGCCAGACCCTAGCCCATTGGACCCTGAGATACCAATCGATACCGATGGCGACATGTTGGCGGATCAGGACTTTGATGGAGAAGGGCCTGCAGTCGCGGATGATGATGATGATAATGATGGCTACCCTGATCTCGAAGACGACTTCCCGTTGGACCCAACAGACTGGCTCGACACCGATGGTGACACAGTGGGAGACCTGTCAGACACAGACGATGACAACGATGGTTTGCCTGACACCGATGAATCATCGATTGGCACAGATCCAACCTTGGTGGATTCAGATAATGACGGAATTTGCGATGGCCCCTACCAAAGAGACAGTTGCTCACAGGGGCCAGACCCATACCCGACGGACCCCTCACTACCGCGGGATACTGATGGCGATGGCCTATGGGACGATCTTCCCGAAGATGCCGCGGATATTTTCATAGAGGACCAAGATGACGATGGGGACGGCCTCGATGACGAGGTTGAGACAGGCACGGGATTCTACATCTCCGCCTCAGATCGTGGCACTGATCCACTCAACCCCGATTCGGATGGAGACGGATTCTGCGATGGCAGCAATCAGGTCCCTGGCGTCTGCTCAAGGGGAGAGGACCCAGAGCCCTTCGATCCAGACGTCCCAATGGATCGGGATAATGATCAGTTGGCTGATCAAGTTGATCCTGCATGGGAAGCCTTCTATGGGGACGAGGATGCAGATGATGACGGCGATGGTTACACTGACAGCATGGAATACAAATGTGACTCATCCGCACTAAATCCCAATGACACACCTGATGACATTGATGGGGATTACATATGTGACGACGAGGATCCGGATATGGACGGGGATGGTATCTTCAATGATGAAGACAAATATCCGGAGGACCCAAACGATTGGAGTGATTTCGACAATGACGGGGTGGGGGACAACTCTGATTTGGACTCAGATGGCGACGGACTACTGAATGAATACGAGCACGAAGATTGTACACTGAACTTGGATTGTGATCTGGACGGAACGCCTGACTTTGATGACCCCTTCCCAACAGACCCATCAGAAGATTCTGACGTAGATGGTGACGGAATAGGAGACAACCAAGACCCTGATGCCGACAATGACGGAGTTTGTGATGGCAGCCTCAGCACTCCAGGCATATGCGATGCTGGTCCGGATGCATTCCCCCTCGACCCTGCAGCTTACTTGGACACAGATGGGGATGGACTTACCGACTCCCTTGCAGAAGGCATCCCCTCCTCGCTTATCATCGACCTAGATGATGATGGGGATGGATGGACAGACGTAGACGAGATAAGGTGCAGATCAGACCCCCTCGACTTCAATGATGTCCCTAGTGACGTCGACAATAACAAGGAGTGCGAGGCGGTGGCTGCAAGGGTCAGCGAAACGTTTGCTGTCTTCGGTGCCTTGATTGCCTTGATGTTGGTCGTTGGACTCTTCATGGCTCCATTGATACGAGATCGCTTGAAAAAGAGGATCAGATCAAACGAGGATGACAAACAGGAATGACCTGACCGGGGGATGGCTTGCGATGGATGAGGAGACAAGCCCCGAGGATGATCAGGATAAACCATCGAATCCGTTCTCTGGCCTGAGTGGGGATATCAAAGATAGGATAGAGGAAGAAAGGATCGCAACCCAGGAGGGTGAACGACAAGTGGCCCTAGACTTCATCAGAATTTTCAGAGTGAAGGAAAAGATATCCTCGTTGAATGGGCCAAGGGACAGCGTCGAAGTTATGTTGGGCGGACCTCTTTACACCAAGATCCTGCACAAGGACCCTGTGACGTCGATTTCCTTCGTTTCGAACACCTCTTGTGCCTCCGTGGGCATGGATCAGAGGATTCACATTTGGGATCCAATATCAAAAAACGACTTCCTAACATTGGAAGAGATGGCCTACAACGGCCATTTGGTATCGACAAGAGAAAAGGACTTGCTCGCCTGCGGTTCTTTGGACAAGACGGTCCAATTCTGGTCACTCCCTGACTTTGAACACATCAGGACTCTAGACCTAGGGGGGTTCGGAGTACTAAGCCTGGCAATTGACTCCAACACACGGACAATTGCCACCGGCTTGTACAACGGAAACGTGAGGATTTCTGATTTGGACACCCTCGAGACTCGGAATGAATTCAGAGCACATGATGGTACAGTCACCTCCTTGGACTTTTCACGAAGTGGAATGACTCTGGTCAGTGGAAGTAACGATGGATCAGTAAACGTCTGGAGGCCCGCCACGGACACCCACGTCGCAGGCACCAGCGAATATGCAAGTCCCATAACCAGAGTGAAGATTCTCGATGACGAGAGAACCGTGATCATCGCGGGAGAGAACAAACAGATTCAGAAGTGGAACTCACACGGGAGGGAGATGATTGGAACCTTCTCTGGCCATTCTGGTGATGTTCACGCCATTGCAATATCGCCTGATCAGGACCTTATGGCAAGTGCATCGAAGGACAACACAATCAGAATTTGGGATATTGACACATGCGTGGAGCGGAAGACCCTTCGAGGTAGCAGGGGCTCGATAAACGATGTAAGATTCAGTCCAGACGGAGATCATTTGTTCTCAGGCAATTCAGAAGGAGAGGTGGCTTATTGGGGAGTTCAATTGGATGTGACTCAACGTGTCCTTGATATTGTTGAGGAGATGCTCCTGGATGGGGGTTTTAATGTGAAGAGGACACGAAAACAGACCGTGATTATCTCACTGAGCGAGACATAGATCAGAACTTCCTCTTCAGCCTCGGCAGCTTTTTTCTCTTCTTACCACTACCTTCGCTGCCCTCGTCATCATCGAGATAATCATCATCATCGCCTGAACTGGGGACCGCTAAGTACACCGCAACTATCTCCATCAGATACGTGGCGAGAAAAATACCTCCCCACTGCCAGACCTCCTCCCAGCCCAGGACTGCATACGCGATCACAGCCGCTGCCGTGGGCCGGATCCATGATAATGACGAGCGAAGTGTGAAACCCATCTTCCTGATCGCCTTGGACCTCTTGGCCATGTTCACTCGCAGTGGCATTAGGTTCTAGATGTTCGTGCCATTATACAATTCATGATGCTTGTTTTTTTTCTATAACCTCCCTTTCTTCAAAACCGATACCTTTCATCAGCGGCAGGTAATATATACATTGACAGTCCGACAAAGGATCAATGAGCGAAGCGGATGCAAAACCAATGATGCCAATCGTACTTTCAGGAGCAATAGGGGCACTTGCACTTGCAGATGCCTTCGCAATCACTGGCGACACCGACGATGTCGTGAAGATTATCGTCGGAGTTGGGGCATTGGCCGTCTCAGCACTTCTCCTCTTATCGGGCGGACTCTCGATGCCCTCGATGCCCTCCATGAAGAAGGAAGAGCCAGAGGAGCCTGAACCAGAGCCAAAATTCTGAGGTGAATAAAATGTGGGAACATAGAAGCATATCGAACACTGAAATGAGAAAAACCAAGACCATAGCTCCATCAGAGACTTACGTTCGGCTGATGGATGCGATTCAGGACAGCATAAAGGATGCAGAAAGCAGGGAGCTTGACTATGAGAGATTCCTGAAGCACATCCCGGAGGAAGGCCCATGGGAAAGGCTGGACGGAAACGACGAGGCAAAGGACAACCCCATCGAGCGATATGTCGGCCCAGGAAAGGCCCGTTTGATGAATACCAACCTATTCCTCGGCTCATCGTGGATTGACACTCAAAGGTTCAAATTCGAGCGAAGGATCGACACTCCTGCCGATTTCATCCGCCAAAAGACCGTAGTTAATGCCAACATGTGGACGCCCAAGCAAGTAGCAACCACTCAAACTCTATTCTTCTGCTCGACTGGGGATGAGGACAGATTGGGGGGGTCCGTTCTCGCAAGCAATGGAAAGCCGAAGGCGAATATTTCAGACCAGCACCCATTCCTTGGGAAGGGAGAAGCTGACTACGCTGAGTGGGAACCCATACTGTGGGGCTTGGGCCACAGAGGAGTAGTTCCTGGTTCAGACCCCCAGGACAAGGTCTACTATCCATCACTTATGCATCGAGGAGTCACCTTCAACAACAGGCTTGGTTGGACAAGGTACTCCCCAGCAGGGTTCGGTAAGGACGCCAGTGGCTACATCATGACCCGCCCATATTCTTGGATCTGGCCCGCCGTGGATGGAAACAGAGAGAACGCCACCGCATTCAACCTACTTGTCAACATGCCAGACAGAAGGACTTCGTTCGGAGAAGACGGCATCACCGACGTATACATCACGACAGGAAAGACCTCCCTCTACACGATGATGGGAATGATGAGGTCTGCCACGGTCAGACAGATGTTCGGCGGGGGGTCCGAACTAGTACCACTGGAGTTCCATTTGGTCGAACCAGGGATCGACGAGTGGATCAGGGGAGCCAGCGACGAAGACAAATACGCCAGATTGTTCGAAGTCACAGCCGCCATGGGGTACTACCTGACCAGCAACGAGACTGGAACATTAGGTGGAGGCGGAAAGCGAAGGAGACTCGTCGTCTACCCGGATGACCAAGGGAACCTTTTGACATGCGTCAATGCCAGCCAAGTCGCAGACCACGCGCTGAAGACGAACTTCACCGCCTCCCTCTTCACCAAGCTTGACCAGGCAGACTTCATGAACAGGGTTTCTAGGAGATTCACAGCCTATGCAGATCTTGTCGCGAGAAGCGAAAGCAGCAGGGGCGCAAAGTGGATCAGCTCGGCCTCCGTAAACGGCGAGAACGTACAGGGCCCGAACGTCCACACGATCCTAGCAGCACGCGGCTATGACATCCTGACCATGAGCGAATACATGGACACGTTCAACGACGTATCCGCCGCTCCGGAGAGGATCATCAGGAGATGCATACAATCGATCGGCACCAATGCCCTGAAGACGCTGTACAGACTTGATGACCTCGGTGAGATCCCAGGCCAGTCCCCTTTCAAGCACATATTCGCACCTGAAGACGGAAAGCCATACGTTTACTTCACCGACATCAGGTTCCTCGTGCCAAACTCTATCGATCAAATGAGAACACTAGTCGGTAGCAAGGGAGCAGACAGAGGAAGGATGCGCGAGGCTTTCGCTGAGATGACCGGAGCAGATCCCCTGACCGCACTCTCAGTGTCCGACGTGTGTCTGCCGTTCTTGGCAGACTTGGGCGAGGATAGCTGGCAGACGGGAACAGGCCTGAACACTGATGAGATAATCGTCGAGGTCACCATGGCCGTCGACCCTGCCAGGGTCTGGAAGGCACTCCTCGAGCCTACGCTGGACGAGATCTTCGACATGCCGAAGGGCGGAAAGGGAACTGCTGCCAACATCTGGGGCGACGTCTTCATCCAAAACGAGGCCCTTCATGACAAGATGAAGAAGGACGGCCAAGGCGACTTCCTGAAGATTCTGCAGCTCGCGTACAACTGGTCGAACGACAACTCGCGGAAGAGGCACAAAGACGCATTCCAGTGATGTGATTAAGACTGGGTCTATTGGAATGGATATCGACTCCGTCCGCTTCATCATGGGGGCTTCGACAGGCATAGGCCTCGCCGCAGCCTCTGGGTTCAGGGTCTTCCTCCCTCCTTTCCTACTATCGGTCTGGTTCAAACTCGGCCTGATGGATGTGGATCTCGAGGGATCTGATTTCGAATTCCTGTCCTCCGATATGTCATTGATCGTGATGGGATCAGCCTCATTGATGGAAATATTGGCCTACAAGGTACCCTTTCTGGACAATGCACTCGACGCGGTGGCAACACCCCTCGCGGGCCTAGCGGGAGTCACTGTGGTTGCAATCACGCTTCAGGGAACAGATCCGGCAATCCAATGGGCCTTCGCCATCATTGCTGGAGGGAGTACGTCGATCGGCATACAGTCAGCTACAGTCGCCGGCAGGGGACTATCGTCTGTGGCCTCATTGGGTGTGGCAAACCCGATTTTCTCCATGGTCGAGGATATATTCTCCCTCCTGATCGTACTAATCGCCCTGCTTGGCACCATTCTTGGCGCTGATTGGGATCTTGTTTGCCCTCGGTATCCTGGTCAGCAGGAGGTTGGGCCCAGTCAGGACTGAGACGGGACATGGGCACTAGGCCTCAGAAGGATGAGAGCTATGCTGACGACAGCCGCCAGTGCGAGAGGCACTGTGATGAAGATCTCCTCGGTTGCCGAAAATTCCCATGTGTAGGTGGACCACCCAAGGGCCATGGTCTCCAGAATGGATGCCAACATCACGACATCGTAGAGGTTGCTCTCCCC
>DAGH01000006.1:0-133 GCA_002495675.1 Euryarchaeota archaeon UBA182 | reverse complement strand
GGATCCTTGGCCGCGAGAAGGGCGCCAACCCCATTGACGGCAACCAATGCTGCCCCGAGATTCCTGAGCCATGCTATGTTCTCTGTGTTAGCGCCCTCCAGCTCCGCATACCATTCGGGAATCAGAAAGAAGA
>DAGH01000016.1 GCA_002495675.1 Euryarchaeota archaeon UBA182 | reverse complement strand
TCCTCCAGTTCCTTGTCAGCATTTCTTGCAACACCTATGGCACTATCTATGTCTTCAATGGTGACATGAATTCTCTCTCTTTCTGATCTGCTTGATTGGGATTCAGTTCGAGCTTGAGTTCGCTCCTCAATTACTTGGTCTCTCCTTCTAGAGAGGATTCCCATCTCTTCACTCGCATGTTGTGCCTTGGATCGCAGCTCTACAAGTTCTTGCTCGGATTCGTTTGATCGGATCTCTATACTACTGATTTCTGTTTTCCATGATTCATTCTGCGAGGCGAGTCTGTCATTTTTGTTCTTCAGTTCCTTCATCCTACTGTTCAGAACGCCAAGGCTGACATCCGCAGAAGTTACGTTGCCAGCGGCCTGTTGACGAGCGATCTGAGCCCTGCCTCTGGCCATTTGAGCCTCAGAGAGTGTCTTGGATAGATGGTCGGGCGATTGTTGAAGGAGTTTTTCACTTGCTTCGTTCCTGCTGTTAAGTGCATCCTCGAGGGACTGTTTTGCATTGTTGAGATCGGTCTCAGAGGTTCTTTTGGCAGCCTCGGAACGTTCTAGATCCGTCCTCGCGTCCTTCAGTCGTGATGCGAGTGATTTGACATCATTCTCAGCCCTATCAAGATCAGCTCTCCATTCTCTGAATTTCGTCTCAGTGCCCGACCCAGAGATTTCCGCTATTCTGTCAGTGAGCTCTTGCATTGAACCCCTTGCGTCCCTGAGGGCGACCTCAACTGTTGCTCTAGCTAAACTGGCTTCATTGACCTCGTTCTCAAGAGGCCTAAGAGCGATTGTCGGGTCCGAGGAACCAAATTTCGGTGCCGTCTTTGACAACGATCCGCCGGTCATTGCTCCGCTTCCATCGACTACGGATCCGTCTATGGTGACCATTCTGACGCCTCCCATGTTCTTCCTAGCGACATCCAAATTCTCCACGAGCAGGGTGCTCCTGCTCACTAGCAGAATGGCATTCTCAATTTCTTCAGGGTATTCCAGCAACTCATGGATGAATCCAATCACGCCTGGATTCCTGACGACCATCAATGATCTTCCTTGTGGCCTCTGTTTTCCAAGACGGTTTAAGGGCAGGAATGTGGCTCTTCCACCACCATTCTTTTTCAACCAAGAGATACAATCCGCAGCAACTTGGTCGTCCTCGACGACTATGCTCCTCATAGCGCCGCCTAACGCGAGCGCTATACCGTCTGAGTGAGACTGGTCTTTGGGCGTGGCTAGTTCGGCTATGGAACCGAGTATCCCCCTGATGAGTCCTTGTTGCCTAAGTTTCGTCAGAGCTGCTGCCACTCCCGCAGACCCATGAGTTTGGGCTTCGATTCTCGCTCTGGCCTTTTCCAATCTCATCTCAGATTCGCGATGCCTGGAATCTGCCCTGTCTCTTTCCTCCCTAAGGCGAGCCTCGATTTTTCTGAGGCGTATTAATTCCTCACCCATTTTCGCGGGGTCCTCGCGATCGGACTCAATCTTCATGTCCTCCCCGTGGATCTCGAGATCGTCTCTGAGCAGGGTTGCTTGCTCGTACTCCTCCTCTAATTGTACCACGGACTCTATTGAGAGGGTCATCGATTGATCCGCTCTGTCAAATGCAAGCGTCAACGCAGAATGCTCATCTTGTGCCTTTGTTACCGCATCGTTTGCCTTTCCTAGTGCTCGACTCAGGTCTAATTGGATTTTGCTCCCAGTTTCTAGGATTTCTTTTGCTTCTCTTATTGCTTTATCTGACTTTTCAATTTCTTCGTCGGCTATCGTTATTTCCGACAGGGCAGCGGTCTTAGATGTCTGATGTTCTTGTATTGATCTATCCACTCTGTCGATCTCGTCCTCGTTAAACTCTAGATCAGCCTGAGCCTCATCCAAGGATGTGTTTAGGTCACTTATCCTGTCTTTTGCCCTCTCAATTTCAACCTCTAACTTACGCATCTTGTCAATAATCTTCTTGTTTTCGCCAGTGGAAAGGGAATCTATCTGACGCCCAATCTCGGAAAGCTCGTCCTCCAGTCTGAGAAGGTCCTGCTCCTTCCTTCTGGCCTCCTCAAGAAGTGTAGATGACCGCGTTCTGTATTCTTGTTGTTCAGTAAGTAGTGCGTTAATCTCATGCACCTTGGCGAGATACCTACATTTGGAAACCATTGCCTTGTTGTGATCTAACTCTTGTTTCAGCTCCCTGAATTTGAGGGCTTGCTCCCTTTCTTTCCCTAGGCTTTCCAACTGTTTCTTTTGGTCAGCCTCGAACAGATCGATTGTCTCCATAGAGTTCTCAACCTGCTTTCTCTGACTGGACGCTTTTCGGATGTCATCATCATATGCTGTGACTCCAGCTACGTCTTCCAGTATCGCACGTCTTCGATGGGCAGTCATCGTGGCGAGTGTCGTCACGTCGTTTTGCAAAACCACGTTGTATCCATCCCCTCTGAGACCTGCCTCCTTCAATATGCGTCTGAACTCCCCGGAGGTCGTTTTCTCTCCATTTATTCTGAACTCAGACTTTGGTTCGCCCCTTTCCGTCAACCTGACTGACCGTGTAAACGCAACCTCATCGGTATCTACTCGGAGTTGTCGAGTACCATCTCCCCGCTGAGGGTTGGTGAAGGTCAGTGTTGCAGACATCTTCTTGGCAGCCCTACTGTTGTTTCCCCCGTTGAAGATTAACTCCTTGAGATTCTCAGCCCTCAAGGCCTTCGTAGATCTAGTGCCGAGTACAAACTGAATGGCATCTCCTGAATTTGACTTTCCGGACCCATTTGGCCCTGTGATGGCAGTGAAACCTGATTGGAAGGGTATTGTCACCTCCCCCCCAAATGACTTGAAATTGAGCACGTCTATTTTCATGAGTCTCATATCAAGCACCACAAAGCGGTTCTTTTCGCCGCCTCAGGTAAGAGTGCGCGTTGAATGACATTATCAACATTGAGTATCCACAAGGGCGCAGCGTGTCGATTATTACACTCAATAGAAAAACCCGATGTGTGTTTGCTAAAGTTCAATTCATGGTGGTCTCTGCCCTTGACCGTGGAGGGTGCCCAGTCATGAAGTACGACGTAGTTATTGTTGGGTCTGGCATAGCAGGGTTGTTCACCGCTTTGAGGTGCTCGCAAAGGGGCCTATCTGTTCTTGTCGTGACGAAAAGTAGGATCAAATCGTCATCTACAAACTGGGCTCAGGGTGGTATAGCAGCAGTGTTGGATCCTGCCGATAAAATGGCCATCGAGGCACACGTTCAGGACACAATTTCGTCTGGGAGGGGGCTATGCGATGAGTCAATAGTGAGGTCAGTTGTCGTCGAAGCCGCACAAAGGATTGCAGACCTGGTGAACTTCGGGGTGAGATTCGACGGAGACTCCCAGAACTATCACAAGGCAATTGAGGGAGGGCACTCAGAGCCTAGAATCCTGCACTCAAAAGATCGTACTGGAGCCGAGATTGAGCAGGCGCTCGAGCTGGCGGCAACGAGTGAGGGCTATGGTGGCCTGAAAATAAATGAGGATTGGATGGCAATAGACTTGGTACAAAGGGAGCATGGTCTTCCAAGTTCCGGAATCTGTGGTATCTGGTGCCTAATACCGGATGGAACGGTGGTAGAGATCCAGGCAAAGTCAGTTATCTTGGCAACTGGGGGGTGTGGAATGTTGTACAAATCGACTACTAATCCGACTGTTTCAACGGGTGACGGTGTGGCTATGGCTCACAGGTGTGGAGCCGATATTTCAGACATGGAATTTGTCCAATTTCACCCAACATCACTGTATGGGGTCGACAAACCGTTCCTCATCACAGAGGCCATGCGCGGCCATGGGGCTGTGCTGATGACGAAGGAAGGGCTTGATTCATGGCGGTCAAAGGGAGGGGATCCAGTTGAATGGTCCTACATGAAGCGATATTCGCCACTAGGAAGCCTAGGGACTAGGGACGTGGTTGCACGGGCCACAGATATGCAACTCAAAATTAGTGGTGAGAGCCATGTCTTGCTGGTGACCGAACACTTAGACATCGATGAGCTGCGAAGGCAATTCCCGACCATATGCCACAAGCTTGAGAGTCTGGGGATTGATTTCGGACTGGATCCAATACCCGTACGCCCTGCCGCTCATTATCTGGTTGGAGGTGTTTCAGTTGACGAGTTTGGGAGATGCCAGAACAGCGGAGTTGCAATACCTGGACTCTACGCTATCGGAGAAACTGCACGAACCGGCCTTCATGGGGCAAATCGATTGGCATCAAACAGCCTTTTGGAGGCTGTAGTCTATGCGGAGAGGTGTGCAAATCACGTTCAAAATTATGTCTCCAAATCCACAGGTTTCTTGGAAATCCCTGTTTGGAGGGCTGATGGTTTATCACGTCTAGTAGAACATGCACCATTGGGCACAGATCTATCAGCGCTGAGGAACACTATGACGAGGGACGTTGGGCTCGTTAAGAGTAATTCTCGACTATCGAGGGCTCGTCGTAGAATCGACCACCTCAGAATTGAATTTGAGAAGATCTGGAGTACTAGCCTCCCAACTAGGGAGCTTGTGGAGTTGAGAAATCTTCTCATATGCGCTGACCTGATAACTGACGCCTCGATGATAAGGGGAGAGAATGTCGGTCTCCATTTCAACATAGACCTCGAGTGAAAGCCTAACGATTGGTGGCCTCTATACCTTTGATTAGGGCAAGTAAAGTGGTGTTTACTGGAGCTGGGATACCGTGGGTCTCGGCGATTTCGGTTACTTTGCCACAAAGTTGGTCTATTTCTGTCGGTCGGGCAGCCATCACATCTTGAAGCATTGAGCATTTATTCTCAGAGGTTGATCTGATTACGCCCAATACAATTTCCTCTATGTCCAAAGCAGACATATCGACACCGTGGGCATGACCGACAGAAGCCACCTCATTTGCTGCTTCGAAGGCTAGAGAGAGCAATCTAGGATTGGTTTCGATGTCTCCATTAGTGATTCCAGCGATGGCACAAATCGGATTTATGGCCACGTTGATCATTGCCTTTGTCCAAATTGTGGTTTGGAGTTTTCCCGTCCAGCGAGGATTCAATCCGGAGGAGACCAGTGCATCCAGTATCGGCAATTCATCCTCTCGTGGATCACTCTCGCCAGAACCGATGGCCATCTCTCCGAATCCCTCCCAGTGAACTGCTCCATCTTGATCCCTCCAAGCTCCGTGTGTGGTGGAGCCCCCCATGGACCTGTAAGAACCAAGAATTTCTCTTATGGTCTCATAGTTTCCCAGACCATTCTGTACGGTGAGCGCGATCCCCTTTGATGAGAGGAGTTTGGACGAGAGTTTTGCCAGGTCGTACGTATCTCCTGACTTCCCGCAGATTATAGCGAAATCTGAGTTTTCGATATTCCCCTGCATCGTCTCCTGAACTTCCGTATCTATGACTGAGAACCTTGTTGAAGGTATCATCTCAATTGGCCCATCGTGTCGATGGATGACAAGCCCCTCTGTACTGAGTCTCATGGCGGTTTCGCCTCTGGAGACAGCCACCAAGTCATGTTCTGTGGAACAAAGAGCCCCCAGAATCAGGCCACCGATCGACCCGGTTCCGAGAACACAGATTCTCATCAGCCACAGCCTCCCAAACTACACCTAGTTGCGAGATTCAACACCAATGCCTCGTCGGTCGTTGAGATCCAAAATATGTTGTGTAGACCCTCTTCTTTCTCGGATGTTATCGTGATCAATGTTGACTGGTTTTGGTTCAAGAAGTCAGGTGCGCTTATTCTCCAGATGTCCAATGATGGAGCATCTCCTGACCAATCCCTCAAGAGCGGCAATGTTACATTATCAGAATTAATTATGCTGACGTTTTCGTATTGAATGGCGACGCCCATGGGAGACTGTTCCAACATGGCGCCTGGTCCATCCCTTATCCTCAGAGATTCAATGAACTCATGTCCATCACAGACCGCAATCCATCCCTTTTGTGGTACTCTGAGATTGATCTCGACCGAATCATTTGGCAGCTTGAGAGGTGATGTTTCTATCGACCAATTCAAACTTCCACCTGTGAAGGTGTGGGGGGTTTGTGTCTCAGTTAACACACAACTTGGGTAAGTGTCATCAGATCCGTAAATAATAGTGGAATTGGGTACTGCCATCCAATCAGGAACGGTGATTATCCTATTTGAAGCAATGATCCATGGCTCAGATCCTGTTATTGGGAGTTGCCAATGTTTGGTATCATTCTCCGGATCAACGTCCGGGGTGAATGTAATCTGAGGTCCCAAGGCTCTTCTCCTCTCATCCCTCTCTGCACCCTCGATTGCACCTGGCAAGGGGGTGATGCAGAAGTTACTCCTTGTTCCTTCTTCTATTGTGATATCTTCCGAGGTCCAGAATGGGTCGTTGACTGACCATGTGCCCGGATCGCCCAAGGTGGTTTCAATATCCAAACAGGCTACGCTAGAGTTCGTAGCCATCATCCATGACGAGGAGAACGGAGAGCTTTCCGACGGGGCAGTGACCAGTATTTGATTCTGAGAAATGGTCTTACCGTCGTCCACGGTCATGATTATCCTTGCGGGGTGTGCGGGTAAAAGGCTCGACATGTTCTTGTGAATATTGAGCAGAATACTGCCCTTTTCACTCTGCATCACCCCATCAAATTGGTGGTAAAGAATTGAATTTCCGGTTGATCCAAGGATCTCCCACCCCGAGTCTGAGGGGTCATCGATCTCAAAGTAAATCTCTCCCGAGAGCACTTCGGCGCCCAGCGGGGCTAGGGAGATTTCGATTTGCTGCTGCTCGTCAACCAATATGCTGGATGGCCACGCTGATCTGTCCAGTCCCTCTTCCCAACTCTCGAACTCAGATGCTGGCATAGCCCCTGGTAAACCCAGTAGAAGGATCACGACGGCTGCTGCGGTATACCGTTCCAATGACTCCCTTGGAAAGCCCTCTGACATATTGATCACCATGGGCGGCCTGAGTTGGTCATTGCCGAATCGTCGCATGCAAGCGATGGTGGCTATTACCAACCAGGGAATGAACTCAGACGACACGAATACGCTGATCAACACCCCGAGAGAGAGGACGAACAGTATGTTCTGTGTAGTCATGTCCATGTGCCTATCCCTGCCAAGCAATGCGGAGAGTATCCTGTCTCCCGGAAGCCCGGGGATTGGCAGCATCAACAACCAGGCTATTGTGCTCAATGACAGGCCGGCTAGACCGATAGGGTGGATCCATTGGAGCCTAATCGCGAGATCAGATCCGATAAAGAGGGAGGAAGCAAGGTTGGGGGCTACACTACCATAGTATGCCAATGGAGCAGTTGATAGATCAGTCGGTGGTGTAGATGGCGTCATCATCAAGCCCGCAAGGATCAATGGTTGACCTGAAGCAAATAGGATTGCAGGGACTGAGATCTCGATTCTGGCGAGTTGCCTCCTAGATGGGATGTGTATATGTTCAGGATTCCTTTGGCTGAAAAGTCCGAATAGACCGAATGGCCACCAAAATGAGGAGATCTGAGGCATTGCCAAAGGGATAAGGTGGCCAGAATTTATTCCTGCTTTTTTATTCAGTCTTCGCTTGACCTCGCTCGCTAAAAGTAATACTGATGTCATGGGGAATGCGTAGAAAAGTGCAGACTGGGCATATGGATTTCCAGCTGCGCCGACTTTTGTAGCCCATGCACTTCCCGCGAACAACATCATGACGACGGAAAAAGTCCAGACTGATGCGATCTGCCAGTTTGGCAAGATACCGGACCCATAGGATCTTTCTACTATAGAAAGCACAGGTGGATCTGATTTGCTGATTGTTCCGATCAAACCCAGTTCGATCAACTCCGCATTCAACTCAGTGATTGCATCATTGTTTGAGAAACCTGGTCGAGCCTCCACCACCCATGAAAAACGCCCAGTGGATTCTTCTCCAATGATGAAGAATCTCGATGCTATGCGCTCGATAGACTCTATGCGGGACCATTCCCTTTTGTGAATGGCGATGGTATTCTGGCTATCCAAGTACTCTCCCCGTTACCCTCAATCGGGGGGATCATTTCAATGGCGTGTTTTCCTGATGAGGAAAAGGGGTCATTTATTCTTGAAGCGCTTGAGCCTGAAGGTTTCTTCCCTTTCCATCTCCTCGAGCCGGAGTTGGATGAAAGTCTGTGCCTCCTTCATCTCGGGAATCACCTTGAATTCAAGGGCGTTTACCCTTCTTTTTGTTGATTCGATCTCTGCGAGTAGCTTTTTCAAAGTGGCTTCCATCTCGGCTGCCTTGACAATGTTCTGGATAAGGTCTGAGTAAGCATCAGCAGCCTCGTCTATGTAGGCTGATCCCCCAATTAGCCCAATTCCGCGTTCTTGGATTGTTGAGCTTAGGTGCTCACCTGTAACACTAGGAACCACGACGCCCATGATGTTTCGTTTGGAGACCTCCACTTCTGGCCTTGTCGCTATGGCAATTGCAGTGCTTTTCACCGGAAGAGCCCCCTCGATGCTACTTGCTAGGCTGATCGACTTGATTGCTTCTCTGTAAGTCGAAAGCAAGTCTTCTCTCGCCTTTATCATGTCTGCTAGTAGCATTCTGAATTCGTGGAACAGACCGTCTCTCTTCATTTTCAGGAGTTTGTACCCATTTTGAGTCTGTTTGATTCTCCTCTTCAGATTGATTAACTCGCTTCGGGTTGGTTTGATATCCAGAGCCATCTAATCATCTCCTTTTGTGCTATGAGTGAGATCAGGCCTTCTTCTCTTCGGGATGATACTTCTCGATTAGCTCTTGATCTAATCTCACGAGGTACTTTGTGTCTATGTTGGTCATTAGTTCCCAACAGAGATTCAGTGTCTCGTCAATAGTTCTGTCCTCATCTCGATCCTGTCTGAGGAACTTGTCCTCGAAGATGTCGGCGAATTTGAGGAGTTGAAGGTCCCTTTCGTTCAGAGCATCTTCTCCGACAATCGCAACCAACCCCCTGAGTTCTCTGCCCTGAGCGTAGGCTGCGTACATTTGATCGCTGACCTTCTTATGGTCATCTCTAGTTGTCTTCTCGCCGATACATGATCCCATCAGCCTGGATAGGGAGGGGAGGACGTTGATCGGCGGGTATATTCCAGCTTGGTGCAACTCCCTTGAAATCACTATTTGGCCCTCGGTTATGTAGCCAGACAAATCAGGGATGGGGTGGGTGATGTCGTCACCTGGCATTGTGAGAATAGGGAATTGAGTGATACTGCCCTTCTTCCCTTTCACAATTCCAGCCCGCTCGTACAACATTGCAAGGTCCGTGTACATGTAGCCGGGATAGCCTCGTCGCCCAGGTACTTCCTCCCTCGCGGCACCAATCTGTCTCAAAGAGTCACAATAGTTCGTCATGTCTGTGTAAATTACGAGAACGTGATAGTCATGCTCGAATGCTAAGTATTCGGCTGCAGTTAGAGCTAGTCTGGGTGTAATCAGCCTCTCAACTGCCGGATCGTCGGCCAGATTGACGAACAGTGCTGCATTCTCGAGGGCACCGGTCCTTTCAAGATCTGATCTGAAGAAGTTGTACTCCTCAGCGGTTATTCCCATGGCACAGAAAACCACAATGAACTCTTCATCGCTGTCTCTGAGCTTTGCCTGTCTGGCAATCTGCAGTGCGATGTCATTGTGTGGAAGTCCCGACGCGCTGAAGATTGGTAACTTCTGCCCACGGACCAATGTCGTGCAGCAGTCAATGGCGCTTACACCAGTCTGTATGAAATCGTGTGGCGACTGTCTCGAATAAGGGTTGATCGCTGCTCCAATGATGTCTGCGTTCTCGTCTGCGATGATCTCTGGGCCACCGTCCCTTGGACGACCGGCCCCATCGAGAATACGGCCGATCAGGCCTTTGCTTACTGGAAGTTTGAAAACGTCTCCGAGGAATTTCACACCTGCCTTTCTGTCTATCGCCTCAGTGCCCTCGAAAACCTGTACGACCACCATGTC
This sequence comes from Euryarchaeota archaeon UBA182, assembly GCA_002495675.1. Lineage (GTDB taxonomy): Archaea > Thermoplasmatota > Poseidoniia > Poseidoniales > Thalassarchaeaceae > MGIIb-N1. The sequence continues at coordinate 23,466 of DAGH01000016.1, read as the reverse complement.
GTCGGATGTGTCGAGGACCTGTCCGTTCTTCTCAGAGCCGTCACTGAGCCTTATGCTAACGATTTCCCCGTAGGCAACGGGCTCGGTCTTCTCCAAGAAAACCAGTGGTCCCTTGATGTCTGTAATTGTCTTGTATTCCTTGCTTGTCATTCATGATCCCTCCTTCAGTTGGCCTCCGCCGTCGCAGCAATTTCTGCAACCATGGCCTCAACGAGGCCACCGATCTTGTCCAAGTACCCCTCAGCAAATCTGGCTCTCATCAACTCAGTGCGTGATTGGACGTTCACGACATCTTGCAATCTCGCCCCAGCTGCCATTGCTTTCTTTGCTTCCTCTTGGAATGTGAGAATTGCCTGCGCCATGGCGTATTGCTGTTGTACACCGCTGTATGCGTCTATTGGATCGAATCCATTCTGTTGAAGGAAGTATTCCCTGATCATCCTGGCAACCTCGAGTGTGAGCTGTTGATCCATTGGGAGGGCGTCTGATCCCACCAGTTGTACGATTTCCTGCAACTCAGCCTCAACTTTCAGAAGTGCACTGATTTGAGTTCTGACCTCGGGAAAATCGCTAGCTATGTTGTCCCTGAACCATTGGTTTAGGCTCTGTGGGTACAATGAGTACGAGCTTAGCCAATTGATTGCCGGGAAGTGCCGCTGTCTAGCGAGACCTGCATCCAGGCCCCAGAACACCTTGACGATCCTGAGTGTGCCTTGGCTCACTGGCTCCGAGATATCTCCACCAGGGGGAGAGACCGCTCCTATGACGGTCACAGATCCATCTTCCCCGTTTAGCGTCTCAACCCTGCCAGCCCTCTCATAGAATTCGGCCAACCTGCTGGAAAGATATGCTGGGTATCCCTCTTCTCCGGGCATTTCCTCGAGCCTGCTAGATATCTCCCTCATTGCTTCGGCCCATCTACTTGTGGAGTCGGCCATTAGAGCGACGTCGTAGCCCTGATCGCGGAAGTATTCGGCGATCGTGATTCCAGTGTATACGGAAGCCTCTCTGGCTGCGACTGGCATGTTGGATGTGTTGGCAATCATCACTGTCCTGTTCATCAATGGCTTGCCGGTATTTGGGTCGATTAGGTGAGGGAATTCGTCGAGAACCTCGGTCATCTCATTGCCACGCTCCCCACAACCTATGTAGACCACCAGTTGGGCATCGGAGTACTTGGCCAAGGATTGTTGAGTGACTGTTTTTCCAGAGCCGAATGGACCGGGAATGCCAGCCGCTCCACCCTTTGCAAGTGGGAATAGGAAGTCAAGAATCCTCATCCCAGTGACCAATGGAGTGTCAGGTGCGTATTTCTGTGAGAATGGGCGAGGGTGACGAACTGGCCATTCCTGCATCATCTTGATTTCAGTGCCGTCCTCGAGGGTGCAAACCGTCTCTGTGACATTGAACTCTCCTGATTTGATGGATTTGATCTTTCCAGATGCCTTTGGTGGTACCATAATCTTGTGTGTGATTGTGTCTGTCTCCTGGACAGTTCCGATCACTTGACCGCCAAGAACGTCATCTCCCTTCGAGGCTGTTGCGACGAAGTCCCATTTCCTCTCGAGGTCCAGGCCATCTGCATCAACGCCCCTCGTGATGAAAACGCCCATGACCTCCTCCAGAGTTTGCAAGGGTCGTTGAATCCCGTCATAAATTTGGGTTAGTAGGCCAGGGCCCAGTTGAACTGATAGGGTCTGACCAGTGCTCAAAACAGGTTCCCCCGGCCTGATCCCGGATGTGTCTTCGTAGACCTGGATCACGGATTGGTCCCCGTGGATCTCGATTACCTCCCCCATCAGTTTCTCATTGCCCACCCTGACAACCTCATACATTCTTGCTTCGATGCCCGTAGCGGTTACAACAGGCCCAGATATTCTATAGATGACTCCTTCATTTTTGCTCATTTTTTCACTTCCGTTTTTTTATTTCCACAAATCAACACCTAGTGCTGATTTTATCGATTCTCTCAAGGTGTTATCCTCTTGAGTCCCGATGCCCAGTACAGTCGGCGTGATGCTCTCTGCGATCCTCTCTCGGAGTCTTTCCGAGAGTTGGGCGAGATCTGAGTTGTCGACGACGATTATGCCGACGGTTGAATCTTTCAGTAAATCGTTGATGGTTGATTCCATCTCCTTGTTTGTCGAGGGATGATGTAGGCGGGTAACGCCAGCGAGTTGGAAGCCCAATGTGAATTCATGAGACCCTATCACAACTATTTCCATTGAATCACCTCATATGCTCCTTGATGACCTCGATTGACAAGCCAGCTGCCTTGCCTCTGACGAGCAAACGAAGGTTCTGAACCTCGTGGGTCTTACTCTCGATGTAATGAACCACGGGAAGCACGGAAACGGGACTTCTGTGGGACATGCTGTACAAAAGTGCATCTCGCTTCTTTACGAGTAGTTGGATCACCGGGTCGAGTGTTCCCTCCTCTGAGGCTTCAATGGCTTCAATGAGTCCACGTGAGTCGAAGCCATGCGACTTCTTGACAAGTGTCTCTATCGCGTCGATCGAGGATTTTTCTTTCACCATCGATGCAAGTGTTTCCTTGGATATGGATTGCCCACCTGGGATCATTATCTTGGCCATTGTATCTTGGTCAATCCCCTGCCGGATCGATCTGAGTATGTTGACGATGTTTTTGTGGTCGATCTCTGTTTTCAGGTACTTCTTCAGCGTAAAATCTGAGCCGGGGGCGGAGACCGAGTCGAGTGCGTGTGAGTAGTACGCCTTGTCGAGAGCGTCTTCCATCTCTTGCAAGGTGGATCCTTCGGGTAATCTCGAGAGTGCCTTACCCCAAGGGGTTGATCCCATGTTGTAAATTGCCTCAGCGAGTGTCTTCGACTTGGTAGTAAGTTCCAACCACTTCTTATTGCTGTGATTCTCCTCTGGAAGGATTTCAGTTCTCAGAACATCCGAGTCAGCACCGCTGTGGATGGCTCTCAGTACCGTCTTTGCGTTCGCGAATTCGAATCTCTGTGCATAGATTGCCACCTGGTCTCGAACAGCCCCTGTGCAGAAGTGGAGGACTTCTGCTAGGTCTCTGTCGAGGTTGTGCGACAAGGCCGCTTCAATCAGTTCGGCTCCGTCGAGACGCGAGGCATATACATCTAGGTCCGGTCTGTATCCTGAGTCTGCAATGCTTGCGGAAAGCGCATTTACGTCTTGTTGCAGTAGTTGTTTCATTCTGACTTTGTCGATGAGGGATGACTTCCTTGATTTGGCACGGGCCGAGGATGCAGCGTAGTTCGCTTTGCCAACAGTCTGTGCCATGTTTTCCCCCCTTTCATCCAAACAAGATATCGTTAACCTCAGCGAGAGATTCCTTCCAAGCCGCGTCCAGTCGCGAGTCGAACCTGTAGTCCAAGAGGACTGATCCATCGGAGGAAACGAGAGTGAAGCCTCCCAATCCCGATACGGACTCTCCAATCTTGAATCCGGGTTTCAGTCCCTCTATCTCCTTTCTATCGGTCTCAACAGGGTGGAGTACCATGTCTTTCTCGCCCTGATCCTTCGCATCTTCAACCAGGGACTTGATCAGTTTGCTTCTTCCTTTCATATTCGACTTGGAGACTGCCAGTGTGGCTGCATCATAAGCGGCATCCAGAACAGCTCGCCTAGCCATCAGGGCTGCATTCTGATTCTGTTGCCTGACGCTCGCTACAACTTCGACTGAGATCTGCTTGGCGTCTTTTTCTGCCCTCGCCAGAGCGGCATCCACATGGGTCTTTGCCTCATCCTCAGCTTCTTTGCGTATCCCTTTGGCCTGCTTCTCCGCAGCCTTGATTATCGTCTCAGCCTCCGCCTTTGCTTCGGCTTTGATTTGATTTGAGAGTGAATCCAGAGACATAGTACATCCTCGTTAGGTCGTTCGTTTTCTTCTGAGCGGTTTTGCTCAGAGGAAGAACGCTAGTAGTCCGAAGAGTACGATTGTCTCAGGCAGAACTGTAAACAGAAGGGCTCGGCCGAAGTTGCCTCCCTCAGCTACCATGCCCACAGCGGCAGCGCCGATCTGGCTCTGGCTGTATCCTGTTCCGATTCCACATAGACCCAGTGCTATTCCAGCGCCGATGTACTTGTATGCCTCGACCGTGCTGGGGTTGTCTACTTCCTGTGCTGTGACTACTGATGCAATCATCGTGATCGCGGTCAAGGCCATCAGTGCGTTCGTTCCTCTCATCATATTTTTCTTCATTTTTTTTCCTCCTTTTTTTCCATGCTGTGCAGGAATGTCATGTTGTTTTGTCCACCTCGATGTATCTCTCTTCGAAGCCGAATGCCTCAAAGGGCTCGCCCTCTGCTACGTAAAATTGTTTCATCCACTCAACGAAATGTAATCTGACTGCGTGTATGTTGGGGCTGACGAGGCCCAGCACCCATGCAAACATCTGTACCCCAAACCATCCCACCAGGGCTATTACTCCGATGAGGATTCCAGTGCCCCCATCTTGAAAACCCTCGACGGCGGCAGAGTAGAGCATGTCATTCCCGGCGTAAGCTATCTTTACACCGACTATGCCGACGGCAAACAGCCTGATGTAGGAAAGTGTGGAAGAGAGAAGGCCAATGGCCTCTATTGGGGCTAGAATGATGGATATCGCTAGGGGAAGGCCCTCATGCATCAAGTGAACGACCAGTAGAACTAGTCCGATTGAAACCAATCCTAAACCGGGGACGTGGATCGTGTCCTCCTTGTAAAAATCATAGCAAAACAGGAATCCGCCCACCATTATTATCATCCATGAAAATTTCCCGTACAGTGCTCCCTGCCATCCGTGGCCCACCCTGAATTCGTCGATCGCGCCAAGAACGAACCCAACCATGAGGTGGAATACTCCGATGTAGATGGCTATGACGATGAGATTCATCAAGTCCGAAGAGACGCGATGGAAGGGATATGCCAATGTTAGATCATATGGCAATTCGAGTACGTAGTGGATCTTGCCACCGTCTGGATAGAGGGCCGTCATCCATGAGGCCCAGGCTGGAACACCCTCTGCGAGTTTGTAGCAAGCTCCGTTAGCCCATTCATAGTTGCAGGCAGCTTCGGTAGCATATTTCGGGTACGCGTGTGGGAGGAACTCAAACCCTGCAAATTCGCCATAAAGATATCCGAAGAAGACCGTGGCGGTGCCGATGTAGATCAGAAGCATCCCAAAATACCTAGTGAGCTGGTTTGCACTGTCTTCTGGGAAAGAACGGCGGATTATGAGGCCCAAGGATATCGTTAGCAGACCGTAGGCCATGTCACCCAGCATGAGTCCGAAAAAGAGCGGGTAGGAGAACAGCATGAATACTGTCGGATCCATCTTTCCATAGTCCGACCTTCCTATGGCGTCCGTGAGTAGTTCCATTGGCGCGGAGGCCCCGTGGTCTCCGAAAGCGACGGGAGGCTTTGGCTCGGACGAATGATGGTCATGGTGATGGTGATCCAATATCGATGGTTTCACCGGTTCGTATTCGATGTGCTGGCAATAGGGGTTCAAGGCTTCAATTACTTCTTCGGATCTATCATCAGTGACCCAACCGTCAATCACGAATGTGTGGTCTGTGACTGCAATCTTGACGGGAGCCTCGGATTCGGAGAAATCCATCTCTAGGAGTTCCAGTCCGACACACAACTCAGCCCCATGTTCCTCTGTCCAATTCTGAATTTTAGTTTCGATCGAAACGAGCTCCTGGCTTAATTCCGTCTGAACATTCACAGTATCTTGGATCAGATCGGGCACTGAACCTTGGCCCGAGGGGATCTCCAGTGGTTGAAACCCAGAGGACTCCAGGAGTGAAGACATCATGGCTTGGTGTTGAGGAGTGCAGAAAACTGCCACAATATCGTTGTTGGTCGCCATCAAGACTCCTTCGGGGAGTTTCATGTCCGTTATCTGTGATGGCTTGAGGCATGTTCCGACAAAACTTGTGATGGATGAGTAGCCTCCAAGAAGATCAAGGTCAATACCTAATGGTGCAAGTTTTGTCAGAACCTCGATTTCACCAGAGATGTTGTTCATCTCATCTTTTATTTGGTCAATACGTGAAAACATATGAACCAGATTTTCGACAGTAGCTGTGAAATCTTGACTGATTGTGCCCCTGGCGTAGTCCATAGACACGGCCTCCAATGGGCCTTTTGCACCCGTCTGGGACACGATGGACCTGTAGGTTGACAGTTGGTTGCCGATAGAATCGTTGTTGTCCGAGGGAGTTCCGAGGTTGAAGCCCTCTTGATCGTCTTCATACTCGTTCACGTGAATGGCTTTTAACCTCGAGATGACCCTAACGGCGTCGTCAATGAGAGATCTTGAGCCCGCAGCAATCAACCTCCCAACCCTCTTGTTGGTGTATTCCCCGACCATTCTATCCACCTGACTGAAGAAACCTACTGGGTGAACGATCCTATGACTGCGTCAACGGCTTTCTTCTGATTTGACTCACCATCGGACTTCAGGTTGTCGATTTCCTTGTTCCCTGCCTTCCTGGTCTTTTCTGCTGCTTTCTCGGCTTCCTTCCTCGCGGCGGAAATCAGGGCTTGAGCTTCTGCCTCTGCGTTGGTCCTCCCTTTTGCGACTATCTCGGATGCGTCACTTCTGGCGGTGGATAGGATCGAAGCAGCCTCTTTGTTGGCGGTTTCCAATAACTTAGTCGCTTCAGATTCCGCTTCTCTAATTGCCTTGAGAACATCGTTCTTACTCATGATGACCGCCTGTTCAGATGTGGCCACCAACAGGGGGTATATCATGTTGACCAATATCAACAATTTTCTCCATCAACAACCCGCCCCTCACAATGTGCCAAATACCCCCCACTCTCAGGGATAACCACCATGGACGCTGAAGGGATGGGAGACGTCGATTGGAACGAGCTCCAAAGGAATCTAGAAGCGACGATACCGGTCTATGACAAAATCAATCGTTTTGCAACATTCAGGCAGGTTGATCGATGGAGGAAGATGGTCGCTGCAAGACTGCCGGCAGATGGTGAGATCCTAGAAATTGGTTGTGGCCCGGGTTCTTTTGCCGAAATTTTGGATGGTCGGAATCTGACTTGCCTCGACCCAATACAAGCAATGCTCGAGGCCGCAGAACCCAGAGTCAATGCAAAGAGGAGGGAGCGTGGGGATCCCATGGCGAAATTCGTCGAGGGCACAGCCGAAAAACTCCCATTTCCAGACAATTCCTTCGATGCAGCATGTACGCTTTTTTCCTTCCGTGATTGGTTTGACAAAAGAGCAGGTCTCTCCGAGACACTAAGAGTGCTAAGACCGGGAGGGAAGTTAGTAATTGTAGATCCTGCGAAAATAAACGCTGTCCATGGGTGGCTCGGACATGGATACATGAAGTACTGGGTCGGAGGCTATGCAAGGTGGATCTGTGGCGTCGAGGACCATCCATGGAAATGGCTAACCAAGACCTATGTCCATTTTGGAACGACCAGAGATTATGTGGAAATGATGAACGAAGTCGGATTTGATGAGGTCAAAGCGAAGGTGATATTTCCGGGTATGGCGACGATATGGGAGGGTCTTGCCCCCTCAGACCCTCAATGAGAAGAGCGATCTGCACGTCACAGCGCGCCAGATGAATGGTTTGGTGATAGGGTTGAACAGCAGGTCCACAACCCAGTCCGGGAGCCTGAACAAGATCGAGCCGAGCCCAAATGCCCTCTTTGATCTGGCCATCACAGTGCCCATCTGACGTTTCCACTCCTTTTCATACTCGTCAAGGGTCTTGCCATCTAGGATGTGATCCGCTATTGCATTCGCTGCGATTCTTCCACCTATCATTGCTATGGTGATGCCAGCGCCGTTTGAGGGCAACACCATGCCAGCGGCATCCCCCACAACTACGTGGTTCCCCTTAGAGAAGGAAGAGATCGTACCAGACATCGGGAGTGCGCCTGCTCCACGATAGATCGTATCACCGTTGTATGAATCGATAAAGCGCTCTGCATAAGAATTCAGGCTAACTCCTCTTGCAAACCTAGTCTGGATTCCGAGACCTATGTTTGAGCACCCGTCCTTTGGGAACACCCACGCATATCCCCCCGGGGCAACAGAGCCAAAATGGAGTTCAAGTGCCTCGGTGTGAGTGCCCTCCTTTATTGCGAATTTCACGGGGATGTTCAATGACTTCTCAGACCACATGGTCCTTCTGATAATATCCAGATGCCCCCCCGCACCGACGATGATATCGGCTTGTATGGTCCTGCCGTCCGAAAGGACTGCATCCTTGCCTGAGACCCTCTTTACCCTGACGCCAACGAGGTACTCCGCACCAGCTTCCTTCGCCCTCTCAACTAGCGCCTCATCGTGTGCGACTCTATCTAGTACCAAGCCATCGAAATCGTACCTCAGCCTCTTCCCTGATGGGGTCACGAGATGCATTTCTGGGACTTTTCTGCAGATTGCATTCTCCGGCGTTTGAAAGAGGTCGTCGACCTCTGGCACCTTTGGGCACAGCCTCTTCATTTCCTGATTACTTGGAACGAGCTCACCACATTGAAGGGGGGTGCCGATCGGATCCCTGCCATCGATGACCAGGACCTCTATTCCCCTCTTTGCAAGGTATATCGCCGTAGTCGAGCCGGCTGGACCTCCCCCAATCACGATTACCTGGTATTTCTTTTGAGGTGACATTCCAAGTCACCTCATGTGGATCTCAGCGCTGATTTTCTGGCGAATTCGATCATCAACTCAATCTGGCCCGAGTTCGGGAGTATGGCTAGCGACTCTACGGCCCTTTGGATGTGAGAGTCAATCAGGCTTCGAACGTAGCCAATGGAACCTGAGACTTCGAGCAATTCGATTAGTTCGTCCCACCTGTCCTCACTGAAATCCATCAATACATCCTCGAGGTTCTCGCGGTTGTTTCCGTGTAATGTGGTCAATGCATGGATAATCGGCAAGGTCATCTTTCCCTCGTAGATGTCCGTCCCCCTAGGCTTTCCCATTCGGGGATTACCGGTCAGATCAAGCAAATCGTCCACCATCTGAAAGGCTCTTCCGACCTCCCATCCGAAACTTTCCAGTGCCTCCACGATTTCTTGATCAGCATTCGCTACCATACCAGCAACTTTGCACCCTCCTGCTATTGGGCCGGCAGTTTTCCCATCGATTATCCTGTAGTAATCCTCAGGGGATGTCCCCAAATCGCCTATGTGGTCAAATTGCAGCAGTTCCCCATTGGCGAGACCTATGCAGGTTTCTGCGAGGACTTTGATTACCTCTGGACCTTGCTCAGCACCAAGCCAATATCCCAGGGTGAAAAGGTAATCCCCCGATATTATGCCATGGGCTATCCCGTGTTGGCTGTGGAGCGTCGGCCTGCCGCGTCTCAATTTCGCTTGGTCATAGATGTCATCATGCACAAGTGTCGCAGTGTGGATGATCTCGGCAGACAATGCGGTTCTGAGCATCTTGTCATCTAAGGTTGCACCTGCTGCCTCGTACGCGAGACAGCCCAAGACGGGCCTGAATCGTTTGCCTCCAGCAAGCAGGATGTCCTTCGCATACTTCATGGCAGGGTCTTCTGACCGCTCATCGACATATTCGATCAGGGCTTTTTCTACTATGCCCTGGACCTCTCGGAGGTTCCTCTGGGCAAGTACACCCCTGATGCCCTTCATGTTCCGTTGGGTGGGGGAGGGATATATCAACGGCTGTGCATACGGGCCCCTGAGGCATGACGGGTGCCTTCGAGGTTGCGCGATGTCTACTGAGTCCATTGGTTTTCTCAATCACGAAACTTGTTGGACTGCTTCCCGTGTGAAAGAAGCCTTCGATCAGGATTGTTTGGAGCTCAAGGACCTTGGGGAGGCATTCGAAAGGCTCTCTTCAGATGCGCTGGATGTTGCCGTCATTCCGGCAAGAATGATCCATGGAAATCAGTTGAAGCTTCTGTCAAGTGGCCTGGTTGTTTCGGGGGCTATGAACCAAAATCGGCCATTCCATGTAATGGTCTCGGATGACAGGGTGAGGCATCTGCCTAGGGCCTCCATTTTATTGAGCAACTCAAGAATAGTAAGGAGGCAACTAAGAAGGCTCAGGCGGGACTTCCGTGTCCTCTCACCCAAGGCATGGGCCGGGATCAATGAGGTCGACCTACCAGAAGAAGGCTTAGAGGCCTGGATGGAAGGACTCAGGGTCTCTGGAGAGATTGATGGGTATACCTTGCCGAGGGACTCCTATGACAAGCATGTTCTGAAGTCCAGGAGATTTGCGCTGTGGCCAGAACCCAAAGAAGCAGGCGGCTCGTTCTTTCTACCTCCGATCTACATTGATTTGCCACTTTTGATCACAAGAGAGGGGTACCCCAAGACAAAACTCACTCAAATAAGAGGCGAGGAGGGTCTGGCTGCATGGCATGTTATGAACGAGCTATTCGGATCCGAAAGTCCGGAGATCATCGAGGGCATGGGCATGCTTGTGAAGCATCGATCAGTATCCAGCCTCCTTCAACAGGCAGAATCGACAAGGGATCTCGTTCTTGAGCAGGCCTGTCGGGACTCCGAGGGAGACATGTTGCCGGACGAGACTAGGTTGATGGTACGAATAGAGTACGTCTCTGACAACGGGACCAGGACCTTCAGACTTGACAGGATAATCAATCTGGACAATGTTCATGGCGGGTGCGTTACTATGGACAGGGAATGGAGATCAGTGTTCAGCAAACTGAGTGAGCCCCAGCCAGACCACCCCCGATGGGGGCCAGCGTCTCCCGCTTTCTTCGTTGATTAGGCGAATTGACCGACGACCCCCGATTTCGGCAGTGTTTCATACCCGATGCCCTGCCAGTCGTGTTACATGCCCATTCCGAACATTGGCCGAGAGCCACTGAACGGCCTGTATCAAGCAGATCTGAAAAGGCTCAGATCGATCGCAGACAAAAACGGAATAAACAAGAGGGGCTCAGTAGAGGTGCTTAGGGCCAGCTTGATTCATAGGGTCGTCTTACCTAGTGTTGATTTGTCGTGGGAGGGCATCCAATCGAAGAGCAATGCAGAGCTCGGCGATCTGCTCAGAATATTTGGCATAAAGGCATCGGGCTCCCACAAGGATAGGCGTCAGAGGCTTTGGTTGCATGTCACCCAGGACGTCAACAAATTGAAGATTGAATCCCTGGCATTAGCCAGCCGCGAGGAGTTAGTCGAGCTGTGCAAGCGGCTCGAATTACCCACCGAGGGCTCAAGGACCCTGCTAACCGGCAATGTTGAAGAGGTTCTCACCAGTCAGAACAAGGCATGGGGGAAAATTAAGAGGAGCCTCAGAAGAAGTGGACTCACCTCAAAGCTGAAGCTGATGACGACCGATTTTCAGGACAATCGTGATGAAAAGTTGATCTTGGTCAGAGAAGCCACACCCGCTATTTTGGAAAATGTCCGTCAGATTTTGATCCGTTTGGGACCGAAGGATGGACTTGGTTCAAGATTAGAAATCTTGGCTTCCAACCCCTCTGACTTTGCAAGGATGGTCCAGACCGTTGGGTTGGTGAGGGGGCCGCTTTGGTCCCGAGAGGCTACAAGTTTTCTCCTAGAGATGATGCATGCTCGCGGATATCCTATTACAGTAGGGCATACATCGGAGGCGATTCACAAGGCTGCCATAGCCATTGTGGATGATTGGATGCATGGCGATTCTCCCTCGATCAGGACCTACGGAATAACCTCTTTGAACGAGCGATTTGATCATGCCGGAATCGAAGATCTGAGGGCTCGCGTCAATCGTCTCAAACCTCGGTCAACCTGAACCATCCGAACTTGTGCTCGGATATTCTACCTCCGACTGCCCTGAGGGAGTCGATAGCATCCTCGGCATCTTGTCGTGAGTGGCCATGAACGCTACATTCTCTAATTATCGCGTCGTAATCCACCCCCTCTCCCCGATCCCCTGCCGCTATGGTGGAAATGATGAGGTCATCGAGTGACATTGCACTGCCATTCTCGCTAACGATATTCTGTGGGGGTTTCTCCTCAACCACAGGATTCGAAGGGACTGGCTCCGGACTCCTATTCACGATTTCAACAGACCTACCAAGTGCTGCATTTAGTGCTTGGAGCACATCCAGCATGTAAACCTCAGACTCAAAATCAGGGTAGTGGGCTCTGGATAGCAACATTCCATCGACTAGGTCCTCCGGAATCCCTGCTCCTCTGAAACCGGCCATGCTCTGTTCGGCAGTGAGTGCCTTCTCGTAGGCGTCTATTCTGCGTAGCGTGGCATCCGCAGTCTCCGCCAGCCACTCGGCATAGATCTGGCTGTTTATCTCACGCATCTCCTGTGCATTATAGGAGGTGAAAACACCTCCATCCTCAGTTGTAAATGATCTCTGCTTTCCCACGACCATCATGATGAAGCGGTCACCTCTCTCGAACCTAGCGTGGATCTCCTCTGCCTCTGGGTGCAGCTCGGGATTGAATGGAGATACCTCTACCCTGTGTGTCCCAGTGACATCAATCAGATTGAATCTGAAACTCTGGCCACTCTCACTCTCTCTCCGTTCCGAGCTATCGATAGTTCCGGCAATCAAGGCCCGATTAATCTTGGCTCCCAGTCTTGTGACCATGAACCCTGGGTCGTACTCACCTGATCCTTGTTCTGGGAGTGTTGCATCTCGATATTCATGTGCGAAGACACGGATCGCTGACTGTCTTCCAACCCTGATTGGATTCGAAAATGTCACAGGACCACCCCCCATCTTTCGATTACGGACTCTGCGATTTCAACAGAGTTTGTCTCCGACACAACGAGGCTCTCAGCTTGAATCATGCATCCGCGGTCATCGTTTATTGATCGTCCGTTAACAGTCACTCGATGTCCAAGAAACCTTTCTTTTAATTCTGACATGAAGGGCTCCCGGCCACTTGTCCTGATCCGTTCAGTTATCTCCTGGAAGGACTCTCCGATTACAGACTCTGCAGGCTCTCTAGAGACAAGTAGGCTGGCGTTTGAGACCCCCGAGTCGATGACCATCATCAGCCTGAGATCCTCAGATCCCTCGACCTCACCGTGTTCCCCACACATTCCGTCCCTGAGAACCCTGCGACAGCCCTCCTTGGTGCACCTCAGGATTATGCCTGAGTCCGACCTCACAGAAACAATTCTGCCGGAAGTTGATATCCCCCTTCTTGAGCCTCCTGATGTGAGAACATCCAAATCCTCTGTGACCCAGTGGTTTGAGGAGTCGATTGGTCCGAAGGGCGCCTTTTCCAAAACCTCAATTTGATCGGGACCGTCTGTCACCAGATCTGGAGATCCTTGCCATGCCTGTACCCTAGCATTTTGGATCTTGATGAAAGAGCCGGGTATGAGGTCTACCTTCGCCCATGACGTCAGCCTGCACCTTCCACTTGGATCTTGCACCTCCCCGCTCCTGACCTCTCTGGACTCGCCGTCCTTTGTGGTAAATGATCGAACGGTCCAATCGACGACCTGCAACTCGATCTCGACATCCCTCATACCATCGCGGAGGTTCATTATGGTCGATTTTGACTCCTGTTGGATGTCGTCCTTGGTCGGGAATGCGCCGTCATGGTATGGCTCTATCTTCGTGTAGTCACCGATGTTGATTTCTGGGGTCTCTCGGAACCTCTTAACCTGTGCGTTCTCGATCTTAACCAAGTCTCCTTCCTTGACCTCGAGAGCCTTCCATGACAGGAATCCAATACTGCCGGTCTGATCCCCAACCCTCCCCCTCACTACATCGATGGAGCCTGAGCCGTCTCTTCTGATAATTTGGTCAGGTTTAACCGAAAGCACCCGAGCCACGACGGTCACAGTGCTTTCTCCTTTGGACGCCTGTTCTATGGTGATTGGTTCGCTGGTTGGGACTGAAGGTGTGCCTGATCCTTCCTTCAACACTGAGACTCTTGATGTCTGATTGATGTTGATCGACTTCTTCCCATTCCACTCGTTGACAGATACCCCTTCTAGTCTGACAATTGAGTTTGGGAGAAGGTCTTGGGCCTTGTTCCCCCAGTCCTTATATTCCCATCTAGTACGCTCTCCTTCCCAAGGCGAGTCTTCGATAAAGCCGAATCCGATTTGCCTTTCTTCGCCCCTTACTTGTTGCAAGCGGGAGTTATATGAGGAGACGAGTACCTCGATAGATACATTCCTATCATTGGACCCCAGCTCCGAAAACCTTGATACCTTCTTCGCCACAATAGCCGGTTGGCTCACCGTTTTGTCAGCGTCTGAGCCGGGCTCCATGAATTTCCTGACTACCGACCTGAGTGCGTCCCTAGGAGGTATCAAAAACTCGTTTTCGTATCTCTCGAATTCCTTTGCCACCTCTGCAGGGTCTGCATTGCTTACCTCCTGAAGAACTAATTTTACCTCTGTGTCATATTTGCCATCACTCAATCATACCACTTCCTACAAGCTAGAGCATCGAGTCTGCCATAGCCTGTTCTGTGGATTGAACTCCAATCAGTACAGTGTGCAATGCGAGGGGGACCTGTGCATGTTGGGGCAGACTCGACACAACCTCACCTTGGATTCTATGGTTAGATTAAGGCGGTTATTGAACATAGCCTGCTGAATTCTCTGATGGTACTGACTGGATTTATTCGTGGTTCACCTTTCCGAGGAAATAATGTCTAACTCAAGTCTAGTGCAGATTGGGATTTTAACAGCCTCGGACCGAGCGGCATCGGGAGAGTATGAGGATCTCAGTGGGCCCGAGATTGAAAATTTCCTCAACGAAATATTATCCTCGCCTACTTCATTTCACAGAAAACTCGTCCCGGACAACATCGATGACATATCGGATGCTTTGATGCATTTGAGCGATGATCTTGGTTGCGCTCTTGTTTTGACCACAGGTGGAACCGGGCCAGCCCCAAGGGATGTAACCCCAGAAGCCACAAAAGCCGTTTGCGAAAGGGTCTTGCCGGGATTCGGTGAGAGAATGAGGTCCATTTCCCTGAAATACGTACCCACAGCCATCCTATCCAGGCAAATCGCGGGGACCAGAGGATCCTGTTTGATTGTCAATTTGCCTGGATCACCGAGGTCAATCAGAGAGACTCTTGAGGAGTTATTCCCTTCCATTCCATATTGTGTTGACTTGATCGGAGGACCATACATCTCAACGAAAAGCGAGAGAATGGATGCTTTCAGACCCCCTCACGCCAGAAGGGAATAATTGATGACGAGTCAGCCATGGGAACACCCATGGCCAAGATGAAAAGCGGCGGACAACAGGATGGACGTGAGAATGAAGAAATGAGAGACATCGAGGTGGAATTCGATTTCACACCGAACGCTTTGGCTTCAATTCTCTACAAGCAAGGAAATACAATGGTCCTCACAACCGTCACCGCTGATGAGGGATTGCCGAGATGGTTCCCCCGGAATGCCACTCGAGGTTGGATCCATGCTGAGTACTCATTGCTCCCAGGGTCCACAAACACCCGTTTCAGGAGAGAAAGGAACGGTGCGAAGGGAAGAACCCACGAGATAGAGAGACTTGTGGCCCGATCGCTCAGAGGTGCGGTTGATCTGGAGCAACTAGGACCGCTCTCGATGACCGTTGACTGTGAGATTTTGAACGCCGATGGTGGCACACGTTGCGCGTCGATCACCGCCGGAAGCATCGCCTTGAGGCTGGCAATTCGAAGATTAATTGCATCAGGAAGGTGCCTCCCGGCAAAACTCAGGCCCAGCGAGCAACAGAGAAAGGAAGGCTGGAAGCCACCCGTCCTGTCGGATGATGAAGCGCATGGCCATGAAATGGCAGTGATGCCATGTGATGTTGCGGCATTGAGCGTCGGAATGGTGGACGGTGAAGTCAAAGTGGATCTGGATTACGTGTTGGACTCCAACGCTGATGTTGACATGAACGTCGTTATGACCAGTGCTGGAGCCTTCGTCGAGGTTCAAGGGACGGGCGAGGAGGCCACGTACACCAGAGAAGAGTTAGATTCACTGATCGACAACGCCGTTGCGGGCATCAAGAGGCTTCACGAGCACCAAGTGAAAGTGCTCGAAGGAGTGAATTGATGGTGGGACTGGCCGGACTTGAACCAGCGGCCTCCGCATCTTCAGTGCGGCGCTCTCCCAACTGAGCTACAGTCCCATGGGCACCTCTCGGCAGCCCGATCTAAGTATCAAGCCTTCCGAGCGACTCATTCAATATGGGGTGGCATGGGTGGTTGAGCAAGGTGAGGGCATGTCCATCGCGAGTAGAGCCAAGCGGATCACGACAAACACTCTTCAGGAGATGAAGGCGAACAACGAGAAAATCGCCATGCTGACTGCCTATGACTACTCGCTTGCAAGACTCGTGGATAGTTCGGGCATAGACGTCATTCTGGTGGGGGACTCCGCCTCCAATGTCATGGCGGGGCATGAGACGACAGTCCCGATAACCCTCGATCAGATGATATACCACGCCCAGAGTGTAGTCAGGGCAGTCCAAAGAGCACTCGTGGTGGTAGACATGCCATTCGGGACCTATCAGAGCGATTCCAACAATGCATTGAAATCAGCGATTCGGATAATGAAAGAGACCGGTGGTCATGCAGTGAAGTTGGAGGGCGGAAAAGAGGTCCTCCCTGCTGTGAGGAAGATCATCGATGCGGGGATCCCTGTGATGGGGCACCTCGGCCTGACCCCCCAATCCATCTACAAGTTCGGGACCTACAGCGTAAGGGCCAAGCAAGATGAAGAGGCTGCGAGGCTGATGGAGGACGCTATGGATCTACAAGAAGCGGGATGCTTCTCGATCGTCTTCGAGAAGATACCCGCTAAATTGGCCGCCAAGGTTAGCTCATCCCTGACTATACCGACCATAGGGATTGGCGCAGGGGTTGATTGCGATGGCCAAGTTTTGGTGCTCCATGACATGCTTGGCATCACTCAGGAGTTCAGCCCGAGGTTCCTAAGGAGATATGCGGATCTGGAAAACACGATAGACGCTGCAATCACTAGTTACATATCAGATGTAAGGGCAAAATCCTTCCCTTCAGATGAGGAATCCTATTGATCGCCTCCATGGCATAGGTTGAAGGGTGATCTCATCCCATGCATTCAACATGACATCGACCGAGATGTGGGTAGAGCGCCATAGGCCACGATCGGTCTCTGAGATGAAGGGGCAGGCTACCATCGTTGAGCGCCTCAAGGCGTATGCCGGGCAGAGAGACTTTCCCCACCTACTCTTCGCGGGTCCGCCCGGCACCGGGAAAACCACGGCTGCACTAGCACTTGCAAGGGACGTGTTCCAAGACTATGGTATCTACTCGAGGAATCTTCTAGAGATGAATGCGAGCGACGAGCGGGGGCTTCAATCCGTTAGAACCAAGGTCAAGGAGTTCGCGAGAATGGCTCCTGACCAGAACGTCCCCTTCAAGCTGATATTCCTCGATGAGGCAGACGCGCTGACCCCGGATGCACAAGGGGCATTGAGAAGGATAATGGAACAATATGCAGGAACATGCAGGTTCATCCTCTCCTGCAACTATTCCTCCAAGATAATCGAACCGATACAATCGAGGTGTGCGGTCTTCAGATTTCGGCCACTTGCCGAGGACCAGATCCTAGAGATGGTTCAGGAGGTTGCGGAATCAGAAGGGCTAGTCCTTGAGAATCATGGTGCCGCAGCTGTGGTACATGTTGCTATGGGTGATCTTCGAAGGGCTATAACCGCGTTGCAGGTCGCTGCCTCATTGTCAAACACTATTACTCGTGACCTTGTCTACGAGACAACTGCAACAGCTCCGCCCGAGGAGCTCCACGCATTTCTGAGGAGTTGCCAGGAAGATGGCTTTCAACCATCCAGGATGAAAATGTACGCAATAATCGACCGCTTCGGCCTTGCAGGGACTGACATCGTGAACCAGCTGCATCGAAGCCTCGCTGATGTACAGTTTATGACCGAGAGGGAGAAGCTCGCCGTCACCGAGGCCATGGCTGAGGCGGACTTCAGGTTGGTAGAGGGCGGAGGAGAGTCATTGCAGTTGGATGCACTGACCGCGAGGATCTCCACCATCTTGAAAATCAACTGAGTTCATTGAACTTGCACGTTCAGAGTGTATTCGCCCGACCATCGATTCTTCCACAGGTCTCCTTCCTCGACCAGACTAATCGAGATGGTGTGAATCCCTGGTTCAAGTGATTCCAAGTCGAAGGCGAAGCCCATGTCCTCGGCTTTCGACGCCGGCTCGGCGGATCCCGTCCAATTGGCTATCTCCATGTACCTCTGATTCGACAGTGTAGCCGATGAGCTATCCAACATCCACCCCGCGAGCACTACCTCAGCATCCCCGTATCTCTGGATCGTTGCATTCATGTGGATGTCCTCCAACTTCCAGTTGTCCCTCACGCTGAACCCTATCGTAATGTCCGGGGACCCATCTGCAACCGAGAGTATCAGGTCCCCCTCGTTGTACTCGACGGATGCGACATCCTCCGTGTCGGCTATACCTATCCCATCGGGGACCTCCGGGGCCGCTATGTCTCCGAGGGGGGGGTTGATCATGGCTACAGAGGCTGCCAACCAAGTGAAGAGGAATAACATGCCTGCCCTGAACCAGTTCCCACCAGTGTAGAGGTCACTGAACCTAGAGGGGATCACTAGTCGGTGGATTGTCGGGAGGAAAAAGACGAGGGATAGGGGTAGCAGCCATATGGAGCGGGCGGGACCATCCATCATTGGGAGGATGACGAACCTCTGGAAAAGAGCGAAGGAGGCCCCGAGACCGATAACAAGCCACATCGACCATGCGTCAGCCTTCTCCTTCTCATAGGCTGCCACCGGATCGAATGGCTCCAAGACCTTTGGGATCTGATCCTTAGGGCGATCGTCCTTGGACCGTTTCTTACCCGAATATGCGCTCGACCTCAAGGCCGTGTCAACGTCAACCACGTTCGTGGCTGGAACCACCGTTCATGAATAATGCGCATGAAATCATAATTTTATTTCATACCAACCCATATTCAGGTATCGAATTCCCCTGATTTTCCGATCTGGGCTCTTGTTGTCTACTGCAATACTCAAATGTGGATAGCGCTCGCGATCATACAAGCCGGGGTGGCGTAGTTGGTAGCGCGTCGGACTCATAGGGCAGTCTTCGGACATGTGCGCGCTTGAGTAATGCCTCTTGGGATGCCTGAGTCATCCGAAGGTCGCGGGTTCAAGTCCCGCTCCCGGCACCATAACCTGCTTAGATTGAATGCGCTGGGTAATTGAAACAATTGTTCAATAGCGACGGATTCTATCCTTAGGACCAGATGTCCTTGGGGTCCCTCACTTGGCAGAAGAAGTTCATCGACGGGACCCCCGGAGACCCTAAGATTGGAGGCCTGCCTAGGCAGGTTCCAGGTGCATGTTGGTCCAGGGTAGATCCGACGCCGACGCCAAATCCGGAGCTCAGGCTGTGGTCAAGGGAGATGGCTGACGATCTCGGAGTGGATAGGAGCGATGTTGACATTCTCGGTGGTTGCAGAGTCAGCGGGGGAATGACCCCCTACGCCCAGCGGTACGGTGGCCACCAATTCGGGAATTGGGCTGGCCAACTCGGTGACGGAAGGGCGATTACTCTGGGCGAGGCAAATGTCGATGGCCGAACCTATGAGCTACAATTGAAGGGATCTGGGATTACGCCGTACTCAAGATTTGCAGATGGCAAGGCCGTGTTGCGTTCCTCCATCAGGGAGTTCCTCTGTAGCGAAGCAATGTTCCATCTTGGGGTTCCAACCACTCGGGCACTGTCACTAGTCACCACCGGGGAGCCGGTGGTCAGGGACATCATGTACGACGGAAACCCCAAGCCGGAGCCCGGCGCCATCGTATGCAGAGTCGCGGAGAGCTTCCTTAGATTCGGGAGCTTCGAGATACACTCGGCGATGGGGGACTACGAGACTCTGAAGAGGCTCGTCGACTTCACGATATCGAATCACTTCGAGGGTCATGACCCCAGCAGCGACGAGGGATTGGTCCGCTGGTTGAACAGGGTCGCCGAGACCACCGCGGCAATGATCGCCCATTGGGAGAGAGTCGGATTCGTCCATGGAGTGATGAACACAGACAACATGTCGATTCATGGCATTACGATCGATTACGGCCCCTTTGGTTGGGTGGAAGATTACGATCCGAATTGGACCCCCAACACGACCGACTCGAATACAAGGAGATACACTTTCGGAAACCAGCGTCTTGTAGGGGAGTGGAACTTCGCACGCCTGCTGGAAGCCGTCAGCCCCCTCTTTGAGGACCCCTCGAATCTCTACAGATCGCTGGAACATTACAGGACGTCGTTCAAGAGTCACACTGAGGCAATGTGGGTGAGCAAACTCGGCCTCAGACAATCGGCGCCTGGTGACGATGAGTTGGTTGCCCAACTGGTTTCACTGCTCAGGGTCGTCGAAACTGACATGACGATATTCTTCAGGTCCCTGGGCACCATCGACGGGCTGAATCCCCTTGACATGGCACATGCATACTACGATGAGGCAGCCCTGCCAGTCGATGAGCTAGGCCTATGGCTTGGAAAATGGTGGTCCAGAGTGGACGGCGATCCAGACAGGGAGGCGATGAACAATGCCAATCCGAAATACGTGCTCAGGAACTGGATGTCGCAACTAGCTATCGAGGCCGCTGAGGCCGACGACTACTCGGTAGCGATCGAATTGCAGGACCTCTTGAGGGCGCCCTACGAGGAGCAACCGTCTTCGCAGGATCGCTGGTACAAGAAGAGGCCTGAATGGGCACGGCATAAGGTCGGTTGCTCCATGCTCAGCTGCTCGAGCTAATTGGGCTACTCCTCTAGTATAGATTGGATCGCCCTTAATCCATCAGTCAGGGACGCTGGACCAGGTTGGAGGATTATGCTGGGATCGATCTCATGAATCCGGTTGTTCCTAACAGCGGTAATGGAGTCCCAGCCCGGCCTGTTCCTCATCGATTCCACGTTGACCGGCTTTCCACACCACGATGCTAGTATTACGTCGGGATTCATGTCGACGACATCCGACCACTGTACCTCTCGTTCGGCTGCAAGTTTTCCATGGGACTTCTCAGAGAAGACGTCCTCACCCCCTGCGATTTCGATGAGCTCGCTCACCCACCTGATGGCAGAGAATGCCGGTTCGTCCCACTCCTCGAAATACACCTTAGGCCTATATTCGATCTTATTTGCCCGCTCCTTGGCCACCTCGATAGCGGATCTGTAGCCATCGACGAGGTGCTGGGCCCTCTCCTCCGCCGCCACGAGCCTGCCGATCGTTAATATGACCTCGAGGATCTCCTCGATGGTCCTTTGGTTGAAGATTAGGACCTGTTGGTTGGCCTTGATGAGCTTCGCGGCCAAGTCGGCTTGTATGTCGCTGAAACCTATGATTAGATCAGGCTCAAGCTCGCATATCTTCCTCACGCTGCCATCGATGAAGGCCGACACCATGGGGTGCCTCTCCCTCGCCTCTGGAGGTCTGACGGTGTACACGGTTATGCCGACTATACGATGTTCCTCGCCCAGCAGATATAGGATCTCCGTGGGCTCCTCAGTGAGGCACACAATCCGCTGGGGACCACCCTGGCTTGCCACGTAAACACCTACCGGGATGCACATATTAGTTCTTCAGTGGATATGTCGGTTTTTTGTGCGTCGAAAGATTACTTATCATCCCACTCCGATTCGTATTCAATCCCGGGCGATTCCAACTCGGAATCGGAAGAGCGCCTTCTCAAGATGAAGACAATGAATAGCGTTGAGCAAACAGACAAGAAGACTACGACCGTTGTCTGGCCTCCAGGCACAGAGCCCATCAAGTCAGAGAGTGGTGTGCTGTTGTCCAATTCATTGCAGATGCCATCCTGGTCGTCGTCCGAGGGCGTCGAGGCCTGGTCAACAGGGTCGTGTCCGCATTCTATCTCAACAAGGTTATCCCAACCGTCACCGTCAACATCGAAGTCCGCGTTGTCACCTATACCATCCTCATCTTTATCAGCCCATTCAGCTGGATCCAGAGGGAACACGTCTATTGTGTCGCTGTACCCATCTCCATCATCATCAAGGTCAGAGGTCAGATTACTTGCCCAGCCAGCATGGATTTCGTCGGGCATTCCATCGCCATCTGTGTCAACGGATGCAGATGGGTCGTAGGGGAAAGCGTCTAGGAGATCAAAATGGCCGTCGTTATCATCGTCGTCATCTTGATTGTTGCCTAGGCCGTCGCCATCAAAATCGCTTTGTTCTGTGGGGTCAAGAGGGTATAGGTCAAGATCGTCAGGGACGCCATCTCCGTCATCGTCAGAATCACTATTGTCACCTATACCATCAGAGTCTGTATCCCTCCATTCCGAGGGATCAAATGGACGCCAATCGACATCATTTTCGACCCCGTCGCCATCTATGTCGGGATCTAGGGCTAATCCCGTCAGACATGAGCCATTGATGGAGTCAGGCATTCCGTCTGAGTCAATGTCTGATGAGGCGCATGGATCCAGAGGGAAGGCATCACTCATGTCGTTTGTGAGGTCGTTGTCGTCATCCGAGTCCAATGGGTCGCAGATCTGGTCCCCATCTGTGTCGAGAGGCGTGCTGTTGCTCAAGAGCGAATTCGAGTCGCCGCATGTGATCATCTCCTCAATATCTGTCCAAGAGTCGTTGTCGTCATCGGGGTCCGAATTATCCCCCAAACCATCCCCATCAGTATCCAACCATTCTGTGGGGTCGAGTGGGAACTCATCAACCAAATCTGAATACCCATCCCCATCGTCATCCATGTCTGTCAGGTCTGGCGTTCCGTCCTGGTCTGTGTCGATGTAACAGTCAAGTATGCTGGTTGAGCCGACTGTGGTAGTTGAATTGCCTTCGGGGCAAGAATATTGGGCGATAGAGGCAGTCTGGTTGACATAAAATCCGATTTGGGCGTCGTCGCATTCAACAGATCCCTGTTGGCTCTGGAATGTCCCCAAATCGCACTCGAATTGAGCGGACGAGGCAAGTACGTCCACAAAGTAGCCAGGGTCGGAGGTCAGGCAGTTGATCCCTCCAACATTAGGTTGGTATGAGCCTAATGAACATGGGATTTGGGATGTTGCTGATGCTCCGGGGACATGGTACCCGGGAATGGCTTGCTTGCAGGAGGTCTGTCCCGACTCGTTCTGCCATGAGCCTGGGTCACATGCGATCTCAATCGAAGTCCCTTCTGTAGGCGAGTAATGGCCTGGGTTTGAATCAATACAGGTGTTTTGAGAAATGGATCCACTGCTGGGGTTGAAGGTACCTGCTGGACAAGGTGTCTGGGAGTCACTGCCCATGATATCCACATAATAGCCCGGATCGGAGATTTCGCAGCTAGTCTGGCCTTGTTGCCCTTGATAGGTCCCTAGATTGCAAGGTTGTGGTATTGATGAGGCAAAAGTGGATGTGAAGGTTCCCGGGGGAGCCATAACACAGGTCGTTTGCCCGGTCTGATTCTGGTAGGAGCCAGGTATACACTCGGTCTGGGAGGTGGATCCG
>DAGH01000027.1:16463-27588 GCA_002495675.1 Euryarchaeota archaeon UBA182 | reverse complement strand
TCCACAAAGACAGCGATCGCTAAAGCAAACCCAATTGATTTGATAATCATCACATCTGCGAAAATGAAACCAGAGAACACGGCGATCATAATGGCCGCAGCCCCGGTAATCAAACTACCAGAAGCTTGCAATCCAGTTGACACTGCGAGCGTATTGTCCCCAGTCTCATTCCAAGCCTCGTGTATCCTAGAGAGCATGAGCACCTCGTAGTCCATCGAGAGGCCAAAAGCGATCCCAAACACGAGGGGTGGAACCATAAGGTCGAGAGGTTGTGGAGTGAAATTCAATGCGTCTGAGAGCAGTCCCTCTTGGAAAACCACCACAATCAACCCGAAGGAGGCAGAAACCGAGAGGATGTTCATCAGGACGGCTTTTACTGGCACGACGATAGATCTTACCTGCATCCAAACCAGCACCATGGTTAACAACAACACGAATGTGAGGACAAATGGTATCCTATCCGAGAGGTGCTGTTTCATATCCACTTCGAAAGAGGACCAACCGCCCACGAGAATCTCTTGGGTTGAGCCCTCCGTCTGAGTTCTAATGTCCTTGATGAGTTGCTCAGATTCGTCGGTTCCGCTCCCGAATATGGTGGCAACGTCGATCATAGCGATGTTTTGAGAAACGGTTGTCTGCCATAGGAGCCTGTCATTATCTGGCCACTCTTCAAGCTCTGTCACGAATAGACCTGGTTTGCAGATGGGATGTTCAAGTGAGATCACTCCCTGAATTTCTCGAATGCCTTCGCAAATTGTCTCCATCTCACTGGCAATCTCCTGAGAATAGGGATCTTGTCCATCATCGAACACGATGACCAATGGAACAACCGATGCCGTGAAAGCGGGAAACTCGTCTTCTAGAATCTCTAGCGCCTGCCGAGATTCAAGATCTGGTGGCAACGCCTCAACTCCCCCGGCGGTCAACTGCACGTTGAGGAAAGGGGAGCCAAGCAACAGTAGCAAGGCCATGGCCGGCAATAGCCATCGAACTGGATTCTTCATGACCTTGGTAGAGAATTTCTCCCAGAACCTAGTCTTTCGATTAGCACCGGGTATTGGAACCCTCAATGAGTTAATTCTGGGCCCAAGATATGAAAGAAGGGCAGGGAGTAAAGTCAAGGAATACATCAGTGCCCCCAGGACGGCTAGGAAGGCTCCCATGCCCATAGATGGCATGTGTGTTTCTGTGAAGTAGAATAGGCTGCAGAGGCCTACTGCGACTGTGGCTCCGGAATAGAGTATAGCACGACCTGCGGTATGCATCATAGTTGCAATTGCGTCTTCAGTAGAGGCCCCGCCGTCTAATTCTTCGCGGAATCGACTAATCATAAATAGGCTGTAGTCGATGGATACTGCAATGCCAATGAGTGAGATCATGCTCGTCGAGTATTGAGTCATTGAAAAGTAGCTGGAAATGAAAAAGGACAGGCCGATAGCGAGAGGGAGCATCAGGGCGACAATTGCCATGGGCAGAGCAGCCGCAGACAGGGTCCCGAAGACGAACAGTAGAATGAGGAACGACAGAGGGAGCCCAATTATCTCGGCTCTGACTTGGTCCTGTTCCAGTAGCCTGTCGAAGTCATGGCTAATAACCAAACTTCCAGTCACAAGCACCTCCAGTTCATCAGAATCAATGCTATGCTTTATCTTATTCAACTCACTTTCAACCTCTTCATCCGTCCCCCCGAATTGTACGAAAACTGCGATTCGCTTGCCATCCTCAGAGACATGCTGGGCCAGGTGTAGAGGATTCTCACGGTCGTCATAGGCTGTGGAGATGCTCAGAACCTCAAGTCCAATCTCTTCGAGTCCTTCCAACGACGTGTTGAGTTCGTTTTCAAACTCCTCTTCAGACCAATCCCAATTCTCGCTCGAGAAAATGTAAGTCACCGTGTTGGTCGAAGTCACCGGGAGCTCTTCGCTAACCAATTGGAGCGCTCGCCCGGCCTCAATGCTCGACGGGGGTTGGTTTCCGTCCTCAAACTCGTTGCCCCCTGAGATCAGAACCCCCGAAAGGGCCAACGTGGCCAATGAAAACGCTGTGACAAGTCCTCGTTTGTTATGAGAGAACCGACCAAGCCTCGAAAGAAGTCCCTCACCCGTGGGTTGATCTGGTGTTTGCATAATCACAACCCAGATGGCCAAGGATATAATCGAGTGTCAGCCTACTAGGTAAAAAATCGTTGATAGAGTGGTTGCAGCTAGCATCAACACAAATGGAATCGTTGTGGTCTCAAACGAGGATTCGGCGAGGGTTATATTGGTCAATTCTGAACCTCTCCAAATCTTCGCCTTCATTGCCTCAGAGTCCTCCCCCAGCATTACGAGCCTGGAACAAGGCGGATCTGTATTGGATATCCCATAGTTTTCTATTTGCTCGTTCGGCATGGTTTTAGCGGAACCATGTATCATACATGGATCACCGAGACTGAGTCCCCACAGTCGCCATCTGTGTTGTTTCACAGTGCCTGATCCGTAGGTTCTCACTGCCTTCCAGAGATTTAGGGAGCTTAGCTGGGAGTAGCTAGCGTGGCTACAGGACCACGTGATCATGGGCTGCCCGAGTGATTTCCTAGAAAATGAGTTAGCCTCGATAACAAGGCCGCCGGTACCGTCGTGCAACACGAAAGGCAGTCCTCCGGCATCGGTGTCGATTGTTCTCCAATACCTCCTAGTTTGTCGGTTACCTTTGGAATCCCTGTATTCCTCCTCGATTTCAACATCGTACAACCACTCCCACAACAACAAGTCCTCTGCTGATTTTGAAAGATCACTGTCTACGACAACTGTGGGTATCTCTCCAAGGTTCCTTACCTGGCCAACTAGTTCAGTGTCGCCGACTGCGACTGATCTGACCTTCTCCGTCACATGTTCAATGGCCACCCTTCCAGAGGCTCCGACGAAGTGAGATGCCATAGCAAATGTCAGAAAGAGGATAGGAATGATGATGAATGCAACTCTGGGTTCCGCCTCGATCATTGGAGGTACCGTCAGTCCAATCCCAATCAACGGCAGACATGACATTATCACAAGAATGCCGTTGGTAGTAAAGTCTGGTGGGGTTGGGGTTCCAACGATCGAGGGGTGTTCCTTGATAAGGCCTGACTCATCTGCTTGGAAAATGCTCTTCGAAGCCCTCCAATCCTCCTTTTGAGGTGGGTCAAACACCCAACCAAGGTCATCTGAGGAGGGTCTGTGTACATATGCGCCTCTCCAGAAACTCTGGAGCTCGACTCCACCTGCCTCCATCCTTATTCTTGAATCTCTAGTTGGAGCCTGTTCCTTTATTTTCCTTATATTTTCACGAGTTGTCGTGTCAGCCTTCTGACCCACGAATATCAGTGCGAAAAAAAGCAAAACCTGCAAGACAAGAAGGGTCGCTAAACCCCTGTCTCGAGGGTAGTAATTGTTTTCATAAATGTAGTAAGAAGCATGTAAAGGTGCTGCTATGGCTAAGAAAGCCACATATCCGATTAAGGTCGCTATGAATAGGATCGAATAAAACCATGGCATTGGAATTTGGATATCGACCATCTTACTCTGGAACATCGATGGGTCGGGTCTAATCATGATCATCTGATGAGCTGCTAGATGTTATCTGTTGTGGGCCCTTATTCGATTGGCGCGAAGGTCCTTATTGTCACGGAACACAGTTTGGTGTTTGGGCTATATTCACTCCGAGGGTCGACAACGATATCTGAGCCATTGGGGAAATAATCCGATATTAGACTCCTAACATCCTCGATTTCCCCATTTCCACACACAAGCCTCCCACGTACTACAAAGGGCTTTGAAGAATCTAATAATGGTAGAAGCAATGGAAGAAAATCTATGAATTTATGTGGCAAATTTATAATTAATAAATTCCAAAATCCAATGGGAATACCCAGTTCTAGAAGATCCTCGGCATTCGCTACACCTGACCAGACCCCCTTCTTCCATTCTCTAATTCCGGTAATCTCGGGGTCGGATGGCATTCCTATCCACTTACTCAGATTTTCATTGAGTAGCTTGATCGCCTCAGGATTAAGATCAGATGCCAGAATTGAGGAGACCAGTCCATGTGTATTCACTAAGTGGGCCAGAGCTGGACCCACCCCACAGAACGGGTCGGCAACATTGATTCCAGTGCCAATAGTTTCAGAGAGTTTTCTGGCTTCGACTGCCGTGGTTATTCTCTCGGTTTGGAGCCGTGTGGAATAGTAGGCCAAGGTCGGGTCGCAGACAATTTGGTGGCCAGATTCCTTTGTAACTACCTTTGTGGGGTACTTGGTGCCCTCAAGCACTGGGGCAACCTTGCCATTCTCTCTGACGCCTATTGGGTGTAAATCCCTCACTCTGTGTTCCCCTTTGACGCCCCTATCCTCTAGAATGAGCCTGATATTTGGGTTGGCCGCCATCTTCGACCTAATAATCTGGGATTGGAATTCTCTGACTGGTTCCTCTACTTTTAGAATCATCATGTCACCAACTAATTCATGAGAAGATGGCCAGGATTTTCGGTGCTTCTCCACGAGTGGTTCTCCTATCATGTCTCGGAGCAGTTGAAGCCATGAGGGGCGCTTTCTATCCTCAACGATACCAAGAGTGATGGTTATGGGAAACTCATCTAATGGCGGAGGTAGTGCCTGTGGCGCCTGAATGCTAAGTGGAATCAACCTTGTCTCTCTATCGGGACTTGCATGTATTCGCAAGTTTTCCCCCATCCATCCCTCGGCGGTGAGGATGTCGATGGTATTCTGTACCTCAGAGTTGGGTACCACGAGGTGGGGGTGCACATGTACCGGGCTAGTGGGTCATCCTTCACAATGACGGCTCTGGGTATTCTCGATCTACTTCTTGAAGGGGGAGCGTGTCTGACAAGCATGGACGTGAAACTCCATGGTTCTGGTTTGATCCTGATAGGCTTGGGGCCTGGGGACTTGGGGTTGATGACAAAGCATGCTATTGATACGGCTAGGGACGCAGATTTCCGATTCTTAGAAGGATACACCGCAACTCTGCCATCAGATCAAGAGGGTCTTCTAACTGAGTTCCTGGGAGAGTGGACGATGATAATGAGGCCGGATGTTGAAAATCCCACGAAACTACTTGATCTCGCTGAGCGCTCTACAGTGGCTTTGCTTGTTGTGGGCGATCCGATGCATGCTACAACCCACATTGATCTCTTGTTGCGGGCAAAGGACAGTGGTATCCCCACACTCGTCATCCCAGGCATTTCCGCAACAAGTTTGGCCGTGACTCGCAGCGGATTGCAATCGTATCGCTTCGGTAGACAAATTACCCTGCCGTACTCGTATGGGGATTACTTGCCTACATCCCCCTTAGAATTGTTGTTCAACAACCTCTCAAACAATCTGCACACTCTAGTACTTCTAGATCTGGATCCCACTGGCATGGGAGTGAAAAAACCTGTTCCAATGAGTCCTGGGCAAGCAGTTGAGATACTCGTAAAAATGCACGAGAAGATGGACGGCACCGATACCCCCATCCCCCCCTTTGATACACCCTTTCTGGAGAGGGAGTGCATATTGCTAAGCGACCTTGGAACCCCTGACCAGTCACTTTGTTCCGGTAGTCTCGACGACATAGCTGGGATACAGTCAGGACGGATCCACTGCATGATAGTGCCCGCTGAAATGGATGATATTGAACGAGCAGCCTTTGAGGGAATCAGAACCTGAAGTTGTTCTTCAAGTCTATCCGAGGGAATCAAGGGGAATAGGGTAGTCCGAAGGTCATGGCCCGCCCACCTGCACAGGTAAGGTTCCCTGGGGACAAGAACAGGAAACAGAGGGTGAAGGTCAGAGGAATAAAACAAGCATCGAAGGAGATTCAGAAGAGGCTGGAGAGGAACTTAGAGAAGCTACTAGAAAACCCTGAGGTGATCCTACCTACAATTGACGCTGAACTTGGTAGGCCGTGGAAGGACCCCATGGCATACACCCTACGATCGATAGACGTTGTTTCGGCGAAGCGATACAATAAGAGGTGGCTGTCGAAGAAAATGGTCAAGCGAAGGGGGGATGCGGTCTCCAGGGCACTCGCTGGCTCTCTTCTGGCTGCTTCAGAGGAGGATTGGAGCACAGTGTCCGTTTTCAAGAACCCATTGTTCGGTAATGCAAGCTATCTCCGACGAGGAAATGGGAAACAAGGGCACCAAGCCGCGATTCAAAATCACAACAATCATCGATTGCGACTTCTCCTCTGGGATGATCATGCCAAGGCTGGGCACTATTTCTTCTCATGGGAGGGTGGCTTTGTTTACACGGGTACTGATGCCAAGGCCCCCAAAGAGTGGGTTGAGTGGTCACTCGATTCGTGTCCGCTGGATTTGAAGAAAGGTGAATCAGGCTACTTCAGCAAGTCGCTCCCAGAGGATGCGCTGGACTCAGGGCTTGCCACGAAATCTGGCTGGATTAGCATATCATTCAACGATGGGACAGAGTTAGGCATATCCTCAGAGGACCTGAATCTCAAGGATGGTGCGATCATACCGTCGATCGCGCTCGGTATGTTGCCTCCCAGAATACCCGCTATTGCTGAGGCAGAGTGGAAATGGAAGCCTGATGGATGGCCAGATGGCCTGGACCTCCCAGAAAAGGGATTAGAGGATGTCCAAGACGCATTGAATGAATGGATGTCTTCCAGAATATCCGATAATTTGATCGCAGAGGTCTGCAGGAGGCGGGTTCTCTCCTCCATAACCAGTGGGTTCCTAAGTCGAAATGTCTGGTTTGCTGACGATGACAGGTCAGGATTCCTGCAAAGTTTGGATGGGACGGCCCTCGAGAGGGAGGCCTTGAGCTTGGTATTGGACGGCTTGGAGGGAGGGGTCCACGTGAAAGAAAATGGGACTTTGGAAAATCTCGACGATCTGGTGATCAGGGTGGATGAGGCGGCTTGTCATCCTGTTCTGATGACCCTTTGGGATGAACATGGGATTTCACTCTTAGGCTCGATGTTCGGCGTCTCGGGCTCGGAAGCCGAGGATATACATGAGAAGCAATCGAGGAGGAAGCAGGGTTTCGGAGCCTTCCTCAGGCAAATGAAGGAGGATAGGAGCGTCGAAGACAGGCTTAGGCTCTTACCATGGAACAAAGGGGATCTTCCAGAGCCTCTATCTTTCGCTGACGACTTGATCAGGGAGTCCTTCAGGTCGGGGATATCGTCCACGGTGTCTACGACGTCGAAGCAGAAGGGTCTCCTACAAGCGATGGGCTGGGCATGGCTCGTAGTGCACAAAAAAACGGAGTCTGATGCTTGGAGGTTCGACAAGGAAAGTCGAGACAAAGGTGGTGATTGGGTTCCCTACCTCTCGGCATTGTACGATGCTGGAATATCGCTTTTGAACACGGATGATGGGTCCGAACAAGAATACAGGGCGGCGATGATCGCGCTCGCATCTGCTTGTGGAG
This sequence comes from Euryarchaeota archaeon UBA182, assembly GCA_002495675.1. Classification (GTDB taxonomy): domain Archaea; phylum Thermoplasmatota; class Poseidoniia; order Poseidoniales; family Thalassarchaeaceae; genus MGIIb-N1. Next base: position 20,168 of record DAGH01000027.1, on the reverse strand, counting down.
TTTCGATTGAGTGAGGTGCAAGCGCTCTCATGAGGCTACTATCCATATCGAGACGCCTATCAGCGCAATGCCGAAGAAGCCGTTCAACGTTCTCGCAGACCGCTTTGTCGTAAACAGTTTGCTGAGATAATATCCAAATGCCGCCCAAGTCATGACTGCAGGGAGCCCAAATAGTAGGTTTAGCATCACCAAAGCAACCTTACCGAGGTATTCATCTCCGAAGACGCTGCCAAAGGTGGTCATTAGGACAAGGAAGTGAATCCATGCTTTACCATTCACGAATTGTAGTACCACTCCGGTCCTCATGCCCAGTGAACCATTGATTTCTGCGCCCTTGGACGTATCGGATATTGCAATATTAACCCCCAGGTATGCAATGTATATCGCCCCCAAAACAGCTAACGCTTCAAATGCAGCTTCATATCTCTCAATTATGGCTGTGGCGGCTCCAATCAATAAACCCAATGAGGACCATCCCACAGCCATACCAAATATCAGGGGAAGCGTTGCTCGGAACCCAAATCTTGATCCGTGGGCAGCGCAGAGAACATTATTGGGTCCCGGTGTAAAACACATCGGTACTATGAATACGAGCGATGCGAGGAGGAGTTCAAGGTCCATAATCTCCTCATGTCATCTCAATCATCATTTTCTTAGCAGAGTTCAATCCAGAGTCAATATCCTTCCAGAGATCCTCGACATCCTCGATACCAATACTCATTCTAACAAAACCCGGTACGACCCCTGCTTCATGCCTAACCTCCTCTGGGACAAACATGTGGCTTGAGTTGAATGGACATTCGACAAGTGATTCGACACCACCAAGGCTCGTAGCTTCGAAAATGATGTCGAGTGACTTCATGAATTTGAGTGCAGCTTGGTCTCCTCCCTTGATAATGAAGGCAAGCATTCCACTGCCTTTTGGCATGACCTTCTGAGCAATGTCATAATCCGGATGCGCTTCCAGAGATGTGTGGATAACCTTCTCAATCATTTCGTGGGAAGACAATCGTTTTGCCAGCTCCGCTGAGTTCGATGCATGTACTGGCATGCGGGTGTGAAGAGTCCTCATTCCTCTTTCGAGGAGATAGCACATCTGCGGGTCTGCTGCCCCGCCGAAGTATATTTTGTGATGAAATATCTGCTCGATAAGGTCTTTCCTGCCAGCTGCGAAACCGGCTGTTAGGTCGGCGTGTCCACCGAGGTACTTGGTCCCCGAGTGAAGGACGATATCAAAGCCCAATTCAATTGGCCGGCAAGACCAAGGTGATGCAAACGTGTTGTCAACTACAGACACTAGGCCGTTCTTCTTGGCCACCTCGGCCATGGCCCCCAGATCGCAGACCTTGAGTGTTGGATTAGTCATCGTCTCCACGTAGAGGACCTTGGTGTTCTCTTGAACCGCGTTCTGGTACGACTCAGGATCTCTGACGTCTGCCATGGTCACCTCAATGCCCAATCTAGGGAGAATCTCAGTGAGTAGGCCGTATGTGCCACCATAGCAGTCGGGTGTTGCAATGATGTGGTCCCCCTTTGACAGTAGTGTCATCAGAGTAGTTGATATCGCTGCCATCCCACTGGAGAATACTTCGGCGTCCTCCGCGCCTTCCAATGCTGCCAGTTTTGCGGAGACCACCTCGGAGTTGATGCTCGAGATCCTGCTGTATACAACAGTGTGGTGTAGTCCATCTGCCCAGCCTTGATACTTCTCGTCTGTCAATCTGTAGGTTGATGTCCTAAAAATGGGCGTCGTAGCCGATCCTTCTATCTCTATCATTCCCGAATGGACGGCTTTTGTAGCGAACTCACCATTGTCTGCGTCGACGACCATGCCCCTCGACATACGGTGATCAAAATGAAGTATCCGTTGGGGAGTGATTTAATCCAAGTTCATCTTGGCCGGTTCATGGCAGCCATCGAGGCGTCTTTGCAACCAGTGGCTGCAGTGGGGATCGGCATCTATGTCATGGCGGTGTTATTCGGGACCAAGATCCCCTATGATATGATGATCGCCAGAGGTGTGGAGCACATCAGAGCAGTCTACTACAACAGAAAGATCGTCCACATGCTGGCCGGTGGAGTTGGATCGCTGTCTGTCCCTATCCTGTTTTCCAGCTTGTGGTATCCAGCCATCTGCGGCGGTCTGTTGATGGTATTCACATGGGTAGGCCATCTCTCTGGAAAGCGAATGTATTGGTTTCAGACGGAGATGAATCAGAATGATGTGAAGTTCGCCTTCATGTGGTGGACCTCGATATCTTTGATCTGGTGGTTGGTCGGAGATCCCTGGCTGGCCATCATTCCATCATTGTTCATGGCCTTTGGTGATGGAGTGACCGGGGTTGTCAGAAACGCAGTAATTCGGAAAAGATCGAAGAGCGCCATTGGGAACGTCTTCATGTTCATTGTCAGCGCACCGATGGGGTGGTACGTGGGGATGGCGGGGGATCCCTCCATACCTCTATGGGGTTTGATTTCCGCGGGCGTCGCCACCTTTGTCGAGAGGTATGAATTCGGCCCCATAGACGACAATATCCTAATCACGATCTTCGCGACCTTGGTATTACTGATGGGCGTTCATGTTGGGCCTCTCCTGTGATGCTGCAGCTTTTGTTACTTTCAGACAAATTGCTACCGCAGGTCCGATCAACAGGGCGAACAGAACAGTCCCGATCCAGAGGTCTCCTCCCATCAACCAACCAATTAGAAGGACGCTCGACTCGATTGCCCCTCTAACCAACCCGATAGGTTGGCCCGTCGCTTTGTGCAATCCTGTCATCCAACCATCACGAGGGCCGGGTCCAAGGTTGCAAGTTAGGTAGAGTGCGCTCCCTACAGCGATGAGTGCCGTTCCAATGACTACCCGTAGTAGTGAGTCCATCGGATTAGGGCTGATGCCAAGCCGCGGTTCGAAAATCTCGATGGTCCCTGCGATGATTATCACGTTCAGTAGGGTTCCCACTCCTGGCCTCTCTCTGAGGGGTATCCAGAGAAGGAGTACTACCAGGCTGACGAAGAAGGTGGCTGTGCCGATGCTAGTGCCCATCATGACTGAAATGCCATCAGCGAGAACAGTCCAAGGCGTGACCCCCCAATCAGCGCTGATTATCACAGCATCCCCCAAGCCAAACAGGAACAGTCCAATGACGAGTATGGACAACGTACTCCCATTGGGTCGTATAGAATGCGTTTCTGTGGAGCTCCACCAGGTAGTTGGTATGTCTCGGCCCATCCGTTTGCCGGCCATGTCATTCTCTTACTTGATTCCACCACTCGGTGCCGGTCACAGAATCTCCTCCCAGTAGTTGGGCTTCATGGCCTTCATTCAATGTTGCCAAATACTCGCTTGGATTATGATGATATTCTGCATGTCCATGGCAGAAGCGGCTATTGAACATCACAGTCCTCTCGCAATCAATGACTCCACATTGGCCAAATTTTGTATTGATTTCTGGTTTCTGGTTGTGGCCTTGTTGGTCTGTTCCTTTTTGCCTGGCACCGGTAGAATATACGACAGATTCAATGTAATCCTTCAGAAAAATGTAGCAAAAGAAAATAAAAATAAATCCTATAAATTCTACATCCACATTCACTAAGATGGATTTTTGAATAAAGAAATTGTGGCTTATTCTGGGTCTAGTTCCCCGATCCATAGACCATATTCCTGCTCAGCAGAGGCTTGCCAACAAATTATCTCTGGTACCT
>DAGH01000027.1:14203-16078 GCA_002495675.1 Euryarchaeota archaeon UBA182 | reverse complement strand
GTTTTCACTTGAATGGCCCATTCAGGGTTTGAGACGGTCTCTCCATTCCATCGGTAGATGGAGTCTACCTTGTTTACCTTCAAGCACGCAGCGAGTCCCAAACGGATCATTTCATTGCACCAATCACCCACCAAAGCCTCATTTAAGGTTCCAGGAAGGGTTGTCTGTAAGACGAGGATTGCGTCATTCATGCAATAGCATGTCAGCCCCCCTGTGATCAAGTAGGTGGTCAATATTGAAGACTGGCGCCTCTATGGATTGGCAGGGGTCATCATGCAGGAGTGGAACAATCCAATCGAATCCGGACCTATTCCTGCTTCTGATGAGGCTTATGACGTCATAGTGGTGGGTGGTGGCCCGGGTGGTGCCGCTGCTGCAGGTTATCACTCGATGGCCGGCTCCAGAGTGCTGCTCCTTGAGAAAGAGGTGTGGCCAAGAGACAAGATTTGTGGAGATGCTGTTGGTGGGAAATCACTATCCCACGTTGCTGAGTTGGGAGTAAAGTCGATGATTGAGCAAACTCCGCACTTTCGAGTTGACTCTATTGTATTCTCTTCGTCAGATGGATCAGAAGTTCGTGTCATGCTTCCAGAAGAGAGTTTCAACAGGCTGGAGGCAGGGTACGCCCTGCCTCGAATGCAGTTTGACTACATGATGTTCAAACAAGCCACGGAGCTTGTTCTGGCGAACGGAGGAGCCGTCATTCAGAACTTCTCCGTGACTGAGGTCAATGTCAAAGACGGGCCTAATGGACCTATGATAGCGGGAGTGACTGGGCACCTCGGCCCAAAAAAAGACGGCAACACCATGAGTTTCAAGGCACCACTTACGATTGGAGCCGCGGGGTACAATTGCCCGGTATCGAAGAAAATCACTCAATCCATATTCAATGAGCCCTTCCGTGATGATGATCACTTCTGTGGGGGCTACAGAGAATACTGGACGGGCGTTGGTGGCTGTGACGGCGGCACTGGTCCGATAGAGATCCACTTCATCGACGAGGTCAACCCGGGTTACTTCTGGATCTTCCCCGTCAGCGAGAACGTCGTGAATGTGGGTGTTGGAATGGTCATCTCCGAGCAAAGGAAGCAGAAGGGTATGCGATCCTCTCTCAAAAAGATGCAGAAATGGATAACATCTGAGTCGCCTAGGTTCAGCCATCGTTTCAAGAATGCACAGATGGTCGAGGGTACTGGCAAGGGATGGCAATTGCCATTTGGATCGCCTAGAATGAAACCTGCCTCCTTCCAACCGAGGAGGGGGGCCATGGCGGGAGCCATGTGTGTCGGTGACTCTGCCAGCTTGGTAGACCCATTCACAGGCGAGGGCATTGGCAATGCCCTCGTCTCAGCAAAGTTGACTGCGAAATTCTTCGATCGCGAGAAGCACGCTAACGGCTTTCCGGCAGATCAAGCCGCCCACTACATGGAGTCTCTATGGGAGGAGTTAGGGAACGAACTAAGCAACTCATACCGGCTTCAAGGGCTAGTGAAGAGGAAGCGTTTGATGAGCTGGTTCGTCCGGAGGGCCTCCAAGAAGCCAAAAATCGGGGAAATACTGACTGAGATGATCGCAAGCAAAGAGGCTCAAGGTCAACTATACAGTAAATGGTTCCTCTTCAAAACGATAGTTTTGCCATGAGGGGGTATTTCAGTGGGCCTTACAACCGAGTTGGCGGATATAGAGGCTGTATTCCTAGATTTGGACGGGACAATCTACCTTGGTGGGGACTTGATTGAGGGAGCTTCAGATTTTCTGAGTCGTCTAGATGGTCGAGGAATCAAGCGGTTCTTCCTCTCCAACAACTCAAGTCGGTCCGTAGCCCAGTACCTTACGAAACTACACCACCTAGGCATCATGGCTTCCGAAGAGGAA
>DAGH01000027.1:9274-13800 GCA_002495675.1 Euryarchaeota archaeon UBA182 | reverse complement strand
GGAACCGAGGGAATGAACAACATGCTCACGTCTGCTGGGGTTTCCTGTGGGAGCCAGACGCCACAGGCAGTTGTGTTGGGATACGACACCGAGGTGAACTACGAGAAATTGAGTATCGCCTCAAGACATCTCCACTCAGGCGTACCACTCATAGCGAGTCACCCTGACATGGTATGTCCATCTCCAAGCGGGGACCTCCCCGATGTTGGGGCCTACTTGGCCCTGTTTGAAGCCACAACGGGAGTTAGGCCCACGAAGATCTGTGGAAAGCCAAGTGCCAGCATGATCAAAGGAGTCTTGGACGAGTTGGGTCTCCAACCTGAAAAGTGCGCTATGATCGGAGATAGAATCTACACCGACATGGCGATGGCGCAGGCGTCCGGTGTCCATGGGGTGTTGGTGCTTTCTGGAGAAGCGACCATAGATGATGCCAAGTCCTCGGACTTGGATTTCAGTTTGGTTGTCCCATCAGTTGCTTCGTTGATTAATTGACCGATCCTACGAACGAATAGGGGTTTCATTCAAGTGCCTTGACCGGTCTTTGTTAGGCCATGGACGAGGACTGGGAGTCCATGGGTGCCGAGCGTATCAGCGAATTGCCCACTGTTAGGCAGTGGCCGAGGCTATCCAACCACACTCGCATGGTGGAGATGTTCTCTGAAATGGGGGTCCTTGGGTCCGCACCATTGCATGACGCTCTACTCAGATCGTCAAGAGGCTACCACTCCCTGGCCCTTCCTTCGGACATTGATAACGTCAACATAGAGACTAGCGCACTGCGAATGCCATGGTGGAAAGACGTCTCAATGCATCAGTCATTGCTCCCGGGTCTCTACGAGACTATTCAGGTCCTTCAAGCACTTGACATCCGTCAAGGGGATGATGTCCTAATAATCGGGCCACGAGGTAACTGGTGGACTGAGATAGCCATGCAATTGGGGGCACGCAGGATCAGGGTCGTAGGGACCATCGAAGAAAGGTTGGCTGAGCTCCGATCCAGGTGGGCTTCTCTTCGGCTTGACCAGGCGGCTGAGGGCCTCGGGTGCGAAATCGAGTGGCGGTTGGTTGGATCCCACAGGGATGACCGGCCTCCGGCAGGATGGGATAGGATATTGATCACCGGAGGCTTATCTGAGGCCCCAATGTCAATCATGGAAACCATGGCAAGGGGAGGTTGCGCGATATTGCCGGTTCTCGAGGATTCTGGCACAATGCTTCAGTCTGTGAGATGGAACGATGGGGGCTTCATGGCTCAGAGAATGGCGATCTGGAACGTAGACCTTCTTCCCGAGCCCATAGTGGAGTGTCTATGTTCGGATGAAGACTTGCCCCCTCCAGAGACCGGGGCTTCTGATGATGGCTGGACGGTTGACGATGCATGGAGGGCAGCCAACAGAGATCCTATCAGGGATAGGCTTGGCCCATTGATCCTATTGCAACTAATCCAATCCACGTGGGACTCACTCGGAACGGGATTCAAATCATCAGAGATAGAGGGTGACGCTCGATTATGCATCGCGGAGGATCTCTTTCGCATGGGTCATGTACTCCAGAGGTTGGGTGTCAAGGGCCTAGCAGCGGAGCATCATGGTTCTTCTTTCGACATGGCCCCCTCCTCCGAGGCTGCAAGTTTCCTTGGAATGACTTTCCGAGAGGATGACATGGATTACCTCGCTTGGCAGCGCAAGGCCATTGAGACGGACCCCAGATTCGGCGGCTCTTGGAATGAGATCGGTGAGGCGATGCTCAACAGAGGCGATCCAAGGTTCTCGATTCAGTGGTTTCGCGGGGCGATCAACTCAGAAAAGTATGGGGAGAGGGGCGTGGCGTGGACCAATCTCGCGAGAGCCCATCTTGAGCTTGGTCAGATGAATTCGGCCCTATTCGCGGCACAGGAGGCATCAACCCTCATCCCAGAGGACGAGGACCTCCAAGAGCTGCTGGAGAGGCTCAGTGAGGACCTGACCTAGAAAGGTTCTGAAGCAACCGGCCCGCAGGAGCAGCCATGGCTCAGGACAGGTTGGTAGCGGTCACAGGTGCCAATGGGTACATCGGTAGTCATGTTGTCAGAGTACTATTGGAACGTGGCTTCCGAGTTAGGGCTGGGGTTCGATTGCCCCACACGGAAGAGCGGGTTCAACATTTGCAGAAGATGCCCATTGCGAAAGGCGGCTCACTCGAGGTGTTGGCTACGGATGTTCTTGATTCGAGTGACGTAAACGCACTGCTCGATGGTTGCACAGATCTGATACATACTGCTGCCACGGTGATGATTCGTTCATCTAATCCAGAGGAGAAGATTCTGAGCCCTAGCGTGGATGGAACCATGAACGTGGTATCAGCATTGGAGCTGCACCCCTCCATCCGCAATATCATCCATACCTCCTCCACTGCGGCAATAAGACCGATGAAGTGGGAGAATGGTACGACTCTGTCTTCGGAGGTCTGGGCAGAAGACGCGACCATAGAAAACAATCCATATGGCCTCGCGAAGGTATTGGCCGAACGTGAAATCAGGAAATGGCACACTGATGTAGGCTCTAATCAGGGCAGAACGCTGAAGACCATTCACCCTTGCATGGTTTTCGGCCCTCCACTCAGCAGCTACCATTTGAGGGGGTCTCTAACGATCTTGATGATGCTAGCAAGAAGGAGCATACCAGCCATAATCCCGATGAACATCAACATAGTAGATGTTCGGGACGTGGCTGAATCTCACGTTCGGGCTCTGGACATGGGCAAAGACGGCGGTAGATACCTGGTCACCTCAGGCTCGATGTGGATGAAGGATGTCGTAGCCCTCCTTAGAAAGGCGTATCCTGAACATAGATGGCCCAGGATATCCATACCCTACCCCCTTGCAGTGTTGGCGGCAGGAGTTCACCCCGCTGCTAGTATCTCCTGGGCAAGGACACATCTTGGAACCGTACTAAACTGGGATTCCCGACCGGCCCAGAATGACCTGGACATGTCATGGATGCAGCCATCTTCCTCCGTTATTGACACGTTCAAGCCGATCTTCGATTCCAAGTGGTTGTAAAGCGTACACCTCTTGAATGGCGGCGTTGTGGGATTACCGTGCGTCTGAGTGCGGCAGGTCTGGTATTTGTCGTATTGATGGGTAGTTTGAGTGGCTGCCTATCTGCAGATAGCAACGCAAAGAGTGGGATGGGGCCCTCATTCACAGATCCTTGTGAAAGTGGCGAATCAGACACCACATGGTATCATTTCGCCAACGCGACTCCCGCGGAATCCATGACATGGTCGGCGAACATGTCATCGCCCATCTGTACAGTTGGGACCTACTATGGAATCGGTATGACAACATTTGAGCCGACCATCGGTGTGACCTCCTCTGATAATCTGTACATGTCCAGTTATGGAAATGGACCTGCAGGCTCCACTGCCATCGTCCAATGCAGCGGACTGGTCAATATGGTAAGCTTGGAAGAGTATTCCTGCGACAACGTGTATGACGCCATGGCCCCAGTCCCGAACAGCAACGACCCCTACGTATACGTGGATCCATGGACTGATCGAATAATGAAGTTCGACATGCATGCGCTTCTGGGCATGACTGTGGAGTGGTCTGATGATGAGGGTGGATCGTGGTTCGGTCCCTCCGTAGCAACAGGGTGGTCAGTACAGGATCACCAGACCATCGCATCATCGCCCTTCCCAGCACTCGCACATCCGACTACCTGGGTCTTCTGCGTGAATGGGAACTACCCATATCCTGTGTGCTCGGCAAGCAACGATGGTGGATTGACATGGGGCCCGGAGCTCCCAGGAACTCCATCAGACTGTGAGAGTGGCGGTTTGACCGGTCATATGGTCGGATCGAACAATGGTAATTTCTACAGAGGTCACAGGGGATGTAATGGTGGGGAGGGGTACTCGATCTACCGGAGCGTGGATGGGGGGATTTCCTGGACCGAACACCCCCTTCCGACCGAGTCCTCAGGCACCGCTGAGACTTGGAACTTCGAGGAGGCGCAGGTCTTCGCCGACGAAGAAGACAACGTGCACGCCATGTGGATGGGTCTCGACAACATGCCCTACTACTCCTACTCAACTGACGAGGCGGAGACATGGAGCAATCCGCTGATGATTGCGCCTCCGATAGGACTCAATGGCACTGGCTTCCCAGTCATAGCCGCTGGGGGATCCGGCCAGGTCGCGATGGGGTACATTGGGACCTACAACGGTGGCGATACGTGGAATGGGTACCTGAGTGTGATACAGGATGCCTTTTCCGATCAAGTGATGATAACCACAGTCCAACTGAATGGACATGATGATCCATTGGAGAATAACTTCCAAGCCTGCGGCTACGAGAGGTGTGGGGGCTTCGGGGACTTCAACGACATTATCGTGGACCAACATGGCAGGGTATGGTTTGGGTTGGCCCACAACGTCGCGGGAGAAATCGGTATCTTTGGTACCTTGGCCGAGGGGCCGAACCTAAGGGGTACGGGGGGTTTGATTCCCATTCCACTGGGTGGGAACTCGACCCTGTAAGTCTA
>DAGH01000027.1:0-8873 GCA_002495675.1 Euryarchaeota archaeon UBA182 | reverse complement strand
AAAGGCGTCTCTCTGAGAGAACTCACTATTTCGAAGCATGACGCCCACGAAAGTCAATACCGCCAAGAGTACGAGAACGAGTCCACTGAGTAAAATAATTATGAAGGTGGTAAGGGAACTTTCCGAGGTGGACGCCTCGATCTTGTCTTCTCCCATGATGTGTATGCCTACTGCTAAATTGGTCGAAGCCTGATCCCCGGACACGGCTCGGACCAGGATCACTTGGTCGCCTTCGACTGTGTTGTTGGGCAGAAACCTCAACCGATCCACGAGGAGGTCGTGAGTGACGCTGAACTGCTCGTCTCCAACGGCGTACTCAGCCAGATCCATCCAATTGTCGCGCATGTCCCAGGTTCTCCATTGAACCCTCTGAACATCGCCTGCGAGGTTGAATATCACCGAACCCCCCTGCCCAATGTGGACACGATTGTCTACGCCTGCCTCGCTTGACAGAGAGACGTTCAAGGAAAGGCTGAGGTCGTAGTAGTAGTTAGCAGCCTCCTCGACTGCTGGCTGGGCATTTACGTGACCATGGCCATAGACGTTGTTCTGCCTATTCTTCGGTATGAGGTCCTCTGCGCACGGCTCGTTCGCGAGCATGTAGTGACATTGTCTGTATGTCGAGGTTTCTTGCATTATGTTACGCACGTCGAAGGGGCTCAAGTCGGGATTGGCTTGATACATCAGAACAGCAACACCAGCGGCGCCAGGCGTTGCCATGCTAGTACCTGACAGCGCGACGTACCCGTCCCCGGTGTTGGCATCGGGTGCGTTGACACTGCTCCCAACAAACGCCAGGTTGGGCTTGACCCTGCCCTCTTCTGTTGGCCCTTGGCTAGAGTAGACTGCAATTGCGGTATCTTTGTCCAACGAGCCGACTGTTATGACATCCTCAGCACTCCCTGGCGTCCCTATCGTTGCGGTTCCTCCGCTGTTTCCAGCTGCGATAAACAAGGTGACCCCTGCCCTTACCATCTCATTTGCCATCCTGTTCACTGACTCCTCCTCTGAAGATGTCCATTCTATTGCTCCGGTGAGGGCACCGAGGCTCATACTGGCGGCCCTGATGTTGAAATCATGCCTTTTCTCCACTGTCCATTCCATCCCCGCCATGACTGCAGCGAAAGATCCGCTGCCACCTCCGTCTAGTACCTTGACGCCCACAAGGTTTGCTTTTGGGGCCACCCCTATGTGCTGATAGTCGGGGGCTCCAGTGCCAGCGGTTATGCCAGCACAATGGGTGCCATGACCATTGTCATCATAGGGGAATATTTCGGTTCCATTAGTTGCGCTGGGGTTGTTTATTGCATCGTAAAAGGCCACTATTTTCGGGTCGTTTGTAGTATTGTCATCATCAAGATCGTCCAAGGCCGTGTGATTTCCATCGATTCCGGTGTCTATGATTGCCATTGTCACACCAGCCCCGGTGTAGCCCGTATCCTGCCATACTAAGTCGACGCCGTGGGTTGGGACGACGTCTTGCATTTGGATTCCTAGAACCCCATCCAATTCAACGAATACAACTCCAGGGAGTTTGATCAAATCATGGAGTCTTTCCAGTTCGATGGTTCCGGCGATGGAGTCGATCAACCAATATCTGAATTGGGTCTCGAAACCCACCTCTGCTTCTATCATGGCTTGGTCCTCTGGGGTGGGTGTGCTATCGAAGTCCACTATGACAGATATCCTTCCGTCCTCATCCAGGTATTGGTGATGATTATTCTCAGCTGCGATCCAGATAGCGTCGTGTATTCGATCACCGTCTAGGTCCATTATGGTGCTTTCCCACCAGTTTTCGACTAGTTCTAGACCCTGATCTTCAGAACTCGGAGGAGGCCCCAGTGGTGTTGCAGCGGTCAGTGCCGGAGCAAGCATGAGGATTGCTATCGATAGTGGTACAAGCCCCCGGCGTGAAGTGGTTCGGTTCATGTTTACGCTATGCGGGCATCGATTGGATGATTTCAATCAAGCGGTTTCAGGTTCGACCTAGAGGGTTTTCAAGTCCTCAATCTTATTACACATCTGTTCTAAATCGACACCGAGAATGTGTTCTTCAGATCGATTGGTACTGAGACCATGCGAATGCCAAGTAGCCGATTGCGAAGATGATCATGGCAACACCGCACAATGACAGAATGGACTTGTAGATGTGGCGTGGCATGGCGTCCCTCATCCTGTGAAGCATAATTGCGATGAGGCATTTGACCAAAATAATGCCTATTATGAATGTGGCAGCGTAAGCTAGTGGTGCTAGCGGCTCTGAGTTCACCGCTGAGGCCATGATCGGCCCTCCGATCAAGAACCAGAAGACATAGACATTGGGATTTAGAAGGTTCGTCAGCACCCCTCTCCCAAATGCCTTCTTGCTAGATGCCGGCTCGAGAATGCTCGACAGCGTCGGTGGCTCGATCGAGAAACACTCAACGCCCATTTTGAACATGAAGAGGGCTCCCAATATCGAGATCAGGACTAGGATAGACGGGTTGTCAACGAGTATGGAGGCGAAGAGGTAGCTAACAACGATGAGTGGCCCATCAGTGAAGATCGGGGCGGCTGCTGTCCATATTCCCGCCCTGAGGTCGCCCGACAGGGTCTCCCTCACCACCATCGTGAGAAGTGGGCCCGGCTTGATCCCCTCGATCACCGCTAGCGTGAGTCCCGCTAGGGCGTAGGCCAGAATGAGGTCGGTGTCCATCTGAGTCACCAATGTTCGAGCGCGGCTAAATATCCGTCCTGGGCTTCAGCGCCTATTTTGGAGTTTTATCAACAGTCTGAGGACTTCCAGATATATCCAAATCAAGGTCACCGTCAGGCCGAATACTGCTCTCCATTCAAGCTCCTTGGGGGCCCCACTCTCTACTCCCCTCTCGATGAAATCGAAGTCAGAGGCGAGCATCCCTGCTCCCAGCGCGATGACGAGCAAGGAGAAGGTGATGCCGATCGGGCCAGATCCGTGGATGAGTGGAATGCTCACACCGAACAGCAACAGGATGAATGAGAGGAGGTAAACCATCATGATTCCAAATACGGCACTGTAGAGGGCGATTCTGAAATTGTGGTTGACGTTTATTAGTCCCGATCGATATACTCCCAACATGGCCCCGAAGATCATTCCAGTGATTAGGAAAGCTTGGATGGTGATGCCCTGGTAGCCTCCGAAGTGCTCGAGAGCGTAGGTCATTCCACCGATAAGGAGGCCTTGTGAAGTCGAATATGCCAAAACGAACACGGGATTTGCGAATAGGCCTTGGAAGGAGGACGTGAACCAGGACAGGAATAGGATTATGCTAAAGACTGCATTCAAGATGAAGCCGACAAAAAATAGTGTTATTGCGACTTCTGGCTGACCGGTGAGCCCGAGGCCCCAAATTGTCATCCCCGACGTTATGAAGAGGAGGAAGGTCAAGGCGCCTTTCTCAGCCACACCCTCTATTGTCATTCCACGGTTCTGCACAGACGTGTTTCCGGCCTCCCACCATGGTTTGTCTGGGTATGAGCTCTTTTGGAAGGTGGATTCGCTCAAAGCGATGTTGCTTGATCGGTACATGGCACTCCGATGGGGGATGTATTTTCAATCACGCTGTCGATTTGTGAGGGATTTGGTTGGATTTAGAGCAAATCGGTCAGGTGTCGGCCAGTGTGGCTCTCTTCCACTGCAGTGATGTCCTCTGGAGTGCCTTGGGCGACTAGACTTCCTCCCCTTGAGCCACCCTCTGGCCCTAGGTCGATAACCCAATCACAAGACTTCACCACATCCAGATGATGCTCGACTATTACGACGGTGTGGCCATTCGACCTTATTCTGAGGAGGACGTCGACTAGTTGGTGGACGTCGAACAACGAGAGGCCCGTCGTTGGCTCATCGAGGATGTAGAACGTGTGCTTCTTTGGTGGTCGGTGTAGTTCAGTGGCAAGCTTGACTCTCTGTGCCTCTCCCCCAGAGAGGGTTGTTGCAGGTTGGCCGAGTCGGATGTACCCAAGGCCAACGTCCTGCAATGTTGTGAGTATTCTGCTTATTTTGCTCTGATTCTCGAATAGCTTGCAGGCCTCGTCGACCGACATCTCCAACACGTCATGTATCGTTCTCCCTTTCCACTCAACTTCCAGCGTTTCTCTAGTGTATCTTTTCCCCTTGCAGATCTCGCATGTCACCCATACGTCTGGGAGGAAATTCATCTCCAATACCGATGATCCCGCGCCCTTGCACGACTCACACCTCCCACCACGAACATTGAAGGAGAAGTGGCCGGGTTTGTACCCCCGCTCTTTGGAGAGGGTGGTTTCGGCGAATAGCGCTCTAATCAGATCGAAGACTCCTGTGTAGGTTGCAGCGTTGGATCGGGGGGTACGACCTATGGGGGACTGGTCAATGACGATCGCTTTGTCCACATGCTCCATGCCTTCGATCCCATCATGGCGGCCGGGGGTCGTGTCCGATCGATGCAGTGACCTGAGGAGCGCAGGGGCGAGAGTCTCTGTCACGAGCGAGGACTTCCCACTCCCGGAAACCCCTGTCACCGCAATCATGCAACCAAGGGGAAAGGCGACGTCGAGACTCTGGAGGTTGTTCTGTTTCGCGTTCTTCACCACTAGCCATCCGCCTTGGGTGGCCTTTCGCTGGTTCGGAACGGGTATGGTCTTCCTTCCCGACAAGTAAGCCCCAGTCTCAGATCTCGAGTTGTCGATCAGATCATCAATTTGGCCGCTGACTATTACCTCTCCACCTTCCTTCCCCGCTCCTGGGCCGAGGTCCACAAGCCAATCTGCCTGCATCAAGGTGGACTCATCATGCTCGACGACGATCAAGGTGTTGCCCAGATCAGTCAGTTCCCTTAGAGTGTCCAGCAAGCGGGAATTGTCTCTGGGGTGGAGACCGATGCTTGGCTCATCCAGGACGTACATGACGCCCGTGAGCCTCGTTCCGATTTGGGTTGCCAGCCTTATTCTCTGCGACTCGCCCCCAGAAAGAGTGTTGGCTCTTCGGTCCATGGTGAGGTAGTCGAGGCCGACGAGGGCGAGGAAACGCAACCTGGATTCTATCTCCTTGATCACGTCATTCCCTATGTAGAGGGATCGTTCGTCCAGGATCTCTGTCTTGTCGAGGGTCTCGCCGCTCGGGCGGTCCCTCTCCAAGTCATCCCATATGGGGTCCACCTCTGTCGTTTTCCATGCATGTACGATCGCAAGTGCCTCCATGACGGTCGATGCGGAGAAATCTGGCAGTGAAATACCGCCCACTGAAACCATCGAGACTGCGGTGTTCAATTTCTTGCCTTCGCAGGAAGAGCATGGCTCGTCCGTCATGTAGGCTGAGAGTCTTGACCTCGTTCGATCGGAGCTGGTGTCAGTCAGAGTTCTTCGGAGCCTTGCGAAGACGCCTTCCCATGGCCTGTTCATTCGATATGACGATCCCCTATCGGATTCAAAGTGGAACCCAATGGTCGTCGACCCCGTTCCATACAGAAGTATGTCCTTGTGGTCGTCGTCTAGAGCATGGAATGGGACGTCTGTTGGTATCGAGTAATGTTTTGATACCTGAATCATCTGGCTTTTGTACCAACCTGACATCATCGACCTTCGAAAGGGCTTGATACAACCCTCTTCTATCGTGGAATTCTGGTCGATCACCAGTTCAGGGGAGAATTCTCTCTGCACCCCCAGCCCTTGGCAGGCCGGGCAGGCGCCAAGCGGGTTGTTGAATGAGAAGACTCGCGGTGACATCTCGGGTAGGAAGGAACCGTGAACGGGGCATGCGAATTCCTCCGAATATGCGACTATCTCCCCCTCTTCGTATTCGCATTCCGAGTCTGCTGGTACCTCCATGTTCTCGATCGCGACGGTCCCTCCGCCCAACCTAAGGGCAATTTCTATCGCCTCAGTCAACCTCTGTCTGTTGGATCTGGAGATACGGACCCGGTCTATCCTGACGTCGATGTCGTGACGGAGGTTCTTCTCGAGTTCCGGTGGATTTTCGAAGTCAGCATCTCGACCATTCACACGGCCTGCGAGGTATCCTTGTTCCACCATGGCTTGGAACAGATCCGCATGGGTTCCCTTCCTGTTCCTGACGACGGGGGACCAGACTGCGATTCCGTGATTTGAGAATTTCCACAGTACGTCATCCACGATCTCCTGAACTGTTCTCCTTGCCACCTCATTGCCGCACTCGGGGCAGTGTGGGACGCCGATTCTGGCCCATAGTAGCCTGAGGTGATCCATTATCTCGGTCACGGTTGCCACGGTGGACCGAGGGTTATGGCTACCTTGCTTCTGATCTATGCTGATTGCGGGGGATAGGCCCTCGATGCTGTCACAGTCTGGCTTCTTCATCTGACCGAGGAATTGTCTCGCGTAGGAGGAGAGGCTCTCGATGTATCGACGTTGCCCTTCGGCGTAAAGCGTATCAAATGCGAGGCTGGATTTTCCACTCCCTGAAACGCCCGAGAAAACCACGAACTTGCCTCTGGGCACCTTTACGTCCACGTTTTTCAGGTTGTGAGTTCTAGCCCCCCTGACCTCGATCCATCCATCTACTGCTTGTAGATCCTGATGCCTGGCCTTGTCGGTCATTGGGTGGTTTCCGACTCTCATGGCCCTTGAACTCATGCTCGCACCCACGAGGGGAATATCCCCATTTTTCCTGTGATATTGTTTAATTTTGACAAATTCACTACTAAGTGCTATGAGTTCGGGCATCAGTGCCATGCGGAATGCCGTGAATGCCGGTTTCGAGGTGCTGATGGGGCCTGATGCCGATGACAAAGTGCGAAAGGTAGCCATCGCTGCTGCGGTCATCGGCTTCGCTTCCCACCTCCTTTTGTGGGCGTTGCACAACTCCGGGCAACTGACGATTGAGGGTGACTCGATGGAGTTGGTGAAATCGCCCCTCTCTGCGCTATATACCCCATTTTCCATCTTGCTGGCTTATGAGGTGTACCAACTCATCAGAACCATACCAGAGTCGTTCTCATCCTCGGTGGGGAAACAATATGAAATCGCTACGCTCCTAGTAGTTCGGGACATTCTGAAGAGGCTCTCTGATGTAAACAGCTCCGAGGGGTGGGAAATAAGCAGCGACGTCGGCTTCCTGCTGGTCGAGTGCGCTGCCTTCCTAGCGCTGTTCTACACCTCCCTCGCCTATCACAACATGAAGAAGGGCGTTGATGACTCAGCGACTCTCAGCGAGGAGGTCTCGATATTCATACTGACCAAGAAGGCAATTGCGAACCTCATGCTCGTCGTCTTCGCAGTGATCGCACTCTCCTCGTTGACCAGTTGGATTGCAGCGGTTCAGGACGGTGGGGGGTCCGTCGACCGAACCATCTTCTTCCTGGACTTCTTCACGTTCCTCATCCTCGCAGACATTCTCATCCTCCTTATCTCGTATTGGTTCTACACGGACTTCCGAAATCTCGCTCGGAACACCGGTTTCGTCCTCTCTACCGTGATAATCAGGGTTGCGATATCCGCTGCGGGGGTCTCATCGATGATACTCTTCACCCTCAGTGGGGTCCTTGGCATCGCGATTCTGAGGATGTTCGCGAGCAACCAGCCTGTGGGCGATTCATCATGAGTGGCGGCACCCCACCACCTTGGCTCGAGGGCGAGGACGATCCCGGCCTACCGAAGTCGTCGCTATCGATCTGGTACCACGACCTCTACACGATGGGTATCGACCCCTCCGCGAGGTTCCCGCGCGATCGATACCATCTGTTGGAGGATCGCATAAAGGGTGCGCAACTCCCATCACCCATCGAGTTCCGCGAGCCAAGGCCCGCCTCCACGGACGACCTTCTGAGGGTACACGGGCCCGACTATGTCGATCGTTTCCTTGGTGGTCGGCTGAGCGACAGGGAGATCAACAGGATCGGGCTAAAGCCCTGGAGGAGCTCATTCGCACAGCGGACGCTCCTCATCATGGGAGGGAGCATATCTGCGTTGGAGCACGTTTGCCAGCATGGGGGGATATCCGGCAACATGGCAGGAGGGACCCATCACTCCCATGCCGACTTCGGGTCTGGCTACTGCGTCTTCAACGACATAGGGGTCTGTGCCAAAATCGCATTGGAAAGAGAAGGTGTCGAACGGGTCGCAGTCCTCGATCTCGATGTGCATCAAGGCGACGGGACCGCCGCAATCCTCCGGGATACCCCTGGGGCCCTCACAGTCTCCGTCCACTGTGAAGCGAACTTCCCGTTCAGAAAGGTAGCCAGTGACTTCGACCTGCCGCTGCCAGCCGGGGCAGGGGACTCGGAGTATCTTGACCGGGTGCAGGAGGGGTTGGACATTGTCAGCGGCTTCTCACCCGACGTCTTGCTGTTCCAGGCCGGCGTCGACGCTCTTGCGAGCGATGCTCTGGGGAAACTCGAGGTGTCGAGACTTGGGATGAGGCTTCGAAACCAAATGGTCCTGTCCCACGTGGTGGATCAAGGGCTGCCATGTGTCATCTTCATGGGAGGGGGGTACTCCGACCCGATCGGGCACACCGTGGACGCCTTCCTCGACCTCTTTACAGACGCTGCGATCGCGAATGGCCGGATGCAGCGCGCGACTGGACCGGAAGGACGGCATCGTGAACGTGAGGCGGTCTGATGCCGGAGGGGCCCGAGATCAGGCGTGCAGCGGACAAAGTCGCGCGCAGGCTCGTTGGAGGCGCGCTGACATCGATCAAGCTGCCATATCCCCCTATCTCAGAGTTTGATGGGGTCCTCGGGGAAGCGAGCGTCGAGTCTGTCACGTCCCGTGGCAAGGCCCTCCTGATGAGGTTCGACAATGGGCTGACCCTATACAGCCACAGCCAGTTGTATGGGAGGTGGACGGTCAACAGAATCAGCACCAAGGTGAGATGGAACAGGTCGCTCAGGGCCGAATTC
>DAGH01000002.1:19997-99093 GCA_002495675.1 Euryarchaeota archaeon UBA182 | reverse complement strand
TTGTCCCTGGCCCTGTCCTTGTCCTTGTCCCTGGCCCTGTCCATCTTCCTCAGAGCCACCTCCGCCTTGGGTCCCTCCGTCGCCAGAGCCGTCTCCTTGGAAGTCTGGATCGTAAGCGTCGGGTATCCCATCGCCGTCTGAGTCACTCATCTCGCCATTAGCGGGGTCATTTGGGTATGGATCGCTGCCATCGTCTTGGCCATCGCCATCCGTGTCAGCTGCATTAGGATTGGTTCCTGTGGCGTACTCTTGAGAATTCGTGAGTCCGTCTCCATCTGGGTCCGCATTTGCGTCTGTTGCTGAGTTGGGGTTTAGTCCATAGCCAACTTCCCATCCGTCTGGCAATCCGTCGCCATCTGAATCGGGGTTGTTCATGTCAGTTCCAGCGGCCTGCTCTTGAGCGTTGGTTAATCCATCGCCATCCCAGTCGGCTCCACCGTCGTTGGGATCCAAGGGATCCGAACCATCAGCAGATACCCCTGCGGCTCCGGCCATCGTCACTAGCAGAAAGGCTGTTAGTATGCTTGCGTTCTTTCTTATCTCCATCATTCATCACTTTCCTATTTTGTGTGTTTTATTGGTTATCCAGGGAACCCGCCGCTCCCTCTTTCCAGCGTTGCTTCGACGGCGTCGGAGGCAATGTCTGGGAGGTGATGAGCATTGAAAATGGAAAGAGAGAATATGCATTGATCGAAGTAGATCGTATACGTTCAATACAGTGTTTTTTTAATTTTTATTTCTCTCCTCCTATTTTTTTCTCATCCGTTTTGGCTGGCATTCATAGAAGACCCTCTGTCTCCTCTAGAGATTTTTTGGTTATGTTTAGTATATGAATCACTCGGAATTTCGCTTCTAACTAAGGGGTTAATCTTGCTAGATCCGATCTGAATTTAGTTCGTGTCATGAAGTGCCTCACAGGAGTGACGATGGTGAGGAGTATCAATGCTCCAAGGAATAGTGTCGTCCAAGGAGGTATTCCTTGGCCCATGTAAAAGAACAAAGTCCATCCGATGATCATGAGTACCCAGGGCCGATATCGACGTGAGAATAACGAGAGTCTTGCACTCGCGACTTCATCAGAGTACAAAGGTGACTTCTCCCCAGGGGCCAACATATCGTGTTCCAATGCGCATCTAGCGCACACTAGGTACCTTGGGCCATTACCTTTCGCGAATTGGTCGTTGGGGTAGTTTTGAGTGCACATCCGGCAGGTAGGCATCGTGATCGGCCTTACCATTACGAGCCTTTTCTTCAACACTGCGGTTAATCGCACAGGGACAGGAAATTTTCTATTATGCTCATCCCATCAGGACTCCCAGCAGATTCGGGGTGGAATTGGACTCCGTGAATCGGATAATATCGGTGCCTAGCACCCATTATCAGACCGGTTCCCCCCTCCCATGCGTTGGGCACCATGCTTTCCCCTGCATCCAAGATTACCAAACTGTTGTACCTCATCATGCTATGCTCCTCGGCGAGTTCTGAGAATAGTCCTGTTCCATCATTCTCTATACTAACTGGGGACCCATGGACGGGGCCATTTGGCGACCTAATTAGGTTTGATCCGTCAGCTAGGCAGATTGCCTGATGACCGAGACATATCCCGAGGAGTGGAATTTGTCCTCTCCCAGAAATCAATTCTCCGTTGATTCCCATATTGGCTATTACAGTGGTCCTGTTGTATGATTCTGGTCTCGAGGGGCCCGGTCCGATGACTATTCCGTCGGGTGAGTGCTTGTCAATGACGTCCGAGACCCACATGGCTACATCTTCATCTGGGTGGCTGCTCCAACCGTTCTCGATCATTACTTCGCATCTCAATCTCACCATTGCATCTCTGATATTATGTGTGAATGAGTCCATGTTGTCAATCAGTATGATTTTCTTTTTCCTTGATTTTTCCTTCCTCACTATATTCGGCCGGGTCTCGGATTGTCTGGCCAGAGGTCTGGAGCTCATTGCTAGGCTCGGCAGCGTGTCGTTGGAAGTGGATGCTGGAACATTCCATGCGGCCCTCAATACCGCATCTGCCTTCCACTCCGCCTCTTGAGCCTCCAACTCAGGATTTGAGGAGTGTACTATTCCCCCTCCAGCCATGACTCTTCCGGTCCTTATTCCAGCCTTTTCATGTACCTCTAGCGTTCGTATTAGTATGTTCAACTCGACAAGATTATTCAGCTTGTGGATGTGGCCGATTGATCCGGTCCAAGCACCTCTCGGTATTCTCTCAAGGTGATTAATTATCGCCATACTCATCGCCTTCGGGCAGCCAGTTATTGATCCCCCGGGGAACAAGGAAGATATCGCCGAAGTCACACAAGAGGAGGGTTCGAGTTCTCCGCTAACCTCTGATACAAGATGGTGAACATTCGGATGGGATTCAATCCTGAATTCCCCCCATTTCACAGAGCCGGGTACGCATACTGAAGACAGGTCGTGCTTCTCTAAATCAACAAGCATCATGTGTTCAGCAAGGTCCTTTTCTGATTCCATTAGGTTTTCTTTCCCGCGTTCGTCCTCGGTTTCCAAGGCATGTCTTGGAGCTGTGCCTTTGATCGGTGATGTGGTTATTTTTCCATCTCGGAAACTGAGGAGTTGTTCTGGGCTGGCAGATACTATTGTCCAACCTAGATCAGATGACCTCATCCATGCTGAGTATGGAGCTGGATTTGCCTTGGTCAAGTTTAGGAAACAATCCCATGGGTCCTGATCTAATTCTCCTCTCCAGTTTCTACCATAGTTAACTTGGTAGACATGTCCGTCTTTTATGGACTCAATTATTTGCATAATTTTTTGCTTGTGGTTCTCTCTATTCTCCGACTCCAATGTGGAGGGGTCATCAAACCGCATTGTTTCAGTAATGCCTTTTACACATAGGCGGACCTCCTCCGCTGACATGGGAGATTGTCCCAAAGTGGTTATGGAACCCTCCTTCCTATCATGAATGATCCAACCCTTGGTTCTCCAAAGAACGCCCAAAACTTCATTCTGTTCAGGTGTGTTCTTCAACCGAATTTGACTGGTCCATTGTCCTAAATCATAGCCTAGAACCCCGACAAAACCACCGGGCGACAAGCCTGAAGATGGATCGACTGGTCCTAGTACCTCCAATTCACATATTGATTGAAGTGCAGATTCTAGGCTAACATGAGATTCATTACGTGTTGTTGTCCAAACAGCATCCGATCTAACCTGGAATTCCAAAAGTACAGGGGGGGTGTGTCCCAAATCAAGTTCGCCAATCAATGGGTTTCTATTAATCGGCTCAGTATCATTTTCAGGTTGGTGGAAAACCACCCTGAGGTCATCCAACATTGGAATCATGGAGAGTCGACTAGTCTTTCCGATTGGACCGCCAGAATGGAATAACATCTCATCATTCTTTGGATGGTCCGCCCTTAGCCTCTCAAGAACATGAAGAAGAGGGTTTAATTCTCCCATATCTTCCACCTTGAAGAAGCCAGTGATTGTGTTTTTCATCACGATAGCCCCTCAATGAAACCCACGTCTTCAATCTCACAAAGAATATCTTCTAGTCCTGCCTCTAGATCGGACCCAAGAGAAATACCGTCAATAGAGGCGATTCTCCTAATACCGATCCCAGTTCCCACGGCTAAAGCATCTAAACACATGGATAAATCAGCCAGAGCTACCTTCCTTTGATCTATCCTGATTCTTTTTCCAAAATAATGCTCTAGGTTTCTAAGAGTTATGGATTCGACAGCCCCCATCATAGGATCAGGAATCACGAATTCGCCATCGGTAAAGGCAAATAGCGGAGTAAACGTATCGCCATCAATTATCATGTCCTGGTCGACAAGCAAGGCAGCATCGCCACCATTCGTAATAGCATTTCTTCTCGTGTTTGAATAGGCCTCCCAATCCCCCTGTTTGTATCTGATTTGATCCCTAATTCCACCTGGTAGAGGTTGTGTGATTAAGTGGATCGAACTCTCATAAGCCTCTAAGGGCCTCGGTATCATGGCTATCTCTCCACCCTGATGGACTTGGATTCTGACCAAGCATGGTAATTCCCTGCTTTGGGATATGATCGAGAGTGATTTTTCTAAATCATCCAAATCGACCATTAGGGCAGTATCAAATAAAACAGCATATGCACGTTCTAACCTACTAACGTGTGAATCTAGGAACAGGGGGCCATTCGGATTCAATCTCAGGGTCGTGAAGACCGGGTCGGATATTTCCACAGTCAACTAGATGCAGTCCCAGCCTTGAAGCCCTCTGTCAAAAGAGGTCGTCGAGATCCTTCTCTAGATCATCGAGGTAGTCATCTGACGATGGTTGATCGGTGGAGTCCGGGATGATTTTGGTATCACTCAATTTTTTGACAGGTATTTCTTTGGTTTCATCCGCATTCAGACCGGACTGAATCTCATCATCGAACAGCGCGTCTATCTCAACCTCCCTCGTGGAAATCTCCCATAAGTCGTCATCCATTCCTCTCCTTGACCTGAATGTTGCAGCGGCACCTAGGGCGGCGAGTCCGAAGATGATGGTTCCAAGTAGAATATTCAAATCTCCACTGACTAGTCTGTCCACCACAGATGATCCTTCTGATGCCTGTGAATCCAGTGGTCCGGCTTGTTCCGTCCATGGCAATACGAGGACTGGGCTTGCTCGATAAGTGAACTTCTCCCCATCGTACGCGACCACTTCCACATAGTGATTGGTATCCCTATCCAGTGCCTGCTCATCAATCAAGTCAAATCCGAATTCTGTGGTTGTCCTATCTAGAGCGACGATGCTTGCATCTCTTACATCGTTAAATGGGATAAGAGATGCAAATACATGGTATCCGATTACTTCTGGATTGTCACTCTCTGCCCAATTTAAGACGATCCTTGATCCTGATGGATTCCAAGCAGCGGTTAGCCCAGAGACATCGGGGCAAGCGGGACAGGGGTCCAAACCGAGTTCATCAGTCAGCACTATGTCACTGGATTGTAGGTCTGTCGTCCATGCATTTCCATTTGAGTCTCTGGCAACTACTGCCACGAAATATCTGCGATCAGGAGCGAGGTCAGTCTTGCCCTCGATACCGGTAGATAGCTCGACCAAGGCAGGCCCTGACCAATCTCGAGGGAGGGTGAGTGAGGGTTCCAGAGCCTCGAGATTGGTGAGTAGGAACGGGGAGTCGGGGACCACATAAATTTCGTAAGATGATAGGTCTGCTGACTCGCTGGGATCGAAGAGGACGAACATTCCATCACCGTGATCTGGATCCCTATCAGCCAATCCTGGCGCTGGAATTCGGTCTGGCGGCGTTGTGTCCTCAAGGTTCGATTGAGGGAGGGCTAGCGCGGTCTCCAGGTTATCCAAGTGAACATTGCCAGCGATGTCGTGCACTGTAACTGCGACGTGCAATGGTACCTCTGGGATGATCCTACTACTGACGGAGTCCGTAAGGGTGGTCCCGTAAAGCGCCTCTGAAATCTCTATCTCTATCTTTGAAGAGCCACCGATCTGTCTCTGTTGGATGGTCGTCAGGCCACATGATTGGGGCTCCTCGGAACAGAAGAACCACATCGAGGAGACGTCCTCTAACGGATGCTCGCTTACCCATATGGTGTAATAGGAAAAATCTGGTGCATCGCTCCTAGTCCAGACTACATCTATCGAAGTGCCATCGTCAAATGGATGGTCAAAAGCACTGACGTCTTGTAGTCTTGCTGGTTCTGGTCCTCCTTCAGCGAGATTATCGAATGGCGTTGCGTCATCCGGCAATACATTGTTCAGATCGCCATTGCCCCAATCGTCGTACGCCACAACGGCCACCCAGTATCTTACACCATTCTCCAATAGTGTGCCATCTGTGCCACCGATGATGGCGACTGAATTTTCGCAACCCGAGACGATCTCGGCCACAGGCCATCCTTCTGCACTTGTTGGAGGTGAGAATCCTGATGCTGGCAAAACATGTATGGTGTACATCACGCAATCTTCCTCGCTGTTGGGGGTCCATGTTACTTGCAGGTATCCACCATCGTCGAATGGAAGGTCAGAAGCCTCTACGCCACTCACTCTTGCGGGTGGTATGGAGTCGTCGAGGCCTCCGGCTGCGATCACAGGCCCATACAGTGCGGGGTTGTCTCGTTCGTACTGACCCGCCATGTCAACACACGATGCAGCCAGCCAGATTGGAGTAGATTGTGGTACATCTATGATAGTCTGATTACCGAGCGACTGCGCGACGTCAAAGTAAGTGGGAATAACTTCAACGTCATCAATCTCTACGGTCGAATACCAAAGTCTGGTGGAGTGCCTGTCGATATCTGTGCAAGGCTGCCACTCGACTTGAAGGCTGCCTCCCGAGAATCCGATTGGCTCAGCATACATTGACGATGGTGGCTCGGGCACATTGTCAATGGCCATGGCCGAGCCGTTGTAGACTGACATGGGTCCCAGCGAGCCGTCTGGATACCTTATTGCAATGGCTGCAAAGTATTCTTCGCCAGATTGTATGGTCTGAATCGTATCACCGGAATACGCCTCTTCTATTGAGACTCCCAACGTCTGAACGTCTGAGATGGAAGCAATGGGGGTAATTTGCGAGAAATCCCCGGTCTCAACAAAATCGGCGCTCCATCCAGTCGTAGAGCCCCAGACAAATATGTCATAGGAAATGAAACTAGGATCGACTGCCATATCCCAGTTCAGGATCAACCCATCGCCGCCATCCCTAGGTCGATCATCGAAGTAGCTTATTCGTGTTGGGATCTCTTGCCTTGTCCAATCGTAGGTGATCCTCATGTTGATTGATCCAGATTCAGGGGGTGACAATGCGAATTCCCAATTTGCCGAGGATGGTGCGCCTGCGGTGTCTACGGCCATTTGGAGGAGTTGTTGTAAGCCTGTTTGCGTTGATAGGTTCCACGTTCCGGTGTAGTTTAGAATTGACACCTCAGACCATATTGGCTGGGATGAGGTTGAACTCGTGAAGATTGTCGGGTGCCAAGAAAACGGTATGGATCCGAAATTCTGTGATTGTAGTGGAAGGGGCGAGTCGGTAATTGGGACATTGGAAGGTATGCTTATTTTGTTTCCTGGCCTTGCTTCTTCTGTGATGTCTGTAGTCTGGCCGAGGAATGTTAGATCGAGATTCTCTGCCCTTGCATATTCATCGACATAGATTCTCTCTAGTGCCCAATAGGGCCTGTATGCGAGTGTTCCACGATCGGTGGCCAGGACGAGTGTGTCGCCGTACAACGCCATATCGTTGATTGAAGATTCCATGGCAGAATCATAGCCACGTGATTGATGATCTTGGGAGCCAATGACGTTGAATCCGCTTCCGGCTGCTACCACCCTCGTGCCGTCAGATTCCATGATTGTGATGGGCCATGCTTGTAGTGACCCTGATACAAGCCCAATTTCCATAGAGAATGAACTGAAGTTGTAATGGTACATCGGACCAATGTCAGTGGCAATGTGCACCCCCCATCCATCAGTTGCCAAGGCTGTCACGCCGTTGCTTGGTAGCATGTCAAGTGGGTAATCAGTGAAGATTTCCTGATCATCTATTGCCCAAGAAGAAACCCATGGTCGCGAAGCCCCCACTCCAGGGTGCGATGCGATCAAGACCTTTGGTTGGTGCAACTCTTGGGTGGTTCCGTCTGGCAGTGTTATGTTCTTGCTCCTTTCAGGAAGGATGTGGATGTCCGCTATGAACGAGGACATAAGGCCGTCCGATTGAGTCACCCTGGTACTCACAGAGGCGTTTTGTGTTGGGTTCTGTATGAATGAGAGTCCGCTTGGACTTGAGATGACTACCAAGTTACTCGTTCGGTTGCTCGATGCAACTTCTATCCGATCAGAATCAGGTGGCAGTCCGTCATAGGTTGTGATTGGATCTAACCACTCTTGAGCCGATTCGTCGAATCTTCCGATTCCAACCGGTGTTGTCACCAAAGTGACGTTCCCCAGTCTCAAGAAGTCTCCTATGTCGTTTGCGGGGAGCGCTGCTAACAATTCCGCCTCGTTCCATATCCTCGAGGTCGTGTCTAACACTTGGAAGCCAGACGCGGCATCAAAAACACTGGTTAGACCGACATACAAATTACCGTTTTCTAGGTACATTCCGTCCATCGAGTTGTGAATTGAACCAGGGTGTGTTCGGGTCTGTTTCGTATTTGTGTCGAGAGCAATCATGCCTCGATAGGTCGTCGAAATCCACAACGTATTCCCGTCTAAAATAACGTCCTCAACAATATCATCATTGAAGTCGTACGAGTCCAACCAGGTGAGTGTACCGTTTTGATCGACAGTACCCTCCATTATGGTACGACCGTATCCTGAACTGCTCTGCCAATTCCCTTGGTTTGAAGTCCCAATGGCTGCCCAAACTCTTGATCCATTGGAAACAAACTCAACCACATCTCCTGATGGCAGGATGAGAAGCTCATCGAAACCACCCTCAATCAACCCAGTTGGATCAAGGCGGTCGACTCTGTTCACACCGGAGGTTTCACCAGACCTCCCAATAGCGTAAGCAAAGTCTGACGCAGGAGGTGCTCTGACTATCGAACTCCCATCCATTCCAACACCAAAAACAGTGCCCGTGGAAATTACCAGTCCCGAAGTTTCTATTCTTGAAATTCCACCTTCATCAACGTGGCTGACAAGTAGAATGCCGTTGTCATAAAGGATGCCGCCCGGGAATACAGGTTCTGGCGATATGCCATCCGATGGAGTGATGGCGGACAGGAGTGTGTCCGTGGAATAGTCAAATCGAGATATGCCGACATTATCGGAATCATAGGCTACGTACAACATTGGGTGGCTTTCATCACAGGCTATTGCTCTGGGGTCCGCGTCGTCTAGCCCATTGCCATCCTCCCAGGCATCTATCCACTCACCAGCAATTCCATTTCCGTCTGAATCCAAGTAGTCATATCGAGCTACGTAGCCACCCTGCCACCACTGCAGTCTACCGAAGGCGACGTGTACGATACCTTCACAGATCTCAATGTCGGCAGGATAAGCATACCCACCTACATCTGTGTAGGGAGTGACGTCCCACGAATCTTGGGACTGGTTGTAAATCGAGACGTCTATGTTTCCACCCTGATAGGTGCCGACCCAGAGATCATCACCAACCACTCGCATGGAATAAACACGGTCAGCAACGTTTGATGGCATTCCAGATCCTGGGGTCCATGGGGTCAAGAATGAAGAGTTGTTGGAGTCCCATCTGAGAATCCCGTCCATAGATCCGAACAGATAGGTGTCTCCGAATGACTCAATGCCCCTGATGGGGCCTGGTATGTCGTCCCACGAGTCCAGTAGGGTCATGTCAGTTGCATTGTACCTCCTGAGGATCGAGTCTCCATAGGAGACCCAAAACTCGCAATTTTCCGATGCGGTTGGGAAGCAGTCTCCCACAAACTGGGCATTAACACGTTGGACGCCGCCGTAAGATCCTATCGGGTCTTCCCAATTGCCAGACGTAGTGTTCCATCTTGCTATGTCGCCAGGCTCTGCACCTCCCCATCCCTGTACTCCCGCAACGCCCAACCATAGGTTGTCATGGACCATGTGCATTCCACGGATCTGACCTTGATACCCGAGGGTGTCAGTAGTATCTATTTGTGCGAGGCTGGTATTGTTCTGCATGTCTACTCTCGCGATAGAGTCACGTGCCTGCCATGACTGGCTAGGTACTATTTGCTGGTAATATAGAATCCCATCGTGGACGATTACGTCCAATGGGGGTTCGTAGGGAAGCGTGGGCCCACCGGAGTTGGGCCCTAGATTCCAATCAAGATTTAGTTGCTCGTTGGTGGTATTTATGTTGACCAAGCCAAAATAACCGCCGGCCCAGATAGTTCCCGGAGCTTCGCCTACTTTTAGGAGGGTTATGAGATCGTTATCGATAAGGCCGCTGTTTCCATCCCATGTGGCTAGCCATTCTTGTGTGTTGAGGTCGTATCTCGCAATACCAATCCCTTCAACCCCAAGGTAGACGACGGAATCTATGACAACAACGTCGGTTTGATCAGAATCCGCCGCTGCTGTCCATACATCAACAACCGTACCAGTGGATGTGTCGATGATTCCCACCCCCTCTGAGGTTCCGGCATAGAGTCGATTTGGCTCTAGGATCGCAACGGTATTTACGAAGCGCGAGGGAAGTCCGTCTGCGGAGGACCAACAGTCTGGCCCGTTCAGTGACCAATCCCACATGCATGCCCCCCTGTTTGTGCCCATGTAGATTCCATCGACATTGCTAGTTGCCTCGAAGAACTGGTAAGGATCATTATTAGGGCCGGGTATGCTCGTGGGGAACGATGTCCATGTTGGTTGGAAGTAATCCGCTCCATCCCACATAGCGGCTATGCCTGGGTTCCAAAAAGAGGGGCCCTCAGATGATATGATTATGTTCCCATTAATATCGGAGTAGATATCATTAATATCATTGTCAGGGAGAGTTCCATCGGCCTCATCCCAAACATGCAATACCTCGCCTGTGAAGCGGTCGAGGATGATGATGCCAAACCCTTTCAGGCCGACGAGAATTCTATCATCACCATCTACATATTCTATCGGAGCCTCATCTACGTCATCTATACCCAGCGATCTCCATGAGGATAGCACTACCTCACTTGAGACCTCGATGCGCATAACACCGGCGTCGGTGGTACCAATGTACAGGATGTCTGATCTGTAGGCCATGGAGGTAAATTCCAAAGAGTCGAGTCCAGAATCCTCATCGAAAAACGAATAATCGGCCAAATCACTTGTGTTCCCTATCGCTATTCCGTATTCAGGCATCAATACGAATACTTTGCCTGTGGAGGCATCATATCCCAGAGTGTCTATTGCTGCGACATCAGATCCGGACACTGTGCCAATGAGTGCTCCATCTGTTGGGTCAATCTGGATGATTCCGTGACCCGATGTTGATGCTATTACCATTTGAGCATCAATCTGAATCACGTCAGTAATTTCCGAATCGATACCATCGTTTGAATAGTCTATTACCCCAAGCCACCTCTTGGATTCTTCGTCAAATCTATCAATTTCACTGCCAGACGCAACCCAAGCCTGTTTTCCAGATGGGGCATTAACCACCGAAACGACCTGTGGTTCGAGTATTGCTGGCCCGCTGGCTAAAACTAGAGGCTCGATAGCAATCATGTCAACTATCTTGGCAAGGGATCCTGCGCCGTCAGAAGCAGCGATTCCTTGGTTTGCAGTCGGCCAAGAGAAGACTCTGTCAAATTCTGTGAGATTGGCCTGATTTGACGTTATGGCCCCTGTGAAGGCAAGAACGGTCGAATCGTACCTGTGAATTTTAGAAAGTGTCACAACATAAGCATAATTCTCCAATGTGATTACTTTCAGAACGTCGTTGGAATCGAGCCAATTTGAAGTCGTCCATGGACTCAACCATGCATCGGAGGGAATGTGAAATCGATCTACTCCACCCTCCCCCGAAACAAGTATTTGATCATCGAGAATCTCAATTGAGGTCACACTGTAGGAAACAACTGATGGAGAAGTGGTTGGAGAGAAGAAGCTTGCATTTGAAAGTACCATTGTTGAATTAGCATCATTGCTTGTGTCAATCATCACAAATCCAGTTCCGGTAGTCCCTGCCAGAAGTTTGTTTCCTGTTGCGTATATGGTGGATATTATTGCATCGTTTGAGCCTGTACAGACGTCATCGAAATGGTATGACTCAAGTGAGGCATTTGAATCCCTCCAGAGGATGTGGCAGCCATTCGATATCCACGTTCTGTTTTCTGAATCCAAGAACAAACTTGCGGGTTTGTTCTCCTGCCATTCGAAGTTTGCAGGGCGACCATTGGTATCGTTCAAAAAATGCGATGATAGGTATTCCAGATTACTCAATCTATAGTAGTGTACACTCCCGTCAGTTGACAGCGCAACAAGAAGGTCCTCCGACTGAATCACCTGTATCTCAGTTGCCGATATGGACTCAACATGTACTATTGGATTTGAGACAGTTTCATCAATTACAAGGAGATCATCGTCAGCAAGTATGAAAGTCCTACCCGAGGAAGTATCATGGCCCAGGTCGTGGACAACAAGGTTGGGTAATGATGGGGATAGCCTGGGCGAGGCTGGACGCATTGCTTCAATTACCATATCAGTCAGCGTGGCTCCGGTGGGGAGTAACAAACCGACTTGAGAGTTCGAATATGGGTCTAAATAGCCATCAAGCACATCATCAGGCGAGTAGCCCTGTTTGCATCCAAATCCACCAATTCCGGTTCCATCAAAAATTTCCTGATTAGCATCAACTAAGGTTAGTATGGGGTCTTGGGCACAAATTCCCAAAGAACCATTGACTCCGATCTCAAAAGTCATGTTTTCAATGGATGCTCCGGGAGGGTGTTGTACTATGGTTGTGGACGACCCAGTTGATTCCGAACCCACGGTCAACCAGCCGGTGTCTACGCTACCGGATGCTCCCCAATTAGTGTTGCTCGACTGAAATTTAGCAGGCTCTTCACGGAAATCTACTGTTGTGGACCATGGCATTGATATCATCAACAAGACGATTGCAATCGCATACACAGGGGGGCTCCTGTGTCTGGAAAAGTGGACTTGGGCCCCCCTCATTGAACCTCTGGCTTTCATGATCCTATAATTAAGAAGATGTGTTGATGTTCGTTACAATGCGTGCAAACTGATTCCATTGTCTAAGTGAATAAAGTAAAGGATAGCATCATAGCGATGAAGTCATCGGGTCTTAGACGGTGGGTAGGCATGGTGGACGATCGTTTGCGGAAGGAGGCATTGGATTATCACAAATTTCCGAAGCCTGGGAAGATGGCAACAAAACCGACAAAACCACATTCGACTGCGCACGAGTTGTCGCTTGCATACTCTCCCGGGGTAGCATACCCATGTTTGGAAATTGAAAAAGATCGGGACCTTGCCTTTTCATACACCTCCAAAGGGAACCTAGTTGGTGTGGTCAGCAACGGAACCGCAGTTTTGGGCCTTGGGGACATCGGCACATTGGCTAGCAAGCCAGTAATGGAAGGCAAAGCACTTCTGTTCAAATCCTTCGCGGACATTGATGTATTCGACATAGAAGTGGATCGCACTGAAGTTGAGGGTTTTGTTGAAGCAGTAAAGGCAATTTCACCCACGTTCGGCGGGATTAATCTCGAAGACATCAAGGCCCCTGAATGCTTTGAGATCGAGAGGCGCCTGAAAGAGGAGCTTGATATTCCGGTCATGCATGACGATCAGCACGGAACGGCTATAATCAGCGGTGCAGCATTAATCAACGGATTGGATGTTGTTGACAAGAATATTGGTGAGATAACGGTCGTAATATCCGGCGCGGGGGCATCCGCGATATCCTGTGCAAGACATTACGTTCAACTGGGAGTTGACAGGAGTCGGATACTCATGTGCGACTCAAAGGGACTCCTGACCAAGTCGAGAGGTGAAAAAGGCGAGTTGAACCAATACAAAATGGAGTTCGCACAGGAAAGACCAGAGAGTACCTTGGCTGATTTAATGAGAGATGCTGACGTTTTCCTAGGGTTGTCAAAGGGCGGAATCGTCGATGGGGAAATGGTTGCCTCTATGGCGAACAGGCCGCTAATATTCGCATTGGCAAATCCAGATCCAGAAATCCTTCCGGAAGAAGTCAGAGCTGTCAGAAGCGATGCAGTGATCGCCACAGGAAGGAGCGATTATCCGAATCAGATCAACAATGTCCTAGGTTTCCCCTACATTTTCCGGGGAGCATTGGATGTAAGGGCAACGAGCATTACTGAGAACATGAAGATGGCAGCTACCATGGCCTTGGCGAGACTGGCAAAGGAAACGGTCCCCGATGACGTGGTAGAAGCCTATGACGGTGTTAGGATACAATATGGCCCTGATTATCTCATCCCAAAACCATTCGATGCCAGAGTTTTGATTTGGGAGGCCTCAGCGGTTGCGGAGGCTGCGGTGAATGAAGGCGTAGCACGAATTGATGCAGATTCTTTCGATGTGAAAAAATACCGGGAGGAGTTGGAAAGCAGGCTAGGACTAACACGATCAGTCATGCGATCGGTGATTAACAGAGCGATTTCCAACCCTCAGAGGATTGTATTCTCCGAGGGCGAAGACCCCACAATAATCAAGGCAGCAGCACACTGTGCGAGGGAAGGAATATGCAAGCCAATACTACTGGGACAGGTACGAAGAATCAAAGCTGCAATCAATGACTTAGCACTGGAGTTTGATTGTGAAATAATTGATCCAAGGTATGACTCCAGAAGAAGGGGGGTGTATGCTGAGGAACTGCATGAAATCCGTGGACGCAGAGGTATAAGTAAACTGGATGCTGTAGAACTTCTCAAGCAATCGACATGGTTCGCCCCGATGATGGTGAGGAAGGGGGATGCTGACGGTTATCTGGGTGGAGTAAGTCATAATTATCCAGATATCGTTAAACCTTGCCTGAAGATAATTGGAACCTCGGAGGACGCGCATCGTGTGGTCGGATCATACATGATGACGGTAGGGGGCCAAGTGATGTTCATCGCAGATGCAACAATCAACATACACCCCGATGCTCATACGCTCGCGGAGATTGCCGTAAGGACGGCCCGAGTCGCCAGACGATTCGGTTTGAAGCCCAAGGTCGCCATGCTTTCCTTCTCTAATTTTGGTTCCAGTGGAGAGCTCAGGACCACTAGGATAGAGGAGTCGATAATGATGGCAAGAGAAATAGATCCGGACATCATCATTGACGGGCCCATGCAGGCAGACACTGCTTTGGTTCCCGAACAACAGGAAGATTTCCCCTTCATGACGTTTGAAGGGCCGGCGAATGTACTAATCTGTCCAAGCCTAGAGTCCGCCAACATAGCCTACAAACTATTGCAAAGGTTAGCAGGGGCAGAAATGACCGGGCCGATTCTCGATGGATTAGCCCGGCCAGCTCATGTCCTACAACGTGGGGATAGTGTGAGAGAAGTGGTTCATATGGCTGCGATATGCTCGGTTGACGCACAGAGAATGGCTACTCAGAGGCTTTGACTCTCGTAAAGCCTAGGTGCGGCAGCTTTCACTTCATCAGAACAACCGTCTGCGAAACTCTCGAAGTTCTCATTGAACATTTGAACAAGCACGTTGGCAACGTTATCGTATCGTTTAACATCTGACCAGGTTGCGCGTGGTTGAAGAATCTCAGATGGTACGCCATCACAGGTCACGGGGATCTTGAATCCGAATCTATCGTCCGTGACATATACAACGTCGTTCAGGTCGCCAGAGAGGGCGGCGTTCAACAAGGCCCGTGTCCAGTTAATCCTGATTCGACTGCTTTCTCCGTAGCCTCCTGCGATCCATCCTGTGTTGATAAGCCAGCACGACGCATTATGATCTGCAATCTTTTTGCTTAGGAGATTTGCATATTCGCTTGGGTGACGAGGCATAAACGGAGCCCCGAAGCAAGCTGAGAATGTTGCCATAGGTTCAGTCACTCCAACCTCGGTACCAGCAACCTTGGCGGTATAGCCAGAAATAAAATGATACGCAGCCTGTTCTGGGGAAAGTCTCGATATTGGGGGCAGTACCCCGAAGGCGTCACAGGTGAGGAATACGACATTCTTGGGGTGTCCTGCTGTTGAATACTCTGTTCGATTCTCTATCGAATCTATTGGGTATGAAGCCCTAGTGTTCTGAGTAAGTGTTGAGTCATGGAAGTTGGGTATCCCATCAGCGTCTAGAATGACATTCTCAAGAATTGTGGATTCCATTTTTGTGGTAGCATAGATGGCTGGCTCGTCTTCCTCGGACAAGCCGATCATCTTAGCGTAACAACCACCCTCGAAATTGAATATTCCCTGATCTGACCATCCGTGCTCGTCATCGCCCACCAATTCCCTTCCCGGGTCTGCAGAAAGTGTGGTCTTTCCAGTACCTGAAAGTCCGAAAAACAAGGCGGATTCGTCACCAGATGTATTTGCAGAGCAGTGCATCGGTAGAAGACCGCGAGAAGGTAGGATGTGGTTCATGATAGTAAAAATGGATTTTTTTATCTCTCCTGCGTATCTTGTTCCTCCGATCAATACGAGTCCCCTTGATAGTGAAATTACAACGAAAACCTCGGAATTGACGCCATATTCTCTCGGGTCCACTGTCATTGTAGGTGCATGTAGTATCGTGAACTCTGGAACATGGGTCGAAAGGGAGTCTCGATGAGAGCGTATGAACATGTTGTGCATGAAAGCAGAATGCCAAGCGCTCTCACTCACCAGTCTGACAGGCATTGTATGTACTGGGTCCGCACCACAATGCATATCCTTGACGAACAGTGTGGTTGCGGAATTCAAGTGCTTTTGTGTGGCCTTGAGTAGATGGTCGAATACCGCTGGTGAGATTGGACGATTGACCTTGCTCCAATGGACATCTGACGCTAGGCCGGGTTCGTTCACGATGAATCGGTCATTAGGCGATCTTCCAGTACGATTGCCGGTGGTTGCAAGCAACGCGCCGTCTGCTGTCCTTGTCGCCTCACCCCTTTCAACCGCAATATCCCTGAGTTCCTTGCCACTTAAATTCCAGAAGACGGAGCCAGTTGGATCTAAGCCGTGGGACCCGAGGGCCGTAGCAAAAACAGTTGCTGAGTTGGACGGCGTCTGCTCACCCATGTAGTTGCGAATTGAAGGCGGAATATGAAAGATTGTGATGAGTCTATAATCTTCGATGGTAGCGATTGATTCATCTTTGTGTCCAATCAGGGCTAAATTATGCGGAAGGATGGGGATGCTGTCCTTCGAGAAAAAAAATTTGCTTCCGAGGGAGTGCTCGAACTTCGAAGCGAACTCAATTTTCCGGTTGCCAAAGATGTTTCAGATAGTCCGGAAAGGGATCATGACGAAGCAATAGGAACCGTGCATGAGATCTTCGTTGAGGGTGGGGGGGGTGTGGGGCCAACGTCCATGAAACCCGTTGAAAAATCGGAACGAAGAGCAAACTGGGTTCTACTTTCGGTGATGGTCGTGGCCTACAGTCTGATGAGTCTGCTCATCGGAGTTGAATTTGAGGCAGAGATCGCTATACCGATACTCCTTGTTTTGTCTATTTTTGGACTGTTTCTCGGAGAGAGATGGATAAAGGATCCGGATCTCAATCTACTGGGTGTCGCTTGGGTCATAATCTCCATGAAGATCCTTTATGGTGCCTCGCTAGAATTGAATAACTGGAGCCTAGGAGAGATCTTGCCTCTCAGCATCGCAGGTGTTGGCGTAGTTCTGGTTGTCTTGGTTCTGTTCAACATCTTCTTGTCCTACAGATACAACAGTGACGCGATCGCAGCTCAGGCCACATTAGTCCTGCTGGCTGTAGGATCGACAACGGGTTCCGTTGCTGGTGAAGATGGGGTCATACTGATGCTGATCGTTTCGGTATTTCTTCTTCACTCAATAGCGATTCACAGATCCTCAGGTAATCTCGCTTCACTCGGCATAGTCTCATCCAACATTTGGTTTGGGATGCACGTCATTACCGGGGGTTTTGACTTGGGTTCACTGACTGTTGTTGGCTTGCAACATCCCCTGAAGTTATTCATCGCCATCACATCGGTCAACATGGCCAATGCGTATGTAGCAACTAAGTTTGCAAAGTCAAAAAATTGGTTTTCTGAGGCACTGGAGATTCTTGGAGTCGGCAAACCTGGGCTTTGGGGGGTTTCTGTGGTTCTGTCGTTGACTGGCGCCTTCTTGACAATTGGGTCAATTCGACAAGACATATCATTCGCTTTTGCCATAATTGTTCTTCTTTCATTGTGTTATTTTCCGTCCTACTTAGTTGTGAGAGGTTCTCCAAAACGTGAAGTTTTCATGACGGCAGGGGCATCAATACTCCTTCTTTCAGTTGTCACGATACTCTTCGAATCTGGGATCATGAATGCTGTTTTGGATTCCTACTGGGTGTTTTCCATTGGTGGTGGTGCGTCATTGTTTTTCTTGCTCGCAAAATACCAAGGAATAGTAAGTGACACTGTTCTCTGGACTGGTTCAATAGGATTGACATTGTTGGTCCTAGTTGTCACTCCACTAGACGAATCGACGGAATATCGGATGTTATTCTTGATCAGTGCTCTTTCACTGATACATATCGCAGGAGGATTGCTGTCCATCAGGAGGAAATCTGCCTCCCTCGCAGGGGTGGCAGTTCTGACTCCGTGGTTATGGCCGACCATCATGGTGGCAATCTACGAAATCATAGAAACTATCTCGCTGCGGAATGGGAATGATGGGACCGGTGGATCCTATTCACTAGAAATTGGTGCTGATGTATTCGTGTTCTACCTCGCTCTGAGTTCAATCTGCGGGGCATGGGTCTGCTCCTCATTCAAGGAAGCCTCGTTGAACGTGTCCTCTGGGTTAGCAGGGACCTCGGAGATGACTGCGACGATCAAGCAAACGGAAATCTTCAACCTCTGGAATCTAGCTTTGTGGATACCTTTAGTCAGCAGTGTTGTCTTATCTTTGAGCGGACAGATCGGCGCAATAGAAGCTGCTCTTGTTTTTGCTGTGATATCGTGTGTACACTCGATTTCTTCCATAACTGGAATCCGCATCCCATCGACCACTCTCATACCAATCACGATCGGGATTGGGGGAGTTCTCCTCCAATGGGTTGGTGGAGATGCTTCAATTATTATCCTCGTAGTTGGGATCTCGTTATTCATCCCTCTTATGGTTGGAAATTGGAATCCAGAAGAGGATTGGTTGGTGATGGTTGTACAATCTGGACCCGTTTTGACATTATTCCCTGTAGTTGGAAATGGCTTCAGTTCGACGATACCATGGCTTCCGGATCCCGTGCAATGCGTGGTGGCCATCATGGGGGCTTCAGTGTTTGTAGGGGCACTCAGAACTAGATCACAAGTGAAGATACTCCCTCTGTCGACAGTCTTAATTTCTCATTCAACTATGGTCTTCGTGCTGTCCATCTTAGATGGTAGGAGGGAAATGATTTGGCTCTCAGTCGTCCTTTTTGCCTTTACTTCAGTGTGGTTTGTGACCAGGGGCGAGATACTCAGAGAGTTGCGTTCATCAACTGAGAAATCAAGGCGTACGCACGAGGTGAATGAATTCGAGGAGAAGGGTCACCAGCATAGCGTCCACCTGCCAATTGCTGAGAGAAGCAAAATGATGAGTAGTTCGGGGAATATTGGTGAGGCCTACATTAATGAGGTTCGACATTACCCTGTCCTAGCGATTGTTGTTATCGTCATAAGCTCAGCCGCATTGGGACTCTATTCACTGATCCTTGGTCCGGAGCCTCTGTTGATCCTAGCGATTGGTGCATTCTTAGCCACTATCGTGGCCTTAGAGGGCTTGAGGTCTCGCCGGATAGAGGTACGAGTTGCCAGTGCTCTTGGTTCAGATGTGACGCATTCAATCGCAGTAATTGGGGTGTGTTCCGCGGTTGTCTTTGGTCATCTTAACCCAGCATCGTCAGTAAATGACCTACTAGACTTCGGGATGGCTATCGCAATCGTGATTGTTCTGGGCGCAGCAAGTCTGGCGAACGGGGAGAGGGGAGTTGATTCGAAGAGATCTCTGATAAATTGGATAGTATTCCCGCTAGCCGCGACTAGGTTAGCGGGTTTTGCGATGATTGGGTCCCTTCCAGCCCCCCTCAGTGTTGACCCTTTCGATGGATCGCTCGTATCTTGGACATATCCCTTCTTGATGCTTGAAACTGTACTCCTTCTATCGATTTTGATGGACGTGATAGTGGACTACAGAAGTCCGGCCGAGAGGGCCAGAAGCGGAATGAGTGAGGTTGGTTTCGCTTCCTCTGTCCTGCTCTTGTCATGGGGCCCAGCTGGCCTGATCGCGGTAATCAGGGGGGTCGCAAGCTCTGTGCGTGGGAAGAGGGAAAAGGAAGCGGGGATAATATCCTTGCTTTTGCCCATATCGTTCTTGTCAATCGAACCGGTGCTCCCGTTCACAACTTTAGTTGGAGATGCCATCGTTATCGTCGAGTTAGCGTTATTCTCAGCCATACTCTTCTTTGGGGCATTTGTCGATCTAGACAGGTGGAGCGTCGTATCAGTTCAAAATACTCACATATTGCTTGTAGCGGCATCCTTCTTCATCTTCAACCTCGAAATCGGAGTAATTGCCTTGATTGCCATATCCTCCATCACATGGACACAAGGCGTCACAAGACTCAGGAGGGGGTTGCGGATCACAGGTTTGATCGACTTATCAATTGCAATGATTATCGGAATAATGATCTGGCTATCTTCGATGAGCGGCACTTGGCTACTGATATTGACAATCTTCCTCTCGGCGGAATTGGCAATAGTTCTGTGGCTCAGCCAGAGGAACATGGATTTGCTCGAAATCGATTAATTAGTAATCACTTCGGGCGAATGTTGATTGCAGCGGATGTCTTCATAGTCCTGTGACAGGCCCTTGGATCTCGGACACAGCCGAGGAAATCGAGCATCCCACGGTTCCTCTCGGGATCAACAGAATGGCCATACCAAGAGCTGCCATTTTGCTTTCTTTGTCAATGATAGCGCTCATATTCATCTCAACATTGATTGTCGGGTACAGTGCTTGGAAATTTCTCGATATGAATCAAGACGCTTTTGATGCTACTGACAGGTCATTGATTCAGGACCCTGAATCGGAGAGGTGGTATTGGGAGGCTATTCTCCTGTACGATACCTGCGATCCAAGGCAAGACGATTGGAGTTGGCCAGACGTTCTGTCTGAACAAGATGACCTCTTCCTTCTGCCGGGAGAAGTGCGCTGTGATTGGGAGCACCAAGGAGAAGGCGATAGGGCCTCGCTGGCAATCCACAATAGAGGCAGTCAGTCCCTCGACCTTGTTCTCGAGATTATCGGGGGCTCGATCGTTTTCGGAGAAGGTGGTGAGCCGGATCTCACGATGACTGACTTAGAGGCGAATGACTCTGTAGTACTAGAGCTCGAATTAATTGAGGAAGTCACTGAGCACAATGTCCAGATTATCGTGTCTCATCTTCAGGTAATGGAGGCCCAAGTAATTCTGGATCTAACCGTGTATGCGGGTGCGCAGCCAAGGGACATTCATGTAGAAGATGGAGACCAAATTGAGGTAAATTACAGGGTCTGGGATGCTGACACAGATGAGCAACTGGATGAGGGCGACCTTCTTGTCACAGCAGGAGACGATCCGGCATGGATCGAGGGATTCGGTTGGTCTGCAATAGGGTTGGATATTGACAGCGACAGAGGGCTTCTGCCGGGGATAAGTTCCGGGACATCCCATGTCACCTTATTGCCCCCCTCTCTTGCTTACGGGAATAGCGATGACGAATTGAAAGATCGATGGCTTCGGTTTGAGCTTGAAATAAACCGTGGACCTCTAACTTAATACTGGGTTTCGATATGACTTTTGGAACTGGTCACAAATTAGTGGAGTCTGCAGATCTAGACGTTGATCCGCGCGCACTCAAAAGGGAAGTCCGTAGACTAGTGACCCCCAAGTCGGTGTCCGAATACAGAGCCAAAATTGCATCCAAGTCAGATTTGCCAGAAGGGGTTGTCCTAGATCCGGCAGCAGGTTCAGGCGGGCAGCTCTTGGCTTACAGTAAGTATCTAAACAGGCCTTGCGCAGGTGTTGAACTGTCTCCCCAGCGTGCCGATTTCTGTGCTTATCAATTCTCGGGGGCCACCGTCAACAGCTCAGTTATCGCCATTTGTGGGGACGGGACTGACGCGCACGGAGTCATGAGTATTGTGGAATCTAGAACCGGACAAACATCGATTTGCATGCTACACGTGGATCCAGCCCGACCGATGGATACTCAAAACCACTCAGTGTCGGAAATGCAACCTCCGCTGAAGGTGTTGCTAGAGGCCTGGTCAAAGTACATTCATGTTGGACCCAATGGGCCTGCGATGGCATTGGATCTATCCCCTAGGTTAGCCTCGCAACAAATGTCGGAGATAGAGCATATAGTATCGGGGGTTTTCCCCAGTACGGCCATGACATGGGAGTGGCTCAGCAGGGGCGGGGGGCGAGTTGACAGGCTTTGCCTGCAAACTGGTCCATTGGCGAATGTTGGGTCGGTCTCAAGGGCTGTCCGTCTATGGAATAATGGCAGCTTTTCCACATTAATCGATAATGGGAATGAGCTTGATTCGTTTGACATGGGTTGGTCAGATTACAAACTATGCACAGGGGACCTAGTAGCTTTGATCGACCCGGTTGTACCAAAGTCAGGACTCAGAGGTGTGTTTGAGAAATATGCGGGATATGCTCCTGGAGAGTTGGTTTGGATTGGGAAATCGGAAAGGAGGCCCCTAGCTCTTCTTCAGGATGGTGTCCAGTCAGAGTCAGAAGTTCGGCCTTTCGTGGTGGTCCAGGGGGTAGTGGTCGGAAGGTTTCCATCTAAGTTGGATCTGATGTCAATAGACTCTCTGGCCGCGTTAGCCATGAAGAACGGTGTGGGAACCATTCAGATACGTTGCTCCTCAGAACCTCGTCTACATACGAGAATAACTGACAGACTAAGGCAAATAATGGGTCAAGTTCATGGAAGTACCGGTTTCTTAATCGATGACGGTGGGTCTCAGGATCTCGTCCTCTGCAGAGAATTGTAAGTTTGAACCTCCGTTCCATTCATAAATGGCATGCAGGTCGGAGACCCGCTCGAGAGGGCCACTGGACGACCAGTGAACACGGGGGAACCGATACATGGCAAAGATAGACGAGAGCCAATTGGGAGAAGACTTCTCCTACATAATCAGAATAGCAGACAGCGACATAGATGGCCTAAAGCAAGTGAAACAAGGACTCACTTCTATCAAAGGTATAGGGGAGCGAAGTGCCGAGCAGATCTGTAAAATTGCTGGTGTAGACCCTGGGATGCTCTCTGGCCATCTTGGCGACGAGGACCAGAATAAACTCAGATCTGCCATAGACGAGTTTGCAACTAAGGTCCCATGGTGGATGGTGAACCGTCAACGAGATCTACTCACGAACGAGGATGCTCACTTGGTTTCAATGGATGTGAGACTAACCAAAGACGAAGACGTTGCGCGGCTTGCCGCAACGAAAAGCTACAGGGGAATCCGACACAGATCCGGTCACAAGCTCAGAGGCCAGCGGCTAAGATCAAACGGCAGGCGTGGTGCTACACTCGGCGTTGAGAGGAAGAAGTGAGGTGATCAAGAATGGGACATCCTAAGTTCGCTCGCCCTAAGACAGACCGCCCCACACACCCCTGGAAAGAGGCTAGGATCGAAGAGGAGCATCGATTGAAAGAACAATTCGGCCTCAAGAAAATAGGCGGAATGAAAGAGATATGGAGAGAAAAAACTGCCCTCAGAAGACACAGGAACCAAGCAATGAAACTAATTGGTCGTGTTGACTCGACAGAGGGGCACTATGCTCGTGAGAAAGAAGATCTGCTGGTCTCATTAAACAGAAAGGGTCTATTGCACGAGGATTCGACTCTTGATGACGTACTATCAATCACAGTCGAACAGATGCTTTCTAGAAGGCTGCAATCCGTGGTTTACTTCAAGGGCCTAGCTCCATCAATGCGATCAGCGAGGTCCCTGATAGTCCATGGCCACATCTCAATCGGAGATCAGAGAATGACTGTGCCTGGCTACAAAATCCTCCGCTCCGAAGAAGAAGAGCTGGGCTACTCTCCGGGTTCGCCCTACATTGATCCGAAGCATGCTTTCAGGAAAGAAATGGAAGAGAGGCGGATGCCAGGATCTTCCTCTGACGATCAAGATCAGCCCGATGCTGATGCGGAGTTCGTGGAACAGATCAAGGCTGATGCTGAGAGCGCCCCGACAATTGAAGATACCATTCCCAAGGAGGGAGAATGATGGGGAGGAAGGCCGTTCTACACATCTTCACGACCTACAACAACGTACTGATGACTGCTACTGATTTGACGGGAGCAGAAACCATCGGAAAGGTATCCGGGGGCATGATCACCAAGAAAGGCAGTGACAAGAGCAGTCAGTTCGCTGCGATGAGATCCGCTGAGAGAATGGCTGAATTGTTGTTTGAGAAGGAATTCGATCAGGTCATCGTGAAGTATCGGGGTGCAGGTGGCAATCGATCTCCAAATGCACCTGGTGCTACGGCTGCCATCAGAGCGCTAACTCGCGCCGGCGTACAGGTCTCTAGGATCGAAGATGTGACCCCTATTCCCACAGATGGAACAAAAAAGAAAGGGGGGCGGCGTGGTCGTCGAGTTTGAGGTGATTGTATGGTATCAGTAGAAATAATTTCTCAAGAAGATGACATGATAACTGTCCTGTTCAAGGACTCGGACAGGGCAATGTTGAATGCTGTGAGGCGAAATCTCATGGGTCACATACCCAAAATGGCAATCGACACCGTTAGGTTCCAAATGGGGACATACGATCAATGCGTCAAATGTGAGCACCTGAATCCAGCAGGCGTAGCACGTAGAACGGCTGGCGGCACAGGATGCTCGAAATGTGAAGCCGCGTTCGAAAAAGAAGATGAGGACTACATCGTATGGGAAACGAACTATGCCATTCCCGATGAGATGATCGCTCAAAGGCTCGCCATGATTCCGGTTCCGACCGACATTGAGGCATATTCCTTTGAAGAGAGTTGTCCAGACTGCAAAGATCTTGTTGATGAGGACAGGGGTTGCCCAACATGCAACATGATCTACACACTTCGCGCCTTTGGGGCAAAGGGTGGAAGGACGATTACTGCCCGTGATCTTACCTTCCTTGGTGACGATTCAGGTAACGTTCCGGAAGCTTACAGAGACATACCGATAACCACACTGCATGAAGGGCAGATGATTGAGCTCTGGGCCACGGCTAGAATGGGGTATGGTGTCAACCATGCCAAGTGGTCAACAACTGCGGGCGTCACATTTGAGCCCAGGCAGATCGCATCTATATCGAACGATAAGAGAGCAAAGACCCTTTTTGACATGGGTCTGAGAATCTCAAAGAAGGACTTCAAAGACGG
This sequence comes from Euryarchaeota archaeon UBA182, assembly GCA_002495675.1. Classification (GTDB taxonomy): domain Archaea; phylum Thermoplasmatota; class Poseidoniia; order Poseidoniales; family Thalassarchaeaceae; genus MGIIb-N1. Next base: position 74,094 of record DAGH01000002.1, on the reverse strand, counting down.
CAAGCTGGAAGATGTTCACAAAGTCTCTGATCTCAAGAAAGACATGCACAACGTGGGTCCAGGGACGGGCCTGTCCGATGATTTTGACGACGCGATAACACTCGAGGACGTCAAGGGGGAATACCTGTTGAGCTTCGAGACCGATGGGTCAATGACACCCGCCGAGGCGCTGAACGCTGCTTTCAACAGACTGGCAGAGCGCTTTAGCGCTATCAAAGAAGACATCGACCACGTCATTGCTTGAAGTACCTGTTCAATTCAAGGACTAGTTCTCGATGAACGAAGCGATGAGCATACCTGCCATGGGTCATGCGACCTGCGGAGGCCACGTTACGTTGTTGTTCACCGTGGAAGACAGTGAGATGGAACCATATCTACAAGGCAGCAGAGGAGCTGGTTTGTGTCTTGATACTGGTTGTAAGGTCTCTGTGAGGGGCGTTGTTGGACAATGGGGGGTGAATGTCAGCTTCAGAGGATTCGAGGGATCGGAGGATATCGTGAAGGGTATATTTGACGTAGTGTCACAAGACCTGCCGCGGATAAGGAAGATGAAGTGGGACGTAGTGGTGACTAACCATCTGCCAACTTCACAGGGTTTTGGGATGTCCGCAGCACTTGCTATCGCAGCCTCGAGGGCTATACAAAGAGCGATTGGTGAAGAATACGAGTTATCCCTTAGAAGGTCCCTCCTACATGCTCACATTGCGGAGCGACTCAGTTCCTCAGGACTGGGGGACGTGACGGGCATATCTGCCGGGGGAGTGGAGATTAGAACCTCGCCCGGTGCGCCATTTCACGGAGATGGGCTCCAAAAGGGCCCGGGTGTCGCATTGGGCTGGTTCCAGGACATGGAAATGACTCTGGTATGGCCAAAAGAAAAGGGACATCATACCAGTGAATACATTGACGACTTGGGCTGGAAAATGAGTATTAGCGACTCAGGTAGGGCCTCGATGCTCTCTTTGGTTGACATGTGGGGACCTAGTTGCTGGCCGATTCTCCTCTCTTCTGCACGTTCATTCGTAGAGCAAAGCGGCCTCCTATCTGATGGGGGCCGAGGGGGCCTTCTGGAGGCTGTTAACTCGGTGATAGCAAGAACCGATGAACAGGCTGTTGCATCCCTCTGCCTACTCGGGAACAGCATCGTAATTACACGCAATGACTTGATGTCAACCGTAAATCTTGGAATCATTGAAGCTGCTTTGTCAGAAACGGGTTTACTATTTCGAAGAGTGAAATTGGCTAATTTATCAAGAGTCTGATTCACGATTCTTTTCATGAAAGAATTCCAGTTTAGAGAGGTCCAATGGTGATGCATCAAGGAGAATAGCCCCCCTCAACCTCAATGAACTACAAAATCCGTGTCGGTAAACTACTGCACCATGTCCATATTCTGCGACATATCGATCGACTTGTTTTTGTGTCTTTTTCCTTGGGAACCCTAACGCAGCCCCAAAGAAATGTTTTGCATCGATCCATGCACATGGAATCCCATTTATCCTTACATCATCAAGAAGCAGAAGATCCGGAGTAATTACAGCCCGCCCTTCGCTTTTCTTTTGTTCAACCTCCAAATCGCCTTGCTTTCTGTAGCGAACCCCCAGCTGGGTGAAGTGCGAACACAATATTTCCTCAAAGACCTCGGCAGCGGATTGGGTTTCGCTCTGGTTCACAGAACTGACTCTGTCAGCATCTTCTGCGAGTTGAAATTGCTCGTAATCCCTTTGCTTGAGTCTTGACTGGGGAGACTTTAGAGATTCCTTGATTCTGTTTTTTGACCATCCTCTTCCAGTCAATATTGCCCGAAATGTGTTCACAGGAGGGGCATCAAACCGCTTGGAAAGTGAGAGAACACTGTCTCCCTGATCGTATCTCCGCCTCAACTCATTGGATCTCCTCATTAATCGGCCGTGGGAAAATACACTCTTTTCTTGATTCAATGCAGCTCTGAGTGAAAGTGCTTGTTCAAGGGTGATGTTCATCCCCTCTATCTGGGTGGCAATCTCGTCGACCCTTTCCTGCGGAAGGTAACCGAACTCTCCTTTTCGAGTGACTATTTCACTTACTTTGTCTTGAACCGACTTTGACACCCCTTTGACCTTCCAATCTATCTCTATCTTTGTTGGGGGTGGTTCGATAGATTCTGGTATACCTTTGGGAAGGGGGGAGGCCCTGAATCTATCTAGAGCCCTCCGAATGGCCTCAGTGCCCTCTCGAGTTGAGTTTCTTCCTCTACTCGGAGATCTCTGAGTCCGGCCTTTTTTTTCTGAAGAGCCTTCCTCACGTATTGTCAACGACTACCCGTGCAGGGTATACTCCATGAACCCAACGTAGGAAATCTAGAAGCCACCGACTCTGAACCTCCGCTTGGCATATGCGTCATATACATAGTCTCGGACTTGCTTGGGCACAAGTAGACCGAGAGAGAGAATTGGCCATGGAAATCTCAGTTTCATGACTATCCTCAGAGCAGCAGTTGACTTCGAGAACCAGTGACCTCGATCATCAACCAAGAATACTGAATCAACGTCTTCTAAATTGTCAGGTTTAGACTCTAGGATCTTAAGGCCTTCCTGAGTCTCCTGTCCGACCAATCTGACATTTCCTTTGGATCTCTTTTGGATGAAATTTGCCCATGCTGTGCAAAACTCACAGAGATTGTCGTACAGGATGACGCTCATACTTTTACCTCATATGAAAGCTAAGCCGGGTTCTAATGGTAATGCAAAACCTGCCTTCCCACCAACATCATCTCCCGATCCTGCCTCATAAACCTCAACTTGATTTATTCCAAGGCTTGCTGCGATGAACTGACGGTTATTTTCGAGTATGTGGATTTCCTTATCAGGTATCGACACCAGTGTTTTTTCCTCGTCGGTCCATGTCTGTATCTTACCTCGCTTCTTCTTTGACCCTCTTGTGATAGTGGACCACATCTGCATGACTTGTCCTTTGTTCTCCGATGATGTGAAAGTAGTATGCGACTTTATGTAGTCCATGCCAAGCTCGTCAAAGTTGAAGCTCTGTCTAGATAACGAGATGGCTTCACATGCGAGGTCTTGAGCCCATGAAGGTGCTGTTTGTATCACCATGTTCTGAAGTGGTGAGTCAGAATGTCTCTGAGCCAATGTCAATAGATTACGTGATGTGTCAATAACTGATTTGAGGTAATTTTCCTCTGCAAGGAGTGTCTTATCCTCTGATAAAGCATCAGTTGGATTGAGTTCCTTTCTGGAAAGAATGCCATGGCCACCGATTTTCATCCAGAGCTCCTCTGCGATATGTGGTGTAGCGGGCGCAATCATCTGGGCCCACATCGACATGTAACCCAACGCAGAATCTCTATCGCAACCACCTCTCCTGATGTACCACTGCCAATCGGACAGCATCTCGAAATGGCTAATCATCACACCTTCCCTCAGACTTACATTTTCCATTGAAGAGATCCATCTGCCCATGTTATTCCTCCCCTTTGCCAAAAGCCATTCGTCAATCTCCTTCACCGATTCCCTCATACTGAGTGATGCTTCAAATGCGTCAATGATGCTTACCAAATGACGATGATTGGAGTCTATTGCTGTGTCAGACCATTCCATACCTGCCTCTGGATTTGCCCCGAAGAGTATGAACAGGCGTACAGTGTCTGCTCCGTATTTTTCCACCATTTCACCTGGACTGACAGTGTTGCCCAAAGATTTGCTCATCTTCGCGGATCTTGCTCCCAAGGTATCACCACAACTAGGGCATGGCTGGCCTTCAAAGTCAACATGATACTCCGCATTGCACGAGCTGCAGTATGGGGCCGGGGCATTCAGCATCCCTTGGCAGACCAGTCTACCGAACGGCTCCCCGACAGAGTTCATTCCCATGTCCCGAGTCGCCTTAGTGAAGAATCGTGCATAGAGCAAGTGCATGACAGCGTGCTCGATACCACCTATGTAGAGGTCTACGCCGTCGCCCATCCAATAATCAACTGACTTCCTTGAAAATGGAAGTTCTGAGTTATCAGCATCACAGAATCTCATGAAGTACCAAGAGGAATCGTAGAACGTGTCCATAGTATCTGTCTCACGTCTGGCTTCAATTCCGCATTCTGGGCACTTCACCTCGCAAAATTTCTCGTGGCTGGCCAAGGGGTTTCCACCCTGTTCTTCTGTGAATTTCAAGTCTAACGGCAGAGTCACCGGGAGGTCCTCCCTGGGAACCTGAACGGTCCCGCATGACTCACAATGGATCATCGGAATCGGAGTGCCCCAGAATCTCTGCCGGCTCAAGAGCCAATCTCTTAGTCGATATTGTGTCGTCCCGACTCCCGATTCTTCCTGTTCCAACAATGAAATTACGGCAGACTTAGCCTCTTCACCGACCAAGCCGTCCAATCCCGGTTTGGCCGAGCCGATCATCGGTCCATACCCCGTGAAGGCTGATTTCGACTCCAAATCCTCATACTCATCTGAGTCATTCTGGAGGACTGTTCGTATCTCCAGCCCGTACTTTTTGGCGAATTCGAAATCTCTTTCGTCATGGCCGGGGACTGCCATCACAGCTCCTGTTCCATAGCCTGCGACTACGAAGTTCCCTGCATAGATTGGAATCCTCTCACCACTCATCGGGTTCAATGCATATCTGCCGAGGAACACGCCTTTCTTCTCCTTGAGTAGGTTGATTCGCTCGAATTCAGAGAGCTTGGCGCATTCGTCCCGAAGTTCAATCCATCCATGTTCCCAATCAGTACCATCGCAAAGGATTGGGCATAGTTCGTGTTCTGGGGACAGAGTTAGGAAGGTGACTCCAAAGATTGTGTCTGGCCGGGTTGTGAAGCAGGCTATCTGCTCATCACTATCCTCGATAGGGAAACGAATCTCGGCGCCTCTGGACCTGCCTATCCAATTCCTCTGCATCGCCTTCACATTTTCTGGGAATACTATCTCATCCAAGGATTCGAGTAGCTCGTCGGAGTACTCAGTCATGCGAAGGAACCATTGGGACATGTCTCGTTGAATCACCTCCAATCCACATCTCCAACATCTGTTGTTCTTGACCTGTTCATTTGCGAGGACTGTGTCACAATCGACGCACCAATTCACCGGAGCAGATCTCCTCTCGACCAGTCCTTTGTCATGGAAGTCGAGAAACAACGATTGATTCCATTTGTAATATTCAACACTTGATGTTGCGAACTGTCGCCCCCAATCATAGGAGTACCCCATCCTCTTCTGGTCTGACTTAATGCTGGAAATATTGCGGACAGTCACGTCTGCTGGGTGTCCTCGTTCTTTTTTTGCAGCGTTCTCAGCCGGCATTCCAAATGAGTCGTAGCCCATTGGATAAAGCACGTTCTTGCCCATCATTCTCTGAAATCTAGCCATTGCGTCCCCTATGGAGTAGTTGCGTACATGGCCCATGTGCATGTTCCCGGACGGGTAGGGGAACATCTCCAGGCAGTAGAACTTAGGCTTGTTGTGATCGACCTTGGCCTGAAACACATTTTTGCTGTCCCAGACCTCTTGCCATCGGAGTTCGATTTCAGTGTGGTCGTACCTCATCGTATGCCTCCTTCGTGCCTGCGATCGCAGGTCACTTCTTTGAGGTGCCGTAGGTACGGAGGGGTCATGCTGGGAGACGGAGAGTTCGATAAGATGGTCCTAAATGATGGCACAGAGGTCTGGGTGACCCTAATGGGGCCCTACTTGAATATGAATACGGCGTTCATCGATAGGGATGCGAATATCGTAGCAATAGTTGATCCATTCGACGCGTCAAGATGGAGAGAGGGGCTGTTGGAGGATGGATTGGAGCCAACCCATCTACTCTACACTCACACCCACAGGGATCATGCATCGGGCTACCAAGAGATGATGAGGTTGTTTCCTAGGCTTGAGGTCTGGGGACATGAGGATGCTCGTGTCCCAGACTTGCTAGGTCACCCCGTGTTTGAGAGGGTTGACTTCACCAACACATGGGCCCAACCACCGCTGGAGGGGGTTGAGTGGAAGGCAGGGAGACTTAGCCTGACGGTCACACACACCCCGGGTCATGCCCCAGGCCACGTCACCATTCATGGGCATGGAGTGTTTCATGCGGGTGATCTGCTATTCACCAACGGAATGGGTCGGGTCGACTTACCTGGATCAGATCCTGAATCACAATACAGGAGCATTCGCAAAGGGAAGCAAATACTCGAGAGCCTCCCAGGAGATTGGCGGATGATTCCGGGGCACAGATATGATTGGATAGATGGGACCACTCCCGACTGGGTCATCATAGATGAGGTGCTTCGCCACAACTACGCACTCAAATCGATTGCGAGTTAATGATTACTCAGTCTTCGACACCTTAACCGCGTTGAGTCCCTTTGGACCCTCTGCGACTTCGAATTCCACGGAGTCGCCATCGCGAATAGTTCCATCTACCTCTGAGATGTGAACAAAGAGGTCGTCCGCCCCTTCCCTTTCGATGAACCCATACCCTTTTTTCTGATTGAACCACTTGACAGTTCCCTGTTCCATGGGCCGATGTGGAAATCCCTAGTTATTCATCTTGGCCGTCTAAAGATCACTCAAAAAGTGATTTTGTTTATATGATGAATGAGTGGTTTTACCCCACTCAGAGAGGTAGTTTAATTCCATCGGTAGTGATAGAAAGGGACATGAGGTGGATCTCATCGACGGCATTCTCATTGATTTTATTCTCCTCCATCCTGACCGGTTGCCTCTCGAACAATGAAGAGGGCCAGAATGATGACCATGGAGAAAGTGATGCGGGTAGCAACGAGTATTATGAGAATGGAGCTTATTTTTGCGTGGACCACGGAGGTCTAGAACGGTGTTGGCAACAGCACATTCCCGAGGGCTTGGATCCTGGTAGGCCTGTCCCGTTATTGATAGATATGCATGGCTATGCTTCGGACTCCACCAACCACAAGAAGCTCTCGTCCTTCGATAGGATAGCTGATGAGCATGGTGCCATTGTTGTCTATCCTGATGGCGTCCTTGGGCGCAACCTACCTACTGACATAGAAGAAAATCAAGCATGGAACGCCGGTTGGTGCTGTGCACACTCTGCAAAGAATGATGTTGACGATGTGGGTTTCATTGAAAGAGTGGTCAACTTTACCATAGAAATGCATAATGTCGACTCAGATAGAATTTATGCCTCAGGATGGTCAAACGGATGTGCAATGGCGCAGAGGCTTGCAATGGAGTCAAGCCACATCTTCGCTGCGGTAGGCTGCATGGCGATGTATCTGGTGAATGATCCAACCGAGCAATACTCACCAATTCCGATAATGGAGGTACATGGATTCTTGGACCAAATTGTTCTGTATGAGTCAACTATCCTCAGCATCCCATTCAACGAAGACATGTGGACAGAACCGGAAGCCTACGAAACGGGTGCGGTCGAGAACATGTTCGAATGGGCTGGGCACAATGACTGCTCGGGGGGGGTCAAGACCTTCGAAATGAATGCCCTTTACTCGATACAGGGATTTGATGAATGCGCGAACAACGCTACTGTCCAGTTGATGACCATCTTTGCAGCACAACACAATCCTTACTCAAATGACAATGATGATGGGACGCTCATTGGCAGTTCTTTCATAGGAACGCAAGGGTTAGTTGAGTCCAGCGAGATTGTATGGGATTTCCTAATCTTGCACAACAAGAGTAATCTATCTGTTGGGTCTTTTTAGAAAGTATGTTGAAGGGAACTCAGGTTAGACAGATCCATCAGGATATGGATAAAAAGTACAGCCAAGTAACAAGAAGACAATGAAGAGCAGCGCGATGATTCTAATCAATGGGCGGATTGTTTTCGACCATCGGAATAATCTGCTTAAAAATTCCCCCTGAAAGATTCCACACAAAGATAATACAACGTCCCAAAGTAACGGTGATAACATGGCAAGGCTTTCAGTAGGCGATGTTATGCCTGTTTTTTCACTTCCAGCCTTAGATGGGAGCCAATTCGACCTATCCGCTGTGAGAGGGAAAAGGGTAATTTTTACTTTCTTCAGATTCTCGAGCTGTCCGTTTTGCAACGTGAGGATAGATAGGATTGTCAAGAGGTGGGGTGAGTTTGCAGACGACACGGTAATGGTCGGAGTTTTCGACGCTGACATAGGTGATCTTAGCAAGCGCATGGGGAAGCGTGACATTCCGTTTACCATATTGGCAGATGGGGATTATGAGTTGTTTGCCCGTCATGGAGTGGAGAAGTCCTTCTTCAGATTCATGTGGGGAGCTCTCAGGTCCCCCATGACATTTTTGCGCGCGAGTCTTAACGGATATTTTCCTATGACACTTTCGATCTCAAAGATGTCCACCATCCCGGTGGACATTCTCATTGGAGAAGATGGGAAGGTCGTAGAGGCGCATTATTGCAAGGACACAGCCGACCATTTACCAGTGGACAAGCTTATCAGCTTCTCCAAGGGAGAATGATTCTACATTCTTCGTGTTCTTACCCTAGTTAAGACGTACCAAACTCCGATTATCCCCACAATGAGAATCGTCGAGGCCCCATAGCCCGGATCGGCACCGTTCCAAGTCGAGTAATCAAACAGGCTACCATCGCCCCTTGTTGAAACAGCCCAGACACCATAGGATGAGAGTAATGTCATTGTAGTAATGATTAGAGCTATTGCCGTCTTTGCGTGTCCGGGAATCGTTTTTCCAGTAGCATAGTACTGAAACATGGCAGGTCCAAAAAATCGGTTCGTCAGGCTCCATCTGAACAATCTAGGACTGGACAGGGAGAATAGGAAAGCTGCTGGGACAGCCCATGATACTGTAGGCCAGCCTGGAATCCAGATACCTGCAATAGCGAACGCAACGAACATGCTTCCTAAACCAATGTACAACTTACTCTTGAATGAGGAGTTCTCTACCGAGTATCTGTCGACGATTTCATCGACGGATCGCAATGGCTCCATGATTGATCGGCCTTATATTTGGTCATAAAATACAATGTTTGAACCGTGGATATTTGATTAGTGACCTCCCCCAATTGACATGGATGGCTCATTCACCCTACCGCGTGATGCTTCAACTAGCGATCCTCTGAGGATTGCGGTTTTGATTTCCGGTGGAGGATCAGGTCTCGCTTCTATACTATCGTATGAGTCATTTGGGTCCCGATTTTTCCGAACTGTTTTGGTCTTAGCCGATTCAAATGAAGCTGGTGGTTTGGGCCACGCCAGAAAAGCAGGGATAGATTCCATTGGAATCCCGCTGCCAGAAATAGGAAACAAAAAAGAACAGCGTCTGAAGCATGAGGAATTAATACATGAGCAACTGGAGAAGTACAACACAGAACTAATCATCCTCGCAGGGTACATGAGGATCTTCACGCCTGTCTTCGTGTCAAAGTGGAAAGGGCGGTTGATCAACATACACCCGTCATTGCTTCCAAAATACCCTGGTGCTCACGCTCATCGGGACGCTCTGGCCGATGGAGCAGTTATTTCTGGGTGCACAGTTCACTTTGTGGATGAAGGGGTCGATACTGGTCGAATCATTGCACAATCCGAAGTCCCTGTTCTCACGGGCGACAGCATTGGTGATCTTCAAGAAAGGGTAAAGGTGGCCGAGCATGCATTGTACCCAAGGACCATTGATGCTATCGCCGAGAATCCGAGTTTATTCATAGATCGCCAGGATGGTTGACATTTCCCAGTCCCAGTCCCTCACAATCCACAGCCCTCCACCTCATCCTCTGAATCTGATGGTTCAAGGGGCCTGCCACGGGGCTAAGTTCTGCAGCCAATGCCTCGACTCTAAATAAAGCGTGCAAAGGGTGAATGATTTTATCCCTGGGGACCACGATATCCACATCGTTGGTTAGGTTCATTCGTAGTTTTTGATACAGTTCTTTTCTGAGCCATGGTGAATCGACAGAGGAGATTTGGAGTGGCTTGGTGGGATCCAGTGTCTCGTCAGACATAGCCTTGAGCAAAGCCTCAATCATCCCAGAATAGGGGACATTGTCCCTCCCCCACACCACCCCATGCGCCAAATCCCCGGCACTGGACCTTTGTCTAGATTCCTGATCCTCATCAGAAGCCATCACAAGTATCGAAGAATGGCCAGAATCAATTAGTCTCTCCAAGGTAATTCTGATCAGAGACTTTCCATTTATTTGGATGAGCGACTTGTCACGACCCATTCTCGACGATCGACCACCTGCAAGAACCAGGGCCTGCATGATCTCACCGAAGCTCGTCAAGCCTCCTGATCGAATGAAGCATCTCATCAATCAGTTCCTTAGCTGTTGACATCAAAACCATCCTGTCTCTTCTCCCGTTTGTTTGCTCTAGCCAGTGCATGATCTGAGCGACATCCCGGGCATCCTTGGCAATTGTCCATTCAAGCACTTCCTCAGCAACTGGGTCATCCGAGGGCAGTAATCTGTCTGACACTGCTTTGCCCCAATATCAACAGGTGATTAGACTTGATGCCTGTTGAGGATGCGATCCCTTACTCTTATCACTAATTCTGGGGCCTGTTCATAATCGCTCCCAGCGACAAGTTCCAGTTCCTTCTCTGTTGGGTCTCGTCCTCTAATTATTGATGCATGGATGCAAAGTAAGGACAAGGTCTGCGTCACACCGCCTTGTTCTAGCCAAGAACAGAGCTTCTCCTCATCGGGGCACTTGCGTCCAGATCTGAGAATTTCCTCGACGCACATTAACAATCCCTCGATTGGCTCCCGAGGCCGAATGAGATCCTCCAATATTCGCCATGGGTTTGTGCCCATTCTTCCATGATCTATGTTTGCCAATAACAATGCTGCCATCGCCAAGTCTTCTCTACCATGTCTTTTCCACAGCGAGGGCAAGATAGACGCAAGCACTTCAGGAGTTCCGGAGTTCTTTGTGATAAGCCAAGACGCAATTCTTCTCAGTGAGGCATCTGGCGTTCCTAAGAAAAAAGAGTAATCCCCATCAACAGAAAGCCTGTCGGTGCTAGACTTCATTATGAGGGCCGGGACCTCGTACGTGTAGGCTTCGCGGAGTATCCTGGGTAGGGTTCTGACTGAATTTGCCTTCTTATCAGGTATGGATGATAGATATGCATCCAAGGCCATAACGAAACCTCATTTCCTAATCCTTAGTTTTTGGAGAGGGTCTGACACGAGTTCTATTGCATCATCGATTGTTGTCCTTAGTTGGGCTGCAACATTGCGATGAACCACTTGTTCCAGGTGTCGATCCACACTCCTGACAAACTCACGATGCTCTGTCTCATTGATATCAAACACAGTCCGCATGTAGGATAGCAACAGGGCTGCTTCAGGCGTGGGCTCGGAAATTGTGCAATAGGCCTCCAATACTTGGCCATATACCATCAAAGCCTCGGATCTAGTTAGTTCTCTTCCGGAGTCGCTATCTCTTCCCTCGATGATGTTGTCATAAATTTTCAGTGGCAGACCCTCGGGCAATCTCAGCGCATGCGAAAGGCGTGCTAGAATCCTCATTTCCTGATCGTCAAGATGGCCATCCTTCATCGCCAGAGTAGTTGCTCCTCGAAAGACCGCAGTTGCGTCGATGGCTCTGTCCACGAGTCATCAACGAAAGGAGTTAGATATGGATTTGACCCATAGGCGAGTCTGTTTTATTCTGGTGATTTTGTTGATTATTTTTGCAAAGTGTTCAAATGCAGAGCACAACAGGGTCGGGATGAACAGGTCACTGTCCCACTCGCGGGTGTCTTGCACCCATCCTTGCCAATTATGGCGGCGAAAGGCCGCGAACCCCCGTTTGAGGGAATGGTGAAAGTTCGGAGGAAAGAACATGTCAAAGAAAGAAGGAAAATATGTCATACACGCAACCATAAGAACAGATGGTACAGTCCAAAGGAAGGACGTTGTCGGAGCCATTTTTGGCCAAACTGAGGGGCTTTTAGGTGAAGAGCTCCAGCTTCGAGACCTACAGAGGAGCGGTCGAATAGGCCATGTCGATGTTTCACTGAACCAGAGGAAGGGCAGTGTAAATGGGGAAATAACCCTCACCACCTCAATGGATCAAGTATCCACTTCGGTGATTGGAGCATCGCTCGAAACTATCGACAGAATTGGCCCTTGCAAAGCATCAATACGGGTGCAAAGGATTGAGAATGTTGTATCTGCGAAGAGAGATGTTGTGATTGATCGTGCCAAGCGCCTACTGATGGACCTAATCGGCTCAGGGGCTGATGAATCTAAAAATATCCTGGACGAGGTAAGGTCTGTTCTGACAGTTGACACTGAGGTAAACGTGAATGGAATGACTGCTGGACCCAACGTGAAAAAGAGCGATGGGATAATCATTGTAGAGGGTCGAAATGACGTCAGGAACCTATTGAAGTATGGAATTAAAAATGCAATCGCAATGATGGGCTCTGGCGTCCCAAATGAGCTAGTCGAATTGGCATCTACCAAGAAAAACGTCACAGCATTTCTCGACGGGGATCGTGGGGGCAGCCTCTTGTTGATGGAGCTCTCAGGATCGCTAGAAAAGTCCCTGACCCATGTTGCATTTGCACCAAAGAGCCTTGAGGTTGAACACCTAGAGGGTAAAACGATTACCAAGTGCCTAAATCAGAAAGAGGTCGCAGCAAAGGTAGTCCAGAGAATTAGGAAACAGATGGAAAGCGACGACAACGCAACTCTCGGCCATGAGAAAGCCGAAGTCCAAGCGCCGGAGGTAATGGCCGACTGGGGGCAACACCTGGAGGGCCTCAAGAGGAACCAGGCAGTCATCATCCTTGAAGATGGGTCGGGCAGCGACCCCCTTGGCGCAGCCGCTCTCGGTAAGGCTCTCGAAGAAACAGAGGGTGCAGTCGGGCTTGTTTTCGCCGGGAAGATGAGTGATCGAATTTTTGATCTCGCCAGCAAAGCGGGCATTGATAACGTCCTAGCCAGTACTGTAGGCGATACTGCAAGGAAGGGAAGCGTGTCAGCATACGCACCTTCAGACCTGTGACCGAAAGTCTTCGAAGGGGCGTGTAATTGCCACTTGCCCCTTTGATTAGACAGAAGGCATCAAAGCCTCATCGAAGTCGATTGATTGCATGGTAGAGGCCTCGCGCATAGTGATAGGGGTCTATGCACTGTTGATAATCGCTTACGCCACAGCCTTTATCCGTCAAAGATACAACAAGCGGAAGGCGCTTGAGATGAAGTTGGAACTTGACACGATGTCCTCCGCATATTATACTGTACACAGAGAATTGTCATCAGTGAATGACGGATTGGAATCCGTGATCGGAGACGGTGATCCAGTGCATGACAGACTTGCAGCCCATACTGCAATCGACACCGCAGAGAGAATGCTGAGCAGATTGGATGGAGGAAGCGTCAGTAGGGTTTGTGATTTAATCTCACATCCAGCGAGATTACTTGCAATGGCCTTGGAAAATGACGAGGCTGACTCGGACGACTCTCTGATAGCAATGGGGAGTCTCACTAGGAGGCTTGGAATTATGTTAGATTCTACTGGGGTAAGGCCCGATGACCTGAGTTTAACCTCCTCACAGTTCGAACGACTGGGTTCATTGTTTGAGGAGCATGATGTCCAAAAACATGCTCGCGATGCTTACGAGGCTTCCCTCAGAGAAGGGCATAGGTTCGATTCCATGTCTGGCCTCCTGAGGATTATCAGAGTCAGTGGGACAAGGAACGAGTTGATTGAAACTCTGGAAGCCCACATCGACTCTGAACCCGATGACATGCCAGCGCTGATCGAACAGCTATCCCTGTTGCCTGAAAGTGACTCAAGATCTTCTCGGAATCGGCGGAGGCTAGCGTCACTTGATTGGGATGGAGAGATGGAGGTGGAGGTTGTTGGGTCCATTCATAATCTTCGGTCCAGAGCTGTGGGCCCCAATGTCCTGGAAATGTCTCCCTCGGTCAGAGTCAAACGGGCCCGCAAGAAAATATCAGAGGGGATGCTGGACGAAGGTCTGGAATTGTTAGACGGCATGACTTTGGAAGAGAAAAACGTTGACGACGTCTTATTCATGAGGGCTGAAATTGCCCATTTGAAGGGACAGTATGATTTGGCGCTCAGACTAATTAGGGACATAAAATCTGAGTCTGATGATTCGATTCTGTTGGAGGTCTCAATAATTGTTTCAATGGGTATGGCAGATTCCGCGATGGCTCACCTCAACTCAAAAGTTGATGTTGGTGGGAGTCCAGCCCTCTACGAGGCTGGGATTAAGTTGTCAATCGCCGTTGATGACTTGAATAACGCCTTGTCATTGTTAGACAGATCGAGAGCATTCAACCCAACAATAGGACTTTTGGAATCTGAAGTATTAGTTTTGATGAGTCAGTGCAAGTTGGAAAGGGACAATACTGGATCGGTGCCTGAAAGCCTCATCTCGAGGTTGAAGGACTGCAGCATACAGATGACGAGCTGTGATAGAGAAGATCATAGAAGCTGGCTGGCTACCGCATACTACAACAGGCTATCTGGTGATCTAGGCGAGGCGCGGACGTGCATCGTCAGGGCGAGACGGATCGCTGAGAAGGAGCCAAGCGTCCTAATTGAAGAGGCGCGTATACTCATCGAAACGATGGATTTCGACGAGGCACGATCCGTGCTCAGGGAATGCGATAAGGTTCGAGCTGATAGATTAGAAATGGACTTCTTGAATGGATTGGCACATGCCAGAGAAGGACGAATGGAAGAGGCTGAGAGGAGGTTTTTGAGCGTCATCAAGGTTGATCCAAGTCACGTCTCAGGCCGTCTAAACCTCGCTTTGTTGTACCTATTCCAAGATAAGTACGACTTGGCAGCCCAACATTCCAGCGAGGTTGTCAGAAACAGGCCAAACAATCCAATAGCGATAAAACGTAATGCTGAGGCAATGGTTGGGCTATCATTATGGGATGAGGCGATAGATCTACTCGAAGGCGCTGTCTCATCTCAAACTGGAGATGTCGATGCAATGGCATTACTGGCGTCTTGCCTCATAAAAACTGGAAGGGGTGAGCAGGCTGAGGCCCTTCTCAACGAGGCAATTAGACTGGATCCAAGTGATAGCGAATCATGGGCCTGTAGAGCGAGGTTATATCTTGAGTTTAATCGGCTTGACGAGGCCATGTCCGACCTCGAGAAGGCCTCAGAATGCAATCCGAGGAGATTTGACGTCCTGATGATCCTTGCCGATCTTGAAGAGAAGGCGGGAGATTTCAGGGCGGCCTACAAACGATGGCGTCAGGTCCTGGATATCGATCCAAGTGATCAACACGCCAGATCTAGGCTGAGATTGATGGAGTCATTGGCAGGGATTCCCGCAGAAAGGGTTCATGTCAGGTGATGCTTTCGGCAGATCATGCCTTCAAGTCATGGTGTCGAGCCGGGGGACAAAGCGCCAACATTCAATCTGCCAAATGCGAATAAGACCCATGGTGAGTCTGTAGTCGGCCTAGATGGAGTGATCGGAGAAACTGGTGGGGTTGTGATGTTCACTTGCAATCACTGCCCATACGTTGTCGCATCAGAGGGTAGAATTGAAGAAATAGCAAAGATGGCAAGAGAATTTGGATTAGGATTTGTCGGAATCAATTCAAATGACCCCGAGCGGTATGTCTCAGATGACTGGGACCATATGGTTGAGAGGGCCTCCAAGGGGATGTCATACCCTTACTTGCATGATTCGACTCAAGAGGTTGCAAGATCGTACGGAGCCAAGCGAACTCCAGAATTTTATCTTGTTTCTGGAGGTCATGATGTACTGTATCGTGGTCGCCTTGACGATTCCCCCCGAGATCCATCCAATGCTACAACATGTGAACTTAAGGATGCACTGAATCAATATGTCTCAGGGCAGAGAATCCGGGTCCAGAGAACAGAAAGTATTGGATGTTCTGTAAAGTGGAAAGAATGACTAATGCCCCACCATGATTCTGGGACTTATCTTGTGGGAAATCACGATTTATCAGTACTGTTCCAATACAAGCTCAGTTCTCGTCGAAATTATGCTTCCCGGAGCACTCAACCAAATTCTGTCCAAGAGTCCGCGCAAAGCCACGGTGTCATCAACATGTGCCAGGACGATTAGATCTGCATCCCCGCTTATCTCGTAGACTGATTCTATACCGTCCCAAGATGCATATTCACCTGCCAAAGTGCCAATCTCAATACCGGGCCCAACACTGAGTCGGACTAACGCAGAGAGTCCAATTCCTGTCTCCCTTATCG
This sequence comes from Euryarchaeota archaeon UBA182, assembly GCA_002495675.1. Taxonomy (GTDB): domain Archaea; phylum Thermoplasmatota; class Poseidoniia; order Poseidoniales; family Thalassarchaeaceae; genus MGIIb-N1. The sequence continues at coordinate 57,902 of DAGH01000002.1, read as the reverse complement.
TATACCCTCTAATGATGCCCTCGTCTTCCAGCCTTCTCATTCTGGCCCTGACCGTTCTCTCTGTGACACCGGTTGAGTTGGCGATCTGAACAAATGAGGATCTTCCTTGGTCTCTGAGTACTGACAGAATAGATCTGTCAAGTGAATCTACTTCAGGCATGATATTGCCGTTAACCAGTCACTTTTGATACCATTGGTTCATTCTTACGGAAAAAAAATTAAAAAATTTTACATTTTTCGGTAATTATTTACAGAATTTATTGCTGGTTGGTTTCAAATCAGTGGATGTTTTTTGTTTCACTGATGCGGGACGCGCCTCAATCCAGCCAAAGTGAAATCCAAGAGTATCTTGATGATATATCATCATTGAAACTCACCAAGGAAGAGTCTGATTGGTACAACATAGATGTCGCAGCGATGCTTCACCACGTAAATCTCCACGGACATGAAATAAATGAGGTCGATGGTTCTTCACTACTTTTCCTGGAAAAAAGTGCTGTTCTGTGTTGTCCCGAAACAGCCGTAATGCACCATTTCCCGAAGAACTTAATCCATTGTTTCGTGGATGACTATCGAAGGTTGAGCTCTCAAGATGATGGGGTCCTGTGCAAAGCTGAGTTGTTCTCAATTTCACCATCCCAAGAACAGTTGTGCTGGGAAAGATGCTGTCGCTCAGAATTAGAGATTCCCTTACTGCAATCAGCCGTCTCCAGGTGGCTAGGTTGGTTGAATGCATAATTCTCGGGAAACTTGACAGGGCGTGACCTCCGCATTGGGCCATGATAGGACAAGTCACCGACATCCTCGCTCGAATGATCCTCGATTCGAGGGGGCGGCCGACGATTGAAGTCGACTGTTTTGTAGACGGGAGATTCTCGGCAAGGGCAGCAGTCCCCTCTGGGGCTAGCACTGGATCTCACGAAGCTGTGGAACTGAGAGACGGTGGCCCCATGTGGCTGGGATCGGGAGTCCAAAGGTCTGTGGATAATGTGAATACGATATTAAGAAATGAGCTAATCGGCATGAGTGTCCATGATCAGACTATGATCGACGAGCGTCTGATTTCAGCAGACGGGACTCCAAACAAAAGCCTACTGGGGGCGAACTCAATTCTAGGTTGCTCCTTAGCGATCCTGAGGGCCTCGGCCAATGAAAAAGGGATTCCATTATGGAAATCTATACCTGGTGATTGGCCAGTCGGCGTAATGCCAGTCCCGTTGATGAACATCCTAAATGGAGGTGCACATGCAGCAACTAACGTAGACGTGCAGGAATTCATGGTTGTTCCGTATGGATTCCCAGATTTCACATCTGCTCTCAGGGCTGGGACCGAAACTTATCACGCCCTAAAAAACACACTCGAGGAAAAGGGACTGCTTTCTGGAATCGGTGATGAAGGGGGTTTCGCCCCCTCCTTGGGACGAAACGAAGAGGGATTGGAATTGTTGGTAGAAGCCATCGAGAGGGCTGGATACTCAAGTTCAACTCAAATCGGAATCGCACTAGATGTCGCTGCCACTGAATTCTATGACTCTGGTGGATATTCTTTCGATGGAAAGATGATTGGCGGGTCAGAACTTTCCTCGTTGTATTCCTCTTGGATTGAAAAATATCCCATAGTTTCGATAGAAGACCCCTTCTCAGAGGATGATTGGGGGTCCTGGATATCCTTCACAGAGAAAGGTCATGATGTTCTTGTCATTGGAGACGATCTCTACGTAACCAATAAATTGAGATTGGAGAAGGGTGTCTTTGATCGAGCCTCCAATTCAATTTTGATCAAGCCTAACCAGATAGGGACTGTCTCTGAAACTCTTGAAGTGATGCAGATTGCTAGAAGCGCCGGCTTTGACTGCATCATGTCACATCGTTCAGGTGAAACCTGTGACAGCTCCATATCCGATCTGGCAGTAGGAACTGGATGTGGTTGGATAAAGACAGGTGCTCCGGCTAGGTCTGACAGAACTTCGAAATACAATCAACTGATCAGGATAGAAGAACAGGGGCTTCAATATCAAGGTCGACTTGTTTGATCAGTTTTCTACTATCGATTGGAGAATCAATGGCAAAACTATGGTGGCATCCGACTCTATAACAAACCGAGGGGTCTCGGTGCTTATTTTTCCCCAGCTGATTTTCTCGCTCGGTGGTGCACCTGAGTAGCCCCCGTAGGACGGCCTTGATTCTGATATCTGAGCAAACCAAGACCATAATCTCACATTGATTCCGACATCTTGCCTAAGCATCGGAACTACACACATGGGGAAATCCCCAGCGATCCCGCCTCCTACCTGTAGAATCCCCGTAGGAGAGTCATCCTCTCTGTACCAATCCGCTAATGCTTGCATTGAGTGTAATCCACTTAATACGATATCTTGAGAAGATATGGACAAATCAATCACGCGTGCGACTAGGATGTTTCCCAGAGTGGAGTCCTCCCATCCAGGGGTGAAAATAGGAATGTTGGCGTCCGCCGCGGCCATTAGCCATGAGTCATCAGGGTCCCCATCGAACTCTAAATCCCCGTGCATTAGGAGATCATATATGTACTCATGAGGGAATCTTCTGTCGCCTGCAGCCTCAGCATCTTTCCATAAAGCCATGATTTTGTCCTCTACGTATCTTATTGCCCGATGTTCTGGTATTGCGACATCTGTGACACGATTGAGCCCTCTATCGTGGAGATTGAGATCATCAAGGGGGGTCAGTTCCCTCCAATTTGTTATTTTCTCATAATCTGAACTTGCAACTAAATTGAACAGGTCTTCCTCCAGATTAGCCCCTGTGCAGCATATCGCGTGTATTTTTTGGGCCTTGATCGCAGGTGAAAGTGTCTTGCCAATCTCTGCCGTCGACATAGCACCAGCAAGGGTTATCATCAATCGGCCATCTTTGTCAAGGAAATCCCGAAGTGATTCTATACATCTCGAAAGCTCTCCCGCGTTGAAATGATTGTAGTTCCGTTTGATGAAATCTCTCACTGGATCCCCTTCTTCTTTCAATCAATCACAGCCCCTTCTACGTTGTTGTGAAGGAACCTATCTACCAACTCCCTCCGCATTTGTTGAAGGCCAGGCATCCTTATTTCCAGATTTCTTGTTATGTATTCCGCAATAAGATCAGGATCGCCATCACCACATGTAAATGCATCAATTGCCAACCATCCCTTTTCATAATAGCAATGTGCAGTGATGTGGGACTCATCTAAAAGTACCACAGCTGCAAACCCAGGAGGTGAGCTCTGACCATCAAACTCCTCCACATGAGAAAAAACGGGCCTAATGTTCGCAACCCGAGTTGATTGGATCATGATTTCTAATATTTTTTCACCATTGTTCAGTTCATCATATTGATACCCAGTATAGTCGATGTAAACGTGTTTTCCGTGAGCCTTAACCACCCTATCACCACCGAAATCGGGGCTGTGTCGGGCGATTTCTATTTATGAATTATTCTAATTAGTTCTGGCCTCTATTCTCTCTAAAATAAACGGTAGTGGGTTGTACAATTTTTGCTTTCATTCCAAGAGCCATGATCTCAATCTGTTTATTCCCTCTTTGATGTCTTCCTCTGAAGCAGCATAGGATACACGAATGAAACCCTCTCCACCTGTGATGAGCGATGCTGGGATAAGTTGTACGCCAGCCTTCAAGGCTCCATCTGCAAACTGGACATCAGACATTCCTGTCCCTGTTACATCTATGAATAGATAGAAGGCACCTTCCGGGTTTACTATTCTCAAGCCCGGTATGTCTTCTAAGCCCTGAACAATCAAATTCCTCCTGTGCCTGTAGGCATCGGAGAATCGTTCCACGTGATCATCGCAGTCTAATGCGACCCTAGCTGCTTCCATCATGAATGTGGGGATGTGCGAGGCCGAGTTGGCTTGGCATTTCACAGCGGCTCTCACGGCTTGTTCAGGCCCTGCGAGAAAACCTACTCTCATACCTGTCATAGCCCATGTTTTTGACCAACCGCTTATGACAATAGTGCGCTCTTTTCCACCTTCGATTGTGGCCGGTGAGACGTGCTCACCTCCATTCCAGATAAGTCTCGAGTATATCTCATCTGAAATTATCCAGAGATCGTGTTCGATGGCAATAGATACGATTTCCTCAATCTCCTCCCGTGTGTATACAGCGCCGGTTGGATTGCAAGGCGAATTTACCATTATCATTCGTGTACGATCGGTTATGGAGGAGCGAATGGCATCCATATCTGGATGGAAGTTTTTCCTGTCTACGGGAACGTTTACTGGGACCCCCCCTATGATTGAAATCATCGGTTCGTATGAGGCCCATGATGGTGAGAGTAGGATTGCCTCGTCACTAGGATTTAGCACGGTCATGTATGAGTAGAGTAGGGCTTGTTTGGCGCCTGGTGTTATCAAAACATTCTCCGGGCTCACACTTATCTTGCTGGTCTTCATTAGATGGTGTGCAACAGCCTCGCATAGTGCTGGTGATCCTTGGCCTCTTGTGTATTTCGTCTTGCCATCCAGTAACTCGGACACAGCAGTGGAGATTACTGGTTCTGGAGTTGGGAATCCTGGTTCGCCAACGGTCCACCTTATGACTCCCTCCGGAGGGGGCTGGAGGTAGGGTGCAAATCCAACACCGAGGTTATCGAAACGGGTTGCGACCGTGGGCATATAGGAATCGTTTAGCCCCCTGTCCATGAAGGTATTCTAAGATACGGTACAAATCAAGACTCGGGAAGCGTTGAAATCGAAATGTTTGGTGGGTCGCACAAGCACGAGTGGCAGAGTAGCTATGCAACGGACTGCAGATCCGTGTACCCGGGTGCAAATCCCGGCTCGTGCTCCACAATTCAAACCAATACTGCGTTCAATGTGAACAATAGGCCGAGAACCAATGCGAATCCAATTACCATGACGTTGAAGTCGTTGGCTTTGTTGGGCCAATCTTCTCCGCCGTATGTCATTCCGTCCTCGATCCCCTCAGGCCTTAGCCTGTAGTAGGCGAACAAAACGAGCAACAGGGCAAGGGGGCCTGCAACTGCGTCCTGTATGGTGGCATCTGTGATGGCTCTACTGGCCTCCTCGGTTGCAGAAGCATATCCGACGTAATTTTGTATCGCTCCAGCCAAGAGGGCGAAAATACCAGGATGGATAATGGCCCACTTACCGCTGGCTCCATCCAAGATGGTCAGGACAGTCCATAAGAAATACACAAGGAATAGACTGCCACCAACAGCCACAGTGACATTGGAAGGTGAACCTAGGCCATGTTCAAGAGCTCCGGGCTCTACGAGTTCGCTCACTGCTCCTGGGCTTAGTAAAGCTCGGAAGCAGTAGTAACCGCCCATTAAGGCCACAAGAGACAGCGTGATTAAGGCAGGTGTATCCTTGATATTTTGTCCCGGTGAAAAATCTGAGAGGCCGTCATCTACCTCGTCTTCTCCCTTCAACAAGAAGTAAGCGGCCGTGTATGCAACCAGAAGAATAGGTGTGACATACTTTGGAGTCTCCGCAGAATCTAGATCATCACCCCAATACAGCCAAAGCACAGCCGTCATTGTGGTAAGACCTATTATGACTGGAATCATCGTACTCCACTTACCCTTTGCACCTTCATTCAGGATGATGGCAGTAGAAATGAAGATGCCAAACATGAGGACGCCGTTGAAAGCAGTCTCGGGTGCCCCATTGCCAAATGAGTTGTCTCCATCAGATGTGCCGTTGGAGAGAATTGTGAAACAATCGGCACCGCCCGTCACATAACAGTCAGCAAAGAACATGAAGTTCAACGCGTAGATCAAGGAAACAATCGCAGTGAAAGTCAGCAATATGGCAGCAGGCGTAGATTTGACTCTTAGGAGTCCCATGTTAGTAAAACATCTAGGCATCTTAAAATTATATAGTCGTATTTCTACATAAAATACTGAAAATTGTTCAATCGTGCAAGCGGGCATAGGTCGCTTGTGCGACTGCGACCTTGCGGCCGTTCGTATCTAGCAAATCAGCCTCAGCTACGCAAAGTGTTCTACCAAGTTTTACCACACGCGCATGACACAACGCGTCCGTCAAACATGGCCTCAGGAATCTGATGTTGAAGTCGGTAGTTGCCACTTTCTCTTTTGCTCCTATCTGGGTGAGTATTGCCCAGCAGGTAACCGAATCTGCTATTGTTGCTAAGATACCCCCATGCATGGTTTGGTATATGCCATCCCACTCAATTTTCCTTGGTACCTTGGCATCGCATTCCCCATGATCTAGGCGCAAGATCTCTAGATCTAGGGTATGCATCATCGGCACTGAATTGACCCTTGCCATCATAGCCTCAATCTCGTCTTGATTCAGAGTCCTTGTTTCCACCATTCATCAACCTCCGTCTATTTGGCAATATCTTTCGGACTCCAATGCATTTCATAATGCATTCCAATAGGCGCAATCTCGAATAGTTCTGATGTTATTTTGAACCCTTTTCGTTGATACATCGGCATAGCTTTTACCCTGGCATTGCACCATATTCCTGTCCCTAATTCAATAGCGTAGTCTTGGAGCATTCCAACGAGATTGGAACCGATCCCCTTGTTTCTGTGGTCCGGATCCACTGCCATTCCCCTGATTCTTAGATTAGCTTCCTCTCTGGGGTCATACTGCAGTGTCGCGCAACCTACCATTACCCCATGGATGAACGCTCCGACAAATTTTGTATTAGGATCATCATCCACATCATTGTATCTTGCGGTTTCGCGAGGCATGCCTTCTCTGAGGACTCTGTATCTAAGGTCTAAGTGCGCGGTGTCGGGTATGCCAACCCATCGATACGACACGCCCATGATAGGTCATTCAGCCTCACTCATATCAGGCATGCGGGTGACTGCTCCAGTTAATGCAACTGTTTTTCGGCCCTCTCCTAGTGTATTCAACAAGAGCCAACCAATATTTAGCAAAGCAGTGGCAATGACCAACCCGCAAGCGGAGCCTACCACTATGTTGCCTTCTGAAGCTGCCAAACCCGCAATTAAGCTGAATGTCATGACCAGGATAAACCACGCCCTCGAAGCTTCACTCGGTGTCTTCCGACCCTTGTGGTCGTGAAGAGGTGCCAGCAGATCTCGCATGCCATCTAATGTCAAGTCCACCGTATGAATGTCCGTTACGCTTCTTCGACCCGTTATATCATGAAGTAGGAGGGCCACCGGACATCATGAGTCGCGGGACATCAACATGGTGGCCCTTCTTTGGCATCGGTATCGTCATAATGTTCGAGGTTCTAATTGTGGGCTGGGCTCCCCCGGGCCCGTGGGATGATGAGTCATTCACACTAGGAGTGTTTGGACTAATCGGCTTGTTCAGCCTTTACGTCGGCTGGTTTAGATGGAAATTTGGAACAAATGGGCTTATTCCATGGCTCAGTTTGTGGAATGACGTTTCGCGAAGTGGAAGGTTATTATGCGCGTCGGGTGTGATGATGATTTTGTTTACCTGGTTTGTCGGGGAGTGGCTGGCTATTCCACCAGCAGGAGGGTTGATTCTGAATCTTATAGCATCATTGCTGGTACTCCAAGGGACATATGCGATGCTCACGACGGGTTTGCTGAATGAGCCCTGATTATCGATTGCCGGGCTTCCAGAATTGCAAGGGATCCGGATTCCTGCCTTCCATGGCTCTGAAGGCAAGGTGATCGGCTCTTTCATTCCATCTATGCCCTCTGTGGGCTCTGACATGCTCCACTGTGACGGTCCTGTTCAACAGGCATTCCTTCCAGAAAGACCTAATACGGCGGACGAGTTCTTTGTTTGCCTTGGGCTTCCAAATGCCAATGGTGAGATTAGAGGCGTACTCGGAATCAGACCTTATTGTCAGTGCATCCTTTTTTCCATCAATCAATGCCCACCTTAGGGCATGTCCTATCGCTGTTAATTCGGCGGTATTATTCGAGCCGACACTCGCACCCATGTATTCTGGGGATTCTGGATCTGTGATGACTCGTCCACTGAACTCCTCTATCACTTCGCCTTGGCCCTTGCCAGTTCCTGAGTCCCCTCTGACTATGCAAACGCCCCATCCGGCGATCGTTTCCTTACCTACGTTGCGATTATCACCGCATGATCCATCTACATAGAGGTGGAGGGGAGGCATTGTTCACTCACCGAGCAAGGACCTGTATTCCTCGTGGTCAAGCAATCCTGACAAATCCTCTGTATCAAGTTTAATTCTGCATATCCATCCATTTCCATATGGATCATTGTTGATAGTCTCTGGTGCTGCTTCGAGATCCTCGTTTACTTCAATTACCTCTCCTGATAAGGGGGCATAAATCTCAGATACGGACTTGACCGATTCGACACTCGCAAAGGGTTCCATAGATTCGACCTTGTCACCAATCATTGGTAACTCCACCCAAACAACGTCTGTCAACGCGTCTTGTGCGTAATCGGTTATGCCAATGGTGGCGATCTCGTTTTCGATGCTAACCCACTCGTGTTCAGCAGTATAACTCAGGTCCTTTGGTATGGATGACATGATTGCTTCGCGGAGGCAGGCGGAGGGTGAAGGTTTCGCTTGATCATTTGCCATCTTCCTCGATGGTCGAAACTTCGAGTTTTGCCCAAGCATCTGACATTCTCTCAAGATCGTTGGTTTCAATTCTCTCTTGTTCTAGCCTTGTCCACAATTCTATCTCGGAGAGGTCAACAAAAACGTCAGTGATTCTATTCAAGAGGGGGGCTTTCGGTGACTTCTTTAGAAGCCACCATGCATATAGAGATAAGATGGAAAATAGTCCTATTAGAACTTCTGAGGTCAAATTATAGCCACAATTTTGTGGCTGGCATTCGGTAATCTGCATCCAGCCCCCTCGAAGGCCCAACGCGAATACTAGGATGAGTGCGATTGTGAACCCCATGAGGACCCTAGAAGCTCGTCTCGCAGGAGTGACCATGATAGGCCCGAGGGGAGGGGAGTACTCAATTGATGAGGTCAATATGTTTCCCTGACCAGCTTGTGGACTTTATATGGCAACAATGCACGATTCACTGGAGTCACCTCTAGTATCCTAGCATCGTCTCTTCTCCTAATATCCTGCAACAGTGGATGCCTGGACTTCTTGTGAAGTGTTAGAACTGTTGGCATATCAAATTCCAAGGCAGCGCGTACAACTTTTACGAAGGCCTCTGATTCTACTGAAAATTTTCCTATCTCATCTATAACCAGCATCTCACAAGTCTCTATCGTGCGTTCTATGGCTGGTACTGCAACTTTGTCTAATCCGGTGGGGTCGATTCCCAAACCCAAAATCGTAGTTCTCGAGTCAATGTCCCTGTGCGCCATTACTGCACGATCACCGGTTATTATGTCAACGCACTCAAATCCGATTCTGACGCCATCCTCAAGTATTGGTTCAGTCCTCATCCCCCCAATAATTGGCATTCCTTGAGATCGATCATTTCTCGATCTTCTCTCATCTTTCCTCTCGTTTGTAATCATGTCTACAACCTTCTCGAGGACCGCAGATTTACCGGATTTCGGCAATCCTGTTATGCCTATTTTAGGATGTATTCCCATTCTTGATTTCTCCTATATTCTCGGCTCCGCTAGGCAGTATGGGTTTTTCCAAGTGGATATAGGTGTTAACATCTTCCATTCTGGTTATATCCGAAATTCCATATTCTTAACATTGGATTCCGCTTTCAGTAAAGCCTTTAGCTTCGGTTTAAGCAGAATTGCCCGTATTTGAATTCAATAATTTCCCCCCTCTGAACGAGATGGGCAATTGCCTCGTCTACTTCTTCTTCTTGGAGGCTGGATGGTATCAATTCATTGAGAATATCATCCAATGTTATGAATTCGCAACCATCGGCATTGGCTTGTTCTATCATTTCCAATATCCTCAAAGAAATGATAGATAGCATGGGGTCATCGTCTGTGATTGGAGGTGCATCATTTGCCGCGGATTCCAACATTTCAGCAACGGTCGGTTGTTCCGTCTTCTTGACACCATCGTAGACATCGAATAGGTTCCTTTGGAAGGGGTCCCGTCTGCTCAATGAATTGGCTTCGTTTTGCCTACCCATTTGTCTGGCAATGTCATCAACCCTCGATAGTCTCTGTTCTAATCTCATTTTTTCCCTTCCGAGATGGGAGGCGACCAATTCTAGTTCTTCCACAGCACGCCTGTCCAGCCATTCTAACAGGCTCCAATTTGGGTCCATCTTCATCATGGCGTCACATAGGGTAGTCACGGAGTCTGGCAGCCCTTTGATGTCTATTGGATTCTTTTTACCGGTCGATCCGTCCTCACCCATGAAGGGCCTACTCCGTATGGACGTCTATGAACAATGTGCATTGTTAGATTAGTTCTTGTTAGGGGTTGCTTGATGTAGGATTCCATTCTGCGAGGTACGATGTCCGCGTATCGCATCGTTGCTCTTCCCGGGGATGGGACAGGTCGAGAAGTGATGACTGAGGCCCTAAAGGTGCTTGACGTCTTCCAGAAAAATGGAGACGTGGAATTTGAAATTAGGGTTATTCCATGCGGCGGACAACACTACCTAGAAACTGGAGAACAATGGCCAGAGGGTTCTTTCGAGATCTGCAGAGATGAGAGCGATGCCATTCTGCTTGGAGCCATTGGGTGGCCAGATGCCAGGCTTCCAAACGGGGATGTGGCTGGTGGAGAGGTTATCCTTGGTCTGAGATCTGGACTTGATCTGTATGCCAATGTGAGGCCTGTGAAGCTTTACCAGGGGGTTCATCACAAAGTTCACGGGGTTTACAAGGAAATTTGGAAGTCGTCATTGGTTGACTTGGTTATGGTCAGGGAGAATACCGAAGGCCTCTATCATTCTCTTTTGAGGAGAATGGCACAATCCGCAGTTGGAAAGAAGGATGAGAAGCTGATCATCGAGAAATTTCCTGGCCTTGAAGGGGAGGTTCGGTGGGACCCGCGACCCATATCTCGGGCTGGAAGTGAGCGTATACACAAATTTTGCTTTGATCTTGCTGTGCGACGGTCTGCTAAGTTGGGCGTCCCCCAGAGTGTGACTTGCGTCGACAAGTCTAATGTCCTTAGAGGATGCCAATTTTTTCGATCCATCTTTCGTGAGATTGCTGAATCATACCCCAAAATCGGGGCAAAGGAGGCCTATATTGACGCCTTCACAATGTGGCTCGTAAGGGACCCAGAAGACCTTGACGTTGTCGTCCTTCCAAATATGTTCGGCGACATAGCAACTGACTTGGCATCGGTATTGCAGGGTGGTATGGGAATGGCTGCATCAGCGAATTTAGGTGATAAACACATGATGTTCGAACCTGTGCATGGATCGTCCCCAAAGCACGCTGGCAAGAATCGAGTGAATCCCATTGCGATGCTGTCCTCGCTCCAACTAATGCTGGAGAATCTTTCACTTCGCCATGATGATCCATTATTGGACAAGTATGGGAATATCCTACAACAGGCCATTTCTCAACACCTTTCCTCAGATGGGCCCAAAACCTACGACATTGGTGGGACTGGGACGACCTCGGAAGTCGGTGATGCGATTGCAGACAGAGTCAGAAGATTACTGAGAAATGACAAAGCGTGATCTCAAGAAGAGAGTAGTTTCGTTGATCTTCCTATCTCATCAAGAGCATCCACGAGTGCAGCTCGATTGTCCCAGTCTTGATCGGTGTTCAGAGGGCCTTCAACTGCCATAATGACCATTCGCTGCATAGCCCTTATGACTTCATCGACAATAGTGACGGAGGCTGTAGTTGAAGTTCTCGAAAGCGGATTCAAGTCCACTACAATAACTTCCTTTCCCATAGCAACCAGGGCCTCGCATCTGTCTCCATCTTCCAACGGTACAAGGATGACATCTGCTTGGAAGATTCCTTGTGAGCAGCAAAGTGCTCGAGGTCCTTCTAGATGTGGTATTTTAGCATCAGGATTCTCTCCATGTATCTTGACGGATTTCACCATATCCTTCCACCTTTCTAACTCGATTTCATCCGAGGGAGATTTTTTCATGACATAGTCTTTCATTCTGTGAATCTCAGCCAATAACAAACGCATTCTATCATCAGTCCTGTAAAAAATGTTGATCTCCACACTGCTGCCAGTCAACGCCGCAAGGCAAATGGCTTCTCGACCTGCGAGAACAGTTGTGTTTCCATTCATTGAAATGACTGGCGATTTCGCTCTGAAAAGACGGTTCAATGCCTCCCTCTCAGCCCTTTTTGCAGAATCGGTGGTCCTTTCTCCGATAAGATAGTCGAATGCCTCTCCCCTACCATGGGCAATCAGTGCGGAGTCTGCTAGTAAGCCAGCTGCTTGGGCGTCGACTATTTTCTGTCTGGATAACAATGATTTCCTTCTGGGATGATCATCAGGGATAGTCACTTCGAGACCTCCATCAGCATCGTCATATCAATCATGCGAGGCTCCATGGTTATCGATCCCGATGAGACCACATCCACACCAGACTGTGCCCAATCCTGCAGATTTTCCCACCTAACCCTACCTGAGCCTTCCAAAACAAATTTCTGCCTTAGGCCCATATCAACTAGTCTGTCAGAGAATTCCCTGCAATTTTCGGGCCCCAGATTGTCCATCATCAAAGTTAATTGATATGTAGTTGAAAGTCCAGATTGGAGTTCGATCCATGAGTTGGCCACACTTAATGCCTGATCCGATGACACTACTTCGATCACAGGAAAATCAGTTGCTGTCCTGAAGGTTGAGAGGATTTCTTCCAAAGTTAGTTTTGACATCGAAAAATCGTTTTCCTTAATCATCAGCCCGTCCGAGCGGTCAAGGCGGTGAGTGAGGCCCCCTCCAATATGTACTGCCCACTTGTCTAGGACTCCCCAGTTCGTTTTCCTAGTTGCTGCAAGGTATACCCCTCCCAATTGTTCGCTCCACTTGGAGGTCGTCGATGCGATGCCGCTCAATCTAGTTATCAAGTTCATACATATTCTTTCTATCTTGAGGATTTCATCAGATTTGGCGACTATTGAGGCTATCTCCTGCCCTTTCTGAAATCCTTGGCCTTCGGTAAAATTCCACTCTGTTGTTGCTCCATTGCAGTAGTTTTCAATGAGGTAATCAAGAACCGGCCTTCCTGATAGGACGCCGTCTTCCTTGGCAATTATTCTGGAAACTGATTGACCCGCCGTAATGACATCTGTGTCGGATGGGTCATCTGAATACATAGCATTGATCCAGCGCTCCATCGATTTGGTGAACCTGGCAGTGGGACCGTCGTTCCACAACAAGCCCGACCTGTCGTGGGGTAATGCCATACCCTACCCTCTACTAGGAGTAATTTAATCGTCCCTGATTATGTACGGCCTTCAGTTCTCTCACTTACGCGAGCAGAGGGGTGGCGGCCATCACGGCAATAGCGAAAGAAGCGTAAGTGCCGATCAGGAATGCAAGTATCGTTCCTGTGTTCATACCTTCTTCCATCAGCGTGTGGGATATGAAGGAGTGTTTTTCGATTTATGACCAAAATATGAGAAATTAATGATCAATCGTTGAGAATATCTGCTGTCACGGATGCGGCGCCCAAACAGGCAAGGATATCGTCTGCTGTCGCCTTGGCTGAAGAAAGTGACATTGATTTTATTGTAATAGTTGCAAAAAAATCCCTCTCAACCGTGGCATATTCGATGGTAAAGGTATCAGAATCGTCTGGTTTTACGGATTCGATCGCCCTTATGATCTCACTTTGGTCTCCCCTCCAAATAATCTTGATGACGGATTCCATGGTTCTACGCCATGGCGGGTATTCTTTGATTCATCGGACCTTATGACCGATGGCCACTTCAACCCCATTACCCTCGGGATGGCGTGGCTAGAGAGTTAATTCGACTGGAGGGGGTGCACAGATCGTTCGGCCCGACTACAGTTCTCGAGGGGGTAAATGTCCGAATTGAAGAAGGGGACAGGATTGGCATTGTTGGCCACAACGGTGCAGGTAAAACCACATTGTTGCGAACTATTTCTGAACAAGATCAAGATCTCGGTGAAATTTCATTCGCTCCGGGATTGAGGATTGCTTTCCTTACCCAAGTCAGAGATATTGATGAAGGAGCCACTTTGGAACAGGAACTGGAACGAAAGGGAAGACAATTTGAGGAAATAGATGCCGAGTTGGCCGATATCGAGGGAAGAATGGCGGACCCCTCGTTCTACGATGGTGATTGGCAGGCGGATATCGATCGATATCAAGAGTTGCAGAGTATGAATGCCAAATCAGGTGGATCGAATGTTGCTAGCAGGGCTCAGGAAATACTTCGAGCCCTTGATCTATCTCAACATCCTATGGACACTCAACTCGAATTGTTATCGGGCGGTGAAAGGGCAAAGGTAGCCCTTGCTCGACAACTCGTTGGTTTATCAGAGATAGAAGTGTTTTTTTTGGATGAACCAACAAACCACCTGGACCTGGAAACATTAGATTGGCTTGAGCAGTTCCTGTTGGATTTCGAGGGAGCGATAGTCGTTGTCAGTCATGATAGGTACTTTCTCGATAGGATTTGCAACGCGGTACTAGAAGTGCAAGATGCCCATGTGAAAGGTTACGTAGGGGATTATTCTTCTTTTTTGAAACAAAAAGCCCTTTTCTTACAGACCTTGGATGATCGCATTCAAAAAACCCAAAAAGAGCTTCGACGATTGAAAGGTGCGGTTCAATCTATGAAATCAGCAAACAAATACGACAAGTCGATTTCACAGAAGCATGTGATGATTAATCGGGCTCAGCGTGAATTGAAGTGGCTAAGATCCATGAAACCCAAATCTCGTAGAGGACTCAAATTTTCTTTGGAATCCAGCGAGAAATCCAGCCTAGAAGTCCTCGATATAAAGAAGGGAAGATTAACTTTCAGCGAATTGGATCGGCCTATTTTTGACTCCGTTGAAATTGGAGTAAGAAGAGGTCAGAAAATAGGTGTTGTGGGAGGTAATGGGGCCGGCAAGACCACCCTTCTGCGGACTATAATGGGGGAACTGAAACTCGACGAAGGGGAGATTGATGTCAGGCCAGGGGTCAAGATAGGTTACTTCCATCAAGACCATAGATCATTAAATTTCGACCTCACACCAATAGAACAAATCAGATTTTTGAAGCCTAGAATGGATTATGGTGAAATAAGGGCTTTGTTGGGCCAATTTCAATTCACTAAAGACATGGTTGGTACAAAATTAAGCTCATTGAGCGGTGGTGAAAGAGCCCGCATCGCACTACTAAAATTGCTACTTGAAGAGAATAATCTTCTCCTCTTAGATGAGCCGACTAACCACCTAGACACAGATGCAAAAGAGGCTCTTGAGGAGGCTCTGATAAGATATGATGGGAGTATAATTACGGTCAGCCATGATAGATGGTTTCTCGACAAGATATGCGATACAATCTGGGAGGTTCCAGGCAATGGCAATGTGGTTGTATGGCCGGGGAATTACAGTCGGTACATGGAGAGGGTTCGTAAACGGAAGAATTTCAAGCAATCAAGTCAGTGATAAAATCTGAATGGGCTTTCGATTCAAATGCCCCAGTGTCGGTTGGCATTCGGATCTTCATCTTCATTGCGCAAGGAATCGACCACGACTCTGAGAAGGTAGTAGAAAACTACCGACATAAATGGCAATCCCCAGTCATCAACCACCGTGGAGACCGAGGGCTGGTAGTTGGGCCACTCCTGCAGAAGGTCGACTGTTGCATTGATGAATGCATAGGCCACCAACCCCAATCCAATCATTAAGATCGACTGGCCGCGGAAAGTCCCCTCTTTCCAACGCAGGACCCCAAGGGAGAGCGAGAAGCAAACGCCGGCTATTACGAGCCACTGGAGTGCTTCATCTATCGCTCGGGCCCATATCCACAGATTTGACCTGTTCCCATATGCTACATTATCGGTAAAAATATCGAAAGCGGCTAGTATGCTGAATAATACGGATACCACTGACATCGCCCACAAAAGGGAGGAGAATAGCCCGCCTGATGCGCTGCTGCGCATGTCATCAAACAGTCTTTCCAGCTGCTGTTCCCAACCAAGTCCTTTCGCCAGTATCCATCCTCCTATTATCAATGGAAGAGATCCAATTAGGATATTGCCATATCGTGGTAAGATTAGGCCTAGACCGAGAATAAGGAGGAAAGTGGCGATGGGTACCAGCAATCTAGCTCTCCATCGCGGGTCCTCGATTGCTTTAGCGATGTAATAGTAAGTACTCTCGATGCCCTTTGATTGTCTAACAATGATTTTCTCTATGTGATCGATCCTGACTCTGGATGATATGATGGGTATCGAGGCTTCGTCCTCCGCTCCATCGGTGACGAGGACGGCAGTATCTGGCTGGAAAAGTCGTATGACCTCGTCCAATTGGCTTGCTATCGCTCTATCACTCCTGGGACCGACACGAACGTCCCCCGTAAGAATTGCCACTTCGACCCCATCGCTGGAATCAGATTTCTCGATGAGCCTGTCGTGATGGTGAAGTGCGCCCATGATAGCGTTTGTGTCACTTTCCTCAGGATCAGCGATGCCGAGTCTCAAGGCTGCAGTTAGGGTTGCTTTTCGTCCGATTACTGGCCCTCTCACACCTGCTTTGACCCCCAGGTCATTGTCCCGATCAACTGAAATGACGAGTGTCCTCACCATGGGAGTTCGTTTGGCCCAAGTAGGATCCAAGATTTGAATTGTTTGTTCCAGTGTCAGATAACACGCCGTTCATTGGCTCATACTACTGTTTCTGACTTCGCCCTAGAACGTTGTTTTGCCCTCAGGTACTTCAGAGGGTGAGTCAACCACTCCTGATCACACAGCCTATCATCGCCTGGCCCGACTGGACATCTGGCCGCTGCTTTCAGTGCGCCGCAACCGTGGGGTGTGTATTCACGTTCGTACACGTGGCCTACTTGATACGACGTTGTCTGAGGGTCATAATCTGGAGCGCCCTCGAAAAAGGAGCAGGTCATTTCCAAAGGAAGTCCCATGCTCCTGCCCATAGCGGCGACGAACACGCGTCCGACGTGATTCACATTTACTCCGGAAGCTAGTTCCTCTATTGAGTTTGAAAAGCAAGGGGGCCAATCCTCTCTGGTGGCTGAGGCAATGGGTAGTTCAGACCTGACTTGGGATCCGAAAAGTTCGGATATACGAGTAACTTCTTCTCCCAGCCTATCGGCTAGTTGTTCAGACATTCTTGCCATGCTTTCCCTACTTCTCTCAATTAATTCCTCTCTGATTCTCTCTTTCACCAACCTGGCGACGCGTTTGGCGCTGGTTTCGCCGGAAGCAGGATCAAGAGTGACCCAACCATCATTCACCGGTCTGTTCACTAGTCTCCAGTAAGATCCGGATATTCTTGGGCACAACTCAAGAAAGTCACTGAGCGGCACTGAATATATCATTTGACCATTTTCCAAGGAGATTTTCAGAGAGGAAATATAAGTCTTAACTATGGTTTCAAAATATACTTCATCAATCCCTATGTTCTTGTCTGCCAAGCTTGATTCTCCCTCTGCCCACCTTGATACTAATCTATCATCAAATGAGGCACATACTACCATGAATGCATATTGATAAGCGGCCATGGAGAATAACCTAGAGGCTTCATTAGCAAGATCTACTGTTCCCATTGGATCGGCTTCTGATTTGTGTACAATTGACTCGACAAGCCTCAATCGGCCCAATGATCGTGCTTCTTCTAACCAACCTTGTTCAATAATCGCATCAATATCGATTGCATTATCGTCGAACAACTTTCGCATGTGGGATCTGGCTTGGGGTAAGAACGGATATCTTGCCAAGGCACTCTCATTTGTGAGAGCTGGAGGGGTACTTGGCATAGGCATGTTGTACGCTCAGAGCCGGCAGGGTTCTTGAACGCTCACGGCAGCCTAACTTCATGATCGGGGATCGCCATCTGTCAATAGATAGGAGATTGGTCGAGGTTCAAGATGAGATAAGGTCTGAGTTTGGATGGTCGCTTGATAAGGATCTGTACGTTGCGAAATGGCTCGTGAATGAATTGGTCTGTTCTGCACCCTGCAGACGTTCTCTTCTTGATCTGAACAAAACTTGGGATAACATCAGACGAGAATTATTCTCACACTCCGGAAGCGTCGCGATCGTAGGGGCAGCGGTTGAGATAGATGAAATCGAAGATGCAATGAAAAAAGGGTGTAGATTTATTGTCGCGGATGGGTCAGGAGAAATCTTCTCTGATCTGGAAGATCCGAAAGAGGGATGGGATTCCGTGATTGGGGTTGTTTCTGACGGTGATGGGGGCACAGGTCTTTCTTTATCCATTGACAACAATATCCCCATGATCATCCATGCGCATGGGGATAATCAAGAGTCGTTGAGGCGTCTAATACCAAGAGTGAGAGATCTTCCAATTTCTATCACACATCAAACCCCTTTTTCCATAGATGGCATGGTGAATCCGGGAGGTTTCACCGACGGGGACAGGGCCGTTTGCATCGTCGTATCTATGGGAGTCAGCGTGTCAGACATTGTGCTTTTAGGGACCAGGTCCGACGTCGTTGGAAAATTCTCGGGGGCCACTGATCCTGAGAGAAAGTTGTTGAAGTTGAGGTGGATGAAGAGGATTCTGGAGGAGTTGGGATTCTCGGGGATCATATGAAATCCCCAAGTGTCATTATAGTAACCTTGTCATTCTCCAAAAGAGATTCTACACTATCTTCCATCCATTTTACTCTCTGTTCTGTGTATAAATCGATCCCATACTTCTCGATAACCCTGTTTGTCACGCCGATATACTTCCTAACTGCACCTGGGGACACTGTCAAAGTGAGGTTGCCGCCGCAAAATGGGCGGCTGTCAATGTTTGATGAGTTCCCTAGGCGTCGTGTTGCGTCATTTTTCGCTACTTTGGCTATGCATGTTCCGGTCAAGGGAATTCGCCTGTATGATGCATTGCATTTTACGCAGCGAATCTTCTGTCTTGTAAAAGCGACTAGGTTGCCTCTTATGTCCCTGAGGAAATGAGATTCGATTACTTGTTTAGCCACCCTCTCCACAGATACTGCCCTGAGTTTTGACGCCAGCATGAGTTGCGCGTCCATTTTCATCTCCATAGAAGGCAGTAGCTTGTACTGAGAATTTGAGGGTCCTGAGCTCAATCCAGCAGAATCGTGAGTCCAGCCGTATCCTCGAACGTCCCCTATGCTGCCAACGCGGTTTTCTACCATGTCGACGAACCCCTTGACCCCGGAAGAATGAGGCTGTGATAACGTTGCTTGGTAGAATTCCAAGGGATATGACCATGAACAATCAACGTTCAATGCTTCTTTGTCTATTTGGTTTGGAAGCAGACGTGTCGTCAAGACTAACGGAGCATCCATCTGACCGCCGCGATTAGAGGGGAGTATGTCCTTTGAGAAATTCAATAGTCCTTCCAGCAACAACATGACGCAATCCTCATCACCATCGCAATTACGCCTCTTTGCAGCGTGGAACAGAGGATGTGCATACCCAGCCGAGGCGTCTGTCCATCCAATTATCCGACAGAGTACCCCTCCCGATGTATGTGGTGCAAGCCCTATTCCTAGGTGCCCAACAAGATCCTTTTTTGATTCATAGTTGAAGAATGGGTCCATTCCGTAAATCTTGGTCAATTCATCATCTACGAACTTGCAGGTGCTTGATAGATGCAGTTCTGCATTTGAGGATAGAATGATGTCTTGTGGGAAGATTTCCAACACCTGATCGTCAGATTTCAATTCATTGCCGTCCATGTCCTCTGAGTATCCCAATTCCACCAATCTCCTCCAAGGTGTGCCTATCTCGAGTGGTCGAAAATGGGTTATTGGGACGTCAATCATATCGAACCTCGATGTTCCATCTTTGTTTACTGATACGTCATGCAGCGCCCTCAAGATTCCCTTTTCCAAAGGCTCAGGGGTTTGCAACCTCGACTCAAGCTGTCTTGTTGCTTTGATTGGTCGAGGTAATGAGTTCAGATTGAGGTTTTTTCTAGCCGCTTCAAGAAGGGCTGTGAATTGAATATTCCTTTTCTCCCCGAGTCTTCGATCTGTACTTTTTTTCCTTCTGATTTCCGTCCTTCCATTGCAAGGGGGGGAGCCATCACCATAATCGTGGCGGCAACGAATCTCGTGTGTGTCCCTTCCACAATTTATGCAGCGGCGTATGCTAACGTCTACGCTCAGTGCGCCCTTACCGATCTGATCTAGCAATCTCTGTGGGCCACCATTATTCCCTATTGGGTACAAAGCGTGTGTGAATTGTTTCATTTCTCTTCTTTCGGCTTTTTCTGGCCTCCCCATTCGTGCGCCGATTCTGGTTGGAACAGCATCCTCCCATCTGTGAGGTGATATTTTTCTCACGACCCACAAGGATTGCTCAACCTCGTTGTCGTCTAATGTGGACAGGGCCTGTTCGAATTCCTCTTTATTCATCGGCCCTGGGTCCTCTATCTCTGCAGCCGCAGCAATTCCGATTGCTTCGGTCTCCTCCACGCCCAGGTTCCTCTGTCTAGCCGTTGTTTCGGCTCTAATTCTTCTTTCCGTCCTAAGTTTTTCAATCTCAGACGCCCTCTTGCTCTCTGAGAGCACGATCGACTTTGCCTCATCTATCTGCTTCAGCCTGCGTTCTGTTTCTATCAAGATCTCTGAAATTTCATAACTACCATTCTCAGTATCAAAGAGTTCGCATAATGGTTCCCAGTAACTTTCGATTACAATGTTGTCTTTCTCCAATTTGTGTTGTAATCCGAGTGACATCAATGAATATCTTACCACTCCATATTCCTCGATGTTACTCATATGTTCTTGATTGATGCCCTCAATAGCATCCTCTGACTGGTTCATGGGTATGATTAATTTTCCATTTTGTTTGATTGAATGTCGCATTGCTTGGCACAAAGAGGGGATCAAAGCCACAGGTAAATCCGACCACCATAAGTTCCATGGGGGCGGGATTGCGGTTCCGAATTTGTCTGAAATCGAAATCACTTGATCCCATGTTAAGTCTAGTTTCTTCAACTTCCTATTCCAATCTCGTTTTCTGGTTTCCCGCTCATGCTCAGGTTCTCCACCCCTCGAAATAGCGCCATTGAAAGGAAGGCCTTTTGGAAACAGGGAAGGGTCGGCATTCAATATGCCAATGAATGAGTCCAACTTTGCTGGCATATTGATTTTGGAGGCGAGCTCACTGGCCCACCAATCACGGTTGTAGCCTGAGGGTACGAGTTCCTTGTTATTTTCTAAGAACTCGCCAAACCCGATCAAAATTTCCCCAGCGTCCCAGATTACACTTATTTGGTCGCTTAATGCATTCCACGAAACTTCATCGTGAACCATAGTGAATGTTCCATCTTTCAAGAGTACGAGCGGACCGTCAATCCCTGAGGTAGGAGTGACTGCACATGCCTTTCCTGGCCGCTCTATCTTCATCTGAGTGCCTACGGATAAGAAGCCCCCCATAGCGTGCATACTTGCAGGATTCAACCCTGCAGCAGCGAGTCCTGTTGTCCTACTTCTGCCATATCTGAGCCTAAAGCCGCCTGGTTTCGAAGGCTCTCCAAAAACAGGTCTACCGGCAATTATGTCCCCCATGTATCGAGAGTCGGGTTTCACTTGCCTTTGCTTTGTTTTTGATTCTGATGTATTAGCGTCTTCACCCTTTGAGGCTAAGACATCGATGAAGTCCCATCCCTCTACCCCCAATCTGTCTGTGTGTTTCTTGATCTTTGGTGCTTTCAGACACAAACCCTCAGCGATAACAAGTAGGACTCCCTGTCTGATTCTTGAACCCTCAATATTAGGAACCTCGCGATATCCTGCTACCTCTATCCTCTCGGTTCCCTCACCATTAACCATCACTGGACATGCCCGTACGATCATGTCGACTTCCTCGGGGGGTGGCTTGTATTGTAGGCCTCCTCTGTAAAGCCCAAATTCTTCTTTGACTCGTTCTACTTCTCCCTCAGTTGGCTGATATCTCTCTATCCCAAGTTCTCGTCGTATCACATCCCCAATCAACACGCCCATGGCCTGTGCCGTACCACCTGCAGCTCTTATCGGACCACAAAAATCGATGGATAGAAAGGAGGACCCGTCTCCATGATTGTTCAATATTCTTACTTCACCAATTCCTTCTAATGGAGCGACTAAAACTGCCTCAGTCAGAACCGCTAAACCAACTCTCAGGCCCGTATCTATTGATTTCTGTAAATCCCCTGTCAGTTCATGCATCATTTTTGCAGATTCTCTCGCTATGGTAATAGAAGCTGATTCTCGATCCATAGTATCCAAGAGATCTCTCAATCGATCCTCTATCTGGATTGGGCTACTATCCTCCTCGGGCCTGAGATATCTTTCCAACAATCGGACAGTCCTGCTGGCTAGGTCTTTCGCCCTGGGGATTTCCACCTCTGTCTTGAAGTCTATTCCCTTAGATCTCGCTTCATTTGCGATTTTGTACACTAGGTCGGTCTCTGCCTCGATTAGATCGAGGTATGCGGCATATTCGGCTGATAAGCGACTGGTTTCTCTAGTCGGGCCAAATGCATACACCACACCAATCAACCCTGAGGTAACTCACATGCGTGCAAGGCGACACAATAACATTCGCGATGAATCTGTTGAAATGCGGCCAAGGTTCATTGATTGGCAGTCATGACTGCGTCTCGATGGAATACAACCCAAGTGAGATTAAATCCCAACTTTCTGCTAATGTGAGGCGTCTTGCTTACTTGTATTCGCCAGAAGATAAATTCACACTTGCCAGTGGGAGGGAAAGCCCACATTTTTTCGACATGAAACCGGTAATGATGGATCCTGAGTCCGCTCATCTGTTAGGTATAATGATCCATCAAATATTGGTTGAAATGGGTGATATTGATGCTGTGGGAGGCCTAGAGTTGGGGGCTGTTCCATTAACTGGGATCGTGATCGCGAAGTCAGGAAAGGGGAGCAATCTGAGAGGGTTTATCGTGAGGAAAGAACCCAAGGGGCGTGGTGGTAGAAAAACTGGTAATCCCCCAGGAATAGAAGGTTCCACCGTTCTGGAGGGAGATCGAGTTGTTCTCCTTGAGGATGTCACCACGACCGGAGGTTCTGCAATAAAATGCGCTAACATGCTAGAGGATATTGGCTGTAATGTAGTTGGGTGCGTGACCATATTAGACAGAGAGGAAGGGGGTGTTTCTGCATTCCATGAGAGGGGGATCCCCCTCTTTCCGCTCCTAACTAAGTCGGATGTAGCAGGTAATTGAATGTCTGAGCACATATTTGACCCCAGTGGGCCCTACCATCCAGAGAAACTGATCAAGAAAGCCCACATTGGTGCTGATTCCTTCTTTCAATTGGATCTAAGGACGGGTGTCATAATTAGGTCTGAGGAGTTTCCAGAGATGCGGAAGCCCTCATACAAAATTGAAGTCAACTTTGGGCCTGTGATCGGAAATCTTTGGAGTTCAGCTCAAATCACAAATTACTCTCTATCAGAGTTGATTGGTAGGAGAGTGGTGGGTGCGCTTAACCTCGGTGAAAAGAGGCTCCCCACCGGTTTTTTAAGCCAGTTTTTGGTTTTGGGTGCATTAGAGCCTGACGGTACAGTTAGACTGTTGGAACCCCCAGAAGGGGTGATGCCAGGTTCTTTGATTGCATAGAGTCCTGCGTTACTCTATTGGACTAGTTCCTTGTGGGATGATACATGCCAACCATGGTTAGAATGACTACGAGCGCTGGAGACATCGATATTGCATTGTACACGGAAGATTGCCCTGAGACAACAGGGAACTTCCTCAGGTTAGTGGATGATGGATTTTACAACGGGCTGCACTTCCATCGAGTGATAAAGAGCTTCATGATTCAAGGCGGTTGTCCAAGATCGAAGGACCCTTTTGATGGAAGAGCGGGGACGGGTGGCCCGGGATGGAAGATTCCTTGCGAAAGATCAGCATTGGACAAGAAACATGACAGGCCGGGGCTTTTCTCAATGGCGAACGCAGGACGCAATACGGGAGGGTCTCAATTCTTCCTAACGACGGTCCCAACGCCATGGTTAGATGGGAACCACGCAATTTTCGGAGAGGTTGTTTCAGGCATGGAGAACGTCTACAAAATTGAAAACTGCGAAACAAGACCCGGGGATCGACCTATCGACCCACAGAAGATAGTCAGTGTGAGTCGTCTAGATGTATGATATTCACGCAATATGTTCCAAGATTAAATTTATTAATAATTAATAAATGCGTAATCCATGGCCAAACATAGAGCAGGTGACCGTCGAATAATCAGTATCAGCATACCTGAGAGCCTAGCTGTAAGACTTGACAAGAAAGTTGGAAGAGGACGGTCTAATGGCAGATCAGCCACCATAACCCGGCTGATAGAAAGTGGCCTAAGCGGATCTACACCCAAGCCGGCCACAACTCCGGCGAAACCCATCGATAGCCTAGGAAATGAGGGCTATCGTGATGAAGTTGACTCGATGGGTGTTGTGAAAGTCCCCAAAAATGCATATTATGGTGCACAGACCTCTAGATCTCTTGAAAATTTCAATATTGGGAACGATACCATGCCGAGAGCAATGATAAGGGCCTTTGGAATTCTAAAGAAGGCGACTGCCGAGGCAAATGTCGAATTAGGAAATCTCGATGCAGACATTGGCTCGTTGATATGTGCGGCTAGCGAAGAAGTTGTATCTGGTTCATTGGATGCTCATTTTCCTCTCAGAATCTGGCAAACAGGATCTGGAACTCAAACGAACATGAACGCAAATGAAGTGATATCTAATCGCTCGATTCAGATTGCGGGTGGTCTAGTTGGAAGCAAAGAACCAGTGCATCCAAACGACCATGTCAACATGTCCCAATCCAGCAATGATACATTCCCAACGGCCATGCACATTGCAGCTGCAGAAGAGATACACCACTATCTCTTGCCATCTGTGAAAAAACTCCGAGATGAGTTAGATCGGAAGCGCGAGGAATTCAACGAGATAGTCAAGATAGGTAGGACTCATCTCATGGACGCGGTCCCACTCACATTGGGGCAGGAATTCTCAGGATACGTGGCCATGTTGGATTCAGATATATCGCGGATTGAACGTGCTCGTGATGGTCTGCTCGCACTGGCAATAGGAGGTACTGCGGTGGGTACTGGCTTGAATACCAAGGTTGGTTTTTCAGAATTGGTTTGTGATTTAATTTCCGAATCTACTGGATTGGGGTTTTACCCCGTGGAAAATAAATTTTCAGCATTGGCTGGTCATGACGGGTTATTGGAAGCTTCGAGTTCAATGAGTGGATTAGCAACGAGCCTTCTCAAAATAGCCAATGATATCAGGTGGATGGGGTCAGGTCCAAGATCTGGGTTAGGAGAGCTTTCACTTCCAGAAAATGAGCCAGGTTCCAGCATAATGCCAGGAAAGGTGAATCCAACACAAGCCGAGGCAATCACGATGGTCGCTTGCCAGACAATGGGAAATCACACTGCTGTCACAATAGGAGCAAGCCAGGGTAATTTCGAATTGAACGTGTACAAGCCGATGATCATCTACAACGTTCTCCATTCCGTTCAATTGTTATCAGACTCATGTTTATCATTCTCTGAGAGGTGTGTATCCGGGTTGAAGGCAAACGAAGAAAGGATTTCTAACCTAGTAGAGAGGTCGTTGATGCTTGTGACGGCACTAAATCCTCATGTGGGGTATGATATGGCAGCCAAAATCGCAAAACATGCACACGCGAAAGCAACCACACTTCGGGAGGCAGCTGTTGCAATGGGCATTAGTGGAGATGATTTTGATAAATGGGTAAAGCCGGAGGAGATGACTAGCCCGACTGAATAAACCGCATTGGTATAACATCGTGAAAACACATGGATTACCCTGAATTTGAGGGAAATGATTGATAGTCTGTTGGAGAGGACCACTGAATGTCCGAATGGACAGGTGGGAGCAACAGGGGGCTGCCTATGGGGGAGCGACCCCCTGCTGACTCCGCGGTTGGGGTTCACCCGGGCCCGAGGGCCCGGGTGTTCCCGGGTAGATGATTCCGGCGCTACTTGTCCGCCTTCACCGTTTGACGACTACTCCATGGTCTCCCTTGGTGTTTCCGCGTACGATTTTTGTCCATTGGTAGTATCCCAATTTTCCTCTTCGTCCGATGCCAGTCCTCCACGAATTTCTCCGCTCTTGTTCCTGATGCGTTTCCTTCCTGTTTTTTACCACAGGTTTTCCCCGCACTACGCTTCCAGGATTGTCTCCTCCCCCTTGTTCGCTGCACCTCTGTGGGATGGTCTTCTAGTTCGGTTTGTGTTTTCCCCTCGAAAGGTTCGGTTTTGTTTTCCCTAGTGTCCCCCATGATGAGCTTTCCTTCCTTGCGTCCGGTTTGCTTACTCTTGGTTCTCCCACTGCCCTATCACCCACATGTGTTAGGGCGTATCCTCAGCGTTTTACTGCTGATTCTACCGCTCCGATCATTTAGATCGGTTGTTGTGGCCCGCGGGAGGTGCCGAAGCCCTCCCACACCACTCCATCGGAGCGGCAAGAGCAACAGGGCAGGGGGTAGTCCATAAATCTTTCTGTAATATTGGAGCAGTCCACTGGAAATAGGGGTCTATCCACCTCTATTTCTACTAAAGAATGCTAGTGCTAATCCTCAAATCTTAACATCCTTAACCTTGCTCTGATTTCAGACCTATCTTCTCCATTTACACCCTCGGCCTGAGCTCTATTTTCCACAACTCTTGACTCTAGGAGAATTATTTCCCCGGTAGAGTAGCCTATGGAAATTCTGTCACCATTTCCGCTGTAGGATGTCACTTCACCGCTGTGAAACCACCTTAAATTCAGATTATCAGTGTATATTATTCCCTTAGTGGGATCAGATTTAGTCATGATCGCCGTCATAGTCTCTGAGCAGACTACGAATTTTGCTTCGACCAGCATTGTTGGAGCATCGTCGTTTACATTCAACCCATTTTTTCCTTTTGCGGACTGACACAACCATGTCCCGTCATGTCGATAGCCAACGCAAGTTGCTTCATCCACTATGTTTTGTAAACGCCCTCGGCTATCAATCTCAAAAGCGGTTCCTGATGCTGTAAGAAAGGAAATGCTTTCCTTGACGGACCTGATTGATTCAACAATTGGCAAATCTGGTGCGTCAGTTATCGGCTCAAGTTTTCCAGTACGATTGCGTATGAAATACACTCCTGGATTTGGCCTTCCTAAACCCAATATGCAATCAGATCCTATGCTTTCTATGGACCACGCCTTTGAGGGTAAGTCAACGCTTTGAATCAAGACTCCCTTTTGTATGTCTAACTCTTGTACTTTGCATTCAACATAATGACCAATTTCAATTTCATAAACTGAGGATGTCACCCAGATTGTTTTCTCGTTGGGGGACAGTAGGTCGCACGCTCCATCAAAACTTACTGACCATAGGGTGCTGCCCTCCTCTAGTGTAAGACAATAGAGATATTTTCCACTAGCAACCATCACTAGATTGTTCACAATATGTATGTCAGAGACAGAAGGATCCAGTTGTCTCGACCATGATCTTCTACCATCAGATATACACCATTTTGATACTATTCCACCCTTGTCTCCTGCAATTAAATCATTCTCATCATGCTTAACTGATGTTATTTGTGTCGGTAATTGCCTTACGAATGATGCTATTTCGTTTATGTGATGGTGGCCTTCCATTTGCATCACATTCTTACGACTTTATTCCATAGAGTCTACTAATCTTGGAGGAAAGATAGCTTACGAACGGTTCAGGACTTGGTGGTCTACCCGTTGCTTCCTCAATCAGATCAGCCGGTTCTAGAATGCTCCCTCTATCGTGAATTTTCCCCCTCATCCAAGCCAAGAGTGGGGCAAAGTTCCCACTTCGAATTTTCTCGTCGTGGTCGGCTATATCCTCCTTCGCACTATCCAATAATTGTGCTGCGTAGAGGTTTCCTAACGTGTATGTAGGAAAATATCCTATTGCGCCCATGCACCAATGAATGTCTTGAAGGACGCCCAATTTTCTGTTTGGTGGTGTGATCCCAAGGTACCTTTGATAGTAGTCATCCCACATATCTGGAATTTCATCCACCTCTACATCACCCTCGATCATCATTTTCTCTAATTCATATCGAATCATTATGTGGATATTGTAGGTGGCCTCATCAGACTCAGTCCGGATATAGCTCGGTTGGATTTTATTCACACTCCTCCAAAGCACCTCTGGGGTGACATCCTCGAGTCTCCCTGGGAAATAATCCTTCCAAAGGGGAAGGACCCATTCGCAAAATGGTAGCGAGCGGCCAATTTGGTTTTCCCACAACCTAGACTGGCTTTCGTGGACTCCCAAGCCACACGCTTTCCCTGCGGGTTGATAGGCCAGAGTCTTTGGCCGCCCTTGCTCGTACGTCCCATGGCCGGTTTCGTGCATTGATCCGAACAAAGACCCGAATGGCTCCGACTCATCATATCGAGTAGTCCACCTGACGTCTTGTGGATTTGGACCGCCGCAAAAGGGGTGTATTGAGGAGTCTCTCCTGCCTGAATTGAAGTCGAATCCAATGGCTTCTGAGACTTTCTGACTCAGCATTTCCTGAGATTCCTTCGGCCAGTCAACCCCGTCGACCCAATCATCAGAGGGAGTAATTCCGCTTTCTAGAATCAATCGAACCAATGGCGAGACGCTGTTGCGAAGGCCCTGGAACAGGGGGTCAAGCCTTGTCACAGTCAAACCTGTCTCATATTGGTCTAGAAGAGCATCATATGGTGAATCCGTGTATCCGAAATATTCAGCCTTTCTCCTGGTCATGTCCAAGATTTTTGCGAGATCGTCCCGAAAGATGGATATATCGTCTTTTTCTCTTGCTTCCGCCCACGTATGGTGTGCTTTCGATCTGAGTCTTGCGAATTCCTCCACGAACTCAGTCGGCAAGCATGTCGCTCTCTCATGCATCCTCTTTGAGATTCTGACATTAGCTGATTGTATCTCATCAAGATCTTCATTTTCCAATGATGTTATCAATTCCCCAATCCTTGGGTTGCAAATTTTCTCATGAACTGTTTTTGATATCCAAGCAAGATGCTCTGCTCTACTGCTGGCCCCATTTTTTGGCATGATGACTTCTTGATCCCATCCCAACAAACTACCTATTTGGTTCGCTAAATCGATTTCTCTCAATTCTTCGAGGAGATCTATGTAGTTCTGCATGTTCTTTGGCAGAGGTGTAGGCACATAATCGATAGCCTAGGAAGTTCATGATCGGTTGATTAGATCATTTCAACATCATTCGCAATTCTTCTACAGATCGCATCTCATCGAAGTATATTACCTCAAGTGAGTCATACAACTCATCATCACCCAATTCTTCGATCATAGGCAAGATTGACTGGTATGTTCCGCTAGCAATTTTCTCAGTCTTGTAGGCTTCCTCAAGCATTATTGAATAATCGTGAGTATGGATGATTTCCTCTGGGGCTCGTTCTGTAATTGCCTCCCCATCAAGTTTTACAATAGCCGACCTAACTGTTGATGCATGAGTAATAGACTCATTAACTTCGTTAGAAAAGTAGGCGGATAGATGTGGTCTGTGTATTCCAGATACATATGCAGAATAGTGTGCGTACATTGCTATAGCTCTCAATTCCCATGCAAGCGCTTTGTTTAACGCCGTTATAACAGGCTGGTCTCCCATAATATCAACTAGTAACCGAAGATATATGGGGTTCATGAATCCATTGAATTATTGTTCGAACGCCATTTATGCAATTCCAACCAAGGGAACCATTGATGTCCAACACAGTCTAGTCAAAATTAATGCCGACCGGGTCCAAGGTCAACGTGGCGGTCGCCGATAGAATTCTGCTACACCTATTGGATCACCACTCTACAGTCGACATGCACACTGTGAATATCGAGATTACTCGCCGTGGTATTGCCACGGCATGCGCTGTTCATCCTCCAAATGTTTCAAGGAGCATCAGAGACTTAGTGTCGACGGGGATTGTGGCGCAAAGTACACGCCAGGTAAGGGGAGAAATGAGGAGGCAAAGGGTCTGGCATCTCACACCTCTCGGAGTAGAAATGGCAAGTGCAATCAAATCGAGATTAGGTGAAACAATGGTGCTATTGAGGGACAAACGGGGAAGAATTCTTGAAATTCCGGCTAACGAAGCATCTGACAGGCTAAACGCTGAGCTAAATCTACTATCTATTTTGATGCATGCTCAACATGAGGGGGCTCTCAACTACGGCGATATTCGGTTCGGACCTATTCAAAGCAAAAGTAGACCCCCTGGATCGATTAATATGATGGCAGGTGCCCATGCAACCTATCACACAGATCCTCCAAAAAGCCGGAAAATTCACGGACGAAAGGAAGAAAGAAGACGATTAAATTCATGGTACACAGAGAATAAATGCCTTTGCATGATAACTGGGATTGCTGGCTGTGGTAAAACTACCCTAATTTCTGACTGGTTTCAAACAAAAAAAGGGGGTTTTGAAGGGGTCTTGACCATGTATTATCCATGCCAGTCATGGGATACTGCGACAGGATTGGCGACTAGTATAATTCACAGGGTGTTGAGTGATAGTGGACGTAATATCGAGGATCCATATGACCTGATCTCCACCCTTCCATCGCCAGGGAATAATATGGATCAGGATTTACTCAGACGAAGATTGACTGCGACTCTGTTGGACGAAGATAATAAATTCGGGTACAAGAAAAAAATACTACTAATCCTTGATGATATTCACAATTTGGATGAAAATGGAGTTCGTCTCATTGGAGTATTGACACAGGTTGCAGAGGCTTGCGATTCCAAGATAATTGGCATATCGAGAAGGTCCCCTGACTTTTACGACAGGAGGGATGTAGTGACTCGTGGAAGAGTGACTGAGATTGCATTAAGTGGACTTACAGAGGATGAATTGAGCGAGTGGATTCAAGATATGGACATAGTCGAGAAAATGTCTTCTGAAGTACTTCATGAAAGGACAGGTGGTCATCCGTTAGCCATCGAATTGTTGGAAATGTATGGTGAGATAGAACATCCTGATTGGGTCAAGTTCTTGGACTCAGAGATCGTAGAAGTCCTTCCTGCGGAAGAAAAATCCTTGTTACTGGTCCTTGCTAAACAGAGGAGGCCTGTTCCATGGGTTGAGCTGGCGAAGTTGGCGGGGGTTACCGGTGGGCCTCCGAAAAATCTGATCTCTAGGGGTCTTATGATCGAAATCAGAGGTGGAATGTGGTTGCACGAGGCTCTCAGAAATCGGTTGAAAATGTATGTAGAAGACCAGGAAGTGATTTGACTAGCATAGATTACTTAGGCCATGTGACGATTTAGCCATTCGTCGAAGAATGGCTTTGGTGCTGCGCCAGTGTGCTGGTCAACTGGCTTCCCATTGTGGAATAACACAAGATAGGGTATTCCTCTCACACCATATTGCCCCGGAGTGACAGGGTTTACATCGGTGTTGACCTTTGCTATGGTTATCTCTCGTTCTTCTGCAATTGAGCTCAATACAGGGGAAATCATCTTACAAGGACCACACCATGGGGCCCAAAAATCGACTAATACCCATTCAGATTCCCCGATGACGGTCTGGAAATTTGAATCTGTTGTCTCAACAACTTGTCCCATGGCGTATGTCAAGATACGGTCATGTATGAATCCTTGCTGAACTCCATATTAATGAAAATCTGGCTTCCTACCATAGAAGAATTGACAACTAAGTCAACTTTAGGCTATTTCAGACATGGACATTGCACCCTCTATTCTCACTGCAGATTTCACGGAGTTAGGACGTGTCTTAGACGATGCCATAGAAGCCGGAATTAAGTGGATTCACCTCGATGTAATGGATGGTAATTGGGTCACGAACAAGACAATTACATTCGGTCCGGCTGTTGTTCGTTCGATTAGGGATAGAGTTGGTGAGGATGTATTCATCGATTGTCACTTGATGATAACCAACGCCGAGGAAACTTGGATGCAATACGCTGATGCTGGAGCTGACCTCATCATCGCCCACATAGAGGCGGTGAGAAAACCAAGAAAGATAATCGATGAAATCAAGGAGGCTGGAAAAGCTGTTGGATTCGTATTGAATCCCGATACGGACGAAAATGAAATAATCCCCTATCTAGAGGATCTTGACTTAGTTTTGGTTATGTCTGTTGTGCCGGGCAAAGGGGGGCAATCTTTCATGCCGGAAGTTGAGGGGAAGGTTCGAGAATTCAGGTCCAGGATTGATTCTCAGGTTTCTAATGGCGGCAAGAGGACGATGCTGATGATTGATGGGGGAATTAAGGCACATAATGCAAAAATTGTCTCATCATGGGGAGTGGATGTCGCCGTCGTTGGGAGTGGATTGATCAACGACAAAGGGTCAATATCAGAGAACCATAAGAAAATTCTCTCATCATTATGATACACTTCATTGATAGGCTTCAAATCTGTTGGCCCATCATTACAGCCATGGCAGGCGCAGACTGGGTGGGGTCAGAGATCAAAAAATTGGTTCCGGGTGCGACTGTAGAAGTCAGTGACCTACACGGCACGGGTGATCATTTTCACGTGCGAGTGATCTCGGATTCGTTTGATGGCATGCTCCCACTTGAAAGACAAAGACCCATTCTTGACTTCTTCATGCCCCACATCAAATCCGGAGTCGTCCACGCACTGGATCTTAAGTGTATGACAGAAGAACAAGCAAGAGTCGCGGGCAACACTGTATTCGACCCTCATGGCGAAGGGGAGAAACAATTCATGGGCATTCACATTCGCAGACCTAAGGAGAAGTAAACATGACAGAATTTAATTGGACGCCTGATGAATTGCAAAAGATAGTTGACGAAAACAGTATTGTTCTTTTCATGAAGGGTACCCCTGATGCTCCACAATGCGGGTTTAGCAACAGGGCAGCCTCGGTAGTTTCACAACTCGGGGTTCCATTCGCATCCGTCAACGTTCTGTCTGATCCAAGAGCGAGGAACGCTCTCAGAGATTGGTCTGGATTTCCTACGATGCCTCAGTTATTCATTGGTGGAAAATTGATTGGTGGTTCAGATATTGCTCTTGAGTTATTCCAGAATGGAGAACTTCAAACACTTGCAGCAAATGCGTCGGGTAATGACTGAATATGGCCTTAAGGCAAGACTAACCGCGGAGTTCATCGGTACTTTCTTTCTTTCACTGACTATCTGTACCGCGGCTGTTCACGGCCTTGCCGGGGAATACGCACCATTCGCCATTGCTTCTGTCTTGATGGTGATGATATATGCAACTGGATATGTTTCTGGTGCCCATTTCAATCCTGCAGTCACCCTTGCAGTGTGGTTGCGCGGTGCGTGTCAGAGAGAGATTGTGCTTCCCTATGTTATGGTTCAAATGATAGCTGGTGTGGTTGGATCGGTCGTATCTGAGGGGTTGCTGGTCACCGATGCGTCTTCAGCTGAACTGGTTGTTGATATGACGCCTGCGTTCTTCTCAGAATTGCTGTTTACATTCGCACTTGTTTTCGTTATTCTAAATGTGGCCACCAGTGATGCAACATCTGGTAATGGATACTATGGAGCTGCAATCGCTCTTGTGGTGCTTGCAGGGGCGTTGAGCGTTGGAAGTATTTCGGGTGGGTCGTTCAACCCAGCGGTGACTGGCGCCTTAGTAACTGCCGGGGCACTTGGCATGAGTGATGTCTGGATTCACATAGCTCCCCAAATATTCGGTTCGCTTTTTGCAGTCTACGCATTCAAGTTATTATCTGAGCAGAATTAAGCAATAAATCCATATCATTTAATTTTGCAAACATTGTACAAAAACCCAAGTCTATTTCCCGGGACAAGTGTTTCAAACTCATATCCCGGGCGAGTGGAGTGCAACAGGTCTACCCAGTGAGGAATTTGATGGGCTTGGCTCTGGCTGGTGCGACATTAATCTCTTTTGCACCTATGATGTACTCGTTTTCAAACGCCAGCCCGCTAACAGGGGCGTTTTTCAGGATGCTTTATGCATTGCCATTTTTATGGATTCTAACGGTATTCTGGACCTCAGAGGACAAAAGAGTCGGGGTTGAGAAATGGCTTGCATTCATTGCTGGAATCGTCCTAGCATTTGATTTCATATCATATCACAGCGCGATTGACTGGGTCGGGACAGGAATTGCAACTCTGATTGGGAACTCGCAGGTCATCATAGTGACAATAGCAAGTTGGTGGTTATTCGGCGAAAGGCCAAACAAAGCCATACTTTTGGCATTGCCAGTGGTAATTATCGGCCTTTTTTTCATATCAGGATTAGGGGATTCGTCAGCCTATGGAGCCAAGCCGAGATTAGGCGTCATTGCAGGAATTTTCACTGCTATCTTCTATTCCCTATTTTTGATTCTTTACAGATATTCAAACAGGTCACTCTCCCCTGCTACCAGCCTTCAGTTAGAGGCCACGGCCGGGGGCACATTGGGCTTGCTTGTGATGGGCCTACTGCCCTTGCAAGGATTGAACATAGAACCGATTGATTTCCGTCCTAGCTATCCATCCCATGTATGGTTGGTTCTGCTCGGGATACTATGCCAATCAATTGGATGGGTCGCGATAACCTATTCACTGCCAAGACTACCAGCTGCTCACACCTCTTTCGCGATCCTTTTGCAGCCTGTTTTGACGATTGTTTGGGGCGTATTGCTATTGGGAGAGGATCCTTCCGTTCAACAAAAAATCGGGATGGGACTGATTCTAATTGCTGTTATTTGTGTGACAATTATGGGTGCTGTCGAGGCTGACGCCGAGTGAGGAATAGGTGTACAGGGCAGAGACACAAGCGAGGGGATGGGATGCACTCAGCGAGAACCTCAGTTCCCTGTACGGTACGTCGAAGTACTTCTAACATTGATAACCCTTGTGAAGGACCGGATTTTTTCAGATCCTCGTAATCATTCGATCGTCAAGACTTCAGCACCGCTCTCACTCATCCAAACAGTATGTTCAAACTGGGCCACGTTCCCCTTGTCCACACATCTCAATGCCGAGTAAGATTCCAGGAATCTTATGCTGGTTAGTTTCCTGATAAGGGCGTTCCACTTTTTCCTTATTCCTTCTGGATCCTCTCCAGGGAACGGCTTCTCAAGTAGGGAATAGGCCCATCTTTCAGCGAATGGGAGCGTTGAGTATCGCTCTTCGATATACCTTGCCATTGTTGCACCAAGAGGTTTGAGTTTCTTCTTAGCAACTGCCTTTCGAACGGTGATGTTTCCAGTCACCCTGTGTATGTTTGACGACGTGGAGGGTTGTATATCTTCAATTTTCCCAGACTTTCCGGTAGTGTTGAATGGCTCAATGGCGTAAAATGCTCCGACTTCAGGGCCTCCCTTGAATGATTGATTTGTTTTTCCGCAATCATAAGAAGGGACTGAAACGCCGGCGTGCAGGTTCCACTCTTCCATTTTATGCCCACAGAGATTTGTCACAGGCTGAAATCCTGCATCAGTGTGAACTTGGTCTGCTACAGCACCAATTTCTGCCCACGTACTTCCTGGCGTCATAGCCTCTATTTGTGCGTCTCTGGCCTCCTTTGCCGCGCGAATCTGGTCTGTATGGTCCCCTCCACCACCGACCTCTACTGTCAGGGCATTATCTGCGAGTGCGCCCTTGATATGTACTCCTACATCCAATTTGACTAGATCTCCTTTCTCGAACACCATCTCTTCTTCTAAGCCTTCAGGCTTCGTGAGAATTGAATTCGTGGTATAGTGGGCGGCAATGTCATTGACAGATATCGTGACTGGAAAGGCTGGGGTTCCTCCATGTCTTCTAATGAACCTCTCTGCAGAGTCAATCAGATCATCCCAGGATTTGCCTGCGACTATTTCTCCCTTTATTCCTTCAATAGTCCTGCGAGCCACATGCCCAGCGTCCTTCCAGAATTTTATGTCAGCTTCTTCCACGCTTCAATCACCTTATTCTCAGGGACTACTCCTGCTCTCAATATCTCCGGCCGCCGAGGCCCACCTGAGGTGATCTCGGAGGGATACGATATCAAAGTACTGGGTGCTCCGCCCTTGCAGACCCCATCAATCCAGTGTACACCTGAAGCCAATCCTCCCAATTCCTTTGCCGCCAGCTTGCACGATGTATGCGGTTTTTTTCCACTTTCATTTGCACTCGTTGCTGACAGAGGGCCTACGAGATCAACTAATTCCCTAGCCTGTTGATTTTCGAGTATTCTAACCGCCAGACCATTTTGGCCTAGTCGCACATCGGGTGAATTCTTTGGGGGTAAAAGGACTGTGAGGGAGCCTCTTGGAAAATAACCCAAGAACTGTTGTAGACTATCTGGAATGAAAACAAACTTAGATGCCTGCTCAAGCGAGGACACTCCCAGCGATACGGGTTTATGGATGGGTCTCTTTTTCACATGAAATAGTAAGTCTAGCGAGTCTTTCTGAGGAAGGCTGCCAATCGCAGGTTGAGTAGATGTTGGGTAGACGCAGAGTTTGCCCGCCTTGAGCCAGTCTACCTGTTCGAGCACTCGTTCACCTCAAGTGACGCCTTAATGCCGGGGGGAGTGAATTAGAAATTACGACGATAGATCCGACTCTCCTGTCGAGGTTTGATTGATGTGTGTGTCTTTGCCTTATTCTCTGGATCTCATACGCTGCATGGTACAAGTTAAACAAAGGAATCAGGAAGAGCAACTTCCCGAGGCTTCTCCTGTCCCACATATCGCTGGTCATCTCCGAGCCGTCTTCAGCAACGATGGCGATTGAGAACATCCTTTGGCCAAGAGATCTAGAAAAGACGATCCCGGTTGCTCTGAAATAAAGCCAAGTAGAAACACACAGAATAAGAACCATGGCAATCCAGTAATGTACATCAAAACTAGGGATCAGTCTTATGTTCCAAGCGTTGAAGATCCGCCCTCTAGTGGCAATAGCCAATATTGCTAACAAAAGTGTCATGTCAATTACGAGTGCTCCTCCCCTTCTCCCCGCGCCTGCAAGTATCGTACCTTCAGGCATGGGCCAATTTGATTTTTCTTGCTCAGCAAGGGCTTGTTTCGCCAAATTCGTTCCAGAATTGTGAATCCTTATCGGACTGGAATGAGCGTCAGACACAACCTTTCCTGAGTGGTGTCTATCCCTGAAGGTTTGGTTCAAACCATGATTCTATTCGAGGACATGGATGAACAGACATTAAACCAGCAATAAGTTCGGTTGGATTCGGTTGCAATGTTCTTTGGGCGGGGTAGGAGGTCTAAAGCGAAAGTCAAATGCCCACTGTGCGAGCAATTAAACGACGAGGGGCTTAGTGACTGTCTTAGGTGTGGCTATAAGTTAGGAAAAGATGGGAGCCAGCAACAGGGGGGCTATGTCGAACAACAGGCCAATGACTTATTTTCAGCCCTCATGGAAGACGATGAAGAAGAAGATCTTGAGGGCCCTATGGTTGACTGGAGCCAGACCACCTTTACGATGGATGATGTGACAATCGAGGTCTCACAGTATGATGATGAGGGGGATGTAAGCCTCTCCTCCACTCCCAAATTCGCATCACAGTTTGAGGACATGCCAGAGGACGCAAAGAACATCCTACCCTCAAAAATAGATTCGGAAAAACGTGAGGACAACGCTGTTGATGCCAGACAACTCGACCCAGAAGGGGAGGATGGCCTTCTCGACACTGAGCCAAAAGAGGATAAAACTGTCCTCGAGGAAGAGATTGGTGTGGCCTCTTCAGAGGTGGATGACCCGCCAC
Source organism: Euryarchaeota archaeon UBA182 (assembly GCA_002495675.1). Lineage (GTDB taxonomy): Archaea > Thermoplasmatota > Poseidoniia > Poseidoniales > Thalassarchaeaceae > MGIIb-N1. The sequence goes on along the minus strand of DAGH01000002.1, from coordinate 20,167 downwards.
TGGCCGAGGCCGTTGCCGATGAGGACATGCCATTGGCCGAGGTGGAGTCTGAGGAGTCGCTGGATGATGACCTTCCACTCGCCGAGGCCGTTGCCGATGAGGACCTTCCACTCGCCGAGGTGGAGTCTGAGGAGCCGCTGGATGATGACCTGCCACTCGCCGAGGCCGTT
>DAGH01000002.1:16491-19647 GCA_002495675.1 Euryarchaeota archaeon UBA182 | reverse complement strand
GAGGACCTGCCACTCGCCGAGGCCTTTGATGAGGTGGATTTCTCGCCGGCTCAATTGGAGAAATTGGAAAACGAAAAAGTAAACCATTTGACAGAAGTACCTCTCAATGTAGAGCCTGACCCAATACCGAATATGGATGAAGAGGAATTACTTTCTTTGACCAACGCTGAACTAAGATCGATGCTTGCGAGTCTTGGCGCCTCCACTGATGGAAACAAAAAAGAATTAGTGGAGAGGTTCCTTGATGCGAAAGTGCCACATGGGGAGGCACCAACTGCTGACATCGAGGAGGGCTCGACAATTGAATCCTCGACTGACACCGATATTGGGTTTGACTCATCGCAGACGCTGGGCGGCTCGGATGTGCAACCAAGGAACTCCCCACCCATAATTCCGGAAATAAATTTGATTCCAGATTCAGCAATGGAATCTGAATCCGAAAGGCGAGAGGAATCCATCATGAAGACGGTTGATGGTTTCCTTAATCATGACATTGAACGGGCCCAAAGGCCTAGTTATTGGCCATGGGCACAACAGATGCCCTGGATCGAGAGAGATATAGCGGTAAAACTCAAGCAGGCTATGGGTGAGGCTAAGGAAAAAAGGATGGGTCGTGCCCGCGAACTATTGGACGAAGCTGGGCCGCATCTGGGAGAAAGGACAAGGCTATTGTTTCCTGTCTGTCGATTATTGCAGGCACTGGGTAGGGGCGATGAGGTACCTAAGATAATTGATGGTGCTGAGAAATTGCATCCCTCTGACCCTGCTGTGGCCGACGCCCGGTACCGATTAGGGGTTTGATATGTCCAGAAGGGCTACTGTGTCCATCCGCGTCGACGATGGCTTGGTATTGAGGCCTGCTAGTCCATCGGTGCTCACCGAGCTGCAAGAAGCATTTGAGGAGACTTTGCCAGAGGTCACCAGGGCTATGCCTTGGATTGACATGGAAAGAGATTTGAGACAACAGATCCTATCTTTTTTAGACGAAACTCAAAGAATGGGAAGGTCGGGGCTTCTCCATCATTGGGTAATGACAGACCCAAGATCTGAGCATATAATGGGGCTAATAGGGTTCGACCGAGTTACCCGCTCAACGAAGAGTGATTGGAATCTAGGATACTGGGTTAGAAGTCTAAACCAGAAATATGGAGTGGCAAAAAGATCGATCCGTGCTGTACTGGAGTGGCTTGGTCGCGGAAATAAAATTGTAGTTGAGTTGAAGGTCGACCCTCACAACCTCCCGGGATTATCCACAGTCAAGCATGCAGTACGGGAATGGGGTGGCACCAGAGAGCCTGATGGTGACTCTGCAATCACAGTAGCTGGGTTAAGGACAATGCATCATTGTTATCTGATCGAAATTGGGGATAGGGGATCACCAGATATGTCTTATCGCCAAGTGCGAGGTTGAAAGGTGGGCCCCATCTCGAAGAAGCGAGGTAGTGTCATGGCACACAGATCAGTGCTACCAGACGAGGACCAATCCGAGACTAACGAATGGCTGCAGGCGCTTCGTGATGTTGTAGGCAACAGTGGAGCCTCAAGAGCTCGTCTGTTGTTACATGAGATACTCGGAGAAGCCGTCGATCTTGATATTCCAATCTCTCAGATATCGAGGACTCCGTACCTAAACACGATACCTACGGAGATGGAAGGGGAATATCCAGGGGATGAGGATCTCGAGGAAGAGTTTCAGAACTACGTCTTATGGAATGCAGCGGCCATAGTATCCGATGCTAATCGAAGGGTGGATGGGATAGGCGGTCATATCTCGACATATGCCTCTTCTTCAACGCTGTATGAGGTTGGGTTCAATCACGTTTTCAGAGGGAAAAATGAGGGGCTAGGAGATGCAATCTACATTCAAGGCCATGGAAGCCCCGGAATTTATGCAAGGGCCTTCCTGGAGGGAAGAATTAGTCGTGAACAATTAAAGAAATTCCGACAAGAAGTTTCCGGCGAAGGGCTTTCATCATATCCTCATCCTAGGTTGATGCCCGATTTTTGGGAATATCCCACTGTCTCCATGGGGTTGGGGCCATTGGCAGCAGTTCTTCATGCAAGATTCTGGAAATACCTACACAACAGAGGGTTGGCAGACACATCAAACTCACGAGTGTTCTCGTTCCTTGGCGATGGAGAAATGGACGAGCCGGAGTCCATTGCCTCAATTGCGATAGCCGGTAGGGAAAGATTGGACAATCTGATTGTTGTTGTGAATTGCAATCTGCAAAGGCTAGACGGGCCAGTTCGAGGTAATGCAAAGATTATCCAAGAGTTGGAGGGGTTGTATCGAGGGGCTGGTTGGAATGTCATCAAGGTGCTTTGGAACCACGCGTGGGACAAGTTGTTGAGGGGAGACAATGCACGTGCCCTTCTAGAGAGATTAGAAGAGATAAATGACGGTGATTTTCAAAGGATGAGCACCCTTGATCCGCGTAGCTTCAGAGAGGAGTTTTTCGGCGGTACGAAAGAACTCCAAGATTTGGGCTCATCATTATCAGATTCCGACATCTTGTCTCTCGGAAGAGGTGGGCATGATCGAAAGAAGGTACTTGCTGCCTATAGGGAAGCAGAGAACTCTGACCGACCCTCCGTGATATTAGCACACACAGTGAAAGGATGGGGTATTGAATCATTCCTGGCAAGGAACTCCACACATCAGAAGAAAAAATTGGATAGGAAGTCTTTGATCGATTACAGGGACTATCTCGGGATCGACATTGGCGAAGACCGAGTCGAAGATGACCCATTCGTGGAGTTGAAACAAGGGGCAGTGTCGTTGGAATATTCCAAGAACAGGAGATCGTCTTTAGGTGGCCCTTTACCCTTGAGAAAAGTGAATTTTGAGCCCATATCCTTACCAAATCCCATGGTATTCTCAGAATTCGACTCTGGTACCCCCGAGAAGCAAAAGGTCTCGACGACCATGGCTTTTGTCAGGATGTTGCGAAATCTCATGAAATCCGAGATTGGGGGTCGAGTGGTTCCAATAATCCCAGACGAAGGTAGGACTTTCGGAATGGATCCGCTTTTCAGTGAGTTTGGGATTTACTCCCATGTCGGCCAAAATTACACGCCGGTTGACCATAAAATGCTGATGAATTACAAGGAGGCTAAAACAGGTCAGATATTGCAGGAGGGGATCTCTGAGGC
>DAGH01000002.1:4460-16104 GCA_002495675.1 Euryarchaeota archaeon UBA182 | reverse complement strand
GACCATACCATTCTACATCTTCTATTCCATGTTCGGATTCCAGCGAATAGCAGATCAAGTTTGGGCTGCTGCTGACTCGCGGGCCAGGGGATTCCTAATGGGGGCCACAGCAGGACGGACAACCCTGAATGGTGAGGGCTTGCAACATCAAGACGGGCACAGCCTCTTGCTAGCATCTACAGTGCCCTCTGTCAGAGCATGGGACCCAGCTTATGCTTATGAGTTGGCTACAATTATCCAGTATGGGTTGAAGGATATGTTCGATGATGGAAATGATATGATTCATTACGTCATGCTATACAACGACAATGAGCGTCAACCTGCAAAACCAGATGGGTGTGAGACAGGGATTGTCCGTGGGGCTTATCGGCTCACTGGAAATGTAAACGATGATCCTCCGATGATAAGACTGCTTGGATCGGGGCCGATTATGAAAAACGTTATTTCGGCGTCTGAAGACCTAAACGGACGAGGAATCACTACTGAGATATGGTCTATAACCTCCTATGGAGAATTAAGGAGAGAGGGTTTGGAATTTGAGCGTATCAAACGATTTGATCCGAAACACGAGGGGGTTCCTTACGTTGAAGCTTGTTTCGGAGATGGAGTTCCAACTGTGGCAGCCTCGGACTATATCGCCGCGGTCCCAGAAATGATACAGAGATGGATGAAAGGTGAGTTCCTCCCGCTTGGAACCGACGGGTTTGGGAGAAGCGACACAAGAGAAGAATTGCGTCGGTTCTTTGAAGTGGATTCAGATAGCATTGTGTTAGCATCAATATCATTGTTAGAGAGGCAGGGAGCCATTCCTCCGGGGTCTAGCGCTTCTTTTGCCGAAGAGGCTGGATTGAGCTATGAAAGAAAAGATGTGACCTTGTGACTCATCCATCTACGAATCCTTCCCATAATCGCATGTAATCTATGAATTTAGGGCTCAAATCGGCTTTGGACAAATGAAGTTTCGTGAATGGAGGCCGTCGATTGTCAGCACTGAAAACTCGTCTAGGCCAATCAGGGTGTGCTATGCCCGCTCGTCCGACCCCGATCAAATCTGCACCTTGATTGAATGCCTCGTGCACATCGCCTTCATCCCATATGGATCCAGTAGTAATCAGGGTGAGTTTCTCCCCAAATTGCCTTGAGAAAATCTCGGTGATCGGTAACTGTTCATTTTTGTATTGAGTCTTGTTTTTTATGTCCCAACAGGATAAATGTAAGATGTCGATATCTTCTTTCAGTAATAATTTGGAAACTTCGATACTCTCATCGATCGTCACGCCACAGGATGGATATTCAGGAGATATTCTAACTGCCACGACGAAGTCTCGGGGAGTGGCTTCCCTAATCCTCCTCACAATTTCGATGAGGAATCTTGACCTGTTCCGAAGTGTACCTCCCCACTCATCCAACCTTCTGTTTGTTTTCTTACCAAGGAATTGTGTTATCAGATAACCATGGGCTCCATGAATTTCCACGCCATCAAATCCAGCTTTGTGGCATCTGATGGCAGCATCGACGTACCATTGGATTGCTTCTCGTATTTGTGTTTCCGGCATGGCCCTTGAAAAGTTCGTTGATGATTGCTTAGTTCTATTCCTGCTGCTTGAAATCGGTGTCCTACCGGTTATTTCAGTGGGGGCTCTCATCCCCCCATGGAAAATCTGAACTAGGCTAATTGCTCCGTGAGAGTTTATTCGGCTTGCGAGGTCTGTCAAACCAGGTAGCATTTCGTCAGAATGAACGCCTAGTTCTCCATTCCATGACTTTCCATTGGGATGCACGAATGCAGCTGCCGTTGTGATTATCCCAAAGCCATCTTGGGCACGCCTCTCTAGCCATTTGACCTCCTCCTCCGTCAAACTGCCATCATCATTGCTCTGCTTATTGGTCAATGCCGCAAGTACGCTTCTGTTGCGTACAACCTTGTTCGTTCCTGCAAGCAAAAACTCGCTGTTGAAAATATTCTCAGTCATTTTACCACTAGTGCAAGAAAAGTCTTCTGTTTGTAAAAATCATCGACATATCGTGTTCATTGGCCGCCAAGATAGAGTCTGAATCTCTCATTGATCCACCGGGTTGGACGACGGATTCAACGCCTATTTCGTTCGCAGTGTCTATTCCATCCCTGAATGGGAAAAATGCATCAGATATCATCATGCAGCCCTTCGCCCTATCTCCGGCTCTCCTCGCTGCGATCCTGACCGCCTCAACCCGACTTGTTTGTCCAGGTCCGACTCCGACCGTCGCGAAGCCAGTATCTGTGGTCGAAACGAGTAATATAGCATTAGATTTGACTTCTGAAATGACCGAAGTTCCGAATTTTGCCAGCATGATATCTGATTCTGTGAATTCCTTTTTCGTGACACTTTCTATCGAATTCCAATCAATCATCGGAGGTCCTTGTGTCTGAGCAAGCCACCCTCCTTCTATCTGTTTCATCTTGATTGACGGTTGTCGCGGAGCCATCGTTGGTAGGCTCAGCATCCTACGATTCTTTTTGATTGAGAGGATTTCGATGGCCTCTTTATCGTAATCAGGAGCTATCAGACACTCAAAAAAGTGGTCACCTATCGCCTCTGCAGTAGTTTTCGTCACTTTTTTGTTGAAGGCGATGACACATCCAAACGCACTCTCTGGATCGCTAAGCAGCGCATTCGCCCATGCACCATCTTGAGTTGCGTCAATCGAAGCCCCACATGGGTTTGTGTGTTTGATTATCACACAGGCATCCATTCCTTTGAACTCAGGCAACATTAGCGTAGTCACCAACCTCAGTGCTGAATCTAGGTCCAGGTAGTTGTTGTATGATAGCGGTTTGCCCCCGAGTTGCTCAGCAGCCGCTAAACTATTCTGAGAGTGCGAGTCGGGGTAAAATGCAGCCAATTGATGTGGATTTTCCCCATACCTCAACCCGACTCCATTTCCAGTGGAAATGTGACTCTGCGTGGGGATGATCTCACCGATGAAACGTGAGTCAAGTTCATTTGAAACTCCGGAATCATACGCAGAAGTCGCTTGAAAGGCCTCCAATGCCAGTTTTTTTCTTAGTTCAGGGTCGATCTTTGTTGGTTCCCCTTTCGCTTTACTCAGCGCGGCCAGAACCTCATCGTATTGATTTGGAGAGGTCACGACGATCACATCATCATGATTCTTTGCTGCGGAGCGTATCATCGTAGGTCCGCCTATGTCAATCATTTCTATCAATGTGGGATCGTCGACGGGCGGTTCTATCGCAGCAGTCTCCTCGAAGGGGTAGAGATTTACGCAAACGAGGTCAATGGTCTGATATCCTAGCTCATTGAGGGTCTCTTGATCATCTTTATTTGCTCTTCTGGACAACAATCCTGAATGGATGGCAGGATGTAGTGTTTTGACACGGCCATCAAAACACTCTGGGTGCCCAGTGACTTCGGAGACGTCTTTGACCTCAAGTCCGGCGCTCTTCAGCTCGCGTGATGTGCCCCCGGTTGAGATAAGGTTCCAACCCATGTCTGATATCGCTCTTGCAAAGTCTACAACCCCTTCTTTTCGATAGACGCTGATCAGCGCAGTCTTGTTCTTCATGATGCTACTCGTCCGACTAGGTCAATGACCATTGGGGAGGCTAGTCTCCTCTGGCGCTAACCACTTGATCGATTCTCATCATGGCCACGGTCGTCTCGACTGCCGCCTCTAGGCTTGAAATCAGGCTAGAGGCGGGGTGCAAAACACCCTCCATGGCGGAAATATGTCCATCCACGGAAATCCCGTGATCAATCGTAGTCTCATCCCTGGACTTTGTTCTAAGTTCCAGCACTGCGTCCAGGCCCTCTCTGCCAGCGTTTGAGGCCAACACAAAGGGTATCGTTTCAAGGGCTCTGGCATAAGCCTCCATTGCCAACCTCTCCCTACCAGCTTCCAATAGACTTGCATTCCTGATGTCATTTGCTATTCGAGCATAAATTGAGCCTGCACCCGTGACGACTCGTGGATCCTGCTCACAAACCAACATCGATCGAATTGCATCGTGTAGGCTTCGAATCGTCTCCTCCGCGGAAGCGTCTGAGCTTCCACCGATTAGAAACGAGACCAATCCTGGGGAGGGGCAATCATCGATCTCAATGATATCCTCCACCTGATCGGATGATGGCCTCCTTGTCCAATTGACGGTCCCCGCAGTGCCGATCATTGTTTGATGGATATCCATGATGGAGTCGACTACCACGGAATTGGTGCATAGGGCCACCTGTTCTATCTCTGATGAGTCGAGTCCTTGAATGGCCAAAACACCTGATCTAGATAATTCATAGAGTATATCGCGATCAATCTCTCCCCCGCACACCACAAAATTGGCTGATGTGTTCGTTATTTTGTCTGAGATCTTCATTTTTCTCTCCTTTTCTGCCTCAATGAATGAGTCCAATTCATCGGAATTGCTTACTCTAACTTCCGCCGTTCTGGTCATTTTCCTAATTTTTATGTCTCCTCTAATTACCAACACATTTGGATTCTCAAGATTGTTTGGGGCACCTTCCGAGGGAACTCTCTTCCTGAGCTGGAAGCCCATGATCAACCTCGATCGCTCCTGGGTTCCCACTCCTGTCTTGATCATACCGAAACTTTCAGTTGAAATATCCCGGTCGGCACCTCTCAAAATCTCGAATGAACTCACCAGTAGGGGTGCAAAGTGATCTGGATTGGCGCTCTTTCCGGTCATAGCCGTGTATGCCACCCTTTCCATATCACCACTCCTTACTGGCCTTGACCTGTTTTCTATGGTTCTCTTGGAGATCTCGAGTGAGTTTCTATATCCCTGTACTATCGTAAGTGGGTGAAATCCTCGAGACAACAACCGTGAGGCCTCCTCCAATAGTGATCCGCAAACAAGGAGGGTGCCAGTGACGCCGTCTCCACTGACCTCTTCTTGAGTCTCGCCCATTGAGACCATCATTTTTGCAGCTGGGTGTTTTACTAATAACTCAGAAACGATCCTTGCGCCATCGTTCGTTATGGCTCTGCTACCATCAGTTTTGTAGAGCATCTTGTCGAGTCCCCTCGGACCATAGGTCGGTCGAAGAATGTCTGAGAACACCCTGGCTGCTTCTATCATTTTCTCCTGCACTTGTGTTCCGCTCGTGGTCTTGGTCTGTTCCTTGACGATCCTGACTGGGCTTGATTTGTTTGCTTCCGACAAAAAGAAACCCCTCCTAGTGAAATCTCGAATGCCGGCTCCGTCTAACGACGGCCCTTTCGGCCTCTTCTCCTTCTAGCCTTCTGACTCCCACTACGATCGTCTCTGGACCATTCGCGCCCAGATCTCGACCTCCAATCATCTTCATTGAAATTTGTGTTGAGTCCTTCATCTATCCGTTTTCTTTGATTACGGGGCAACTCTCGTACTGATTTGACGTCCAACTTTATGCTTATTTGCCTCTCTAGTCTTGTGATGTTTTCGCCACCGGGTCCCACCATTGCCCCGACGGCGGATTGGTCGACATAGATTTCTGCAGAGGATTCTGTAAGGAATTTGGCATGTGCCACGGATATTCCAGTGTGCCGGATGACTTGCCTCTTCAACTCATCCGCAGCCATGATCATTGCTGGGCTTGTAGCCCCACCTTCTCCACTGACAGGCACCACAGCGATCTCACTGCCGAAGGCGAACATTTCATGGGTTAACTCTCCGCTGGGAAACCTTCTGATTTCTATCACAGGTCGAGATAGGTCGGACTCCATTCCGGTTGGGGCGCGAACAACCATTTTCAGTTCCAATATCTCGTTCACCTTACCTTTCTCTATGTGGATAACCGTGTCTAACACTTGGGAGATCAATCCGAGTTCGACTTTGCCCACAAGCCTCTGGATAGCCTCCAAAGCGCTGTTTGCGTGAGTGACCCCTAGCAAACCTACTCCTGCGAGCCTGACGTCCCCAAAAATTTCGAAATCTCTGGATCGTCGGACTTCGTCGAAGATAACAAAATCTGGTCTAACCAGGAAAATGACCTCTGCCGTCTTCTCTAAATCGCCCTCTAAAGGAGCATATTGAGTGACTCTTTCAGGTAGTTGTAGGTCTCTTGGAGCTTCCATGGTTTTGACCATCGCCCCAACTTCTTCGTCGAGATATGCTGCAATGGCTTGAGCGAAGGTGGTTTTTCCTGAGCCGGGTTTTCCAACCACGAACACTCCTCTATGATGGTCGGATAGCCTTCGCTTCAATTCAGGATCTATATCGTAATCCGAAAGCGAGAGATAGGCCACGGGGCGTACAACGGTAATTTCCCATGCATCAGAGAAAGGAGGCCATGCGCAAGTCACTCTCAGGTCTCCAACCTGTAGGATCCTGCAGCCCTCCCGTTCTATCTCCACGAAACAATCAGATCTCTCCGAATGTTGCTCGACCAATACTGACATCTGGTCTGATAATTCACTGACCATTGCCTTTGTCCACGGTTTTTTTCCAATGTCCTCAAGTTTCAGTTCGCTAATATGTCCTCTCTTGGCCCGAGGGGGACAATCTGCTTTTAGGAAAACCGTGGAAGTGGTTTCGTCTTCCAAGATCTCACCCAGTTCCTTAGGAAGTGATGGATGGTCTCCAAACGCTGCCATTCTTTACACATCCAACGTATTCCTTCACGATTCCCCTAATTCAGCACCTTAACGCACCAGCCAAGGGAGATTGTGAATGTTGAAGCAATGAGGATTGATGAGAATAGAGGCCAGCCTAGGTCGCCAGAATAAATTTGAATTTGGAACCCTGTGACTATGGTAAACAGGAGGATGTCAACAGAATGCCTCTTTTCGAGTTTTGCTCCATCTGCTATTTGGGACCAATTCCTAGCTAGGGTGACCAAGCCAAACCCGACGGCGATTATGACCGTGTGACCCACCAGCCATGCGATCTGATTGCCGAAAGCCCCAGAAAGCGTATCATAAAGACCGCCCATCACCGGTCGTGCAAGATTGACCATAATTATGCGAGAGGCGCCTTCTTATTGAGCGTCTCCCCTCAACTAGTCGGATCTAATTAGGAACTGGAACGTTAATTCATATCGTGTGATGTTGTCATAATAGCAATGATGGAGTCCTTGTCGGATCACCTACTGGAGAGATGTTCCCAACGAACTGGGCCCAGCTGCGAAGACCCCAAATTCGTTCTTCATTGGATTCGAGCAGCACTAAGATTTGAGGAAAATCCCACATTCGATGTCGCAAGACTCATTGCAAACCAAATGGGGCTGCCCTTGTTAGTATACCATGGGATAGACGAGAGGTATACCCACGCATCCTATCGGCACCACAAGTTCTTACTGGAAGGCGCAAGAGATCTCGAGCAGGAAGCGGCGGACATAGGCGTAGACTACCTTTTGCATGTCTCGAGAGATGGCCACAGACAACCAGCATTGAAGCTGCTCTCAAAACATGCCGCAGTCATAGTGACTGACCTCGTTGACCTTGATCCATGGTCGGATTGGTCTGATAGTATCTCCAAAATGCGGACCTTGATCGAAGTTGACGCTCACTGCGTTCTGCCAAGGCAGGTTTTCGGTCGTTCAATCGATCGGCCATTCAAATTCAAAAATTCAACGAAGCGAATGATAAATGCGAGGAAGGGGCTAACTTGGCCGGTTTGTGATTCGCCAATCATAAGGATGCCTGAACTCTATGATCTTCCCTTTGCACCCGTTTCGGCTCATAAGGAGCTAGAAAGGGATGGGGGCGTGCAATTGCTATCCCAATGTGATATCGATCCGACGATCATGCCGGTGACGGACGTATGTGGTGGAACTAAATTCGCTAAAAAGAAGTGGGAAAATTATGTTGAGAACGGCCTGAAAAGGTATCATAGGACGCGAAATGACGCATCCAACCGTGATGGAGTGAGCGGCATCTCCCCCTGGCTTCACTATGGCATGATCGCGGCTACAAAAGTAGTAAGAGAGGCCATTGACGCTGGGGGAAAGGGCGCTGATAAGTTCCTAGACGAGATGCTCATATTTAGGGAACAAGCATACCATCACTGTCATGAGTTGCAATCTCCGCGAGATTGGAGTTCTCTGCCGGAATGGGCTCGCATTTCTTGGCAGGAAAGAATCGAGCCAACGGCCACGAAGAAAGAGTGTGACCTGGAGGCAGGCGACACAGGGGATTCCCTGTGGGACTCCGCTCAGATGGGCCTGGTGCGCCACGGTGTGATGCACAACAATGTGAGGATGACTTGGGGAAAGGGGGTTGCTAAATGGATAAAGGATCCAAGGGCCGCGATGGATTTCACTCAATCGCTGAATGATAGATATGCACTCGATGGGAGAGACCCTAACTCGATTGCCGGGGTTATGTGGTGCTATGGACTCTTTGACAGGCCATTCGATCCTCCGTCCGATCACATGGGAAGGGTCAGGCGACGTAGCACGGAAGGACATGCCTCAAGGCTTGACATGAGGCGGTACAGGGATTGGGTGGAGGCGCCAAGCAATGGAGGAGTGATGGACATAGGAATTGTGGGATCCGGTTTGTCTGGAATGTTTGCAGGCCAGATCCTGAGTAGGCTGGGCCACAAAGTCTCGATCTACGACAAGGGATGGAGGCCAAGTGGGAGATTGGCCTACAGACAGAATGACGATGGTTCGATCTTCAGTATCGGATCAATCAACATGGATGGCTCGAGGAATTGGATGGATAGATTCCAGTGGGATCTGGGTAATTCTTCGGAACCTTTCAGGAATTTCCTAGATGGTCTCTCAAAAGACCTAGAGGTGAACTACAAGACACGAATAGAGGGAGTCAAGGAAGATGAACAACGGGTTCAGTTGTGGGGCTCATCAGATGGTCAAGAGGTTCAGTTCAATCACTCAAGGTTGATTGTAGCCGTCCCGATCGAACAGGCGATGGGGTTGCTCGAAGAAGGGGTGTTCTCGGGCGAGAGCGCTCCTTACTGGGTTGCTTGGGGTCCAGGTCACGCGGGGCTTGACTCGCTGCCAGAGGGGTGGTCAATTCGTAATGTCGGCAAAGGCACCATAGAACTCAGGTTAGATCCAAGCTCCTCGGAGGAACACATCAACAAGACCAAGGAGGAAATGGCTTCTTTTATTCCTGAAAAGGCTGGGTTTAACCCTGTGGGATGGTCATCACACTTCTGGAGGTACGGTCGGGCTATCTCTGGGCCAGCTAGGGTCATTCATCATGGTCGTATTGCTTTCATTGGCGATGCTTTCGGAACGCCATTGGGAACGATGGGGGCTGCTCTTGATTCTGCAGCAAGGGCAGTAGCGGATCTCCATCTGATGGGTGGATGGGATGAGGAAATAGATGCTGTTGAGAGTCGGCAATCCAACTTAACGGATTGGTGACGTGCAATAGGGTAGTATAATGACAGCGCCCTATTCGGGTCGGTTGTGAGGGATAGTCAGCGCGCCACATTGATACTGTTCTCCGTGGCATTCATCTGGGGCATGACGTTCATTTGGATGAAACAGGCCTTGGCTGCTGCCAATTCGCATCTGATAGGTGTTGATGGACGCTGGGTGGCCATGCACTTTGTTGCGTTTAGGTTTCTTATTGGCTCCTTTTTCACAATAGTCCTCCTACGATCCTCACGTTCAGGTTTCAACGATCCTGAGGTCTGGAGGGGGGGTTTCTCTCTAGGATTGATACTAATCCTCGGATTTCTAGTCCAGATGGTGGGCTTGACCGACGTCACTCCTGCGGTCTCCGCCTTCCTGACGAGCCTCTACGTCGTGTTCACTGCAATCATTGGCGTAGCCATTGGTAGGCAGCGTTTCACACCATTCATGCTTCTCGGAGTTGTACTCGCTACTTTCGGGGCTGGATGGATATCCGGACCTCCGCGGCTGGAGTTCGGAGTGGGGGAGTGGCTCACCGTGTTGAGCGGGTTCCTCTTCGCCCTGCACATAATCGTCACCGACGGCGTGACCAGAGTCGTGGACCCAATTCAATCGACGGGCACGATGATGGTGACGGTAATGTTGCTTGCCTTCTTGATTCTTCTAGCCGACCCCATGGGATACGAGGGCAGCAGTCCGCTTGGGGATTCTCTTGCCTTATTGATCCATTTTGACTATCTCTTACCGCTATCTCTATGCGGCTTCTTCGGTTCATTTACCGCCTTGGCACTACTAATGAAGTACCAAAAAGAGATCTCCCCCGTTAGGGCGGCGTTGGTCTACGCGTTCGAACCAGTGTGGGCTGCAGTCATCAGCTTGGGTTTGGGTCTGGAGGGAGATCCAACTTTCTGGCTGTTCATTGGAGCCGGATCGCTGCTACTGGGTAACCTAATTATCGAGTTAGAGCCGAGAAGTACAACATGAGCGGTACCGTGATATCCATCAACTTGAGCCCCAGGGGGGGCGTTCCCAAATTGCCGGTTCCGAGGGCCACCATCACAATGGAGGGCATAGAGGGGGATTACAACTGGTTCCGAGCGAATAAACGGGACATGGACCCGGGAAGGGCCGTGAGCCTATTTTCCCATGAGAGAATTATCAGCCTGCAGAAAGAGGGGCACCCCATCGAGATCGGATCAAGTGGTGAGAATTTGACAGTGGAGGGGATTCCGTGGGAGGACCTGAATGTGGGTACTCGACTACAAGCAGGACCGGTACTTCTGGAATTAAGCGAGCCCTGCGCCCCCTGTGGGAAGATAAGTGAGTCGTTCATTGAAGGGAGGTTCTCCCGTATCGACCACGCCAAGGAAAAGGGATGGTCCAGGTGGGTTGCTAGGGTAATTGAACCGGGTGTCATGGAGGTAGGGGATTGGATCAGGATTCAAAATGTGTGATTCGCCACCGTGAAATACAATGTTGGGTTCGGAAGTGTTAGGCAGAGGTACCCGAGCGGTCAAAGGGGCTGGGATGAGGTCCCAGTGCGTAGTGCTTCGCAGGTTCGAATCCTGTCCTCTGCACCATCCAACTCTGGATAATCGCCAGAATCAGCCCTGGTCGGCCATGAATTTATTTGTGGAATGCCAGAGGGAATCATATGCGCAGACTTACCTCAATATCGGTGACATTACTGATGATTGTCACATCAATGGCAGGGTGCATCCAAGCACTGGAAGACGTCACTGAGGTATTGGGTTGTACGGAGGAAGGGGCTCTTAATTTCGATCCTAACGCAACGTCTGAACTTGAGGAACTGTGTCTCTATCTCGAGAACGAAGTTCGTTTTATTGCCGTGATGACCGATGCCATGGCAGCGGACCCATCAACCTACCTACTCGATCCGACCAGTGGCGTATCAGGGGTGCGATATAGCATGACGATGGAAGGGGTCGATGCAGAGTCTGGTATGTCCGTCTCAATGGAAACTCTGTCGGTTATCATGGTGGACTTGGAATCACAGTCGATGTACAATCGAAGCAAGATATCCTACATGGGAATGTTAGACATCGACGCCGAGATCGTCATGAGTGGTACTGACATAATGGTGACCAACAGTTTGGGTGGCCCAATGGCCTCTGAGGTAGGCGAGTCTGGTTCCATGAGTTCGATCAGCAGAGATATGACTCCGAACTTTGAGGAGGTCGTGAGGGTCGCTTCAATGGACTTAAGATCCATCATGGGTATGGAGGACATGATGCCGGGAGGAATGGGCTTCGACGATGAGAATGATCGCCCTGATGAGGATGATCGCAGTGATGATGCCGATG
>DAGH01000002.1:0-4127 GCA_002495675.1 Euryarchaeota archaeon UBA182 | reverse complement strand
GTCTGACGATGAGGAGCCCGACTGGGAGGACTTCGAACCTTATTGCTACGACAGAGATGGCGTAATTGTGGTTCAGGCTTGGGATTCTGACGATAGTCAACAGACCATGGAGCGGGAATGCTATGAGATGGGATATGAGTGGGTCTACTCCCAGGAAATGGAAGACGAGTTGCATGAAGATTACGATTCAGTGCCAACGGAGGGAACGCTTCCTGAGGGTGCCAGTGTGGTAATTTCCCATGATCCTGAAGCTGGTCTACAGTCTATGTTCGCCAACAGCACAGATGAAAATGGTGTCATGTCCATGGTCATACATCTCCATGAGGATGGTTCCTTCCACTCCTATGACATGACCTTAGACAGCCACGACGCAGATGTTTCAATGTCCTTCGCCTATCTGTCCACTGATGTGATCTCAATACCAGAAATTGACTTCTCGATAGACAGGACGGCGACCCCGATCTCCACAGAGATCGAGACCATGATGGTCTGCGATAATGGAGATCTGGTGGATGTCTTGTCTGTAATGGATGGATGGTGGGACTGCGATGACGGTTCCGACGAGTCTTTCGTTGATGACAGGGATGAGTACTACTACGAAGCGCATTGGGACTTTTGTGAATGGGATGAATACCTCGGAGAGGATGGATACATGGAAGAAGAATATCTCTGCTGGATGGAAGACCTGGATGATCTGTCGGTGACTCAGATTGAGGAGCTTCAGGATTGTGAACAGTCGGAAAATGGATGTGAGACTGAAGTCTACTGCGAAGAGGTTTCCTACGGTTCGTGGGAATGCGCCTACTATGATATTGACATCAACGAGGATGAAGAAGACGGTCTTGATTGGTGGGATTACCATTGGGAGTCGTACTTTGATGGGCACTGTGAGTGGGAGGGCAACCCAGACCACGGCGAAGACAGGTGGTCCTGTATGGAGGAAATAACCCATTCAGACTGGGATAACTGGTGGTGGTACTGTGAGCTCCACGACGAGGATTGGTTCTGCACAGATCACTACGGGCAAGATCCGGACCACGAGCACTCAGCAGACAACGTCAACTACAACGAAAGCAATGCCTCAGAGGAGGATCCATCCTGGGTGGATGACATCTCTTGGGAGCTTTACCCTGGTGGGCACTGTGAGTGGGAGGGCAACCTAGACTACGGCGAAGACAGGTGGTCCTGCAAAAGGGCAGAGTTGGATGACTGGTGGTACTACTGTGAGAACCAAGACGAGGATTGGTTCTGCACGGATGGTCCTGGACAGGACCCCGGCCACGAGCACTCAGCCGATAACGACAATTACTATGCAACCGATCATGATGATGAAGAGATTTGCATCTGGGAGGATGAGGATGGTGTGGTTCACTACGACTGTGAGGAAGACGAGGACGATTGGGGATACCCTGTAGTCATGCATGCTCATGTCGTAAATCAGGTCTACAATGCCCCAATCGCTGACTTCGAGCTTCGAGTTCTGGACTGCTCGGAGGATGATCCAGATGATGATTCGGACCCAGAATGGGACGATTGCTTGGTGATGATGGCCTTCCCGCTCAACGGGGGGGAGATCGACAACGTGACCGTAGAGTACCTCGATAACGATGGCGATGGCATGGTATCGAGCGGCGACGCATCTGTCGTGAGTTACCCCTCTGATTTCGCTCATGGCTATGAGATTCAGCCATACGACACCTGGGCAGAGGAGTACTCCGCGGACTCGGCGCTCATAGGGCCAGAGTTGCCTGGATTCGGTGCTTTCCTATCACTCATAGGGCTCCTTGGAGCCGCATTGATTGGACGGCGTCAAGAGGCATGAACCAGCGATAGGTTGACGTTGTGTGTTTGTTATGGCACCAACATGTCCATGACGCAACTCATCGGTAAGGGCCTGTTAGCCGGAAGCATCGTCGTAGCTGCAAGTGAAATCGCGAAGAGGTCGGCATTGTTTGGTGCCCTGGTCGTCTCACTGCCGCTAACCAGCATCCTTGCGATGATGGCGCTGTACCAAGACACCCGTGATGCGGAGCTTGTGGCTGATTTCGCAGAATCGATCGTCTGGCTGGTAATACCTTCGCTCGCTCTTTTTGTTGTCCTGCCGGTGTTGCTAAGGAGGGGTTGGGGTTTTGAAGTGGCCCTTCTCGCTGGTATATTGGCTACCATCACAGCATATGCCGTGGGTGTATGGTCGGCTCAATCTATCAGTGGGTTGGATTGAGGGCAAGTCTGTTGTAGCCTATCCCATTCTTTGTTGGCTAGGGCGGAACATCCTCGATAATACCTCATAGGAACCCAAAACTACTCCTATGAATATGAAAAGCACCCCACAACAGACCATATCGAAATCTCCGAAGAGCATCGCGACAAGTCCGATTCCAAATAGTGCCAAGGCAACCCCAGCGAGACTTGTGGACTCAGCTCCCATTCCCTTGGAGATCACGATCACGGGTGGGGGTTGGTCGTTCTTTGCCGGCACCTGAGAACCCACTAGATCCTGATGACGATGGCAAAAGCCGGTCTCCCTAAACTCCACAGCCGTGCAGGTCGGCTCAGCACAATTCCTGCTGCCCATGGGACTTCCATCTCATTTGGTATAATGAGTGATTTGGCTTCTTTATTCGTCAAATACTTGAATTTCGACCTTCTTCTTGACCATATCAGTGAATTTATCGCTGTACCTTGTAGCTCGTACTACATGGTTGTCGATCCAGTGATAGTTCCCCCCTCTAGGTTTGCCCATCAACAGGGTGTGGTATCGGAAACCCTTCTCCAAGAGCCATTGCTCTGTGACTTCTCTGTGGTCTTCCGTCCTAGCGGTAAAAAAGCAAATTCTGTGTCCTTGGTCGTACCATGAGTTGATAGTTCTGATTGCGTCAGGAAATGCCTCGGCTGTGGCCATCCTCTCTGGCTCCTCATTCGGTATGTCCTCCCCCACAGTTCCATCAATGTCAATGAGGTAGTTCTTGACACCCTCTGGAAGTGATGGGCTGATTTTTCGGCCATCCTCGTACACATTCTCGACTAGCTCGTCCATAATACAAAACGCGCAATCGACTCTATCATAATTTCACTTGAGCGGCATGATGGCTGTATTTCGGGAACACCCTTCCGGATTCCGAACAATTAACACTCCTACCCCACCGGCTAGGAAAGGAGAACATGGGTGGTAGTCACAACCGGGTCAAAGGCTCGGCAATAGTTCGCGAGGTATCGAGGGACTTCGAAGCCGCCCTATCTTCCTATTTTGGAACGAGTGCACCGGATTTTGTAGCGGCAACTGGATCCCATGCATCTTACGTTGCTGCGTTGCGTGCACATGGGACAGAGGTCGAGGTTCTCCCCGAGCTTCAGGGGTATCCTGATTGCTGTTTCATCGAGGACACATCAGTTGTGATCGACGATAGCGCCATCATCCTAGCACCTGGACACCCCAGTAGGATCGGGGAAGTAGAGAGCGTGACAGAGCACCTTGCTAAAACAATGGAGATACAAAGATTAGACGGAGGGACTGTCGACGGGGGGGACATCGTCTTCATGGATGATGCCTTCCTTGTAGGGAGGTCCAGGAGAACTAACTCTGAAGGGATAGAGTCGCTTTCTAAGATCATCAAGAGCCATGGCTACAACATCGAGGTCGTCGACGTACCAGAATCGACACTCCATCTGACGACAATTTGCTCATCACCAAGACCAGATACCCTCGTTTATTCAGAGAGAGACCTCAGTGCCGATGACATCACAATGTTTGCTGGGGACCTTATTGGAGTGCCCCACAACGAAGCGTATGCTGCGAACACATTGGGGTATCCAGATGACAAGATTATCATTGCAGCAGGGTTCCCAGAGACCCGAAAGAGACTGCTTGACTCAGGTTTTTCCATCACTTCTGTCGACATGGAGCCGATAATGCAAGCAGATGGGTCCTTGACTTGTCTCTCCGTATTTACGGGTTGAGCGAGGGGCATATCCGCTAAGTTTGGTATAGGCAACAAATGCTGCAATGTCATTCACCGTCTGTTACGTCAAGGGCTATGGCTTGTGGGAAACGGTATCTTTGAACGATAGTAGTGGTACTAAAACCCATGAGGGGGCAGTCCGCAGTTGCGTTGGGCATAGTCCTTGTA
>DAGH01000011.1:122112-126777 GCA_002495675.1 Euryarchaeota archaeon UBA182 | reverse complement strand
CTTGGCCTCGGCTGCGGCGGCTGCGGCTGCTGCAGCTGCTGCGGCGGCCTTGGATTCAGCCTCTTTTGCTTTGATCTCGGCGTCCAAAACATCAACATGGGCCTTTTGCTCAGTCTCCGCGAGATGCTTATCAACGGAAACTGAAGTCTTCGTGACCGTCTTTGTTTGAGTTTTGTTCTCGCTTGTGACTGTAGCATTCTTCTTTTTTGTTGATGCGCTTACAGGTGTTTTGTGACTCCCCTTTCGATAATCAACAGTGACCAGCCAAAGGAAGTGAATTTTCCCGAGAATTTTGAATGAGAGCATAAATTCGTAAATCCCCTCATCCAAGTCGTCAGGATCACGGTCATCAACCTTCAGTCGGATGACCATGGTATCGTCATCCTTAGAATAATCAACATCATGATGTTGTTCTACGGCGGAAATGTCGAATTGTGGGCCTGTGACAGTTCTGATCGCATTATCTCCTACTTTTTTTAGAGTGATTATTTCTCGACTGAGCGCTGCCCCCCCGGCAGGCATTACATTCGGTGATTGGAGGATGTAAGGATTCTTTTTCGTACCACTGCCGCGTACGAACTCAGGCTCTGATGTCACGTATGGACCCCTCCTTCTGTTCCTCCGGGCGTCCAGGATAAGCCAAAACAAGACAATCAGCAGCAGAGCAGCCTGGACATATTCTTGTGTCCCTACAACAGCAGCCTCAGTGTAGATGTCACTTGCTTCCTGACCCGTGACGGACAGAACATAATCAAAGTATGAGAGTGTATTTGGATCGTTGGCAGAGATGTAAGCAGGGAATAGTCCGAGGTAAGAATTGAAGACAAGTGAAAGTGTAAGCAATAAGAACAGCAATGTCATCATTCTTCTCGCAAAAGTCCGCCTGGCCATAGTTATCCCTACGACTCAGCGAATGCACATTCAATATAATCATAGTTCAAGAAACAGGGATACTGGAATCAACATGAATTTAGCTGAAAACGATGGACGTGGTGCTCGTGCCGGGATTTGAACCCGGGTCGACGGATCGAGAGTCCGTCATGATGGACCGAACTACACTACACGAGCCAGGGTAATCGCTACAGAGCGTCGTATATCAAAAGCACCCCAACTTTGCCGTTTCACTTTCACTTTCACTTACGCCACTCGATCGGTAGTTCATATGCAGATTCTTGGACAGCGAAGTATGAATTCGACATACAACAACGACAAACAGACTGATTCTGCTTACACGATCGTACCATACAGCACCCTGAAGCCATCATTGGATACGGCTGATTCAACCAATACATACATCGTACACGATGATGGGATATTTGAGGAAGGGGGCAATCACAAAATCGCATATAGGGCCGTGGAAATATCTTCGAAATCGATAGTTGGGGTTATCAATCGGGTAAGAAATTCGAATCTAATCAGAGGAGTTGCATGACCATGTCTCGAACGAGGAGACTTAGATCAGAAATTGAGGTCATGCTCAGATCAGGTCCTGCTAACACAGTGGAAATCTTTGACCACCTGAACAGTCGCTTCAAATGGGGCGCAACCATGAATCAAGTGGGAAACATATTGGCTAAAGACAGTCGCTTCTCTAAGATCGGTCAGAAAAGAGGGGAGTTCAGAGGAAGCGTGTACACGGTTTGTGTATGGGGGCTCAAAGAGTTAGAAATAGCCGTTTTGCAATAGTCAAAATCATACCATGATCCCAATGTCGGGTACCATGGTCAATAAGATCAAGGCCTATTCGGACCTGTTTCGGGTCGAGAATTCAC
This sequence comes from Euryarchaeota archaeon UBA182, assembly GCA_002495675.1. Taxonomy (GTDB): domain Archaea; phylum Thermoplasmatota; class Poseidoniia; order Poseidoniales; family Thalassarchaeaceae; genus MGIIb-N1. The sequence goes on along the minus strand of DAGH01000011.1, from coordinate 125,005 downwards.
TAACAGGTCTGATTGGTGTTGTAATTGGTGCTGTGGTCGTAAATGGGATTGATTTCAGTCTCAGTGATGCGATGATAGTGTCCTTTTTTGGATTGTCAGTCATGTTCTTCATGTTCAGTTGGAATGCCTACAATGACATTACAGATATTGAGACTGATAGACTGAATAGACCAGACAGACCACTACCCTCTGGGAAAATCAGCAGTAGTTCCGCCATGATTGGATTGATTGGCACAATGGTTCTTTCCATTGTATCGCTGTTAGCAGGCCTCTGGAAGCTGAGCTCTGAGGGAGAAACCGATTCGATCATATCTAGCGTGGTGATTTGGGCTGCTGCGATACTACTCTTGATTTTGTACGAGGGGGTTTCAGGCATAAGGGGTTTGAAACACTCTGGCCTCATTGGGAATTTTTGCATAGCGGTTGCAATAGGGATGGATGTGGTATTCGGGGCATCAGGACTTGGAAGCCCGACAGATCAAAAGGTACTAGCATTGGCTGGAATGGCAGTATCTTTCAGTCTCGCCAGAGAGGTAATTAAAGACATAGAGGACATACATGGGGACTTTGATAGAGTCACCTTTCCAAAAAAGGTGGGAATCGAAAATGCCAGGTCAGTAGCCTGGCTTCTCACTTTGTTGGCAGTCGTACTTCTGTTCGCTCCATTTATGTTCGGAATATTCCCTCTCCACCACATATTGTTTGTTGCTCCGGGGGGTTTCCTCCTGATGTTAGTCAAATCCAAGTTGTTCCTAGAGGAAGACAGGGCAGCCCAATATCTGATCAAGCGGGCCCTCCAAATTTCTATGGTTGGGGTAATTGTAAGTGCGTGTCTCGTTGGCTAGATTAGATCCCGATAAGTTTGCCACGCCTGCTGATTACAGAGGAAAGTGAGAATGGACATCTGCGCCCACATACGATTTTCAGCTTGGTCGAACACAACACTGTTCTCGGAATCCATCACTGAATCCGTCACCTCGTCCCCTCTGTGCGCTGGGAGGCAATGCATGAAAATGTAATCTGGGCGGGCGAGTGCAGCAAGTTCGTCGTTTACTTGGAACCCGTCAAAGAGCTTCGATTTACCTTCGATGTGTTCTTCACCCATTGAAATGAAAACATCTGTGTAGATCACTCCCGCATCTTTGACTGCGTTTTTTGGATCAGATGTTCCGGTAATTGATGATCCATTATTCCTAGACAGAGAAAGGGCTCGTTGCAAAACCGATGGATCTGGGCCCATGTCATCCGGCGTGGCGTACACAAGGTCGTATCCTGTCATGGCAGCGGCAAGCATCAGGTCATGAAGGACATTGTTTCCGTCCCCAACCCACGCAATGTGTCCTTGGCTTGGCTTTCTTCTCCCTATGATAGTCATCAAATCAGCTGCTGCCTGACACGGATGATGAAGGTCGCTGAGGGCGTTTATCACAGGGACAGTAGCATGTTCGGCTAACTCCGTAACTGTGTCATGACCGAAACACCTGTAGGTTATGCAATCCAAGTATCTGGATAGTACTGCTGCAGTATCCGAGACGGATTCCGAGGTGCCGAGTTGGATGTCGTTCTTTGAGAGAGTTAGTGGCTGTCCACCAAGTTTGGTTATTCCTACCTCAAATGAAACCCTAGTTCGGGTGGAGGGCTTTTCGTATATTGAGCCAATTGCCATCCCAGCTAGCGGTTGAAAGTCTGAATGGGAATTTGTATCTGATTTGAAAGTCAAAGCCCACTCTATTATGTCTGAAAAGGAATCCTCCAGATCGTCGATCGAAAGCAAGTCTCTTTTTTCATCCAATCTCATGTTCTATGTCTCCTGAAAAACCATCACGGGCGTCCGACATTCCTCCAAAGACCATTTGCGCAAAGGTGAGTACGTCTGCTAGGCCATCCTCAGTTTCGCTGGACAGAGGTACCAATCCTGGAACGATAGAGGCGTGTTGCATCATCCTAAGTTGGCCGATTGCGAATTCGGACCTCTGTCCCGTCATAGCGGCATCGAATCGCTGTGAGGTGGATTCTTCGTACAAAGCGGCCTCTAGAACGTCCAAGTTCCTACCCCAATCCATTATTCTCTCTAGGACTTCAGGTTCAAGCAAGTCAGATTTTGAGAGGAAATTTGCAGTTGGCAAACCAAGTCTGAAGTGCACAATAGATGAGAGAAGCATCTGAGATACGAATCCACTTGGAGTCTGTGAAAGCATCGGGTCAAAGAGAAAAACAAGACATGCCATTCCTCGTCCTAGAACTTGAACTAGATGGTTGGAAGCCTCTCTAAACGCGAAGAGTTCGACTTGACCAGGTGTATCTATGATCAATATGTCACCAGATATTCCCTCGATCTCATCGAATACGTCCTCAGCCTGTGCGGCAACTAGATCCGCAGCTAAAATTTGTGCTCCATTGGGGCCGAGGTCATACTCATCCATGACATCGGAGAGGGACACGAGATCTCTCACGTCGAACTCCGGGTCATAGTGAACCCTTTCCGCCCCCGGATCTAGGTTCATGGCGAGGACGTCCACCTCCAGAAAACGAGCCCATCTCTGGAATGCGGTGACTAGGGAGCTTTTGCCTGCACCAGCGGTTCCTACAACAAAAACGACTGGTGGCGTTGTGCCGTCCTGAGTACTCACATACGTCCGGATACAGCGCAGCATTTAACATTACAACTCAGGACATTGGGCCAACGAGAAGGTTGATTTTCAACCCATCATCTGTGAAAACCAAGAGGGGGCTACATGGAAAGCGAGGATGGAGAGGTTCCCGGTGGTGAGGTCCGCCCAGAAACCATATTGAGTACAGAATATCCATCCGATGGTGACGCAGTGATATGCAAGATAAGGGAACATGAGGAGTCCATTCAAGACTCGGATGGCAAGTTTGAGTCAAGAAATGT
>DAGH01000011.1:91378-121724 GCA_002495675.1 Euryarchaeota archaeon UBA182 | reverse complement strand
TACATCTTGATCAAATAGATGCAACAACTCTCAAGCAGAATAACATAAAATTACGTGAGATTCAGCCATCCTCGAACCATAGAACTGAATATGCCGCCGAGCATGGGCCACTTTTATCGATAAAAGAAGTTCTTGACACAGAGCCCACCAGAGATGAAGTTCCATCACTATCTTTGCCATATACTTCCGAACCACATTTAATTAAACTTAGAATAGAGATTGAAAACCTCGGCTCTGAGCCACTGAGTGATATAGACATTAACAAAGAAATACCACCACAATGGGAGTTTAAACCTGGGCTTGACTACTCAATCATGGGTGATAAGCTAATCTGGAGAGTTCCTCGACTGGAGATCAATCAAATCATGACATTGGAGTTGGAACCGACAATCTCTATTTCATCAACAGAGGCGATGGAATCTGGAGCGATAGTCGCAAAATACGCAAGCCCGGGACTAATTTCAGGTCTTGTCCCTAGTTCGCTCAGGGCATCCACGCGACACATATCATACGTCACTGCCACCGAAGGAGAACGCCCGGGTGAATGGGAATGTGTCTGCGCTTTCGAAAACGCATCCAGTTTTTCTTTGACCCTGGAGGCTGCGTCTATGGAAGTCGTTGGAAAAGAGGACCCTCTTTTCACGATCACGGGGATAAAAGAGATCCTGAAACCAAACAATACATGGAACTCACAGCCTGTCCCCTACAGCTCCAACGATAGGCCTCGTTTCACCCAGCGAATACAATCATCGGTTGTGCCCAATCTAGACATTGCGTCATCTGGCTCAGTGATGCTGCGGCCGAAGTCATTACCGGTGGTTGATGCTCGCGTAGAGAAGGGATATGACCGATCAAGGATTAGATCCTACACAAAGGATGTGGTAGACACCAACATTTCAATTGAGAATGTGGGAACCTCGACCATCAATCTCATCAGGGTGGTTGATGACCTCCCCCATATCTTCGACAAGATCAGCATGGAAAGCCTATCAGTCTCCATCAATTCGAGAATTATCGAACATGAAAACATGAGGTTGGACCTAGTGGATGGCCGAAATCTCACCTTGGAAGAAGTAACGGGTGACGGTCACACAATCCAATTACTCATCGGGACAAGGTCGCCAATATCTCTCCGCCCGGGGGAGGTATTGAATCTTGGATATTCTGCCAAAACCTCGGACCCATCAGCGACATTAAATCCAATTGGATCTCCTTGTAGAGTGGACTTGTCATCAGAGCGTCATGGACCAGTAATTACCAGAGAGTGTGTAAAGATTCCAGCAATTGGGGTGATAACCCAAAGGAGGGAATTTAAGACTGGAAAGTCAATTTTTCCGGGGCCAGAGGCTGGACAACATGAGATTAGACTGATTTTCAGGAACGCATCCGATACACCTCTTGAGGACGTTGTTATCCTCGACTCCCTAACTTCAAATTTTGAGATGGTCTCCAGCAGCGTTAGTTCTTCCACGGGCAGAGAATTGACCTTCGAACATACCTCGGCATCGGAAGAAGGATCTGAATTACATAGATGGTCAGTTGGTCGGGTGGAGTGTTCTGAAACTATTGAGGTGATCGCAATGATAGAATCAGAGGATCCGACATCAGATCCAGAAGATTCAGGTTCACTAGGCGCGGAATTTGGAGAAGAAGCAGAAGTAGAGCCCAATCTACCAAAGTGGTTTGGCGAGGATGGAGACTGGATACATGGAGTACAAGAAGACATGGTCGCCCCTGTGCCGATATGCGCTATTTGTGGCGGAGACATACCCAAAGGTGCATTGATTTGCAGGTCTTGTGCAGAATCACAGCCCCTGGTTAATGGCGGTGAAGAAGAATAGTAGGCCTCTAGATCGTTGCGGACAGAGGGCTGTTGAGGTAGCGCCAAGGGGCCTGCAATCTCTGACCCACTAGACAGGTTGGACCGAAGTCTTCATGCTCTGTGGCTTTGAGGTTGCCTCATGGCCGAGGCCGGTACTGGCGATCCCCAAGCGGAAGCACTATCCAGCATGATGATGCCTATGCTTGTGCTACTCGGATTGATGTTAATATTGAGTATCAATGAGGGGATTAGGGAGGGGCTTGCAGATGCAGCAGGTACGGTCATAGAGCCTGTCCTTCCGTATGATGGAGAATTCTTCGTTCTTACAGTATTCCTCGTTGGAACTACTATGATGGTTGTAAACACCGTCATCAGAGGAATTTTCATGGATCCAATAATGCAATTACACTTGTCACATAGAAGCAAGGAAATCAGAAAACAACTCATGGATGCAAGGCAGTCCAGAGACACCGCAAGGATGGAGAAAATGAATAGACTTCAGATGGAAATGACTCCTGAAAGCGCGAAGATGACCTCCATGACAATGAAGCCAATGATGTACACAATAGTTTTCGTAATAGGAATTTTCACGTGGATAGGGTATTCAGTCGAGGAGTTTAGAGTCACTTATGTGAGTCTCCCTTGGAGGCCTGAGTGGGGTTTTGAAGAGAGATTCCTATTCATTTTTCCTGCTTGGGTAGCAATCTACATCATGCTCAGTGCACCGTTTGGCAGAATCATTGACAGGCACATCAAGATTTTCAGGCTTGCCAGACACAACTTAGTTCTCAGTGGTGCCAAGATTCCGGAGCCCCTTCTTCATTTACTCGAGGATAAGCGACCAGCGGAAGGTCGGGCAAGATCTCAACGATCGAACCAAAGGTCAAGGCCAACAAACAGAAGACCCCCTAGTCGATCCTCAAAAAGGACATCAGGGGCAAACACGCACCTGGGATGCCCCTCTTGCGGCAATACCGACACGCAGAAGACCTCACGGGGCTCGATGCGTTGTCGTGTGTGTCTGGAGGAGTGGAGATAGGTGTTGAAGCTGACCGTAAGCGGGCCTCCAGGCAGTGGCACAAGCACGCTAGTGAAGGGGCTTTGTCACAAGACTGGTTGGACGTCCGCAAACGGTGGCGATATTTTCCGCGATCACGCGAGAAAAAGGGGCCTAACAGTCGAAGAATTCAGCAGTTTATGCCGTGAAAACTTAGATGTTGACAGGGCTCTGGATGTAGCCCTGAAATCACTAATGACGGATCATAGCGGGCCCGAGGTTGTGGAAAGTAGGCTATCTGGATGGTGGGCAGAGGGCCTTTCAATCGATATACCTCGCCTGCATATTTCAACAACGTTGGAGGAGCGTGGAAAAAGGCTGATGCAAAGAGATGGCGGGTCCTACAAGGATAATCTGGATCGGGCCACTAGGAGACACATTGACGATAGTCACAGATACATGGAGTTGTATGGAATAGACTTGAATGACATGACTCCCTACACTCACATCATTGAAGCAGATGATATGGGAGAATCCGAAGTTTTGGAGACGGTCTTGGAAATCCTGGGGGTTGAATTTTGAATACGAAAATCCCTGTTGGTGACTCGCCAGTCATCTCGGATAAGTACGGACAAAGCCCATACGATCGGGATCTATCGCAATTGATTCAGTCTGGAATTATTCTCGTGGACAAACCGCCTGGTCCCAGCAGTCATCAACTAGCAGCCTGGGCCCGTGGGATTCTAGGCCTCAATAGGCTTGGACATGGCGGTACACTGGACCCATTCGCTACTGGCGGGCTGACCCTCCTACTGGGTAAAGCGACAAGGTTGACGGAGTTCGTACTCTCCACTGATAAAACGTATGTGGCTGTTCTCAAGATTGATCCAAAACACGATCCCCTTGAAATCGATGAAGTTCTGAAGGGGCTGAATGGTGAGATCTACAACGTGCCGCCGTTAGAATCTGCCGTAAAAGTAAGGGTAAGGACAAGGGTGATCAAAGATATCCGACTTTTGGAAAGCGACGTTGGAAGTGGCCTTCATTGCATACGGGTTTCATGTCAAGCAGGTACCTACATCAGAACACTGGCAAGGGATATCGGCTTGATGTTGGGGTCAGAGTGCAGGTTGGTTGAATTGCACAGAGACAGAACAGGAATATTCGACCAAACAATGTTATGCAGCATGCAACAACTAACCGATGCAGCTTTATTGGCGGAGCAGGGAGATGAGGACGCCCTGAAAAAGTTGATCGCACCCGTAGAAAGTTTCCTCGCGAAAATGCCGGGAGCTTGGGTAAGGGACTCTGCAATCGCTTCAATCTGCCACGGGGCACCACTCGCCGTTCCTGGCATTTACCAGATAGACAGAGGCTTGGGGCCTGGTGACAAGATTGTATTATGGAGCGGCAAGGGGGAGGCCGTGGCAATAGGAGAATTGACTGTAGAATCCGATGAAGTACCACGAATGTCCATTGGGGAGGCGATTAGGCCAAAGGTTGTCTTGATGGAAAAAAATGCCTACCCAAGCTCTTGGTCCGGCCGTAAATAGCTAGTTCAGTTCGTGTTCTTCATACACCCACTCAGCAGTTTCCAATCTAATTAGGAGCGTAGTGGAGGTCAACGAACTCACCTTGGGGTTTCTCCGCCAAAATCAGGGACTTATAGCCATTATGCTCGAAATTATGATTATCCGCCCCTCACTCATATGGTTTTCTTATTCTATTTGGGCCCATGAGCATGGCTATGGATACCAGAGTTATGAATCCGATCACGAGCAAGATGATTATCCAATTTTCACTCAATACCAGCCCAGAATCCTCATCTGGATCGTCAACAAATGAAATCGCCTCGTAGATTAATTGAGAGTTGTCCGAAATAATCTGTTCTTTAGAGGTGATCTCCAGCGTTATTCTAAATGGCCCCTCTTCGGTTGGTGCTGGGACGCTGCAGAACGCCTCCACCAAAGTCTCAGCGGGTATTATTGGGATTCTGTTTGTTTCGTAGAGAACATCGTTCACCCTACACGAGACATCAATGTCGAATGCTGTACCTTTGCCATTATTCTCCACTATGAAGACCAAATCCATCAAAAGCCCGGGATCAATATCTTCCGACAAATCATTGTCTTGAGAGGTCACGCTTGAGATCGATAACTCTGGCAAAGCCCTGACTAGGATCTCGAGTTCCAGTTCAGTGAATAGAATTCCATCCCCCACCGTGATTATGAGTTGCGCCGGGCCTGGTAATATTGGCTCAATCACAAGATTGCCACCCTCAATCACTGCCCATGACCTTGATGTGGTGATCGAAAGTTGGTTTGAATCCGGATCTTGGATAGAAATTGGGATAATCGTTGTCTCGCCCAATTCTGCGGATATGGTGGTTGGAATGCCGCCTATGAAAGGTGGATCCGATACTTCTTCCACTGATACGACGAAGGATCCTGACCAAGTGTTCCCACCAGAGTCCCTGACTTGAAGATCAACAACTGTAGTTCCACTGGAGTCTTTGAGTGGCGTTATCAGAAGATCTGATCCAGACCTATCCAGATCTAGGAGTCCATTCGATCGAGGTGCAAATGTCATCTCCAAATCAGAAGGAAGGTCTCTGTCGTCAGAGCAGCCACTGAGGATAGGGATTGAAATCCCCCCTTCATCCTCAATGAGGTTTACATTTGCTGGATTCTGGCAGACTGGCGATTTGTCGATATCCACCGTGAACCCGCCATCTATCTTCAGTTGATGTATCAATACATTTGCCGTTTCTGGTTTCCCATCAGACGACCATTGGAACCTGACCCCTAATCCGAGTTCCAGGTCTTCATGATTCGTTGGCAAAAATTCCCCTACAGGGACAATCAGATTGAATGGACCACCTTGGATAGCGTACTCAACTGCCAGGTTGGAGCCGATCGCAAATCTGAGTTTGCTAAGATCACCGACAAGGTCATCGAACTCTCCATGGATCTCCCCCGATATTACGAGGGTGGGATCATTCACATCAACTCTGATTTTGCTCACACATCCTTGCCTTATGGCCAATGATACATCCAGAACATTCAGGCTCGGAAGATGCGCTCCTACGGACCATGTTATCCATTCTCCCCCATCAACCCTGATGTAAAGGGAGGCGTCCAGACCCTCATCTGCAAACAGATGTATCCTCCCAAGTGCTTGTTGATACGGTGTTTCAATTCCATAAATTGTCCATTCGCCTGTCAGGTTTGTACTCGGATTCAGACCGCAATTAGACAATGAGAGTCCCGTAGTTTCACCCTCAGAGGCATCGAAGTCTAGGACGGGGTATTGATTCCCTATGATCGTGGTCTGAGCCTTTACATTCTCAAAACCATACCATGGCTGATAGTAGGACACCTGAATGCCGACGGCGTCTATTCTAACCTCGGAATCGTCTGGAGCGCCGTCACTGACATAATCTATTTTCACAGAGGATCCCTCGAGTAGCGACCAATTGAGGCTAGAGGAGTTCCCAAGACTATACACCAAAGGGGCTGAGAATCTATTGATCGGTGTTGAGGTTCTTGCAATTGTGGTGACCAGCTGAATTTCCGTTTCTGTCTCGAATACGATCATGACCTCATCTGATGGCATAGCATCTGGGATTTCTATGTGTACCGCAAGGGATGCTTCTAGGATTTGCATGTCATAAAGCCCTTGGAAATTAAAATCAGAGACGATGATATCTGGACCCTTGGACCATGAATAGTCCCCGTTCGGGGGGCCAGTGGCGAAAGTAGAGCCGGTCTCGGATACAGTGGCATATGATGTGTAATCGGACGTGCTAGAGGGTCTTGAATGGGTAAAATTGAGGCTTCCTTGGTCAATTGAAACGGAAGAATAAGCCGCAGCCTCATCTGAAAAGCCGGTGGTGGAGGTTATTGTCCAAGATTCAGATACAAGTTGGCCATCGAATACTGGATGTTGCTCAGAGCCGACTGGGGTGTCTGCTGCTACTTGGCAGGCCAGCCCAATAACAATCAGTATGACCCCAAAGACCCTTGCCATCGTAGGCATAGTTTGGCTACACCGTTTCAAACTCTCGGTCCAGATGGGCAAATTTCGCGGAAGGGATGAAATACATTTGCATCGGGGGTGTTTACACGGCTGTGGTAGTGTAGCGGTTAGCACGGTGGGTTGTGGTCCCGCCGGCCCGGGTTCAAGTCCCGGCCACGGCCCCAAGCCATTACCCAAGGTCCTCATTGTCGATTACGTGTCCCATCCTTTTTGCCTTAGTCACCAGATAGTCTCTATTCTGCTTGCCAACCCCCACAATCAATGGTAGTCTCTCTACGACATCGATGCCATGAGAGATCAATTGTCTGACCTTATCCGGATTGTTAGTCATCAGGTTAATTCTCTCTATCCCCACCGCCTTCAAAATGGTGGCCGCCAAGGTGTAATCCCTAGCATCACCAGGATGGCCTAACATTAGGTTCGCATCCAATGTGTCTGCCCCAGAGTCTTGAAGGTTATAGGCCTGTATTTTTGCCTTAAGCCCAATCCCCCTCCCTTCTTGCCTGAGATATACCAAGCACCCATATCCAATCCTATTTATTTCTGCTAGAGCTGCTTTCAACTGTGGGCCGCAATCGCACCTCAGGCTTCCAAATGCATCTCCGGTAAGGCATTCTGAATGAATCCTTACTGGAGTGGGGTCTGGACCCACCATATCGCCCATTGTCAACGCAACGTGATCTAGGCCTTTGGAAGCGTCGTTGAAGATTCGTATTTTGAATTCACCGTGATCGGTTGGCAGGCTGGCCTCTGCGGGAACATATTCGATTTCCTTGATGTCCATTGTGGTGATCTCCTCTGAAATAAAATTCGTTTTGGGCTAAGGTATTGTCCCGTTGCTATGTTGTGGATTGGGATTAGTTTTGTATTTGCTGATGATGAATGTGAAAACTTGGTCTTCACTCTTGATTACATCACATTCGTAGCCTTTCCTGAAACACAGTGCAGGAATGTCGTGGAGCGACTCTGGATCGTCGCTAAGCACCTCGATAATATCATGATCACTGGAACGCTCCATTGCTCTTCTTGACTCGTGGACGGGAATTGGGCATAGTTGGCCAGTTAGGTCCAGTCGGAGGTTCGCCACGGTCAGACGAGAGCGTGGTTACGATTGAACTCAACGGGTTCACGCTCAATCAACAACGGCTCCAGATCTGATTCACCCCACTTCCTCTTTTTCAGGATCTCTAGTGTTCTACCTGCCTTTTCGACGTGGATCTCAAAGGTGGTATGGGCGTCGGTGATCACAATCCCACCTATCGCTAAATCAGGAATCCTTGCTTCTTGCTTCAACCAATCGGCCACTTCGCGTATGGATGCTTCTCTGTTATTTACTGATATCCGAATCTTTACCATCCCAAAAGGATCTGAAATCTCGTCCCAGTCCTCTCGCCTTCTGACAGGATCACGATTAGTTCCATCGGGAAGCTCCGGAGCTTCATTCTCGGGTATGGTGAGGTTCCAGGTCGACGAAATCCTGTCGAGTTGAACCATATCGTCGTTTGAGACGAGAGACCATGCCACACCTGACCTTCCCATCCTCCCGGTCCTACCGATTCTGTGGACGTAAGACTCGGTCTCCACTGGGAGGTCATAATTCACAACATGGGTTATTGTATCGATATCAATCCCCCGGGCTGCCACATCCGTCGCGATCAGAGTGTTGAATTGATTGTCCCGGAACTCAGCGAGTATCCTCTCTCTCTTTTTCTGTGGTATTTCTCCATGAAGGGCCTTTGATTCAAAACGATGTTTCGAGAGCCTCTCTACTAGTAGGTCTGCCATCCTTTTTGTGTTGGTAAAGACAAGTATCTGATCTACATCTGACATTGTAAGAAGGATTCTGCCGAGTGCCCAGAGTTTGTTCCCGCGCCCGACTCGTATGTATTTTTGATCGATTTCTGGCACCTCTATCTCCGTGCCGCCAGTGAAGACCTGTTCAGGATCATTGAGGAGTTCCTCTGAAGCATCCAGGACTTCTTGGGGGAAAGTTGCACTGAAGAGAAGGGTCTGTTTACGGCTTGGCGCTTGTGAAATTATCCACGTAACGTCGGGAAAGAAGCCCATGTCCAACATTCTATCTGCCTCATCCAAGCAGAATATTTCGATGTTTGAGAGCTCCAAATGACCTCGCTTGGTCATGTCGATAACCCTGCCGGGCGTCCCGACGATTATGTCCACGCCTGCATCCAATTTCTTCGCTTGACGCTCTAAGTCGGTGCCACCATACACTGTCTCGATTGCGAGGCCTTTGTCGCCCTGCAGCCATTCCATTTCGCTTGCTACTTGGACAGCGAGTTCTCTTGTAGGGCATAGTATTAGCGATTGAATTTTTTTCGTAGGAGAGGTTGCCTCAATTATGGGGATTCCGAAGGCGGCTGTTTTACCAGACCCAGTCTGGGCCTGGCCAACCATATCCCTCCCAGACAATGCCGCGTGTAGGGTATCCCTCTGTATCTCAGTCGGTTTTGTCCAACCCTTTGCGTCTAACGCATCCAACACGTGCTTGGATAATTTAAATCTATGAAATCCAGATTTTCCCATGGTGAGGCCTCAGAAGCTCTCCGAGTCCTTGATTTCTTGTTGCAACTCTCCCATCCAGTATTTCCTACAATTTTCCTTGGTTAGGAACATGTGTTTGCTGGTAAAGCTGTGGTTGTAGTGTCCCTTGTCCGCACTGGCAAATTGCTCCTTCCTCCTCTTGTGGTACTTCTGAAGGACGTGTTGCTTCATGTACTGCCTAAATTTCAATGCCTTGGTCCGGTTGACCCCCTTTGGTGTCTCGCCGGCCCACAGACGCTCAAATTGAGCTTCTTTTTCACTGACAGCCTCACTCATCGCAATTCCTCGTCGCCCTGCCGACCTTGCTCTTGTTTATGACCTTCTCGCTGAGGAGGGTTTTCAGATATCTTCAATTGAAGATGTTCGTTTTCATCGTCAACCGGGTCCAGCTCAGCGAGGAATCTATTCTTTTCTTCTTCGGTCCCCTCCATTTCAGGGTCGAAAGCTAGGGCCATTAACTGCCTCTTGAGATCTGGGTCGGTCTCGGTTCTGGCTAGATCCCCAGCAGCCTCTCTCAGAGATGCTCCGGTCAGCACTGCTGAGAGTTGAGAGATGCAGGCTCTTCTCAACCTTACATCGATGTCACTCGCACCATCGATGATTAATCGAGCGACTCTTGGGTTTTGCATGTCCAAGGATTTTATTGCTCTCAAAATCTTCATTCTCACGGATGCGTCTCTCTCCCCGAGCGACGCCTCTACCAGTATTGCGGCGATCCTAGGCTCTGTTGATGCTAGTTTTGGGAGGCAATCTGCACCGGAGGACCTTACTGAGGCATCTCTGTCCTCCAGTGCCCACGCAATCAAATCCCATCCAACAGCCCCACCTCGCTCAGTGATTACCTTGAGCAATTTTGCCGATCTTCTTCTCAAATCGACGTCCTCATCCTTCAACAATGACTCGATGTGTTGACATCCTGACTCGACCCATTCTTTTGATATGGCTTTGAGGACTTTGAAAGCACGATCTCTTTGTTTCTTTGAGGTGTTTCTCAACAGTGTTTCCATGTCCAATTCAGAGGAAGAGGGGAAGATAGGCGCTATTCTCTCAAGAGTTTCCCAAGCCAAGTCAGAGACAACAGGATCAGGGTCATCCAACCTCACAACTAACTGATACATCAGATTCTCTGACCTTCGCAGCATCATCCTAGGAAGTCCGAGAATTGCAGAAATCCGTAGTCTTGGGTCATCCTCATCAATTGCCTCAGAAATGGCGTCATGTGCTAGGTCTAGTTCCTCTTCTCTAACCCTGTGTAGGGCTATTATCGCATCTTGTTTGGTGGCAAAACCACCACCTTCTCCGAGCGGGATCTCTGCTGCTTCGATCTCAGAGGTCGCGAGTGGAATGATCATTTCCAATGGTAAAACTGCCCATTTTCCCAGCTCAGGGGTAAGTGGGCCAAGGTTCCTCCCCCCACTCGCCTTGGGCCTTGACAGGGGCAAACCTGTCCGAGGATCGCGGGCGATGTACCTTGACACGGCGGCGCGGAGATGTTGGGAGGATTCAAACCCAGCGGCTTTTTGTTCGGCCCTATTGGATTACCTGATTCCTCTTGCTTTAGCCTCTGACAGTAGCAAGGCAGGCAACACAAACAATGCCAAGATCAGCGAAAGGGCCACCGAGGCAGCGCTCACGAAGCCGAAATCTTGTATCACTGGGACTGGGGACAACAGCAATACCAAGAAACCGGATGCGGTGGTGAAGGCAGACATCATGAGTGCTGTGCCAGTAATCTTGTAGGCCATTGACATAGCATGAACACGATCAGCGCCCTTGTCCAACTCGTCCTCAAACCTACGCCACATATGAATTGAGTAATCGATCCCGAGGCCAATCGTAAGAGCAGTAATCATGACAGTAAGCACGTTCCAATTGAGTCCAACTAGGGCCATCGTGCCGACAACCCAGATACCCGCCAATGCCACGGGCAAGATGATTACAGCAGATGTGCTAAACCTCCTTGTCATTGCCATTAGAACGAAGAAAGAAGCAACGAGGCTCAAAACAGTGGACTCCAGTTGTGAGACGAAAAGCCCGTCCAGAACCGATTCAATAACGATTATTTCTCCTGTGAGGTAGGTGATGCAACCACATCTGCCATCTGATTCGAGCCAACTAGCGTGTTCCTGGAATCCATCTGCAATCGAATCAGTGTCCTCGCTGGACTCTGCTGTGACGCTGACATCGATCATAAGGTGGCTAATGGTCCCGGTGGAATCGTCAAACGCAACAACTCTTGAGATCCTGTCCGCCCAAGTATGCCCTCTGAGAGGGTCCCCCAGCGTCAAGTCCTCTGACAACAGAGACAACGCTGTTGTCAAGTCCCCCTCTTGGTGACTCGAGGAAAGGCCAACCTGTCCGTCGAAGAGTTCGATTCCATACTCAGAGCCCCAGTCTGGGGTTATCTCGAGTTTGTCCCTCAATACCGTGTAGATTCCTTCGTACTGGGGTCGGCTATCTTCTGTATTTTGGGGCCTGATTACGTTCTCATCCAGCACCAGCCTGCTGTGCAACCCAAGCATAGATTGCATGATTGTTTTATCATCTGGGATATTTTCCTTGTCATTGAAATCGATGAGTATAATGGCTGTCTTGACGAATTCCACGTCGTAGTTGTCGTATATTTCATCCCTGGCCTCCATGGACTCCATATCCTCGTCCAAGAAATCTGTAAGTTCGAAACTGGTTTCTAACCTACCAACTGATATGAGGGCGGATGATAAGGTCAAGATGGCGACTATTGCCATTACCTTAGCTAGGCCTTGGTCCATGAAAGCGGATGTCTTTTTTGCAATCTTGGTTGAATTATTGACATTTTGAATTAATTTCCCTGTGGACCTCTCGAAAACAACATGGATCGCGCCAACTGTGATAGTAGTGGCCAAAAAGGCGCACACGACCCCTATTGCTAGGGTAGTTCCAAATGCCCTAAGAGGGTCAATCGGGGACAGAGCATTTGATAGGAATGCCGTGACAGTGGTAATGACTGACAATGTGAGTGCTAATCTCAACCCATCAAAAGATTCTACCCAAGCATGAGAGGGCCTCATGCCTCTGGATAGGTTCCTCTCGTATCCCTTTTGCATGTGTATGCCGTAATCTATGCCAAGTCCGAGGATTACAGGTGCTACGGCTATGTCCAAAACTGTGAACTCAGATCCTCCTAGAGCAACGAGTCCGTATGTCCATGACAAGGCGGCTGTGAGTGCGACTAAGGGTGCTGAAACCATTACAGCAGATCTAAAAGCGAGTGCTAGTATACCTACTATCACCAACAGTGAGATAGCCAACAGGCTAGTGAAATTCGATAGTGTCCCGTCATTTATGTCCTGGCTAACAAGTTCCTCCGAGACTACAGAGTAATCAAGGCTGTTTGCTCCAACTGCGCCCCCATCTGAGAGATATTCCCTCAACTCCAGTGAGAAAGGCATCAATATCTCCTTGGAGTCTCGTGCTGAGGTCTCAATGATCCACATTGTTGAATATGCGCTAGGTGTTGGATCTGCATTGCTTACACCATCTAAATAGTCGCAAAGACCGTCAAATTTCAGGTCACTGCTCACCAACGCCTCTGCCGCGAAACCAGCTGCAGCGGTGATTGATGTCTCCCCCGCAAGGCTCGTGCAATCTTCCCCCTCCTCGACGGCATCAATTACCTCGGTCCATGAAGACATGCTCATCAGATTCTTGCTCGGATCTCGCTCACTGATGATTGTATCAACGGCCAATGCCACATTTATCTGGGACAATATCGTCACCCCTCGCTCTTCTGCCATTGATTGTACTGCCAACGACTCATTGTACATGTCTTGGATTGAGTGCAACAACAGGGGGTTCCCACCCTGCTCGCTGGACTTTACGTTGACGTAGATCCTAGAGGCCTGAGGTGGAAATTCTAATTCGATAGCTTCTATTTGCCTCTCACTTTCGTCGGGGGGTGCGAAATCTGATACCTCAGTCGAAAATTCAGGGAATGGGATCAATTGAGAAACCATGATCAGACTGATGAACACAGATCCCAACAAGATAGAGAGGGCGTGTTTGTCCAGAAGCACAGCCACGCGATTTGTCTCGTTGACTTGCTCCCGCATGATGACCCTAGAACCGCATGAGGTATAATCCCGGCTGCCGCTGAGGCTGCACCTCGGACTGTTTTCAAGAGAAGGTATCAAAACGGAGATGCAAGACGCGGGGCCATGCCCGTTAGACTTCTGGCGAACGACGGTAAAGAACTCAAGCTCCGAATAGAAGGAGAAGGCAATTCAACTCTTCAGATGTTCCGCTCCCGACTGAATGATCATCCCGATGTAGAATACGCCAATTTCTTCACAGGGCACCCAGATCTTGATGATCCTGAGCTGTATCTGAGAGTTAAGGATGGGAAAGACGCATCAAAATTGATATCTGATATATGCAGTTCCATTGTTGATGACTTCTCAAATATGAAGATTTAATCCGCCGGTGATAAATGTGATCGACCGAAAAGAGGTCGAGGCAAGCCTCGGCTTGGATTATTTTTGCGTACCAGGAGAGGGGATTGGAGGCATCCTGAAGACCAGGGTTGATGACTTTCGTGTGAAGGAACAAGCCCGAACACCATCGTTGGATCCAAAGGGAAGGTTCACAGTGATCAGGGCCACGCTTAGGGACTGGGAGACGAATCGATTCATTGGAAGGCTCGCATCTGCATGCAAGATTTCTAGGAACCGCATTTTCTCTTCCGGACTGAAAGATAAGCGCGCCGTGACAACCCAATTGATGGTCGTGGACGCCAAGTCAAAGGTAATTGAGGAGATTGACATCCCAGACACAGAAATCGAAATACTCGGTAGGACACATCAGAAAGTAAGCATGGGGAACCATGACGGAAACAGATTTACTATCACAGTCAGAGGATGCGCGGATGAAAATGGTAGCCCACTTGAAAGCAAAGAAGCAATGTCGAGGGTATTATCGATTAGAGAATCCATGAACGATCTTCTTGGAATCGACGCATTTCCGAACTGGATAGGTCCCCAGAGGTTTGGCTCTACACGACCTGTGACTCCAGAAGTGGGGAGGGGTGTCGTCGAATCTGATTTCCAGGGCGCCGTATCCACATACATAGGCATGAAAGGGATTGAAAGTAGAGAGGACGTGGAAGAATTCAGAAAGTTGTGGAGAGAGACAAAAAATGCAACTGCATGCTTGGAGATTATACCCAAGCACCTTGGATTTGAAAGGTCAATGCTCGAGAGGCTGGAAAAGAGTCCTGATGACTACCTAGGTGCGTTCAAATCACTACCTCAATCGCTCCAAATTCTAATGGTCCACTCATTGCAATCACTGGCCTTCAACCACACACTGAGGGCGAGGTTGACTGGAGGCATGGAGATAACTCGCCCATCAATCGGCGACATAGTCGCTCCAATTTCAGAGAACGGTAGACTCGATACCGGAAAATCCACGATCGTCGGAAAATGGAATCTTGATCGATGCGTAAAGAACGCTCTAAAGGGAAGGATATCTGTCACCGGGCCACTCCCTGGAACGGATGCTACGATTGCCGGAGGCGAAGCTGGTAAATTCGAAGAGCAGGGAATCAAATCAGCTAATCTTGAAGCCGTTGATTGGCACGTTCCTGAGATACCGAGACTCTCTACTAGTGGGACTCGTCGCTCGCTAGCAGTCCCATTCTATGATTTCTCAGTTGAAGAGGCCCCACCGGCACCTGCCGATCTTTCGGTGCGATGGGAAGAAGGCCCTAGGGAAGGTGATAGATGGCACCCAGAGGGGGCATCTCTAAGGTTCAGGTTCCTACTGCCGCCAGGAAGCTATGCAACTGTTATGATGAGAGAATTCATGCGGTCCCCCTTGGACCACTACTGACTCAAAGCCTGCCCATTTCCAAAGCTTCTATTTGGGAAACTAGAGGATCTACTTCACGGACTCTATTTTCAAAACCGTCAACTATTCCCTCACCTTCCCCCAAAACCACGTCGACCTCGATGAACATCATTCCAAAGGCAAGTGGTTTAATTGAGACGTTCTGAACTTCTCCCATGTTTGCTATTGTTGCCGCTATGCCCTCGTAATCCGGTTTCTCATCTTCCGGTTGATCTAGCGTGATCTTGTATTTTACAACTACCTGTCCCATCGAAATCACCTGTGGTAGTCATGGACCCTCAAATGAGCAGTTTGGGCATCGATACTGAACCCCTTGGTCTCTGCACCTCTCGCTGCGCCCTATGGGTTCTCCGCAGAGGGGGCAGGGGAAGGATGTAGATTTGGGTTCAACCAATGGTATTCCCGATGAGCTGCAAATTGACGCTCTCTTGCCCATCTCAGACCACCTAACGGGCTCCGGAGTGACCTCCCCCTTTTATGCTTGACCGATAACAGGCGATCTCCATCGACAACCATATTGAGTAGTTCCACCACGAGTGTCCATGGCAGAAGAAGAAATTGATCTTGTGAATGAGAGTCTCGATCTATCCCTTTTTGTCACTAACGAGGGTGGAATCTGGAGTCTAAGGGACATAGAGAAGGTTAGAGGTTGGAACAATATCGAATACGGTGCAGGGCTATCGGGGAAGAATACTCCTTCAACTGGATTGTCGATGAATAGAGCTTACATCCCACCCGGAGGAGTCGCGAAAGCGCATATTCACGTTGACTTCGATGTGATGATTTACCTGTTAAAAGGAAGCGTCAGACACGAATATGGCCCTGGTTGCAGAAAGTCGGTGGTCCATAGTACCGGGGACATGTTCTACATAGAGCCAGGGCTGCCGCATGAAGTTTTCAATTGCTCAGAGACCGACTGGGTGCATGCCATAGTTGCTAGGTCTGATGCATCTGAATGGCAAAACATAGAGCCCTATGACAGGGATTCTGAATAGGTTTCCCAGCAATCAACAAACTCAAAAGTACTCCTTCGTTGGATTAGTAAGGTCCAGATGAGAGTGGAAGGGGAAATAAAACTAGCATTCGATGATGTGATGATTCGTCCTAAGAGAAGTACCCTAGTTTCAAGGTCAGATGTCTCCCTGATCAGAGATTTCTCTTTCAAACACACTGATAGAAAATGGTCAGGCATTCCGGTGGCCGCTGCAAACATGGACACGACAGGAGTTTTTTCTGTTGCAAGCGTACTTCAGGACCATGGTATGCTTACATGTTTACAGAAATTCTACTCCGTGAAGGAGTTGGAACAAGCTTGGAGGCAAGGAGTGAGCCCGAACAACGTGGCAATTACCTGTGGATCCACAGAGGAGTCCTTGCAACTCCTAAAGAGGAAGATGGCAACCAACCCGGAACTTCAAATGATTTGCATTGATGTGGCCAATGGCTACAGGGAGGTCTTCTTGGATTTCGTTAAGGTAGTGAGAAAGGACTTCCCAGATAAGATAATCATTGCCGGAAATGTCGCCACGAACGAAATGACCGAGGCCTTGATCTTGGCTGGCGCTGATGTAGTAAAGGTAGGAATAGGGCCCGGCTCTGTATGCACCACAAGGAAGGTTGCTGGTGTGGGATACCCCCAATTATCCGCGATAGCCGAGTGTGCGGACGCTGCTCATGGTCTCGGAGGACATGTCATGGCCGATGGTGGTTGTAACTCGCCCGGCGATATTTCCAAGGCATTCGCCGCAGGGGCGGACTTCGTTATGTTGGGAGGATTGTTTGCAGGCCATGACGAGTCTGGAGGGGAATTGATGGAGGCAAATGATGGCAGACTCTTCAAATCGTTCCATGGGATGTCTTCCTCAACAGCAATGGAGCGACACTATGGTGAGATTGCAGGGCATAGGGCTCCAGAGGGGAAAGCTGTGAAAGTTCCATACCGAGGAAGTCTTTCAACAACAGTGCAATCAATATTGGGCGGGGTCAGATCCAGCTGCTCCTATGTGGGGGCTAGGAGGATCAAAGATCTACCAAAATGCACGACCTTCATCAGAGTCACGCAGACAACGAACGAGGTTTACAGGGGTCTGGAAATGGATGAGTGACTCAAACGTCCAGGATGACCTTCGCCCGATAGCCGGATTTCCCTCCGGCTACCGATGGGATGCTACTCAACTCCAATTCGTGAAAAGTCACCGCTTTGATCTCGATTACTGGTTCGACTGGCGCAGACGAGGAAACAGTTCCTTCTGACCACAACTTGTCTTCTTCGTACCGAACAGAGTGAATGTGGATCACAGCTGATTTTGACTCAGCGACCCAGTTTATCTCCTCCAACCACGCTACTAGATCTCTATCTATTCTCTCTGACTTATCGATCACTATTGTGATTTTTTCCCCAGTGGAAAGTGGCAGGTGCTCATCAGGTTCAAAACCAAGTCGTATACATTGCAGAGCGACTGAGGAAACGATGAACAACCCCGGAATTGTTGGTGACTCGGCAACAAACCCAATGTCAGCAGTAGTCGGGGTCACTTGCCATTTACTGGAAGTCATTTGATTGCCCATCCTAGAATCGACGAGTTAGTCGAATTGGTTGCAGAGCTGACCTTGGCCAGGGAAAGAGAGAGGATTCAGAGGGTTCGTGTTGTATTTATTCTCACATTTGTTCGAATACCCATCTGCATCAGAGTCGATTGTTGCGTCCGAGGGATCGTAAGGATCGAGCCCGAAGTAATACTCCCAACCGCTCCACATCGAGTCACCGTCCTGGTCTTGATGATACACTTCACTTCCATCGAGCCATAGGTCTCCATCGGTGTCGTTGAGGATTGGATGCGTCCCGTTTTGATATTCCTCATAGTTGGTGTAATTACCGAGGTCATTGTAGAAGATGGCGCCGGCTATGGACGAAGGGTCAATGTGGCATGCAGAATTCTGGGGGTCGTTCCATCCAGGGCAATATTTGTTCATTAGGTGGATTACATTCAGACCATCTGAATCCAAGTCTTCGGAGCCATCATCGATCCCATCCCCGTCTGAATCGACCATCTTTGGATCTAAGGGGCCTCGCTCAGTGACTGAGAGTGTTATGTTCCCATAGGTTACTGCGAATTCATTGTAGGTGACTTCCCAGCCGTCTGGTAGGAGATCACCATCCGTGTCGACCTTGACTGGGTTCGTATCCCACCTTGACGGAATCTCCATGAGGTTGGTCAAGGAATCATTGTCAGCATCAAAGGACGAGTCGGGGAGACTGCCGAAACTTGGGTCTAGGGCCCACCTTCCACTGTCTGGTATCGTGAAGCCAGTAAGGTTCAGCTCTGAAAAGGAGTAACTGGGGTTCAATACACCGTCTCCATCAGGATCACCAGAAGAAGAAAATCCTTGTAGGTAGTTGTCCCAAATCCACCCGCCAGCCCCCCTTCCGCATTCAATCATGGATGTGCATCCTGGCGGAAGCCAGTTATCTGGGGCTATCCAGAGGCTGTGACTAATAGTGTCGTCCTCTACGGATGTGATTTGCATTTCCCATCCGTCTGGTTGCAAGTCACCGTCTGTATCCGGATCGAGAGGATTGGTTGGTAATTGCCATGGCCTAGGGATGTTTAGGACCTCGAACCCGTCCTTAAGATCGTCGTCGTCGCTGTCTATGTCCGATGCGTTCGTGACGTATTGATCCTCCCCTGCGATTACCTCCTCCCTATCGTCGAGTCCATCGTTATCGGTGTCCATTCTGGAGGCGTTAGTGAAGTAAGTGGAGCCATTCCATTGAAATCCGTCCATGGCCTCTGTGAAATCCTCTATTCCGTCGCTGTCAGTATCCCTATCCGTAGCATTCGTGTATGTGACATAGTACTCCACGGAGTCGGATAGCCCATCAGAGTCTGAGTCGAAAACGCCTGGATCGCTTCGAACCTTTATGTCGCGAGCAGTGCCATCTACGATTCTGATTGTCCAGCCAATTACCTCAATGCCATCGATCAGTCCATCGCCGTCGGTGTCAGGGTTCATTGGATTGGTTGACCTGCCATCTACGATTCCGTCCTTGTTTAGGTCCCTCGCCTCATATTCGTCCAAATTGGTGAGTCTCTCATGACTCTCCACAATGGTCATCAGTGACTGACTTCTTCGTTCTACCTCGTCACCCACCTCTATCTGGATGTCGTACACATAGCCGTCTTGATGTGCCTTCAATGGCACGTTAATGTAGGTAAGGTCTTGCACAGTTCTAATCCACATCAGTGTCTGATTTTTCTGTACGAAATCACCAATTTCGATTGATATGGACTGAACCGTAGAAACTCCGACGAGCTCTTTGTAGTATACTGAGCCATCGCCGTCGGCATCGAATCCATCCATGTCTGGATCTTCGATTCCGTTCATGCCGTCCCTTGGGTTGATGCCATTGAGATGTTCCCACCCGTCTGGCATTTGATCTCCATCAGTGTCGCTTGAGGATGGGCTGGTGAAATTGGTTGCCCCCCATGTGTAGGCGACCTCATACTCTTGCAGGTTATTGAGGCCATCTTGATCGGGGTCGCCGAATGCGTCTGTCGCGCTGAGGGGGTCGAGTGTATCATCATAGCAGTACTCAAATCCATCCGGCATGCCGTCTCCGTCGGTGTCCCAGTCGCTGGGACCGTTGAACTTCCCATCTCCGTCCATGTCCTCTGTAAACCATGTCATGTCATCTGAGTCCAGCATCATCGAAGTGTAAGGCGCATCTTTCGTCACAACGGAAAACGTGTACCTGCCACAATGAACATCCAAGTATTGTATGCCATATGCGACCTCAACTCGATCTGGTATCAGATCGTTGTCACTGTCATCAGAAAGAGGGTTGGTGGAATACGATTCCTCGATGTAGTTGGGCAGTGTGTCTCCTCCAGAAGCTTCGAGATCGAGTACGGCATCACAGGAGTGCTCCCCGAACGGGCCCATCGCGAGATCCTGCCAATCCGCCAATCCTATGGCTTGTTGAATTTCAGCCTCTTTCGTAGGGGTCAATAGCGGGCAGTCCCAATTTGGGCTGAGGGGATCTAGCAGCGTGAATGGTTCCGAACCCGACACGGTAACCTCGATTGAGTACATGGACTCCCAGAGGTCGTTTAGGCCGTCCCCATCAGTGTCACTGACACTCGGATTGGTTCCAATCGCGGCTTCTTCGATGTTTGTCAGCCCATCCCTATCCGGATCTCCGTTGGGGCCATTGTCTGGGTCTGGGAATGTTTCATTTTGTTCACCTCCATCTGCCCCGGGGTCGGGGTTGTCAAAATCAATCTCTGTGATTTGGGCCTCTCCGCTGTCTAATGGATCTAGGCCATTGTCTATTTCCCAACCGTCGTCCAGCCCGTCTCCATCCGTGTCGGCCAACTGCCAGTTTGTGCCATAGAGGGTTTGCTCCATTCTGTCTGGAATTCCATCGTCGTCGTAGTCCTGGCCTGTAATCTGTGTTTCAGACTCGTCGAGGAATATGTCGTCTGCTGCAGGCTCGTAGTATCCCACGGATTGGCTTGTGCTTAGCATGGCATCAACAACCGTGTAGAGGCCTGCGAGGCACAACGTAGCGACAATTGCTGCGATGGCATATTGGTTGTGATTCAGTTGCATTCTAGCCATCCCCCGCGTTGAGGCTACCGTTATTGCGTTGTGCCCCGGATATAACCGTTGGGCGTAGCAGTGCGGATTGGTCTCACCGTGTCATATCGAATCTTATCGATGTGGTGTCATCTATGATTTCCCACTCAGGGTAGATATTTTTGCCCATTCCCCGGTGCATGCACCCCATCAACAGCCCGGCTACCATACATGGATTAGCATCGCTTTTCACAGCAAATGATAGACTATCCTGAGAGGCCAGAATATGTTCTATTTTTCCGAAGCCCCACCTTGAAAGATACTGAGAACCAACTTGTTCCCATGATTGTTCGTTCTCGATGAACACCAATTCACCTGATTCCACAAATGCTGTCGATACTGCAGTGCACATGCTCTTTTCCCATGTGGTCTTGTCCTGACTATCGGCAATAGATGCGAGAGAGGTAGATGCTCGTTCCCAATGATCAAAAAGTCGGATTGGGACTGAGCAATAATTCTGACCAAAGCGCCGGATGCCCCCTTTCTTTCCAAATTCCAATCCATCGATAGACAGCGGTGTAAGATTGCCCTTGGGTTTGTAATTGTCAATTCGTAAGGGTGGAAATGTATCACTGTGAGGCCTCTCTTTGATCTGAATGCTCACAAACGCTGTAAACTGGCTCTGGCTTTCTACACCGACTCTTATTGGGTTCCCGATTGCGAATTCGAGAGCCGCTGCGAGGTTCCCGGCCGCAATGGGCGTGGGGACTGTTGTCTCTATGACGTACTTGCTTACTGATCCATCCAGGATAATCGAAGCATTGTAATGGCCCCCGTCTCTCCATAATCTACCAAAACCCTTCCATTTTTCCGGGTCAGATCCCTTCCACGTGAACGAGGACTGCTCGAGGGTTTCCCGCCATTCGTCCGAAGCCGCAAAGCGAAGTGTCCTCAAGACCTCTGGACCAAGGTGAGTTGCCATCTTATCCGCTAAGCAAACCAAAAACTCTGAATTCATGATAATTACCGGGGAGTTTCCTCGTTCTGAGTCTAAGATGGATCCGTTGTGTGTGGACCTAAACCGATCCTCACCTCGCAACCGTCGATTTGGGAACAGTTTCCAGAGGAGGTTCATCAACGGGACCTCACGAACCTGTCTATACGGTCAAATGCCTCGTTGAGGAGATCCTCGGGGGCTAATGCCACGAGACGAAAGTGGCCCGATCCGTATCGAGGGGAGAATCCAGATCCATGTACAACAAGTACATGTTCCTCGTGAAGTAAATCCAACACGAATTTCTTGTCAGAACCGTACTTCGAAGGGTTGTCTATTTTCGGAAACAAATAGAATGCTCCCCCGGGCTTATTGCAACTCAGCCCCTCTATTCCTTCTATTCTATTCATACACAAGTCAACCCTTCTCTCGATGGTTCTAAGTCGCTCCTTCAGCCAGAGGCGATCGTGGTTCAGCCCAGCCAAATAGCCATATTGAGCGGGTGTGGAGGCGCACAACCGACTCCTGAGGATTCTCTCGGCGCCATCTCGTGGAGCCTGAAGTGTCCTTTTTGGGTCGAAGAATGCCATGTATCCTATTCTCCAACCCGGAGCGAAGTGGACTTTGGATACTCCATTCAGGGTCACAACAGGAACCTCATCTGATAGAGATGCTACTGACCTCTGATCTCCGGAGAAGTCGAGCGCATCATAGATCTCGTCTGCTATAATTGTGCAGTTTGGCCAGTCTTTCGCGATGCTCAAGACCTCCATGATGGTAGAGGGCTTAGCTACATTGCCAGTGGGGTTGTTGGGGTTCACAATTACAATAAATTTGACGGTATCGTTCATTTTTCTGCGGATGTCATCCGTATCTATGTCCCAGCCCTGATCTGAGTCGAGTGCGTACTCGACGGTCTTGGCACCGTACATCTGGGGGTATGCCATGTATGGGGGGTAATGCGGGCCAGGGGCTAGGATAGTATCGCCCTGCTCAAGGAATGCTGCAAACAACACTTGCAGTGCCTCTGTGACTCCGTGCGTGACATAGACGTCATCAGATCTGCAGTCCCAGCCCTTTGATCGTTCATCCTTGGCGATCGCCTCCCTTAGGTCCTCTATTCCGTATGATGGGCCGTATCCGTTGTCTTGCCTTTCTAGTGCCTTCTTGAAGGCCTCCACCATGTGGCTGGGCGTGGGAAGACCGGGGTATGATAGGGGATCTCCTATGTTTAATTTGATCAGATTGTGGCCCTTTCTCTCTAGTTCTATCGCTGGAACCACAACGTCTCTGATAGCATACTCGATCGAAGAGGCCCTCCTGGATGCGGGGATGCCGTTCATGATGTTCGGTTGGATAGCAGGCTCATGAAGGCGCCGATTTCAGACGCCGAGTTCTGATCTTGCAATCTCCATCGCAGCTTCTACCCCTTCAGAGTAGCTACCGCTGGCTTGTGCCATCGTTGGTCTTCCGCCTCCGCTTCCCTTGATTTCGGGGGCCATAGCCTCTACAATCTTGGAAGCGTTGTGACGTTGTGAGGCTACGGAATTCTCGGTTATCGCGACTACTATTTTTGCGCCCCCTGTTTTGCTTGTCAGGACTGCGACGGTTGGGTCATCAGGATTCCGTGTTAGTTCGCCGAGAGTGGACATTAGATCCTTGAAATCCCCCTCCATCTCCAGCAAGGCGTATCTTATTCCATCTTTCCTGATGGTTGAAGACCCGCCTTCTGTCTTCACCCTGGTTATCTCGGCCCGGAGGTTCTCTATGGCCTTCCTCTGCTCCTTCCACTCGTTGAAGAATCGCTCCACTGCTTCCGGCAAGTCCTCTGGTTGTACGCCCAATACACTCGCAGAGGCACTCAACAATTCGGACTGTCGACGCGAGTGTTCCCTCGCAGCGTCACCTGCCATGATCACCAGACGCTCTACCCCGTCTTGGACTTGACTGGAGCGGACGATCTTTATCTCTCCGATTTCAAGGGTGTTTGGCACGTGGGTGCCTCCACAGGCTTGAATGTCATGTCCTTCGACTTCAACCACCCTTATCTGTTCATGTTTGGGGGGTCCACCCTGATATATCGAGAACCCATATTCTTTGTCGGCTTCTGCTCGATCGAGTACGGTTGTCAGGATTCGCCGGTTATCTGTCACGATGGTGTTCGCATGGTCCTCGATCTCATCCAATTGATCGCGAGTTAGTCGATTGAAGTGAGTGATGTCGAGCCTGGCTAAATCTTCGCTTTTGTAGGACCCAGCTTGCCAGATGTGTGATCCGAGGATTTTCCTTGCTGAACCCCCTACGATGTGTACCGATGTATGGTGTTGAGAGATTTGATTTCTACGTGATTGGTTGATTTTACCAGTTATCGACCCTAGTGCCAATGGTCTGTCCACTGTGTGGGTGATGACGCCCTCATGGATGCCGACATGCAGAACATGCGCGTTCCCCAAATTGCCCTGATCGCATAACTGGCCTCCACTTTCAGGATAGAATCCGGTTTTATCAAGTATGACAGACCATGCGGTTTCAGAGGAGTCGGCTTGATCGCTGACGGATTCGCAACGTATGACCTTGGCACTGAATTGGAGTGATGATTGGTCTTTGTCGAAAAGTCGCTCTGTAGGTTTGAGCAGCGAATAGGTGTTGTTCGAGTCGATTTTCTTCTGGATCGCCGCATGTTTTGTCCTTGCGGCATTTCTGGCCGCCATCTCGGCGGAAAAACCTACTCTGATGCTGAGGTTTCTCCAACCTGCAGATTTGGCTATCGTTAGGGCCATGCCAGGTTGGATTCCTCTCTCTTCAGCCAATCTGAATAGGATATTGTCATCAATTGATCTTGCTCCCTTCGGAGTGTGTGCCAACGCTGTGCGGACAGCGGATTCCCCCCTTCTGAGCATCGAGTGATACTTCTTCTCTTCTGATTCCAAGATCGAGATTATGACCTCCTGATCAGAGATCAAATTCGCCATGTTGGCCCTCATATGACGACTGCCCAATTCTGATAGGGATTCCGAGATTCCCAATTCAGATTTCATCCTGCAGACCCTTCTGGCCAACATCCTAGGCAAGTACCCTGCCTTAGAATTGCTCGGAACCAAGCCGTCGCCCAACATCGAGCAAATCGCTTGTAGGTGGTCTGGTATCGCGTAAATAAGGGCCAGAGGCTCAGTTATCTTCTTGAGGTCTGAGACCGATATCTGAAATTCCTTTGTGGAAATTTTTTCAGCAAGCGAAACATATAGCTCCTCTGCGTCTGTACCCACATCTATGTTGAGTATCCCAGCAAGTTTTGACAGCTCGCCCAGCAGGTGGTCCGTCTCGTATGGAAGGTCGAGGGCGCTAACTTTTTCCTCGAACTTTGTTAATTCCTTTAGTTCTGATACAGATTCAGGGTAAACAGCTTCGTAGATCGTCGGACTACCAGCGGCAGCCCAACAGAACCTCTCCAGTCCATACCCAGTGTCAATGATTTTCTGATCCATCTTTTTGTATCTCAGTCCTTTGATAACAACGTCCCCATCTTCGTGCTCCTCCAAGTCCATGAACACCAGTGTTGCGAGTTCCAAGCCACCGACAATCACCTCAAGTGCTGCTCCGGCGTTGCCACCTCCAGACCATGGGTTTTCCACATAGGTGACATCCTTTGGATCAACTCCGAAAGACTCAATCATGAGTTCATCACACAGCCTTACACAGGCATCTATCCAGTAGTGATATTCACCTTCC
Source organism: Euryarchaeota archaeon UBA182 (assembly GCA_002495675.1). Taxonomy (GTDB): domain Archaea; phylum Thermoplasmatota; class Poseidoniia; order Poseidoniales; family Thalassarchaeaceae; genus MGIIb-N1. Next base: position 96,116 of record DAGH01000011.1, on the reverse strand, counting down.
GCCTCCCGGTTAAACGCATGATGGGCCATCATCTCGAATGTCGTGAGGTGCCGGCCGCTGCGGCCAACGGCTGCTACATCGGTTAATCTGATGCAAGGTTGGCTAATTGCCAACGGGTTGGCAGGAGGGGGGGCCTTCCCAGATGTCACATGGGGCTGGAAATTCGCGATGCTCGCGATCGTCAGGTGAATGTCATCCCTCCACCTTGCTACAACAGGGTAGGGCTCTACCCTCGGGTGCCCCTTGGCCTCGAAGAACGAGAGGAATGCCTCTCTCATCTTGTCCTTCAGCTCGCTTCCCCTTTCCTCAAAGCCGGAGATTATTGGAGTTCCAATGAATGTGTAGGGGTCTTGGTGAGTATCGCCTGATGTGGTTCTTGATGGGTCTCTGGTCCAAAATCTCAGCCCATTGACCTCGCACTCAGCGAGCCTGAAGCCGGCCTCGGCCCAGTAAGGAATGTCAATCTCACCAAACTCCACACCACGTGCTGCAATGCTCTGCACTTCAAAGCATTTCGGAAATATCTGAACTACAAGTCGTTTAGCATCTCTCGGCCGATGATCATGCGTTGTATCTGGCTGCTTCCCTCGTAGATCTGTAGAACTTTTGCACCCCTCATCAGCCTCGCCACGGGGTACTCCTCGGAATATCCATAACCACCAAAAATCTGAACTGCGTCGGTTGTCACTTCCATGCATGTGTCTGCAGAGAATCTCTTGGCGTGAGCTGCACTTTCCGTGTTCCTAATGCCATTGTCAGCTTCCCATGCAGATTTTAGACATAGCAGGCGGCTAGCCTCTATCTTCGTCTTCATGTCGGCAAGCATGAATTGGATTGCCTGATGCTGATGCAATTTTTTTCCAAAGGACATTCTCTCGTTTGAGTAGGAGAGGGCGTGCTCATACGCTGCCCTGGAGACACCCACGGCTTGGGCAGCCACTACTGGTCTGGAGTAGTCGAAGGCCTTCATGGCGTTCATCCACCCATTGCCTTCAACGCCTCCGACAAGATTCTCAACAGGGACCATGACATCGGTGAATGTGATGCCTCGGGTATCTGAGGCTCTTTGTCCCATATTCGTTTCTTTTTTCCCAAGTTCTACGCCATCCCATTTCGATTCGACTATGAAGGCACTCATCCCCCTGTATCCCTTGTCCCTATCTGTGTATGCTAGTACGAAGAACCACTCTGCTTGACCGGCTCCAGTAATCCACATCTTGCTCCCGTTGAGAATGTAGTGGTCATCCTTGAGAACTGCGTTCGTCTTAATGGATGATACATCGCTTCCAGCCCCGGGTTCGGTGACGCAATACGCTGCAATTAGTGGCTTTTCAGCCAACATTCCTAGATATTTTTTCTTCTGTTCTTCAGTTCCACCGGTTATGATTGGCGCCGCTGTGAGGCCATTGGAATACTGTGCAGTTCCAAAGCCCGGATCGCCCCATGACATCTCCTCCGACACAATTGCCTCTTCCAATACCCCCATCCCAGGGCCGCCATACTCCTCAGGGATGTGGAGGTTGGTCAAGCCTAGCTCGTGTGCCTGTTGGATGGCTTGGAGTGGAAATTCGCTTTCATTATCCCACCTCTCAGCATGAGGCCTCACGTTCTCCCGTGCAAAATCCCTTGCGAGTTCGCGTAGCATCTGCTGTTCCTCCGATAGTTCGAATCCAAGCATGCCTATGGGCTAGTGTGGGGTTTCTTAGTGGTTCCCAGTTCCCGTATACAATCTGCAAACCGCTACTAACTCCGCCCGACTAGTTCATCAAGTAATCAACGCTGTCAGAACCATGGGCGCCACTTGGAGGCATCATTTGGCCGAGGATGGCCCCGGCAGGATGAGAATAAAGAAACATGGGAGGATGCTCGCAGACGCAATAATGGTCTCCGAGCCAGACATGCTTGGAGAGGGTGTCGACGATCGGTCGCCCCAACAACTGGTCAACACCGCTGAGCTACCCGGCATTGTTGGTGAGGCGTGGGCCATGGCTGATTGGCACTTCGGATATGGGTTCCCAATCGGAGGAGTTGTCGCAACATCAGTGGATTACGGCGAATCTGGGGGAGGGGTCTCTCCAGGTGGCGTGGGTTTTGACATAAACTGTGGAGTAAGGCTGCTCTCAACTGGTTTGAGTGCGGCTTCAACGGACATCCGCACGATCATCGACAGCCTTCAGAAGTCAGTACCCGCAGGAGCGTCATCGAAGGGAGGGGTCCAACTGAGTTCCACGAATTTAGACGACATCCTGTCTGGTGGTGCTCAAGCGGCGAGCGAAATGGGGCTAGGATCTCATGCGGACCTCGACAGGCTGGAGTCGAGGGGGTTCCTCGAAACCACAGAACGTGCATTGAGTGAACGGGCCCTGAAAAGGGGGGGTAAGTCCCTCGGCACCCTAGGCTCCGGTAATCACTTCCTTGAGGTCCAGGTCGTAGATACAGTGTTAGATTTTCATACCGCAGAGGAGTTTGGGCTGAAAGAGGGCGACCTCACTGTGATGATACACTCTGGCTCGAGAGGTTTGGGGCACCAAGTTTGTAGTGACCACGTTAAGAACATCGAGAGTAATTACAAACAAGTGGGGTCAAGGTGGGTCTCTGAGCGATGGGGTTTTGACATTGCTGACAGGCAACTTGCCTGTGCGCCCATCCACAGCGTTGAGGGCAGAGATTACATCGATGCAATGAACTCCGCGGGGAATTTTGCCTTCGCCAATCGCTCGGCTTTGACCCAACGGGTCGAAGAATCATTCAGAGGGGTGGCGTCTATCGATGCAGATATCAGGGTCACCTATGATGTGAGCCACAACATCGCTAAGTTCGAGACTCATGAAGTACACGGATCAAATTGCAAGTGTTGTGTACACAGGAAGGGGGCCACAAGAGCGTTTTCTGGGGGGAATCCGGACCTCGCTGATGATTTCCAAGGGATTGGTCAGCCCGTATTGGTCCCAGGTGACATGGGGAGGGCCTCATGGGTTCTAGCCGGTCCCAAGAAGGGGGAGAATGACGCCTTCTCCTCATCGTGCCACGGTGCGGGCAGGAAATTGTCCAGAACAGCGGCTAGGAATACAATAGATCCAGAGGCCTTGGTGAAGGAACTGGAAGACATGGGAATAATTGTCAGGGCCAAGACCCGTTCCTTGCTCTCGGAGGAGGCGCCAGAGGCATACAAGAATGTGGACGACGTGGTGAGACTAACGGAATCCGCGGGCTTGGCGAGGCCTGTGGCCAGACTAAGGCCGCTCGGGGTTATCAAAGGCTGATTATTTTGCCCTATACTCGATTCTCAGGACTTCCTGGTCCTGTAGCACAGTGTCCTCGTAGGTGTCAACTCTCTCGCCGTCCAAAGTCACGACGATCTCATGGTCTTGATCCACCACATAATCTAGGATCTGGTTCTCATTGAATGTCTCGCCCCAAATCAGAAAGAATGATTCCGCCGGGACGTTATATTCCTTGTCCATCTCAACGTGGATCTTGCCTGATGCATCATGGGTGTGGACCCCCCTCATTGAGCAGCCATCGTGGTTGATGCCGGTGTTGGCAGGTATCGTGACCTGTTGACCGTTGACCACAATTTCGATTATGGGGTGATAATGCACGCCAATGTTGCTATGATCGCCCAAGCAGAAGTCTGCAACCTCTTCTGCATTGTCTGGGGTAGGGGGCGGTGCGAATTCGTCATAGATTACTGCACCAACGAGGACGATAGTAAACGCCACCGCACCGTACATTGTTATCCTTGCCGCATCCATGCCACCCGGGAAATATCCCCCATATTGAAACCTCCCCACTAATCCCAAGGTCCATGGGCAATACAGATTACTGGAATGAGGCCATCAAGCACATCTACAGGAGGGACCCCATCCTTTCTCGGATTGTTGAAGCCTACCCTGAGCCAAGACTCAACCCTCATGGAAACGTTGTACGAACCCTCATTAAATCGATTGTAGGTCAACAAATTTCGGTACAGGCTGCCGATGCAACATGGGGAAGGATGGTCGGTCTCTTGGGGGAAGTAGAACCAGGTAGAATCTACGAAACCGACATAATGAGTCTCCGGGGCTGTGGTCTTTCAATGCGAAAAGCGGAGTACATATCAGGCATAGCCGAGATGTGGAAACGTGGGGCTCTAGATGTGAGTTGGGACGAGTTGAGGGAGTCTGAGGTCAAAGAGAGGCTGCTCCCAATCAGGGGGGTTGGTCCATGGACGGTGGACATGGTCCTGATTTTCTCGCTCGGGTTTCAGGACGTGCTACCACTCGGGGATGTCGGCCTCCTCAGGGCTGTTGAAAACCACTATTCGAGCGGAAAGAAACTCACGTTGGAGGAGGTCCGGAGAATAGCCGATCCTTGGAGGCCTTATCGGACAGTTGCCACTTGGTACCTATGGAGGACTATCGACGCTGAACCGGTGAACTACTGATCACATGGAGTAGCCGCGGGGTATTCCCTCTACCCCCGTTGGCCTGAGTGCTTGATCCGAGCCGTCCGACTCCTCCATGATAACGGTCAACAGTGTGTGTACAAGCTTACGCAGATCCTCTACCTCTTTCTTCAATTCTACAACTTCTTCCATCCCAATCCCATCTGGAACGAACCCGTTCCGCTAATCAAATCGGCACTTCTAGGCTATAAACAAGCCCGTGGTTCAGGAATCAAGATAGCGAATTTAGGCATTTTCCCGATTATGCGGGACCAAGTGACTTAGTCCTCGTAATCCTCTTCGTAATCCTCT
>DAGH01000011.1:49907-91061 GCA_002495675.1 Euryarchaeota archaeon UBA182 | reverse complement strand
ATCCTCTTCGTAATCCTCTTCGTAGTCTTCGTATTCATCGTCATCGTAATAGTCATCATCTCTGTTGTTAGACGCCGTTCTGACCATGTAGGCCCCAACCGCGAGTGTGATGGCCGCAACGAATGCTATAACGGTCCAAACCAACATTGAATCTCCGGAAGAAACAGACTCAACGTCGGCTGATGAGACGATCAGCCCATCTACTGGGTATGCAAGGTTTTCGAAATCCCCTGAGTCAATGACGTAAAGCACTGGAACCCCGGGCAGACTTGGTTCGTAAACAAACTCAACGACGACACTGGTGACGCTCGCCCCCAGAGTGACCTCTACATTATCTGCAGGGGGGGATTGGGCCCACTCGTCCCCGCCCTTGCTCTCCCAGAGGGACAAAGAGAGGGTCCCTTCTCTCTTGCCGAGATTGGACCAGAATGTCTTCATCGTTACTCTCTGACCGGGTAGTGGCTTGTCAGTCGGGTCGAACACGGTATTCGTCAGAGTAGGCAAGAACTCCATGATTCTAATGTCGACCCTCTTTGGGAGTGCTTCGCTGCCGAGCCCGTTCACAGGATTTCCCGCTCTGTCCGTGGAGACGACCCAGAACTCTGCAAAGTCGCCATCTATCAGTTGGGTCGTGAGGGATTGAGTCATATCCAACTCTCCTTGGTATATGTCGAACTGGACTTGGTCAGCGATCAAGGGCAGAGAGCCAAAACTGACCGGGCTAATCACGCTTCCACCTCTCTTGAATACCCACGCGACTTGTATGTCTCCAGTCTGCATGCCCACCGCATCATTGATCTGTAGCGTCACCTTGACCCTGTTCATCAGATCGGACTCCTCGACTGACAGCGAGCTATCGGGATAGGCGGTCTGGTCAAACAGAATCGTGGGTGCAGCAGAATCCACTGTTATGGAGATGTCATTATTTTCATGAGAGCCGCTTGAGCCAGGCGGGTCAATTACCGTTGTGACTATTTCCATTACGGGGTAAACTGGTGGTCTATCTGGGAGGGATAACTCGACGTCCCATGCACCAGCCTCGCCTACAGTCGAGGAGTCGCTAACGCGAGTTGAGCCATAGATGAAGTGAACCTCGACCATCATGCCCATCGGGTCCATGGTGAATGGGGCACCTGATCCAGAGTGTACAAGAGTTCCATTCACCTTGAAAGAGTCCCCCTTCATCAGGTAAATTCCAGTATCATCGCTCTCTCCTATGGGGAGGGTTAGGTCCTGTGCAGAAGTGGGGATGGCCTCCAACTGATTGTCGAGTTCCCATGAGAGGGTGGTCAACAGCGAGGATTCTGCTATGACTTGAAGGTCGTCAGTAATTCTGACTCTCGGGCTACACTGCGATTCTCCTGGGGACCACGGGAAGTCCCAGTCCAATGCGAAGTCCATCTGAATCTCCAGTATCGATTCTGACTGTTGTGGGATGGCCCTCGCCTCAATCAGATCCACGTGGGAGTCTGATGGGGAGGAAAGTATCATTTCCGCTGGGTTCCAATGCATCTTTCCAAGGCCTGTTGGCCCATCGTCGCAGAGCATGACATCGATTCCATCAAGCGTCATTATTCCGTTAGGCTCATCGATCAGCATCTTGAAGGTGTGCAATGTACCGGGCAAGAGATAGCCCTCCATCCTGTCAAGTGAGTATCCTGAGGTAATTATCTGCGTCTCGATGTCTTCTGCCACCAGTAGGGTTGCCCATGCCTCCTCAGCTCCCGGTCCACCTCCTGTACCACCAGACTGGTATGTTCTTCCTGACCAATCTGTGCCTTCGATGTACATGTAGACCGGGCTATTGAACGGCACACCCGTCAGGTCAATATCGTTGAAGTTCAATTGTTCCTCCCCTGAGAAACCTATGGAGAGTGGCATGGTCATGGAGCTATATTCTGATGGTTCGGGTATTCCATCCATGTTGGCGTCATCCATGACTGCGCGCCAATATCGAAGCGTCGCATTTGATGCCCTGGCATCGGAATCAGACACCGTGACATAGACGGACAATGGCATGTCAGGGCTCACAATCTTCCCGGCCGCATTCTGGAAACCGAGTGGCGTGAGGATTTGAATTGGGCCTGCCACGGGGGGTTCGGAATCCACTACTGCATTGATGACAGGCGGATTGACAGTCAAATCCTCTCCACCCATTGCTTGCCCGATTGGACCTACTCTGTCGATGATGGGTGTAAGGGAAATCGAGTTGATCCCACTTGGGATGGTGACCTGTCCATGGAATACCCCGTTTTCATCTGAGGTTAATGGTAACATCGTCCCAGACAGGTTTACAGATACACCGAAATCCTGCGAATCTGGCCTGAGATCGGGGGATCCCTCGAACCTAACGGCCCCCTCAATGAGGAGATTGTTGCCAGGATCCACTGGGAATGGGTACATTGACGAAAATTGGTCTGATACCAGGTTCCCCAAATGATTTGTGACCGAAAATGAGTCTATCTCAAGGTCATTCTCATACGCAGACCTCCCTCCAACACCGCTTGACGACTCGGCACTCCATCGAACGTCGCCATTGGAGTCTATTGCACTGGAGGTCCAGGATATTGTCGATACGTCGTCAGGCCCCCATGAAGCTGCAAGCGACCAGTTGACCCTCAATGTCTCCCTACCGTCAGGGTAGCTGACAACCTGAACCGCAGACTCCTCTGGAACAATCGCTATGCCAGGAAGGCCGTCGCCAGATTCCTGAAATACCGTGGAGGTCGTATCCGCCCAATCTCCGTCATTGGATGTCGCGGTGTATATCGCTAGACCACCTTCTGTCTGGCCCGTCAACCGAATAGAGGATATGTGTCTGATGTCATACAGATGACTGTGCTCTGTGGTCAAAACGAAGTTGTCTGCCCGTGGGACAAAGGAGTTTGGCGGGTTGAATGGGTAATTTGTCGTGATATAGTCATAGTAAGCGCCACCGCCGATAGAAAGCATCCCTCCATTGGAAGTAACCTTGACCGGAACGTCGGTGTTCGAAGAGTTCGATTGGATTTCTGATATCGAATCCGTCACGACGTCCTGAAGGGCTGAGACGTTCTCCTCGAGGTAATACGATAATCCGAAAGTGGATATCGAAACGGTCTGGCTTTGACCTGATGAAACTTCGAAGGTGACTTCTTTCCACTCCCGCCCGCTTTCAGCATCGGTGATCGTGGGTTGCAAAGCATTGGCCGCTGATATCATCTGACCAGTGAGGTGTATGAAATCGGGGCCAACGTTTGAAGTTCCAGTTGTTTTCGACGCTGAGCCGATAGATACAGTCACCGGGGAATCTAGTGAGTCGGACCCCACCGGAGAAATAGCGATGAATCCTGCTGCAAGCCAAGAGGTTGAATCCACGCTTGGGTCCGTGGATGAGCCCCCTGGAATGAGGGCGGAGATGGTCGAAGATGCGGACGGGTTCAATGACAATGTCGTACTTCTCTGTTGGGAATTGCCGTAGAGAAGCGACTGCCATCCGAGGTGGCCATAACTTGATCCGAACGGGAATGACCAATCATCATCGCCGTCCGACCCCAGGTCAACGGTCGGTTCCCGGGCAGGCTCCGCGAACTTTGCGGAGATGTTGAGTTGATTTATGCTACCAGTAGGCGACAATGAAATCGAAGCTTGGTAACCAGGTTGAGACCATGGGAACTCGACAATCCCCCCGGTTGTGGATTGCGGGCCAATTACTCCTCCGTTCGCGTCTTTGAATGTGACTGAGACGCCAGAGTAGTCCCCTGTGACTGAGACTGCCTTTATCGGTCTGGAAGATGTGAGGAAATCCGAGCTTATGCTTCCTGCTATTCCCGAGGTGACTATTTCTCCGTTTTCGACGACTACGCTTGGGCTGAAATCCCAGCCATTACCCTCCCCCGAAGCTGCGGAAAGCGTCCTAAATCCATCTATCCTTAGTGACTTTATGGCAGGAGTCAGGCTAGAATTTGTTGTCTCAAGGTGCAGTTGGATGCTAATCAAAGGGTTCTCGCTATGGTCCAGACCTGCCAGAGACAAAGGTAGGGATCTCATTCGATAACCGTCGATAGGGGTCATTGTGCTCGAGTCGATGATGGTAGCAAGTACTCTGGTTTCATCCGGTATCTCCGCATCGACGTCAACATACCCTAGGTTGAATGAATCGTGACTCGATATGTCCACTGATGGGCTCAACCATGAGCCATTCGAGCTGTAGTTGGGAATTAGGATTCCAAAGTCGTCGAGGTAGAAGCCCTCGAAATCATCGGTCGCCCATGTCGAGCTTTGACAGCAAGTGTCCGATCTGAACCAGAATCTAAAGGTCATCGAGTCGCCTCCCCACTGATCCAGTGGGGCTTCTCTCATTGACATGGTATCGAGTCCACAATCATCGTTAATCCATACCTCATTGTTCCCGAATGGGTTATTCCATGTTGATGACTTCGTCCCATCGTACCAACCTGGAATGGAGGGCTGGAAATATTGCCAACCTCCATTGTTCACCTTGTATTGTAGTACTGCACCGTCGCCGTCGAAAGAATCCATGCATGCCCACTTTGCAAACTGCAGAGTCGCGCCAGAGGGCGGTATGTCATATTGGGGTGATTGGAGGTATCCGTTCCAATTATCCGAGTATTCTCCTGTGAGGCCCGTGCCATACAGATAAGGGAAGCTCTTGGGTTCGGAAAGCGTCAAGGATGAGCCCGGGAATCCATAGTCCCATGTCGTGGCGCCCGTGCTGCCCGAGTGGCTCCACCCGCTGGCATGGTCGGTCAATGGCGGTGTTGCGAAAGAGTTCTCGAAACCCATGGTCTGATCCACCCTGCCCCCAAATCTCTGTATGTGGCCCCAATCATCGAACGGTCCACCGAAGGAGGTCGATGGCGGAGTGGCTGCGTAGTGGAAGAATGTGGTGGAGGTGGACAGATCATCGGACCAGAGGACAGCGGTCCCGGGGGTCACGAGTGAGACGTCTGTTAGGAATACGCCCTCAAAGTTGTCCTGAGGCGATCCGTAGGTCACTGATCCGTCGGTGTCAACGATTATCCTTAGATGGACCGTGTTGAGATTTAGGAACTGGGCTGGTATGTTGAACTCCTGAATCACCAATCCTCCACTCTGATCACCTGTGTTTCCGGGGATCGCTCCTGATCTATCTTCACAATTCTGAGTAGTTGTGGAGCTGGATGATGATATGTCTGTCCAAGTCTGATTGTTGGTCGAGAGTTCGACGCAGTAATTGTCGAACGAGCTCCCCTCCAGATCATACTCCACATTCAGCCTTATCTTTGACGAGGTGGTTGCCCCTTGGGTGCTAATTTGGGTCTGGAGTGCACCATATGCATAGTTTGAGTAACCACAGGTCGTGCCGGCGGCAGATGAACACCCATGGTGCCAGCCCCCGTCTGTCCCCCCTGCGTTGACATACGAGATATTGTCTAGGTACCAGCCGGGCCTGAGGTTCTGGGCCGATGGGTGTGTCCATAGCCTGAACCTAAATTGGATCTGGTCTGCCTCTGATATCCCGGGAATTGTCGTGAGGTCGATCTCGTCTGAAGTCCAGCCACTGTGGGTGGAAGAGGCGAAAACTGGCAGCGCGCCTGACGGCTGGCCACTTACATCCGGACCGTCGGGAGACAGTGTGCTAGGGTATCCCGTGGTGGGCTCAACGAAACTCCAGGTCCCCCAGCTTCCATTGAGTAGCCTGTATTCCAACCATGCTCCATCTCCCCCCCCGAGCGAAGTACTGTCGACGTGGTACCAATGATCAAATGAAAGGTAATATCCAATCTGTAGGTCGCTTGATGGTACGTCCAGGGGAGGTAGGAATAGTGAGGTGTCCGTCCCGGCTGGGACAGGGCTTCCTGGAAGCGTTGCAGCCATTACTTTGCCCTCAGCAGCGCGTGCTGGGACCACGCCATGGGAAAGGTTCCTCTGATCAAGGTAAACCGTACCTCCTATGGTGTCAGCCAAAACAGATGACCAGTGGTTAATATCCGGGTTGTGACAGAGTGTCAGGTTCTGTGTTATCTCCGTGGGGTCCAATACTCCGTCATTGTCAAGGTCCTGCCCAAGATCGATGATGTGGCCTCCTTCGATGCATGCGGCATTATCTGCTGAGTTTGGGTTGTCATTTGCGAGCCAATTGAATGATCCTCCCAAGCCAGGGGTGATGACCCCCCCTGTCCCTGTGCCAGAAAGGACGATCGTGGGGGCGGAGGTGTAGCCGGTGCCCAGTGTCTCGATTTCTGCAACCGCGAGATGGCCTGTTGCATTCAATGTCACAGAGATGTCAGCCTGCCTGCCTGAGGATCCCGTATTGTCCAGTGTTAGGACGTGATCAGTCGTGTAATTTGCGCCATGGCTTGTCAGTGATATGCTTGTGATTGCGCCAGTGCTGTCCACCGATGTGGCGGTGACGGTGGCACCTGATCCAGGGCAGTCCCTGCCGCAAGCGACATTGAACACTGTGCCGTTGGCGTACCCTGAACCTCCAGAAATTAGAGATGCTGATCCGATTCCTCGGCCAGATAGGTATGTTCCAGTGAAGCCGGACCCCCCTCCGCCTGATGCTGAAAGATTGCCATCCCCGTATCCACTCCCAATGGAGGTAATGTTCAGAGATGTGACGCTGGTATCCATCCCCGAAGAAGGGCAATACTCAGTGGAAGTGGAAATCTCTTGGGTGTCCAAAAATCCGTCCGAGTCAAAATCATGGCCGTAGGAAATCACGACAGAGGACTGGTTCCCGCACCCCGAACTTGCCGAAACCTCTTGGATGGTGTAGACACTCAGGACTCCGGGCGAGTGGTAGTATCCAGAAGGCATCTCTATGGTGTAATTCCCATCGTCGAAATCCTCGACGATCGACACGGTGAAATCATCAGTCAGTATGATTTCGCCACTGGAGCTGAATGAGGTTCCACTCCTTATGCCTTGGTCCAACCCCTGATCAACAGACCATGAAAGAAGGTCATCCCTCGACTGGGCGTTTTCATCATTTGATATCTCCACCCAACTGTCCAATACTGTAGCATTTGTGGGGACTCGGAAGGCAGTGAATTCTGAACCATCCTGGGTTGGCTTCACAGCATCTGGCCCTCTCCAATCAGACACATTCGCTTGTGTTGTCGGAAGCAGCAGCATCAGGGCCGACATTAGGAGTGCTCGTCTGACATTCACACGGTACATGGGGCGGAGAGGAGTGGTTGGATTATCAATTCTGCGAATGTAGGTTCCATTACTTGGAGCCACTGGGGGGAATTGAACCCCCGACCTTCGCCTTACCAAGGCGACGCTATACCCCTAAGCCACAGTGGCGGTAGTTCGGGGGCCCATGTGCTTGATTTAATCGCTGCGTAAACATGAGGTTAATCATCAACAGACTCAAACCTCATCGCCAACTCGGCGTGGCACAGCCGAGGTCGCATAGCCTGGTATTGCGCATGACTGGAAATCATGTGGGATTTTCCCTCCGGAGTTCAAATCTCCGTCTCGGCGCCAAAACGTACCACTCGTGGACACAGGGATACAATATTTCCAAATGGTCATACGACTCCTAGCGATGCATGGGAGACGGTGGGGAGGTCCTCTCGACTGGAGTTACTCCTGAAGAAACCGGGAGGGCTATGGATCCCATAGCCAGGCTAACAGACATACCATTCCCGACTGATTTTGCATCAAAAATCCCTGCCCTTTCACTCGTCGATGCCACTCTTAGGCAGGTTGTATTCAACTGGAGGGCAGCGAAGGCGACCTTGGATTTTACACACTTAGCCCCAATGATTCTTGCCTTCACAGCACTGCTATTGGGTTCTTGGGACCTTGGAAGTGGTGAGCTCTCCGGGGGCGGGGACTACAATAGGGGAGGGGTTTTTGGTTCTGAAAGCGGTTTCCTGCGAGTATCTGGAGGAGCCTTGATTCTCTCCTTCCTTTCACTTTTTATTTCTGTGTCGGCGTATGTTTTGTTAATCTCCATATTCCCGCTCATGCGGGAGAACCTACTCTACTTGATTTTCGGGATATTGGCGGTAGAATACGGCCACATAGCTAGCCATGCGAGCGACCCCTATTTCCCAATTGGCTCAGAGCCTAGTGACTGGGTTGGTCTTTTAGTATCCAACTTCATCATGTTGTTCATAGCACTAGGAGTCGTCCGCAGGTCAGTCATGGAGACAAGGGATTTCCATGTCGAAGTGATGCACATGCACCCTGATCCAAGAAAGATGAGGAGCGCCAAGGAGGATCATAGCCTATTGTTGTGGAACGTATCTCTAGTGCTTTGGCTCGTCTTCCTGAACCTGAGTTCATGGGCAGGCTCCCATTCTATAGCAAGGCCGCCCCCGATCGGAGCCGATCTAGGAGGGCTTGTTTTCCTTCATATTGCTAGTGGTGCAATAGCCTTCTTTTTCCTCATGCACTTATCCTGGTACCCACAATTCATGATGGGAGACTCCAGTGGGGGCATTCAATCTAGGTTGTCCAGACTATTGTCAGAAGGCCAGGATTCTAACGAGCGAGTGCATGAAGTGGGGAAATGTCCAGATTGTGGTGTTTCCAGCGCTGCATCGATGGATGAGAACGGCAAAATTACTTTGCTCTGCACAAAGGATGATTGTGGAGGCAGAGGGGAGGCTGGGACAGAATGTCCGGAGTGCCAAGGTCCCTTGGAAGATCACCTATCATGTGGCTCATGTGGGGCAAGGACCCATGTCAGAGCCCACTTCTTTTCGCAAGGAGAGTTGTGGTAAGGCAATTCAGGGTGTGATTTTTTGGTTCAGAATGATCTTCGCCAAAGCAACCTGGAAGACATCAGCCCATTGGAGGGGTCATTCACAGAGCCGAAGGCGTCGTCTGCTTTCCCCTATCTCATCACTGCCATCTCAACGCTCATCACAGCCCTTTCGATCTCAATTCTGGCCCTGTGGCTACTGAGTGATGAAAATATCATTTTTGGGGGGCCACCCTCAACCTTAATCGCATGGCAGGAGGACTATGAAAGGATGACTGGTATGAACGACATTCCCTCTAATTTGGATGGAACTGGTGTGACGATCTGCGTGGTTGACTCCGGTATAGACTTAGATCATCCCGGTCTCGATAATGTCGAAATTACTGCATGGTTTGACGCAGTAAATGGAGAATCAACCCCCTATGACGATCAGGGGCATGGTACTGCGATGGTGGGAATTATTTCTGCTAGAGAGGGCATTGGAGGTATCTCGACGGGATCCGACCTACTCGTGGCGAAGGGGATTGACGAGAGTGGGGCCGGTACTGATGAGGGGATCGCGCAAGCTGTTGATTGGTGTGTTGAGAGTGGTGCGGATATTATCTCGCTTAGCCTCGGCGGGGACCAAGGCCCTGGCCTAGCCGGGCTTACCTTGGACGTGCTAGAGTCTTCGGTTCAAGATGCCCTCGACGAGGGCGTTTTCGTCGTCGCTGCTGCTGGTAACGATGGCACAAACGACGATGGTGATGTTGCCTCTCCCGGATCTGTGTCCGATGTTATTTGCGTGGGTGGCGTCAACAGGAATGGAGATGTATGGTCTGGTAGTTCGAGGGGCGACAACAACGGAAGGTTGTGGCCAAATCCTATCTTGCCACGCCAAGATCCGGATAGGAAGCCAGAATTAATTGCACCTGCATCGGAAGTTCCGATCCTACTATCCAATGCAGGTAGTTGGTATGGGTATTCTAGTGGTACCTCAGCCGCAACTGCATGGGTCTCGGGCGTCATTGCCCTAGCGATCCAGAACGAGCCGCACCTGGCTAGGTCCGGGGATAGGAACTACATCGAGGAAGTCAAACAGAGGATCGCGGATAACTCGATACCCAATGAAGGTCAAATGGGGCACGATGACCGATTTGGCTACGGCATCCTCAACGCTCCGGGACTAGTCGGTGGAGAGGTGTCAACTGCCGATGTCAGGGCGCATATTGAAGCTAAGGAGCCGGGTCATGAGCCGATCATCACTACCAGGGTTGCCCCCGACAGTTCAACGAAAGCAGATTTGAATCCCCGATCGCCGGCTTCTCGAACTACCCGCATCCAATCGTTGAATGCGTCTACCCTCTCTTGAGCGGGGGTCGTCGGCCTACCCGGTGGAAATTCCCCAACGTCACCTGTCGGCACCTCCGGCTCCAGTATGATTATCACGCCGTCTCTATCAATTATTTCCAGGGCAGCCCTGAGACTGGAAGGCCTCTCCGTCTCTGGGACATCAATCACAATCAGGCCAGTCGGTGATGGCAAGGGTGCCTTGTTGATGGAGGCGCTCTCTATGGATGCTGATGCAGCATTCCAAGCGGAAGTCTCGGCAACCAACTCATTCCATGGGGTGCCAACAACTGTGGCCCATGAGCTCGAATCATACCTTCTGATGAGTCTATCGAGAATCACGCCGAACTTACCTCCCTCTTCGATTATCCTAAATGACGTAGGGGGTTTTTCATCGCCCGCAGCCCATGCATCCAGTAACCAAGCAGCGAGGTGGCCGATTCCTCCTCCAACCAACACGGCATTTTCTGGCCTCACCCTGATGGATATATCTCGAATCCTCGCTCTAACTCCCCTTGGAAGTATTGGGAGGTCCATGTGGAACATTTGTTGGCCGATATTCGCAGCGACCTGCGGCTCATTTTCATTGAAATTCTCATTTTTTTTGACCAATTCTGCGAGGACATCTGCATCGTCCCTCATGGGCAGTATTCCGCCACCGCCTGCCATGGAATGTGATTCTTAGTGTTAGATATCAACAATCCCTTTCCATCGGTTTGAAAAATGCCCCCTCCTCGCAGCCATTATCATGGTCGGTGAAGAAGGGTTCGGCAACTATGAGATCTTTTGCGATGGCTGCGAAGAAGTCACGGCTCATGAAATACTGAAACAAAAGGAGCTTGCAAGTGGAACAGATTTACTTCTGAGGTGCGTGGATTGCAGGCTAGTTCGGTCAGAAAAGGTCCGCCAGGGAAAAATCGTGGAAATCCCCATCACCCTCTCTGATGGCGACAAGTCAACCTTCCAGAAAGTAGAGTCCGATCATGATGAGAGGATAAGTGTAGGAGACAGATTCGAACACTCAGAATCTCATTGGGAAATTACCCGCATCGAGGATGATGTTGGAAGAAGTAAGAATTCCCTTAGTGCGGATTTAATCAAAAGGGCTTGGGCCGCTAGGGTTGACAGAGTCATCATACCACTGACATTAACCGACGGTGAGTCGAGCCGATCTTCGTCCATCGAATGTGCTCCAGATGAAATCTTTTCTTGCGAGAGCTTGATCGAGGTAGATGGCGGGATTTGGAGGATAAGGGCGATTCACACTGGAAAGGGACGGACATTAGGAGGACGGAGGGTGGCAGAGCAGATCAGGAGAATCTACCTGCACCCCGAGTAAAACTACCTTCTGTTCGTCCAAGGGAAGAGCACGGACTTTGCAACATGCCATGCGACACCTGGATTTTCTCGGAGTCTCCTCATGCTGTATTCATACCATTGCTCCCCATAGGGCAAGTATACTCTTGTGAGGTGTCCCTCAGAAGCAAGTCGTCTCCTGACGTCGCCTCTGACACCTAGAAGAAACTGGAATTCATATCCGTTGCCTTTTCCTTTCCGCTTTGTTGGTGCGGGCTCTCTGGGATCTTGCCCCGGAAATTCAAAGTCTCTCTCATCAAGCGATTTGATTGCCGAATTTATCACTGGGTGGTCATGAGAAGCGACACCAACATACATTCCAAGGTCCAATGCCTTGGAGACTGCGGCTGAAGTTGCTCGGACTATGTCATGATACCCAGTGTAGGCTATGTCTGGGTGTTCTAAGTAGATTCCTTTGCATATGCGAACATCGGCATCTGGGCCCAGTGAAACAGAAAGCCTCTCCAGGTCACCCATTGTCCTAAACAACCTACCTTGGAGGACCACACCGGTATTTCTGTGTCCCATTTTATGCAAATCCTCTGTCATCCTCAAAGTTGATTCTGTGTGATTGCTGTCCTCCATGTCCAGCCTGACGAATATGTCAAAACTACTCGCCAACTTTGCCAAGTCTGAGACTGTTGACAAGGCATAATCGTAGTCAATATCCAAGCCAAACGCAGTTGGTTTCAAGGAGATGTGTGCATCTATGTTTGAGGTGGATATAGCCTTGATTAAATCTTGATACTCAGTCACAAACCGTCTGGTTTCCTCGATCGAGGTGATGTCCTCACCAAGGACATCGACCGTGAAGGACGTTTTTTCGTCTGCCATGTCTTCCATGACCTTGATGGCATGGTGCAACTCAGTGCCTGCAACATACCTTCTCGAGAAGAATCTCACGAGTGCTTTAGGGGTGATTGGCATGAATGCCATGATCACCCGGCCAATCAGGTTCATGAGTAGGACAGGAGAATTCGGCACTTGACGATTTCTCATTTTTCCATAATTTGATTTCCTCGAAGAACCCGTATTCCATAATCAGAAAGCTTAGTGGAAATCCAATTTCTTTGCCATGAATTCATCGATTTTCTGTCAAAATGTGCGACTATTTCCGTGTCCGGTCTGCTACTTCTCATAGAGTCAACTGCCGAGTCAAGGACTACTGAGAATTTCTCTTGGTTTTCCTCGTCGGATTCTGAGGGAAGAGAGTAGCTCGGCAATATGTGTCCAACATCTTCACCTGATCGCCTAATCACGTCTTTGTGACGTGGGGCGTAATGACCTCCACCTATACACAGTATCCACCTCTCGCTTGGCCGCCAAGAGGCGTCAAATAGAGATCTATCCAGTGTGTCCATCCATATTTCGGCCAATTCATGATCAGTCCACTCGGCTGGTGATGACCCTATCTCAACGTACATCGTGGGAACAGATAGCAATGGGCCGTGATGCGTCGCTTCCAGTGTGACGTCAAATCCATCCAACTTGGATTGATTATCTGCTAAACACAACAGGGCTCTGATCACATGCGCCATTTTTGGGTGAGGTGGGACAAGAGTGCCAAATCTTCCCCCGGATTTTCCGCTCTCGCCGATTAATTCTCCCGAGGTCACGCCGATTGGATGTACCGTCATCGCTGGCCTACCTGAAGCTGAATAGTGCTTGGAAAGCACAACAACGTTGTCTATCTCGCCGGATATCTGTTGTTCCAACTCCTGGTCTAGACCATCCGCTGTCACATGCAATTCATCAATCAACAATAGGAACGCGTCGATTTGGGCGCACCTTAACAACACGCCAATAGGGCATCGTGCCTCGACCCAAGACCTATGACGTGTGATTGCATCATAGAAAGTCATCGAGGCAGGATCGGCTCTCGATGCAACCAGCAAAGTCGACATAGTAGAATCATGGCTGTGGTTGTATATCTAGTGAGCGCAGGTTCAACAGGCTCCACCCTCGCGAAGGGGCATGAGCGACTTCGCGCCATCGAGATTTCATGGCGCATCAGAGCGAAATGTCGTTGTTTGTAGTGACAATAAGATAAAAATCATCGACGACGAAGGAAGAGAAATTGTTGAGTATGATTTGAAAGAGGACAAGATCACGTCTAGCACTGCTTTTGGGGATTTTGTGGCCGTTTCATCTACAGGGGATGTGTCCACGAAGGGCTCCAAATTGGGAATTTTGGACATAGGGGCGGCCAACGCCGAAACAGGCATAACCAACAGAGACTTGGATGATCTTCAAAATAAAAATGATTCAATTTACAAGTGGGACCGTCGACTAGAGGGCTTTACAGAAGCAATAGGATCCACACAAGACAGTTTCATATTCTCGCTCAGGGGTCTTGGGATATATTCCATGGACGTCTCCCGAAATGGTGCAGAGATTGAAGTTAATGAAAATTGGAGACTTGGCTACCCGGAATGGGATGCGAAACAAGCAGCTGGCTTCCTTGATGGAGTCGCCACTATCACTGCCGGCGGCGGGTTTGTGCAAATCATATCTGAAGGCGGGGAATGGTTGTCATTGTCAAGCGAAGATGGAACCATCTTGAACAGGGGTGTCCTGCAGATAACTGACCCTGTCTACAGGGCAATCCCTCTTGGGCCCAAAGGAACTTTCGTCATGACACGTGGATCTCATGCGATTCTAATTGACCATGATTTCAACACTCTGTTTAACTTCACAGGGCTCCCAGGTCCCGTTTTAGATGCACGTCAGGTGGGAACAGAGTTGCGTTGGACAGGTTGGAGGCATGATGGGAGGTTTGACTTTGAAACCTTAGAATTCGAAACCTTCCCTCGGACAGAGATCGGGCTTGGGGTCCTAAGGACGGGGCTTTGTCTGTACAATGATGGAAGTTTCGGGAATTGGGGGCCTTACTTCTCTAACTCCTCGGTGGTGTAGCCACACTTTCCGCAGGACCATCTGTCTTCGTGCTTGGCAAGGAAAATGCCCTCACCACATGTAGCATTGGGGCAAAATGGAGCTTTCCTCACCAACTTATCCCCTTCAATAGAATATTTGCTGTGCCTTGAATTCGGGTTTGGTTTTCCGTCTGACATGAGTCTCTCACCACTTATTCTCCATCACCATTCGCAGGTCCCTCGAAGAGGTCCTTGTGTCGATCAGACACGTAATCGGGTTCAATCGAGGCAGAAGCCTTGTCGGCGTATATGACGGCATATCCCTCTGTTCGGCCCTTTCCAAAGACTGTTCTCACGTCTTTGATGTAGGTGAGTTTTCTGTCTGCATTTGGCTCGGACTTTGCAGCTGCAATTACCATATCCTTCCGAGTGGGGGTGCCTTCCCCGGGGTGATTCCACACGAATTTGATCTCTACCCTCTTCAGTAGGGGGTTATCTTTTCTTTCAAGTATCTCCATTCCTAAACCTCACCTGATGTTTACCTTAAGCGCGTAGGCTCCTGAAGACGTCACGTTGAGCCGGCGGGCAACCTCGGACCTGCTAGGGTCCAGTATTATCACATATCCTTGCCAGTCTGTGGTCACAGGGGCATTCGGGCATGAAGTGCATTGCGGTACCTCATTCTTCTTTTCTGGATCGGGGAGGATGCGATTGCATTCTCCGCATGCAAAAGGTTGCTTGGGCATAATCAATCATCTCCGTCAATCCACTGGTGTGCACCCAGACCTGCCATTTTGCAATTTAAACCAATCTTGCTGGATCTGGGGTCATTCTGATTGATGGCCTTCGAGACAATTCTGGATCGGACATTGGTTCCGACCTCGATTAGCTTTCCTGATTTGGCCCCTTCTATCCTTCTTTCGGCTGGATTCACATTGATAGGCTCATCAAGGATTTGCGATTTGTGGAGGAGTGCCTCTATTGGTCCTATTCTCACGAAGGCACCGTATTCTGAAATTTCGGAGACAGCGCCATCAACGATTTCGTTGGTGTCCATTGAGAACAATAAGGCTCTGAACTTCACCCTCTGATATATTGCCCCATCGCCGTGGATGATCTTCCCTTTGCCCATTGTCTCGTGGTCAAAGGTCAGTAAAATGTAGTTCTCATCCTCGTCGAACCGCCCCTCGAAGGCTTGGTGTGCAAGTTCATCTATATGCTCTTCCAGTTTTCTTCCTCTTCGGATATACTCTGCAGGGATACGGATGGTATCCTCCTTGGTTATCAGGGTGTACATTGCTCCACGTCCTTTTCTCGGGACGCTCCACGGCAGAGGCCGTCAGAAAGGTTCCCGTCCTTCACAGGCTATGCCTCTGGAGGAGATCCCGATGGTCCGGCGGAACCGCGACCCCCTATAAGCGCGATGGCCGTTTCCGTCCCGACGAGTCCCAGGAATGGCCTCAATCCCACTCATTAGCGTACTGATTGTGCGAACTTTGAAGATGGCTACGAACTTGATGAGTGCATGGCTATGAAGGGGGGTGTCAACCAAGTCGCGATCAAAGCAATTTTTCTGTTCGTCCTCTTTCAGGTTTCATACGGCCTCCCGCTGGTGGAATCGGGGCATGATAAAGCAGTGCCTCTGACTTATGATGAAACGGATGAGAGGAAGGAGACGCCTCCTTGGTACAATTACCTTCAAACTCCTGTTTGGGGGCAATTTGGGCAAAATCCCGAGCGAGTACCTTTGAACTTCGACCATGGTCCAGACGGCGGTTCGGTGAATGGGCAGCCTGGTCTTGCGACATCTCTCGGGACAGTTAACAACCCCGTGGTCGATTGGAGCTATGGAACTTACACCTTGGGAAACGATGCACTCACGACTCCGGTAGCCAGCCTCCACAACCAGATGGTTGTGGAGAGTGGTGCTGAAGACAGATGTGGGGCGGATTCGCTCTTCTCATTCATTGTGCAAACCGACTCAGATGATAGGTCGTACCTGCGTATAATCGATGGTGACGATTCAGAACTGACATGGGAATTGGACTTGGGAGAAACCGAGTTGATCAAAACCAGCCCTGTGTTGACGGATGTAAACAATGATGGTAAAATTGAGGTCATTGTCGGATACGATGACGCTTCGGGATCTCTCAATCTCAGAGCATATTCCCCGATCCTCAGTTGTGGCTTAACCGGCTGGTCGCCGGGTGGAACCCATATGGATGAGCTATTGTGGAGTTGGTCCGATCCCGATTTGGCCATATCTCGGCCTAGTCCCTCTCCCTCGATTTCGATATCTGGCCATAGGCCAACCACTCAATTGCTTCTCGCGGACATAGACCACGACGGAGTTGACGAAATCCTGATGTCGGTATGGAATCAGGCCAATGAGGAAATCAACGTTCTGGCGTTGGATTTGGGCACAACCCCTCCAACTTCCCCTATCTGGGCCGCCAGCCTTGACCAAGGCACACACCCCTCGGATCCTGCATACGTAAAGACCGACCCAAGTACGGGTTATGTATTGATCACTACAACTGATTCATCAACAGGAGCAGTATGGCTGTGGAAACTGAACGGTGCGAACGGCAACGAGGCATGGTCACCACGATCCATGGGGAATACGGATGGCGACTCTAATGTCCCCCATGTGCGCATGCCGGGGCCTATTGTCGCAAACTTAGACTCAGACGCCGCGTTGGAGGTTGTTGTGACAATCCCGACAGACCTTGGAGGTACGGGAAACGCGGATGGAGCTGAATACCGTGCCCTAGAGGTCACAGATGGTCAGACAGAGTTGTGGTCTGTTAATGCGATTGACGGATATGCTGACGCGCCCCCTCTTCCCGTAGACACAGACGAAGATGGCATTTCCGATTACTTGTGCTGGGTGACGTGGACAATGACCAGCGAAGGCCTGACCCAAGAAAGGAGTGGTTTCACGGGTTGTCACAACGTAAACCAAACAATCCCCACCATGGAGTGGTCCAGAACATTGGACCTTGTGAACTCCGACGGGGTTCTGAATGATGAGGTTGCCGTTGCACCCCCATCCATATTGAATATTGACGGCCAAGATTCACCAGAGCTGCTCGTCGCATATGGTCGGGGGCTTCATGCATTTGATGGCGATACGGGTTCACCCGCTGGAGCGGACTCCAACTGGACGCAACCGATCGAATTACCCCACAGGACTTGGTCAGAGATCGTGCTTGCAGACCTCAATGGCGATGCATCCTATGACGCCTTGTTAGGGACGGTCAGTGTTTCAAATGGCATTGTCGACATAAGGCCATTGCAGGATGGTCGTGCATTAGTCTTCGACCCCTCCGAACCGGATCCGGGGGAGGACGTCATGATCACAGCGTTTCTTGAGAACAGCGGCAACATTGGCTCAGATATCGCATTCGATGTTGTACTTTATGCCGACGGCACTGAGATCAACAGGTTCAGATCACAATCGCTTGATCCTGTCCCTCCCTCGGGTACGGGAAGTGACGTTTCATTTCAGACAAGTTGGTCTGGGGGCCTTGGAAACCACGATTTCAGATTGGTCCTAGACCCGATGAAGAACCTAACTCAGGCGAGGGAGGACAATGACGCGTATGAGACCACGCTCTCAATTCTGTCCCCATTCAATGCGACAATTTCCATACCCTCCACTCCAACGAGGGTCGATCCCGGGGGCGATTCAGAAGTTAGTCCAAATATCATCTCCACAGGAAGGGAATCGGGCACATGGACGCTCAGCATCGATGGATCTGGGCTTCCTCAGGGATGGAACTGGGAGGATCAAACACCTGGTGGCTTACAGTCGATTACTATAGGAGTGGGGCAAAGCTGGAGTCCAGTGATCAAGATCTCGGCACCTGCAACGGCGACCGGAGATGATGAGGGTCGTCTGACATTAACACTAGCACTAGAATCAGATCCTGATGTGACTGTGGTTGGAATATTGCCGGTGGAGGCGAACAGGACCAGAGGATTGTCCATACTTGGCCCTGAGGGGCTACCAGCATCCGAAGGGGCTGGGTTCTCTGGATCAATGGCGATGGCATGGATCATGGTCGAAAATCTTGGAAATGCGGTTGAGAGCCAGATATTGCGTACATGGAGTTCCACTGAGTGGGGCGATGATCTGAAACTCTATGATTCTGCGACAGGAGAAGAAATCATTGGAATGTCACTGCAGCCATTTTCGAGAGTCGAGTTATTTGCGAGTCTGGAAGTCCCCGCGGGCGCTCAGAATGGTGAAAACGTATCGACCATACTAGAACTGTGTGTCGGCCAGGGAGAAGAACTGACATGTGACGATATCACCCTGAAGTTCATCTCTGCGAGTATAACCATCGATCCCCCTCACAGGAGAATGGTGCCCGGGCATGCAAACTACACCATCCGTGCAGCAATTCCACATGGGACTAATAGCATGAACTGGTCTATCTCAGATCTCGGAATGTCACTCCCAGGCTGGTCATGGTCCAGCAGAGACAGCAATCTTTCGATCGTAGGTGACAAAATCCAAATTACCGGGCTTCCAGGTACTGTCACCGAGGCAACATTGGAGCTGGAGCATGATATCGCCCTCCAATACGTCCAACCTGGATTCTTTTTGTTCAGGGGTCTTTCTGATGATGCTCCAGAGAGGCTCATCTCGTTCTCGATCGAAATCTTACAACAGCATGATGCAAGTCTAGAGATGGCTGATCCAGGGGACTCGAATGCCATGTCCAATGAGGTAGGGGTTCCATTCAATTCAGTACTCAAGATGAGGAATCCCGGCAACGGACCAGACGAGTATTCGCTCTCTTGGAGTGCTGTGTTCCAAGATGATGGTGGGGTCGCAGAAATAGGTGTGAATCTAGCATTGGAATCCGCCTCACTATCGCCTGGTGAATTACAGACCGTGCCATTATCGATAATCCTTCTAGAAGGCACTGAAGCGCAACGCCCGATCCTGATCACTATCACCATGGCCTCAATTTTGAATGAGGGCACTGTTGACACTGTGGCATATACCATCTCAGCATTGCAAGACAGATCTTGGAGCATACAAGAAATCACCTCGGATGGTCAGGACGCATTGAACAAATCAAAACTGGCAGATCCCGGGAGTGTGATCCATCTGCGAATTCTCGCAGGAAATGACGGAAACTATCCAGATAATGCGTCTCTCTCTGTAATAACAACCCTTGACGGCACAATAGTGAACGGGTTGATCTCGCCACCACAGCAGACCGGAAGTGTGCCAACTAGGGAAACCGCATTCATCAATACAACGCTCACAATCCCTTCAAATCTGAACAATGGCTCTGTTGTCATTCTTACATTCAACCTAATTGCCGGTGACGGATCCCTGATGGCCACAGCCAACTTAGATTATGAGATCACAAGAAGATCTGCATGGGGCGCTACATTCGGTGGGGCTGACCTGGAGATTCCGCTCTCTGGCTCCTTGCTTGCAATTGATATAATTCAACTGGGTAATGCCGCATCCACCCCTTACATATCAACGCAGATAATCGGCCAGAGAGGTTGGATCGTTGAGGCCCCAGTTGACTTGGGAGAGATGGCCCCGGGGGAAGTCAGACGGGTTTTATTGAACGTGACGCCTCCAGAGACTGCTGTACATAGCCTAACTGTCGACTTGATATTGAGAATACGGGATTTTGATGGGGCAGGACTCACAGAGATTTCCATACCAACGAGAGTGGAAGCTAGCAGGTCGTTCGTATTGGATGGCAATGAGGTCTGGCATGTCTCGAATGATGGCGGATTCCCACTTGCATGGATACAGAACACGGGGAATGCGGCGACATCAATCAACCTGAGCATCATCGGCCTTCCTGATGCCTGGCTGGCGCAGGGGCCCTCCTCCATGGCCATAGGAACAGGGGAATCTCAAGGCATTCCAATATCGTTGATGCCCCCTGCGAATTGGGACGGAGAGTCCTTCATCATCAGGATTGCAGCAATCAACGAGGTCGGCGTTCAGAGTGAATTGATGGTTAGTGTTTCAAAATCCAACTTCTCGTGGTCAAGTCCGCCGGTCTCCATGATTACAAAAGGAGGGTCCGGCGTCCTCAGGATACATGGTACTGGGCCCACCTCAGAGGTCATAGATATCGCGACGAATGCGCAATTGGAATGGGATCCGCTGGGATTCTGGACTCTTCCCGAAAGCGACGACATGTTAGAAATGGGCTCGGTGGTCATTGACGGAATGGATACTCTTCCATACATGATTAAAGTAATTGATTCAACGAGTAGAGTTCCAGTTTGTTCCCTTTTTGGTACCTACGGTAGCATGGGATCCGTATGCCTAATTGGGGAGGGCGATGACAGCGTTGAAATCTACGGAATGCTGGTCGATGAGAGAGGCAGATTAGTAGACAGCAACAACATCAGTTTGCAGAGTGGATTGCCCGGCTATCTGAACATGTCGTATGATTCCTGGGCTCCAACACCTGGTGCAAAGACTATCTCAGTGAGAATTTACGATGAGTTCGGGCGGCTTTTGTTGGTGAAGACCCAGGATATACAAATCAGGCATTCGGATTATTGGAATTTAGGAATCGTTGGATTGGAACTGGACCCACCATCCTATGACCCCGGAGCCGAAAGTCAGGGAATCCGCGTGTTGATCTCACGTGATGGGCTACAATCCTATGACGGATTGGAGTGCAAGCTCCTTCTCCAGGCACCAGGAATCCAAGACAGGGCCCACTCCATTGACGTGGCTGGTACATTCGCGCCAGAACCGCTGATAGAAAGGCCAGGATCCTTGGATGATGGAGTTGAGGTCACTGTCTCGTTGGCATGTGAGTTCCCGTGGGATCAAGATTCCGATTCCTCGGATAACCTCCAGAGAATAATTCTAGCGGGAGAGGCGAATTCTGACTCGAGGAGCGAGGATTTCCGAACAGGAGCCATCTCAGGAGTCATTGTCATCATAATCGGGGGCATGTTCATACTAAACTCCCGATCGAGGGGGCAACAAAAAGACTTGGAGGAGATGGCTAGGAAAATCATCCGTGACAGGGAGGTCAGACGTCAAAAAGCAGTGGAGAAAAGCAGGCCAAAGCCAAAGGTTGCCGCTGTTGTCGAAGAACAGATGCCAGTTCAGGAAGAACAGCAGTCACCTGTCCCTCAGACCCAGGTTGAGCAAGAAAATAACAACGATAACGATGATCTAGATGACTTTGAGAGAAGGCTTAGGCGCTTGGGGAACTCGTGAGTGACAATGAACAACTACATCCCCCCATCGGAATATTACACATTTGATGCCATAAAGAACGACCCGATTGAGGTTGTGGAAGCAGTCCTTGCCTCAAAATCAGGAGATCATACAGAGATCAAGAAGCTCTCAAAGGGAGTTGGTGAAATCGACGAATTGCAGGAGGGGGAACCATCAACAATCGACGTCGCCACCATGTTGTTTTTGGCTTGTATGGATTGGGGCCTATTCAAGGACTCAAGCAAGCACCTTGACGGTGGAAAGGGTTCGAGGGAGAAACTGGGGAGATGGCCCACCAAAGATGGAAACGCAATCGCCTACCTCATTGAATACACCGATTCCTCAGACCAGATAATCGAAGAACTTCTTGCCAAGCTGACCCTGGGTTTCGTTCCTGAATTCTTGGGCGAATCTGGCTTTGACAAAGGGGCGTTTGGGCTCGAGATGATGGGCTGGATCACACACTCTGAGGTCAAGGAGCTCAGAAGGGAGATAAACAGGGGGCGATGGAAAGTAAAAGCCGATGAGGCATTCGATGGAGGCGTTCAAGATGGTTTCCGTCATCTAGACAATCTGTTACGGGGGGCCGAAAAGTACGGGGTCGGTCTGTTAATGAGGCGTCACAGCTAGAATTTCTGACCTGTAAGTCGCTCGTACATGTTGGCATAAAGATCGGCGGTTTCTGCGATTATGTGGTCTGGCAGAGGGGGGATCGGGGGCTCCTCGGTACCTGCATCGCGCGCGGCTTTCAACTCATCATGGTGGCCGGTCTCCAAGTAGTGTTGCCGCACGAATTCCTTGGACAACTGGACGATCCTTCCTTCCTCGAGAGCATCAGAATCCCACCATCTATCCTCATCAAGAGTTCCAAACGAGTCGACCAACACAGGCGTCCTATCGGGGCCCAAGGCGAATTCCTTCTTGCCATCCACGTGGATCAGGCCTCTACTACCAACCTCTTCTTGGATCAATTCATCGATCTCTAGAACTATGGCAAGAATCTCATCCAGCTCCTCAGGCCTCAGGTTGGAGATTTCCAAAGCCTCGCCTCGATCCAGATTCCGGTCGAATGCCTCGAACTTAGTTGACACCTCGAGAAATGGCACTGGAAGTTTGACTCCCTCATACACCTGATTCTTCTCATCGAAGCCAAGTTGGTCCGGAGTCAACTCCCCCCTCTTGAATCTCCTCCATGCAGTACCTGCGAGGTAATGCCTGCATATCACCTCGAGTGGTACGAAGACATTCTCCCTTTCTTGGGATATCGCCCCTGGTTCACGGATGACATCGAATCTCCTAGCAACAAGTTTGTCCGGAGCACTCATATTCAACACATGGGTATCGCAGATTCCTCTTTTTTTGACCAGATCAAACCAATAGCAAGAGGTCCTGTTTAGAGATTCTCCCTTCCTAGGTATGAGGCTGGGTATGATTTGGTCGAAAACAGAAATCTGGTCTGTATATCTAAATTCAATCACATCTGGATCATCTGTAGACCATAATTGCTTTACTTTTCCGTGGTATATCATCTCGGACATAGTTCACGTCCGGTTGTAGGAGGCGAATGAATGTTGCTTGTACAAACAATGTCGAAGTGATTGTCGGTAATTCCAATTCAGAGAAGGCCTTGGGCCTCCATAGACTCAGCAACTTTGAGGAAGCCCGCTATGTTGGCTCCTGCGACATAGTTCCCTTCCATGCCATACTTCTTCGCAGTCTCTGACGAGTTTCTGTGGATGTTCACCATTATTTCTTCCAATCTTCTGTCCACTTCCTCTCTGGGCCAATTGAGCCTGAGGCTGTTTTGACTCATTTCTAGGCCCGAGGTGGCTACTCCCCCTGCGTTTGAGGCCTTTCCTGGTGCGAATAGCAAACCATGTTGGTGGAAGCACTCTATCGCCTCTGGTGTACATGGCATGTTCGCTCCCTCTGCTACGGCGACGCAACCGTTGTCCACGAGCATCTTCGCCTCTTCGCCATTCATTTCATTCTGGGTCGCACACGGGAGTGCTATGTCAACCTCCACGCCCCAAAGGCCATTCAAGTTCGGCTCTGGTTCCGTTTCTGTGTACTCGCAACCGTACTCTTTGGCATATTCCTTTATTCTACCTCGCCTGTTGTTCTTTAGGTCCATAACATAGGCCAGCTTTTGACGGTCGATGCCTTCTGAATCGTAAATGAACCCAGAGCTATCGGATAATGTCACAGGCTTGCCCCCGAGGTCAATAACTTTCTCTGCGGCAAATTGGGCTACGTTTCCCGAGCCAGAGATCGCCACTCTGGCCCCATGGAATGATTTATCCTTGGTTGAGAGCATTTCTCTAGCGAAGTAAACGGTCCCATAACCTGTTGCCTCAGGTCGGATCAGGGACCCCCCATACGACATTCCCTTTCCTGTTAGGACACCTGTGAATTCATTTGCGAGTTTTCGGTACATTCCAAACATATACCCTACCTCCCTACCTCCAACTCCTATGTCTCCAGCTGGGACATCCAAGTCGGCACCGATGTGCCTCCAGAGTTCCATCATGAAAGATTGACAAAACCTTCTGACTTCAGCCTCGGATTTTCCCTTTGGATCGAAGTCAGAGCCACCCTTTCCTCCACCCAATGGGAGGCCCGTCAAGCTATTTTTGAAGACCTGCTCGAAGGCCAGGAACTTCAATATCGACTGGTTCACGCTTGGGTGGAATCTCAATCCGCCCTTGTAGGGCCCAATCGCACCGTTCATCTGTATCCTAAATCCCCTGTTGACGTGTAGATCCCCGTTGTCGTCATACCATGGGACTCTGAACTGAATAATCCTCTCGGGCTCGACTATTGCCTTGACCACCGGAATGTACTTTGGTTGTTTTTCAATCACGGGACCTAGGCTCTCGAGAACTTCCTCTACTGCTTGGTGGAACTCAGGTTGGTCAGGATCCCGGCTCTGAACACTGTCGTAAACTTCTTTCATGGCTTCGTTCATCTTAACTCACATCCGATTTGGAGGTTCCTGATTCTGGTACTTCCGCTAGCGCGGACTGATACTCCCCTTTTGAATAATACTCATTGTGATGGACACAAATCACTGCATTAGATGAGTATCAATTAGATCTGAGACCCTGTCCTGACTTCCCGGAATGGTCATCACATATGCCACTGCCTGACTGACCTGTCTCCGCTTGAGGGCGTCAGCGATAGGAGTGTGATCCTTCAGCCACCTAGTCTTTCCATCGTCTCCAAGTATCCTGATATCAACTTGGCTCATCCTAGGTTCAGATAGAAGGAGTTTGACACTTGGGACGTCTATGGCGACATACCCAGGTTCCAGCCCGGCTCTGAATGCGATGTCGTCCTCCACAGACCTCCTGTGGTCGGGATTTGTGGCAATCTTCACGAGACTCGCCACTTGGTCTGTGGAGAGTTCGCCCTTTCTGAAGGTCTTTGCTACTTTGAATAGCCTCCTGTATTTTAGCCGAGTTAAAATGTCCTTGGCGTAATCTCCTGCAGAGTTGAGATCCGACCAGATCTCGGAATCGACCTTCCTTTGCATCAGTTCAGCCTCAGGTAGCTTATCTTCGCTCCTCTCGACCGCTCTCGACAACATCACCTCTGTGACCCTAGTCACCCTGTGAAAATACACTGCACTGTACATCAGGCCACGGGCCATCAGCATGCCCTCTAATGCCGCAAGCCCTCCTTCGTCAACCGCGATATTACCTCCTCGCCGCCTTAGTGACCTTATGAGTCGCATGTGGTCTATTGCCCCGTGTCTGACCCCTGTAAAGTGAGCATCTCTCAACAAGTAATCAATCTGATCACAGTCTACTGGGCCATGTACCATGTTGGCCAAAGTCACATCCTCTGCCTGAAAGTGTTCAGAGCCATCCTTCCAATCAAACAAGCTCCTCTCGCTACCAGATGCATCTGGCCCCCTGATTAATTTCGATATCTCTTTCGGGTCGATGCCGTACTTCTCCAATGTCTCGGGTATCGTTTGACGGTCGTTGAGTGAAGAGGATTCGGACTCATCCACCACATCATAGGAGCCTGTAATTATGCCCTCTGTTATTGTCATGTGGTCTTTGCCACCTCGGCTGTGCAGTATGTGCTCTAGCGTGTGAGAATAGGGGCCATGTCCGACATCGTGCAGCATTCCAGCTACTTGGACGATCTCTTTGTCCGTGTCGCTCAATCCCATTGATTCGGACATTAAACCGCCTACGTGGGAAACTCCGAGAGAGTGTTCAAATCTGGTGTGATGGGCCCCGGGAAAGACGAGGTGCGCTAGGCCAAGTTGCTTGATGTGGCTTAGCTTATTCATCTCAGGGGTCGCGAGTAACTCCTCTCTCACGCCATCTATCGAGAAGTCTCCATGTATTGCATCGTTGATTACCTTCACATGTTGACCGGGTGCTGATCCACACTTCAATGCAACACATTTCTATGGGGCTTTCTAACCCTCATATTTGTATTACAAATGTCATACAATTGTGATACATTGATATACCTCCCTCATAACTCAACGGGTACGATACGATGTCATCCCCAACTGCTCTGATCTCACTTCGCCTCACAGAGGAGCAGATATTGGGATTGGATCAAAGAGTAGGCACGGATGGATTTAGAAATCGTTCTGACGTCGTAAGAGAGTCGGTTAGGAGATTTCTCTCGGAGGTCGATTATTCCTCGACGAGCATGGAGATTCAAGTAGGCCTTGACCTATCTAAGACACTGGAACGGTTCTGCGCGCTGAGGGGCGAAGACGCTGGAGCCGTGTTCCAAGCCGGGGCACGACTATACATGCAAAGAGAAATGGAGATTGCAAATAACCTTGATCGGATCATAGGGGACAGAATAAGGAACCTCTCCGACAATGATGATGATTCACTAAGACCATGAGGTAGAGACAATGAGTGGGGATGGGATGCACTCGGATGTCGTGGAGGGGCGGAATCGTCGCCCCTCCACACCCTCTACAACTTTGAGGGGGATTTTAGCGAGATCAACGGGAACCACGGCAGAACCTAGATCAAATTGTGACCCATGGCGACAGGTGGACATGTCAAAGCACTGTTGAGCTTAGGTTTGCACGATCCCAATATTATTGGTCGGCCGAATGTGGTGACCACTTTGATGGAGGATACCTCTGGTCCTTGGATGGAGTACTTTGCACACAAGGAGGCTCGTGATCAACAAGGCCAATTCATGGCAGATGCTTACCTATCCCTCATCAAAGGCCGTACGATAATTGCAGAGGCCCCGACTGGGCTTGGCAAGACTGCAGCATCACTGGCCTCCGCCTTGGCCGCGATGAAACAATCAGAGAATGTAAAAAAAATTCTATTCCTGACAGGAAGGCAGAGTCAACACAAGATTGTCATCGATACTGTACGGAAGTTGAATGACAATCGAAAAGACCATCCAAATGTGGCGATTGTTGACTTAATCGGCAGAGAATCCATGTGTGGAAAACTAACAATTGATAGGCAGTGTTTCTGCGAGGAAGGTGTTTCTGAAAAGGCGAGGGGAGGAAGGAGGTCCCAACTGAAACGGTGGATCCTGGAATGGCCTCGCCATGTAGAGGAGACGGTGAAAAATGGCAGAATAGAGGGTACATGCCCATACATGTGCTGC
Source organism: Euryarchaeota archaeon UBA182 (assembly GCA_002495675.1). Taxonomy (GTDB): domain Archaea; phylum Thermoplasmatota; class Poseidoniia; order Poseidoniales; family Thalassarchaeaceae; genus MGIIb-N1. The sequence continues at coordinate 63,937 of DAGH01000011.1, read as the reverse complement.
ATAGAGGCGGCAAGAGAGGCCGAAATCATAGTGATGGATTACAATCATGTTTTCGTAGAATCTGTGAGCGATTCGTCACTTCCGTCCATGTCCATTGACGTAGGGTCCAGTATTGTAATAGTGGATGAGGCACACAACTTACCTGATAGGATAAAGATGGGGCTAGAAATGAGGCTCACATCGAAAACTGTCAAGGCCGCGAGATTTGAGCTCGAAGAACATCAGGAAACCTTGGCCCGCGACGGAGCCTCTCCGGAGGTATTGGAAGAGACATCCAGCGTTTTGGGATGGATGAGGAGGGTGGAAAACGGGATCATCGATTGGATGGGCAAGAAGAGGAAAGGTCTGGAGGGAGGCGACGACAGTGATGCATTAGTCGAGGCTGGAGAACTCCTGAACGTGTTCAAAACAGCTTGGGAGTCCTCCTTGTCAAAGGCCAAATGGAATGCGGGCTACACAATGATGAGGAGGACACTGGAGCAAGTAAAGGTCGAGGGCGAAGATGAGGAAGAGGGGGGCGAAACGTTCTGTTCCCGGTTCCTATCTTTCATGGATACACTGGTTCGTTTTGAAAAATCCGAAGCCATGGCTATAGTGTTCGACATTCTCGGAGAAGAAGGCAGGGTGACGAGTTGCTTGTTGGACCCATCGGTGGTATCGTCTGGGATAATATCAAACTCAATTGGTTCTATTTTCATGTCAGGAACACTTCATCCCACATCCATGTATGCTGACCTGTTTGGTGTGTTCTCCGATTCAAGTATCGAAAGGAGTTACACATCTCCTTTTCCTGCAGATCAGAGGCCTATCTTGATATCCTCCGATGTGACGACAAAATTCACATCGAGAAGTGAGGGTAATCTCAACCGAATCAGGGGTCACATAGCAAGAGTTCTGGATGAATCCCCTGGGAACGTCGCGATTTTCTTGCCAAGCTACAACATGTTGAATGAGCTCGTAGACCAAGTTACCTGGGTGCCCGCCTCCTTCCGGATTAAAGTGGAGACAAATGAAATGAACAAGCAGGATGTTTCAGGCATATTGAGGGACCTCAATGACGAGCAAATCAATACCGTGTTGGTGGCTGTGATGGGCGGAAGATTTTCCGAGGGAGTAGACTACTCAGGAGGGGTGCTATCCTCGGCAATCACAGTCGGATTGCCTCTGGCACCTCCATCTTCAAGGCATACTGCGACAGTCGAGTACTTCTCAAAACGATTCGGGAGGGAGAAGGGGTGGCGTTACTCTTCTGCTCAGCCTGCAGTTAATAGTGTACTCCAGGCAATTGGTAGGCCAATCAGAAAGAAAGAGGATAGGGCTATTCTTGTGGTTCTGGAAAATCGGTTTTTCAACAGGTCGTACTCCAGGCTGTTGCCCGACGGATTAACGACCATACCATCAGCGGATTCTGACATGACTGGACGCTTGACACGAAGGTTCTTTGCCAGATATCCCTGACATAGGTTAATGTCAGCCCCCTCCCGGTCATTGTCATGCGTTGGAGGCCCGTCGAGGTTCGATACATGCCGACGGAGGATCTCGGCCGGCCACTTAGCTCCCTGGGGCTTGACTCCGACGCCGAAAAAAACCATATCGAGTTCCTGAAGATCCCAGAGCTCCGAGAGGCACAATGGTACCATGACAAGTCGGTCCCAATTCCCAAGACCCTCGAACACGAAGCGCCCCAAGCTAAAATTAAACAACTAAGGGGCAAGATGGTCCGCTTTGAGACTAGTTTGAAGGGCGAAATAAGTGTCTTTGAAAGAGAGGTGGACACTGGAATAGATGTTCTGGTTCGGAGTGAGGCAGGTGACGAGATGGAGCTATTCAATCACCCAGAGACCTCCAGCCTCCTGGAAGCAATCATATCAGACGGGTTTGTTAGTCTACATTTCGAGTGAGCCTAGTCCTCATCCACTTGTGCATCGATGATCCTATCCGGGATCTCTCTCAATTCATCGATCGCTCTCAACACATCCGCAAGCGCGGCCTTGGCACGCTCTCTTTCCGACTCCCCGAGCTCATGAGAAGAGTATCTTGCCTCCTCGAAGACTCTGTCCAACGATACCAGAGCTTCCTCCCTGATGGGGAGTGCCTGTCTAATAGCGACCTCGAACTCCCTAACAGTCTCAAAGTCCCTTCGCAAGAAGCCCCTCTTCTGGAGGACCGTCACCAACCCCTCATAGCATGTGAAAATAGCCTGCCTTATCTCGTCGCCTGCTGCAAGTAGTTCGGCGGCATATCCGAATATATTGGAGAACTCCCGGAGCCTCTTCGACCTCCTACGCCTGAGAAGGACGGTTGCGGCAATCGCAATGATCACAACAAGCCCGGAAATCGCGATGGTTTGCTGGGTCAAGATTGGGTCCTCTTCCACGAAGTAGGTCACATTCAGACCACCGTGAGCAACTGTAAGCCATATTCTGTCCTGAGGATCTATGATCTCCGAGTCGGTGCTAAACTCGATCGTCAAGTCTCCCCAGTGCTTGCTATCGGAGAATGCTGGAACTGGAGATTCCGTTTGGAAAATGTAGTCTGCCACACCATCTCCATCAGTTGTCTTCGTCATCGTGAATATCATCCCTGTCTCGTTGACCAGCATCGCGGTGATGGAGACCCCCTCCACCGGTGCGTTCGTGTCTTGGGCGATGACAGTGGTCCAGCCCTGTATGGTCCGATCGCCATCGTATATGAGGAAAGAAGGTGGATCGAATGAGAAAAACACGGGCACCTTCATCAAGATGGTATGATTTACGCTCCCCTCGTTGAGATAAGAAGAAGCCGATGGAGTTGCAGTGATGGTTGTGACCAGATCGCCTGGAGGGTAGAACTCTAGTGACGGTGCCTCGATTTCGAAGTGGCCAGTGACCTCGTCCCAAGTCACAGACGCAGGCCTTGATTGGCCGTTCCAACTCAGCGTGACCTCGATCTCGGACACTATCTCGGAATCCCCACCAACCTCCACGACCCTGCCCTCGATCCTTATCGGGTTGTTCTGATCGCTTCTGATCACACTAGCGTCTGACCAAATCACTTGTACGTCGATATTTGCCCTCACTAGAACTGAGGAGTTTGCAATCGCCGGTAGATAGAGCTCCTCACCTTGGAATTTTACCGCAATCTGGTGCTCGCCTCTTGTGATGGAAGAGTCGGCTGGTAGCTCAAATGAGAATAACCCGCTAGTCCCAGTGATCACAGTCGTGGCGACAACTCCGTCTAGCTCAACGTTGATGCTCCTGCCTACGAGCCCGGGTGAGCCAGCCGTGTCAGCGTCGTACAGCCTCCCAGTTATTGACCAGGCCTCTCCACGAGTGACGGAGGGTTGGGAAATCTCAAGGGAAATCTCAGTGTGGTATGCTATGGCGAGCGTGCCCACTACCGAGCTTTGCCGGTAGAAACCTTGTTGCGGAGCGATAGCCTCGACCGAATGGTTCCCGACCGAGAGGGTATCAGGAATGGTCCAGATTAGAGACCAGGTTCCATTTTGGTCGGTCAATGTCGCACCAATGAATGCCCCATCGACCGTCACCTCGACAGTGTGGTTTTGGAGATCCCCGCCGGGTAGGTTGTCAGTCACCTTGCCTGTGATTGTGATAAGGTCGCCGACAGCAGCAGGAGCGAGGTCATTCAATGTGATCGTCGTAGGCGCGTAGACCGTGAACACAGTGCTTCCGTTCGATGGTAGCACGAAGACCTCGCCTAGGAATGCAGCACGTACAACTCTCGGCCCCAGCTCCATGTCAGCCGGGATTGGGAGATAAACCGAGAAATTTCCTTCTGAGTCAGCAACGGAGTCAGTCACGAATGTTCCCTCTATCGAGATGGAGACAGTCCTGCCGGGTAGGACTCGTCCGATGCCATCAGTCACCCTTCCCTCGATGAGGAGTAGGTCGTTCCTGTCCACCGTGGTCGGGGGTGTGACGATGATCACCTGTGAGGTCTGTGTTGCGTTGTATTCGACGGTTGACGTCGAAGGGAGATAGAACTCTGGGTTGAGTGAGTCCCCCTGGCCCATCGGGTCGACCCATGTGAATCCCCCTAGGAAGTCCACTGTGGCATTGTGGGAGCCAAACTCGACGTCAATCGGGATTGGTATTGTTATCCTCCACTCCCCGCTAGTTTGATTCGTGAGGACAGTGTACTCGGGGCCCATTGAAACGCCGTCAATGGAGAGTCTGACCACCCCCGGGGTTGGTGCGTCTGACTCCACCAGCAATTGGCCGTGTTCGTCCAACAAGGTCCCAGCAATTGTAATTGATTCGCCGGCTATTCCGGTTCCAGTGACTGCGCTTATTTCAATCACGGTTGGGGCCAATATCACCACACGTACTGAGTCTGTGCTGCTAGATAGGCCGGTTGTACCAGCGAGGCCAGAGAACGTTGCGGAGAGATCCATGAAACCGATTTTCTCCCTGTCATCAACCGTAAATGTGTAGCTTGCGATGCCTTCTTCGTCAGTTGTAGCTGTGCCGTTAAGTTGACCGTTTATGGAAAATGAAATTGTCGAGGCTGGCACAGGGGAGCCGGTGTTGTCGACAAGTGAGACGTTTACGGTGAGATCGTCCCCCCTCACGGTCCTGCCATCAGGATCCAAATCAAGTGGGGAAAGGATCCTAGTTAGAGTGAATCCTCGACTATCAAACGTTGCTGATGCCTCACTCTGTTGGAAGTATGGTACTGCAGGGAGATATGTCGCCTCAACGAGATGATTGCCCCGCGGGGTGTCGGCATCCAGAACCATCTTCACAGACCATGTGCCATTTGGAGAGATTGAGAATGAGTTGAGGGTGAATCCATCATCAGAGCCATCTAAGTTGAAGTTCAGTCCGATTGAGAGTGGTGTGCCCACCCTGTTCACTAGTGCGCTTCCATTGTCGCTGAGCAGCGTACCAGTGATGTCCACCGAGCCGCCCGCCACTGGATTGCCGGAGATAGGGTCGATTAGTAACTGAGTGTCAGATCTAACGGTGAGTTTGAACACAGACGAGTTGGTGGGTAGCAAACTCGATGACCCGTTGAAGAAGAACTGTATCTGGACGATTCCAAGGGGGTGCTCTGGCGGGATTTGGAACTGGAAAACCGCAGATCCGTTCGATAGCGTCACTTGTGGCGTGACCCATGTGTGGTGCAAGCGGGCTGCGGCTGGCACGCCACCGATCGGGAGATCGTTATCGCTCGATTCGACAAGTATTGCGGAGAACTCGACCGTTTCGCCCCTATCGACTACCGTTGGTGTATTGGGGCGCAATTGGATTAACTCAGTGACTCCGATGACAAGGATGTCTGAAATCCCGGAGGAAGTCAGGTAGAAAGGCGAGGAGCCGTTTATTATGGATACGATCAGAGTCTTGTTCCCGCTTGTGACGCCATCGGATTGTGGATCTGTTGGCACCAAAAGCGAGAACGAGCCGTTCACCGAGGTCAGGACGCTTTGCACGAGTGTCTCGCTATCATCGTTCAGGAACCTGACTTGCAGGGCCATTGGCCCAGTCACAGACCGGTTTGAGTCCACTCCATCCAAAACTCTTCCAGAGATAGAGAAGCTCTGGCCGGCAATGACGCTGGTTGGTGCCGAGTCTATCGTAACTCCGCTTGGAACGATGACCACGGCCTGCAAGTTCGATTGGTTCCCAGTTCTCCTTGTTGCTCCCTCTAGCTGGATTGCGTCAACCAGGTCATCAGCGACTATTAGGGTCAGGTTCACAGTTCCGGGGGCAATGTTCGGGGGCATCGTGGCATCTAGGGTAGCATTGCCACTCGGGTCTGTGATGTTGGAGACAAGGAGGGTCTCGTTCAACCCGCCCAAATCGAGCCATAGCGTGACTTCTATTCCATCCAAGGGGCTGCTATCGGCGACGTCCGTGACTATTCCAGACACTTGGAAATCGGTTCCTGCGACGACTTCAACTTGCTGAGGGGATGGTGTGATGGTAAATTCACTTTCAAGGCCCATCTGTCTGAATAGGTCCCCGGAAAACGGGATGACATAGTATGGGCCTACCTCATCGGATCCCCGGTAGAACTCGAAGCTGATTTGCATCTCGTAAACTGAGGAGCCGAGATCCCCCGGAGCCGTGAACTGAACGGAAAAGGCCCCCGTCGAGGTGTTAATGGCCCCTTCTCCGATTGGGATCTGGGTGGTGCCTTGATCCTCGGCATCTGGAACTGAGATATCAATTACGATTGTCGTGTTGTTTCCGATTATGGGGGTGGCCAGCCCAGCGTCAACGAGGGTCCCGTTAGCAAATCCAGTGGTGTTCCTGTGGAACCAGTCGCGATCCAATGACCACGTGACTTGGGCCTCTGCTTGTAGCCTGTGAGTGTCGGCGTTGGTCAGTGGTTTGATGTATTGAGATCCAGTGTAGTTGAAGACCCATGGATAGTCTCCAGCGGGTACGATTCCCTCATCCCCAGGCGTCCATACAACCTCCAGCGTAGAGGAAGAGGTGTTCTGTGTCCAGACATTGGTCCCATTGTAATCCAACGTGAAGATACCCGGGTAGATCTGAAGAGGGGTGTCAGTGTGGTCCGTGATGGAGACCTCTACTAATGCCTCATTTGCCCTCAGCGACGGTGCCAAAGAGTAGTCCAGTTTCAGATATCCCAAGATGCCGAAAGTATCCTCCAGCAACTCAAAATCTGATGCAGTTAAGCCATCAGCCTGATATCTGAATCTGACGTCTATCAACCCAGAGGGTATTGGAACGTCATTTTCCGAGAAATTCCAGGTAATTCGGAACTCTCCCGGTTGTCCGGACCAGCTGGAGTCGTTGAGGTACCACGATGTTATTGGGGTGAAGTCTCCGGTAGAGCCAGCCGACCTTATGTCCAAAAAGAGCGTGCCATTCATTGGTTCTGGCGAGTCGCCCCTGCTCATCGCAGAGCCATTTATGCTGACATCCTCGTTGATGCCGAGCAGGCTGGAGTTCTCATAGCCGCCCTCAAGCGACAAGACGAGCTCCGGCGCCAGTGTTACATTCATTTGAAAGTCGAGGCCATTTGGCCTAACGTGAGGAGGGGCTGTTGATGGTTGTAGGCCATCCTCTCGCCAGCCAGAGAACCATATCCTAGCATCAATTGACCCCAGTGGCTCATTCTCATCAATCGCTATGGGGAACTGGAAGAATCCTAGGTCAGTCACGTTCGTGGATATGTTGACTGTGCCAAGATTGACGGTGGTGTACTCCAAAGACAGCGTAAAGGCAGAGGAGCCGCTGATCTCATCGTCTAGATCGCTGGGGTCTGAGAGATCGAGGTTCTCCCACATGAAACGCCCCTCTAGATCAGTCGTGACCCCTGCTCCAACTGGAGGTAGTGACGCTGGTTGGGGGCCGAGGATCGAGATGGATGGATCGTCGGTTAGATTCAGCCCCCATATTTCGTTTTGGGACTGTGCTAGGCCTGTTTCGCTGGTCATCACGGAGTAGGGAGCCGATGCTGATCCCATCACCTCCACTACGAATGCAGCCAGTCCCGGACGAGGGTATGCCATCGAGGAAGAGTTGGACGTCATCGTGAACCAACCAGTCTCGTTGGTCGTTGATGACCCGAAGGCCGAGAGGGAATTGAAGAAAGGTGGCTCCAAGGCTACGGTTTCGGGGATTATGTGACCCCTTACCTCCGTGTTCTCAATTGGAGTCCCGTTCTCGGTGAAGACGAGTCTGCCTTGGAACAGTAGTACCTCTGATCCGCTCCTGTCATGCGCCCCAGTGCTTCTGCTGACGTCCTGGACAGAGATGGGGGGCGGAGGTGGGCAGGCTTGGAACGGTTGCCATCCCAAGTCCACGCCGCCTAGATTCTCGTTCGTCTGAAGGTGGGCCTCTACCCAGGAGGTAAGGTGTCGACCGTAGAAGGTGTGGGTGGTGCTATCAGGGTCCTGGATCCCGCCAGAGAAACCCGTGACTTTCCTTGCTGGGATGCCCAGAGTGCGGAGCATCAGTGCGAAGGTGCTGGAGTACTCGTCACAAGATCCTATTCTTGCATCCTCAAGCAACCATCTCGAGATGTCCTTGGGGCCATCGGTCGCTTGTGAGGCCTGGGAAAATCCAGATCCCGTTGACGACCAGCGGAATTGAACTGTGGAGTTCCCGTTGGTCAGGAAGTCCGATACCGCCTCAATCTTGTCCCATGCCGAAAAGGCGCCTGATGACGACACCACTTGGTTGGTTATCGCCATTGTGCGGTTCGTATCCTGATTAATCGGGATGTCCAAGCCGTAGGAGCTCCCAGCGTATGCTATCGACTCCTGTTTTTGGATAGTGGACAGGTTGTAATCTGGGGCATTGACCTTCAAGGAATCCAAGAATGAGTTGTCGATGATCAGATCTCGGGTGGAGTTCGTCACATTGAGCGTCACGTCAGGCTCGACCGTACTAGTGATGCTGAGTATGTTGTATGGCAGGATTGCCTGACTTCCCGGTTGGCCCAGTCCCGGGTATACGTACGAGACATCCCAAACATGGGATGATCCACCCCACACGGATTGGTCGGCGATCCCGCCTTGTATTTCCTGAGAGAACGGCAACAGGGTGAGCCCGTATGCGGACTGGTTCAGCCCCCACGAGCCGTTAAGGTACTGATCGAAGGTGTACCAACGGTAGAATGGGGTAATAGAGGCATTCGCAGAGTCTGCTTCGTTGAAACCCACGACGATCAAATCGTTGGGTCCGAACGCAGAGGAGGAATTCAATGGATCGAGCCCGAGGTTGAGCTCCTCGCCGTCAGGTATGCCGTCACCGTCAGTGTCGGGATTTTCTGGGTCTGTCCCGTCTTGTTCCTCATTCAGGTCCGGCACTCCATCGCCATCAGTGTCCAAGGGATTCTGGTCATCTGATGGGTTGTTCTGAGGATTTGTGCCATCCAGATACTCCTGTAGGTCCCCTACACCCCCCAGATCGGAGTCAGATACGTTCCACAAGGTGACCCATCCGTCGAAGGACCCGTTGGTAAGGCTTGCACTACCGAATGTCAGATCGCATCCAGTGCTATTTTCGAAGTAGTCATTGAGACCATCGGAATCGGTATCTAATCTATTGGAGCATGGTTCGCCCGGGTCAGTTCCATCGAGCCAGACCTCCGTCCAGTCATCCACCCCGTCCGAGTCAGTGTCGGCGAGGTTGGGATTCGAAAAGTATCCATATTCAGACAGGGATTCTTCCCAATCTGCAAGCCCATCCCCATCTGTGTCGGCATAATCGTCGTCACACCATGGGTCATTCACTGCGCCGACTGTATTGTTCCAGCACCACGAACCGTTCAGTATGTTGATCCACACAGTATTATTGGGCGGTACTGGTTGTACGAGGTCGAGAGTAAGGTTGCCGTCAATCCTAGCCCATGTGAAGGGGGTCCTGGATCCATCTTGAGAGACGTACATTCCCAACATCATGTCTGGAGTCCGCCAGTTCGGGCCCGGGGGAACTCCCTCGGTGGAGTTCAGGGTGACTTGTTGGGCTATGGGATCCCAATCCTGGACCGTCAGATTCGCGATCGAGGTGCTCACGCAAGGTTCGGAGCCGTGAGCATCAGCCTCAGTCCCATCGTTGACCCCCCCGAAGTCTGTGTCTGGCACATCCCATTTCGTGCAGGTGATGTTCTCCATGTAATTTGGTATGCCATCCTCATCAGCATCCCCATCGTCCTCGATCCTAGTCGGATCAGTCTCACCAGGGTCAACATTCCCGTTGAAATTAGAATCCTCCACGCCGTCGTCGAATGGGTCCCCATCCGTGTTGTTATTTCTGGGGTCGGAGGCAAGGGGGGGGCTGCCATAGCTGCCGTTGACCTCGATGCCATCGGTAATGCCGTCATTGTCCGTATCCACTGCAGTTGGATCGGTGAGGAGAATCAAGGCCTCTCTTGAGTCATTCAAGCCGTCTCCATCGGTATCATTCAAAAATGGGTCTGTGAAGGTTATACCATCCACCTCGGCGGTGAGAAATGCGCAACCGCCGGGTCCGAGCGACAGCACTGGGTTGCAAGGGGTTTCTGTCTGGGTTCCGTTTTCCGGGCCCGGTTGGAAGTATTGGGTCGGCGGGAAGGTGGATCCGTCCCTCGTAGACCATGCGGGGTTAATGTATTCCCAGAGGTTGAGTAGCCCATCGTCATCGGGGTCGCCGTAAGCGCCGTCATCACCAGTTCCATCTGTTGGGTCCAGTCCGAATGCAATTTCCCAGCCATCGTCCATCCCATCTCCGTCCGTATCCCAACCATCGACATCCTCATCGATCAAGCCGTCTCCATCGTCATCGTTTGAGGCGCAATCTGCGTCTCCATCAAAATCAGAGTCGGCGGAATCGACTAGTCCGTCGAAATCGTCATCGAATCCATTCGTGCATATGTTTCCCACTGGGTCTTCGTCAGCTCCATCCGAGCCATTGCCTTGGATAATTTGCATAGCAGACTCCTCATCCCAGTTGCTGACTGGTACCGTTCCATTCCACCAGACTCCATTGTCCAGAACGGTTGGCGTTGAAACGTCGTCCCAGCCTGATGGTATACCCCATAGGTACTCATTCAGGTTCGTGAGGAGGTCTCCATCTGGGTCCCCCGTCGAACCATTCAGGTCATTTGGCGACAGTGGATCTAGGCCGTATTTCCATTCCCACCCGTCTGGCAGGCCATCATCGTCGCTATCCCAGTCCTGAGGCTGCGTGTTGATGTAAAACTCGAGGCCGTACGCCAGTCCGTCCCCATCCGCATCCAACGATGCTGCAGCACGCATGGAGCCTATGTGGAGAACGGAGATGGTAGAGAACAACATCAGACAGACCAAAATGACAGCAGATCTCCTCTGTTGGAGCCCGTGTGCCTGATGCATAGACCGAATCCCCTCCAGTAAGGCACTTAAGCAGAATGGAGCATTGTTCGGACTTCGCTTAGACTAACTCGATGTCGTCATCCATTGAATCTTCATATTGAGGCTCAGTTATGCTCGGGGCCTCAACCTCTATGCTAGGTTGGGTATTCATCTCGTTGGACAAGGCATCGAGCAGCGCCATTTGAGCCGCCACCCGGCGGCGACTCATACGAGATTGGAATCCAGCAAATAGTAGGAGTATCGCAAGACCCGCTATGATGATTGTCGATGTTCTTGGATGTGTGACCTCGTTAACCAACAGATCGAAAACTGATGCGATGCTAACAACCATGGTCAAGGTAAGCTCGGCGGTGTAGGAGTCAGGCCACGCCTGGTCCGTGGCGAATGGGCTTGCCTCGATAGTGACGGGTACCCTATCCCCGTTGTTTGCATTGGAAGGGGCTGTCACCCTGATCCTGAATGTTAATTCTTGGAAGGGGCCGATCTCTACCAGAGGTGAGCCGGAGGGGCCCTCTACGTCGACACTCCAGCCCTGTTGGTCGACGCTTGCGCTCAATAGGACGGTCTGGGGGCTGTTTCCCTTATTCTTTACTTTGATCTGGTATGCATATTCGTCGCCGGGGGCTATGCCTCGGTTTGATGTGACCTGCACCAATTCCAACGCAGGAGCATCCGCCTTGACGTTGAGAGTCACGGCCAAGTCGAAATATCGTGCTTCTTCGTCGTTGGACGGAATGTCCTCCTTGACGCGAAGGTAAATGGTGTGGTTCCCCTCGACTACTTGTGAAGTCATCTCGATTGTCATGTGCAGCTCAATGAAATCATCAGGGCCCAGCGTGACCTTGGGTGCATTGGATCCTGCGCTATCGATGATGTTGTAGGTCCAGATGCCGTATGCTTGGTTCCTGTCGGTATTCTCAGACAGGGACGCGGGGTTGATTATCAGCCATGAGGTTGCTTCAGACGAGTCTCCGGACAGGCTGTTTGTGACCCTAATCCTCATGGATGTCGACGAACAGTCATCCGTCTCTATGAAACCTAGTGGGACCCCATCGCAGTCCTGTGAGACTTCGGCTCGGATGCCGAATGTCCTTTGGATGGTAAATTCGACTATCGTCTTCAAGGAGCTGTTGTTCATGCTGGCCACCTCTAGCCTGATCATTCCCGTGTCCGGGTCCGCCCTATCCCCCGATGGCTTGATCGACAGCCTGATTGTCTGGGTATTGTGCCGATCCAGTGAATTCGAGTGGAATGTCCCATCATCGTCGTCCTCGAGTATTCTCTGTCCGGTTTCATTGTCGTAGACTTGAATGATCGCCTTGGATCTCTCTAATACGTCGATCCTGAAGGAGTCGGATGTGAATCCCGAGTTGAAAACCTCCATCAAAAATGGATTGAACTCCCCATTCTCGACGTACCTTGGCACATTGGGATCTATTTGTGGGATAGAAGAGTTTGCGATCAGATCCTCCTTTTCTTCATCCCAAACCGACACCAAGGGAGGTTGGTAGACTTGTAGTTTCTCTATTTCCAACTCCAAGGTGTCTGAGACGCTTTCGAAAGAGCCCCCTACCTCTGCGTCGCCGATTGCCCTTATTCTGATCTTTGGAGGTACGAAACTCAAGTCTAGCGGAGCGGTGATTGTCATAATTGGGCTTAATATCGTCCCACCAGAGTTCATTGTGTAGCCGCCCGGGCTGTCAAATTCAACAAGCCAGTCTGAACCTAAGGTGGTGAGCAGTTGCAGTTCCACGTTCATCGACAGGGTGGCATCCCCGCGATGAATTAGTTGCAGGGGCACGGGTGTGATTGCGCCGGGCGCGATGTATTCGACCCCCCTGTCATCGGCATGTTTCAATGAAACTCCAAACTCGTTCATCTTGATGGTCTCATGGGATATTGTGAATACATTTGATTGCACATCAGTGACCCTCAACTCAGCCTCATAATCCCCGGATTCCAAACCACTCTGGTAGGTCCACTTAAATCGCCCGAACAATCCCTCAGTCGTCCATTCTATTTGTTGGGGCACGGGGGTTAGGTCCTTCTCGAGCATCAGTTGATTCGTCTCTGTATATCTCAGCCTCAATTCGACGGATTCGATATCCTTCCTGCCAAAGGCGCTTTTCACGTCGAAGCTAAATTGCATCTCCCTGTCGCTGATGACGTCGTTCGGATACCAGTCCACGACTGCACCATCTATGAATCCGTCACCGGGCCTCTGGACGAAGAATACGGTGTCTGAAACGGCATTTGTGCTGATGTCGATTAGTGAGTACCTGCTGTCACCGCTGATTTGGTTGAAGGCAACCTTGGCGTCACAATCGTTGAAGAAGCCGCCGTCTCCACATCCCGTCATTTCCGCCCGGATTACCAAGACAAGTTCATCTGATTCCGAGACCATGAATGAACTCGACCCACCTGATCCCGTGAGATCGACGTCGATTGCCTCGTGTTCGAAGTCACAGCCCCCGAAGCCTGAGCATGCCTCGTTTTCTAGTTCACCTGTCGCCACAGTAGAGCCGCCTGCCTGCAGGCTGAATGTCCATGTGACGATGGAGTTCTGAGGTCCTTCCGCTTTCAAGAAAATATTCAGGGGTATGTAATATTGGCTACCTCCGCCAGTTTGTCTCTTGTCCCCAACAACTTGGAGGGATTGCATCAATTCGTTTGTCGTGAACTCAAGTGAGGTGTCTAGTGCTGATGCCTCGAGTTGCCCTCCCTCGGATGGCAATACTGTTGAGAGATTGTTTCCTGTTGTGAGATACAGGGAGTAGGTCTCTAGTTGGTTCGAAACACTAGATTCCATCCTAGTCGATGGCTCATCTAGTATTGATGGGGTAGGTACGATGCTTATTTGGAACAAGATTACCATCGCCATCGCAATGACTTGGGCCTTTGTGACTCCTGGTCCCCCATTCACATTGTCCATGTCTACTGGTGTCAAGTCTGATGTTAAAGGATTCTCACACCCCGGACCATATCTGTGCTGATTACACTACCCCCTAGGGTTGATTCAAGTCTATGAGCGATCTCGGAGGAGCTGCAGGGGTACCCGAGCGGTCAAAGGGGCCGGACTTAAGCTCCGGTGGCAAGGCCTTCGTGGGTTCAAATCCCACCCCCTGCACCAATTACTCACCTATTAGCTGTGTTTGACCCTCACCATGGTGCACCCAAGGTCGCTTTCGAATCCCATCACCTCGATTTTCGT
>DAGH01000011.1:41551-49498 GCA_002495675.1 Euryarchaeota archaeon UBA182 | reverse complement strand
TCTGCCCTTGATTCGGACAGAACAGCCTGGACTGAGTCCTCAAGATATTCGTAATCCAACACATTGTCAATTGTGTCCTCAAACTCTCCAGAAGGAGCCACGAGAACTTCGATATCGAATCGTACTGGTTGCGTGACGCCCTTCTCATGGTCGTGCACGCCCACGTCGATGTGCTTGGTCAGGTCCTCCATCCTGATGGTCCCCCACTCTTTGAGGCCCAGGATGCTAGCGGCATACGTCATTTCAGCGCTCGATTTCATCCCTGATCACCATTGAATGCAGGATCCCTAATTTGTTGTCTAAACCTTTCTCCGCCATCGACGTAAATAGTCTGTCCTGTGACTGATTTTGCCTTGGCCAAGTACAATACAGCATTTGCCACATCCTCTGGGGAGGGACCGAAGCCCAATGGAGCGGCAGAGTTGACGGATTCTAATTTGTCATCGTCGAGGAAATCGCTGGTCAAGGTGTGCCCCGGGGCCACAGCGTTAATCCTCAACTTGGGTGCCAGTTCCCTGGCAAGTATGTCGGTTATCGAAGCAAGTGAAAACTTGGATAGCGTGTATGAGAGGAAATCAGAGTTGGGTGATTTGATCTTGAAATCAAGTATGTTGACCACCCAACCATCTCCCGTTTTGTGTAGCTCCCTGGATAGAATCAAAGGAGAATAGGCATTAACAATCATGTGGCCAGAAAATTCCTCAACCTCAATAGTGTTAACATCGTCATATGAATATCTGGATGCATTGTTTACCAAACCCGTGACCTTGACTCTGAACAGTGTCTCAGCTCTATGGATCAATGTCTCAACATCGGAGACTTTCGACAGGTCACACTCAATAGTTTCGGCTTGCCCGCCTTGGTCTCGTATCGTGGATGCCAAACTATCAGCCTCACGCGACGAGGAGTTGTAATGGATGATGACAAAAAACCCATCTGATGCCAGTGTTTGGCTTATTCTCTTCCCAATCCTGCGGGACCCACCTGTGACAATCACAGCTTCTTCCATGTGGTCCTGATTCAGTTTTATGATTTATAAGATCGTCATAGCCTTCGTGGTGTAAAATTAATTGTAGAGGCCATAATAACTTCGGGAAATTGTGTGTAGGAGTACAGGCATCATGATTAATTTCTGGTTTTGATTTCTTAGGGATGGAACCCGCCCAACTAATTGTCCGATCCAAAAATAGGTGGAAAAAAACCTCGATTTGAGAAGCTCACATTGAAACCGCCCGCAGGCAATGGTTAATCTTCCTCCCCATCAGGGAACGATCATGCCTCGCAGGCTGCCCGTTGTGGAGTCACACATCACTCACAGGCCAGGGCGGCCTGAACGAAAGCGCCTGCCACCTTGGTTCAAGACGCAATTGCCCACTGGCGAAGCCATGAAAATCTTTGAAGAAACGCGTACAAGGGTCGAGTCGAACCAACTAAACACAGTTTGCGAGGAAGCCCGTTGCCCAAACATTCACGACTGCTGGAGCAGGGGAACCGCGACATTCATGATCGCTGGCCATGCCTGCACGCGTGGCTGCAGATTCTGCGCAGTTGACACCATGAAAACACCGGCGCAACTAGACCCTAACGAGCCTTCAAATCTCGCTGAGGCCATAACTAGAATGGGGTTGAGTCATGCTGTAATAACTGTGGTGAACAGAGACGATCTTCCAGACGGAGGCGCCCAGCATTACAGGAACTGCATAATGGAGGTGCACAAGAGATCCCCGGAAGTGGGGCTTGAACTACTGTGCTCTGACTTGGATGGAAACCTCGAAGCATTGGCGGCACTATTGTACGAGCTCCCACTCAGTGTCTTTGCCCACAACGTTGAGTGCGTGCCCCGCTTGGATCCGATCGTCAGAGACCCTCGTGCGTCCTTCGCCCAGTCGCTCAGGATACTCTCTGAGGCCTCTTATCTTCGACCTGACCTCAAGATAAAATCCAGCCTAATGGTTGGCTTGGGGGAAACTGATCTAGAGGTTGTCGATGCGATGAGGCTTCTCAAAGATGCAGGTGTGCAGATGATAACAATAGGACAATACCTCAGGCCATCAGACAGGCATCTCCCCGTTGATAGATTCCCAGAACCGTCATCATTCATGATGTGGGACGAGCAAGCGAGGAAGATAGGTTTCGAGGCTGTGGCCTGTGGCCCGCTGGTAAGATCGAGCTACAGGGCTGGGCTACTCTTCGACGAATCCGAGGGGGCTGAACCAGTCGTGACCAGGGACTCCACGGGGTCAGCGATCAGCTCGCTTCAAATTCACAGGCCAACCATGAACAAGGAGGGCTTAGCGACATGAACAATGATGGCTGTGAAACTCCCATACGAGTGCCATCTGCCCCTTTCAGACCAGGGGAATCGGCCTCTTTCGAGGAGTGGTCGTATTCTCCCTCCGACCTGATGAAGCCAGATCCACTTTCCTGCGAACCCAAAGACACTATCCCGCATTCCACAGGTCTCATACGAGTCCTTGGCGATGATGACTCCCGCTCGGGGGATTGGGATCCTGATATCTCTGACTCCGACCTCCTTATCGGCCTGGAACACATGGTTAGATTACGGATCTTCGATGACAGAATGATGAAGATGCAACGTACAGGAAAACTCTCGTTTTACATGAGGTCTCTTGGAGAGGAGGCAGTGGCCATCGCCCAGACGATGGCGTTGGAGGAACAGGACTGGATTTTCCCAACATATCGCCAGCCTGGTGCACAATTCGTGAGGGGCAGGGACATGGTGAGCATGATCTGCCACTGCATAGGCAACGTAGAGGACAATGTAAAAGGACGACAGATGCCAGTCCATTACACATATCGCGAAGGGAGGTACATATCTGTTTCAAGCCCAGTTGGTACCCAATTCAGCCAAGCCGTCGGTGTTGCGATGGCCTCGGCCTACAAGGGGCTGGATGAGGTCACAATCACGTGGATTGGAGATGGAGCGAGTGCCGAGGGCGACTATCACTACGCATTGAACTTCGCGAGCGTATTTCGCCCTCCTGTAATCCTCAACGTGGTTAACAACCAATGGGCGATATCAACGCACGCTAACCTCGCAAGCGGGAGCAGCACATTCGCTGACAGGGGACTTGCATACGACGTACCATGCTTAAGGGTGGATGGAAATGACTTCCTCGCACTATACTCGGTCACCGATTGGGCTCGAAAAAGAGCCTCTGCAGGTCTGGGGGCGACCCACATCGAAGTCCTAACCTATCGAGCAGGCGCTCATAGCAGCAGCGACGACCCGACAAGGTACAGGCCCTCGGACGAACCCGATGTCTGGCCGGGGGGAGATCCCATACACAGGCTGAGAGATCACTTGATTTCGGTTGGGGCATGGACAGAGGAGAAGCACAAGGACCTCGAGGACCGTATCGACTCAGAGGTCATGGCTGCCTACAAGGAGGCAGTCAAGTTCGGTGACCTAGCACAAGGGCCTTACCCGTCCTCAGACACCATCTTCACCGAGGTCTACTCGGACGTACCGTGGCACTTGCAAGAACAATGGGACGAAATGAATCGACTAGGGGGTGATTAGCTGCCAGAGATGAACATGGTCCAGGCAGTCAACTCCGCATTGGACAACATGCTCTCAATGGATGAGGACGTCCTTGTCTTTGGAGAGGATGTGGGATACTTCGGAGGAGTATTTCGTACTACAGACGGACTGCAGGAGAAGCATGGCGCCCACAGAGTCTTTGACACCCCTCTTTCTGAGGGGGGAATCGCTGCCATTGCATTCGGCATGGGGTTGAATGGCCTAAAGCCGGTTTGTGAGATCCAATTCGCAGACTACATCTTTCCCGCTTATGATCAGATCGTCAATGAAATCGCCAAGCTCAGACACAGGTCAGGCGGGGAGTTTTGGACGCCAGTTACAATCAGGACGCCTGCCGGAGGCGGGATCAGGGGAGGCCATCATCACTCCCAATCACCTGAATCACAGTTCACACATACCCCGGGTTTGAAAGTCGTCTATTCTTCTACGCCATACAACGCCAAGGGGCTCCTGATATCTGCGATCGAGTCCGAAGACCCTGTTATCGTATTTGAGCCAAAAAGGTGCTACAGGGGCCCCTTCTACGGTGACCCCCACAAAGTTCCAACTTGGTCAGGTCATGCGGAGGCTGAGGTGCCAGACGTCCATTATACCGTGCCCATAGGTGAGGCGCGACTAGTCACCGAGGGCAATGACTGCACGGTCATCGCATGGGGCACCATGGTGCATGTGTGCGAGGAGGGCATCAGGCAATCAGGTGCATCTTGTGACTTGATCGACTTGCAAAGTCTAATTCCATGGGACAGGGAGGCCGTAGTGAGGTCGGTCAAGAAGACGGGTCGATGCGTAATTGTGCACGAGGCGCCAAAGACAAGCGGGTATGGTGCGGAGATGGCGGCCAGTGTCCAAGAAAGGTGCTTCTGGAGCCTGGAGGCACCCGTGACGAGGGTGACTGGTTGGGACACTCCGTTCCCGCACACCACTGAATGGGACTACATGCCGAGCCCACAAAGAATCGCAGAAGCCATACGTGGAACACTGGAGGATTGACCATGGCAAGAAAGGCGTTCAAGCTTCCAGACATCGGAGAAGGGGTCGTTGAGGGCGAGATAGTTACGTGGCACGTAGAGGTCGGCTCCCCCGTTTCGGAAGATGACGCCATTGTGGATGTCATGACGGACAAATCTACAGTCACGATTCCATCTCCCTACTCCGGCACGATAGTTGCGCTGAACGGAGAGGTGGGCGACATGGTCGCGGTGGGGGCCGTCCTAGTCGAGTTTGAGTCGACTGGTGAATCAGGGTCTGAGGCCGAGGCCTCCCCGGAACTTGTGGAGGCAGCGCCGAGCGAAGATGTCATGCCTGAGGCTCCACAACTCGAGGAGAAAGAGGAGGAGGGTCAATCACATCAGCCTACTACGCCTGCTATGACTTCTCCAGCTACACCTCCAAAGGCCGCAAACAGCACTGTACTGGCCAGTCCCGCAGTGAGGAGGCGCGCCAGGGAATCCGGTATCGACCTCTCAATGGTCGTGGGCAGCGGGAGGGGGGGCAGAATCCAACAATCCGACCTCGACGCAGCTCTCGCGACAGGGGGCTCGAGCCCCTCTCCCAGATCGGTCAAGAGGGTCGGTACAAGGGAAATGAAAGTCGTAGGCCTCAGGAGGAAGATAGCAGAGCAAATGGTCATATCGACGTCATCCATACCTCATTTCTCGTACTTTGAGGAGGTGGATGTCACCGCACTGGAGGAGCTCCGCCAGTTGCTGAACTCGGAGAGGGTCGAAGGACAGCCTAAGCTTACCTATCTCCCATTCATCATGCTATCACTCTCCAAGGCGTTCGAACGCCACAAGAAATGCAATGCCGTCTTTGATGATGAATCTGGGGTTGTCACAGAGCATGATGCTGTCAACCTGGGAATCGCCACCCAGACAGACAGGGGGCTATACGTCCCTGTCGTCAAACACGTCGAGGCCATGGACGTCTGGCAAGCAGCCACGGAAATGCAGAGAGTGACGGGCTCTGCCAGGGATGGAACCGCTACGTTGGACGACCTGTCTGGTTCTACATTCACTATCACAAGCCTCGGCAGGGACGGTGGGCTTGGGGCGACCCCAATCATCAACCATCCCGAAGTAGGCATACTCGGCGTTCACAAGGCCAGAGACATGCCGGTCGCGAGGTCCGGATCCATCGTTATCAGGAGGATCATGAACCTCTCGAGTTCGTGGGATCACCGCATCGTCGATGGGGCAGATGGTGCAGCCCTAGTTCAGGACCTCAAGAAGATGCTAGAGAACCCTGCTCTGATTTTCATGTGAGGTATCGCCATGGCAGAAGTTCGAAAATGTAAGGTACTTGTCGTCGGAGGCGGTCCAGGAGGCTATGTTGCTGGCATAAGATCCGCTCAACTAGGGCTCGACACAGTCATCGTCGAAGGCTCGAGATATGGTGGCACCTGCCTGATTCGCGGATGCATTCCCTCCAAGGCGATGATCCACGCCGCTGAACGATTTGAGTCTCTGTCGGAGCACTCGAAGGCGGGGGGCCACATGGGAATAAGCGTCGAGGGCGATCCAACCCTCGACATGAAGGGGCTGGTCTCATGGAAGGACAGCATAGTCGACCGTCTCAACAAAGGGGTCGAATCCCTCTTGAAATCGGCTGGAGCAGAGGTCATCCACGGCTGGGCCACATTCACCGGCCCCAAGACTTGCTCAGTTGATTCGAACGGACAATCCTTGCAAATCGAGGCCGAGAACGTGATCCTCGCTACTGGATCCACACACATCGACCTACCTTTCATGCCATGTGATGAGGAGATGGTACTGTCCAGCACAGGGGCACTCGATCTCCAAGAGCTCCCCGCTGAGGTTGCAATCATAGGAGGGGGCTACATCGGGTTGGAGCTCGGATGTGCTCTCTCGAAATTAGGGTCTAAAGTCACAGTCATCGAGGGCATGGATGACATCCTCGCAATGATGGACAAGGAGATCAGGAGGCCCCTAGAGATATGGCTCAAGAAGCATGGCGTCGTGATAAATCGCGGGGCCCTTGCCAGAGGGGTTGAGATAATCGAGGAGGAGGGCGGGAAAAAGAAGGCCAGGCTCACCTACGAGATTGACGACGAACAGAAGGCAATCGACGTGGACAAGGTGCTAGTGACTGTCGGCAGAAGAGCCAATTTGGAAGGTTGGGGGTTGGAAAAGACCGGGGTCCGACTTGGGAACAATGGCAGATTCATCAGAACAGACAGGAGATGCAGGACCAACATACCAGGGGTTTTCGCAATTGGTGACGTGGCAGGGGACCCCATGCTGGCCCACAAGGCGAGTGCGGAAGGGGAGATGGTAGCAGAGATCATCGCCGGCTTGGACAGGGAGTTCGACAAGGTCGCCATACCCGCCATTATATTCACCGAGCCCGAAATAGTATCGGTCGGGTTGGATCCCGAAACTGCGAAGGCGCGTGGTGAGGACGTGATCGTCGGGAAGTTCCCGCTCGCGGCGAACGGTAGGGCATTGACGCTTGAAGCGGAAAAGACCGCCGGTTTCATCAGAGTCACGGCTAGGAAGGAAAACCATGCAATTCTAGGCATACAGGCAGTTGGCAGCCATGTTGCGGAGCTTCATGGCGAATTCGTTCTGGCCCTGGAGATGGGTGCCGTTCTGGAAGACATCGCGAGCACAGTGCATGCCCACCCCACCATGACGGAAGCCTTCCATGAAAGCGTGCTCAAAACCCTCGGACACGCAATCCACACATCTTGAAGCCCCCTCTTGAAATGGGGGATGCTCATCCCAGACCATGCAAGTGGCACGTGCTGTCGTGGCGGGGATCGTGGACTACCCAGAGGCCATAGAGGTCATGGATCGACTGAGGGATGATCGAATCTCTGACGCAGAACAAGACACAATACTCTTCCTACAACATCCTGAGATTGTCACCATGGGCCCAAGGGCCAGGAAGGAAGGAGTCACTGCAGAAGGGTACTCTACAGTTGATGTTGATAGGGGAGGCGGGCTAACGTGGCATGGGCCGGGTCAACTTGTCGTATACCCGATAATCAAGTGGGCAGAGAATGAGCGTGGCGTGCCTCAAATCGTATCCAAGATGGAGGATTGGGTCATCTCTGCTCTTCATGACTGTGGTATAGAGGGATATCGGGACCCAGCCATGATGGGGGTCTGGGTGGATGGCCACAAGATATGTTCAGTTGGCCTCTCTTTCAGGAGTTGGGTTTCGAAACATGGATTAGCAATCAACATAGAAACGCCAGAAAGCAGAGTAGAGAATCTAGAGTGTTGCGGTCTCGCTGCTGGCACGACTACCTCCCTGCACAAGCTAGGTCACACCCATGACTTGGAGGGGCGCACAATAGACAGGGCCAGGGTCCTCGAGGCTATGTTCGAAACTGCACCGGGCTCGATCTCGAGGGT
>DAGH01000011.1:21565-41134 GCA_002495675.1 Euryarchaeota archaeon UBA182 | reverse complement strand
CTTCTTGAATCACGGGTCTTTCGGCGCCTCCCCCAGGGCAGTGCTTGACCACCAGACCGAGTTGCGCGCCATCATGGAATCTGACCCGGTCAACTTCATCGATGGCCACGGGAGGGAGCTTTGGGCTGAGGCGATCACTAGACTCTCAGAATTTCTGAATGCTGACCCCGATGGGATGGCCTTCGTGGCGAATGCCACTACGGGGGTGAATACAGTCCTATCATCACTTGACATCGGCACAGGTGACGAAGTGGTGGTGACCGACACGACCTACCAGGCATGCAGGAATGCCGTTGACCACCACTCATCGATCAAGGGGTTCGTCGTCAAGGTGGCCAATATCCCCGTTCCCCTCACCTCAAAGCATGAGGCCATTGATGCAGTATTGAGTCAAGTGGGGAACAATACCAAACTCGCCCTGATAGACACGGTATCAAGCCCAACGGGGATCAGGTTGCCATTCGAAGAATTGGTTGAGATCCTGAATGGCAGGGGTGTGGATACATTGCTAGATGCAGCGCACGGTCCCGGCTTAATTCCGCTTGACATAAGTAGGCTGAACGCCGCATTCGTGACCGGAAACTGTCACAAATGGCTCTGCACGCCCAAGGGCTCCGCGTTCCTACATGCAAGGTCAGACAAGCTCCACATACGTCCACTTGTCATTAGTCACGGCGCTACTTTGCCGGAGAGATTAGGACCTAGATTCCGATTAGAGTTCGATTGGACGGGGACGATAGACCCGACCCCTTGGATGTGCATCCCATTTGCCATTGATCACCTTGGGAGCCTTTTCGAGGGAGGGTGGGACGAAATCATATCCAGAAACCACCAAATGGCGCTAGCCGCCAGGACGCTGATCGCAGATAGAGTTGGGCTTCAACCAGTGTGCTCGGAGGAGTTCATCACATCGATGGCCGCATTCATCATTCCCGGCAGTCCCCACCACCCCGATCCAGACCCCCTACATGAGCTACTATACCGTGCCCATGGCATACAAGTGCCTGTTCAAGGTTGGAGCAACCATGCCGCTAGGTACCTAAGGATAAGCTCCCATCTCTACAATGATCTCGGCCAATATAGGAGGCTGTCAGAAGCCCTTATCCACGAGCTAGGGTGAAGAGCAACCTTTGAAGTCAACAAGTGAATCCCGAAAGCCATGCCATCCGCAGTCATAGCAATAACTGGGGCATCTGGGTCCCAATACTCAGTACGCCTCATAGAGGCTCTGGTCGATGCCGATTGGGACATATTCCTCACAGTCACCAGGGAGGGGGCCATCAACCTAAAACTGGAATGCGACATAACGCCCCGTGAGCTAGCGGAGAGGCATGGGGTCAGGTTGGAACAGAACCAAAACCTGGCCGCCAAATCAGCCTCTGGCTCCGCAAGGTTCGATGCATATGTCATCTGTCCTGCTAGTGGCACCACAATAGGGAAAATCGCTGCAGGGATATCAGACAACTTGGCAACGCGCTCTGCCATAGTCGCAATGAAGGAGAGGCGGAAACTGATAATAGTCCCCAGAGAAACTCCGATGGCCACACCTCACTTGGAAGCTCTGGCCAAACTATCATCATGGGGGGTCGTCGTACTCCCTGCATCCCCAGGTTTCTACAAGAATCCCAAGACGATTGACGATCTCATTGACTTCGTCGTCGCTCGCATACTCGACCAATTGGACGTCGAACATTCAGTGGGGAGCAGGTGGACAGGCGAGGAAGTTTCCTGAGCCTTCGTCGGTAAATATTGAATCTTGACACCTATTGCTCCGCCCATGAGGGTGCTTTCGGCCACATTGCTCGCGGCCTTGGTTCTAACTGTCCCATTGACCTCATGCCCAGAGGCCCTAGACGATCACGGGAGCGAACTGCAGGCCGTGATCGGCGCCTCGTGCGACATATGCTTCAACGAGATTATGGCAAACCCCTCGGGCCCAGAACAGGGCCTGTACCCAGATGGAGAGTGGCTGGAACTGATCAATCGAGGACAGGCACCGGTCTCACTTCAAGGATGGTACATCGAGGACGCGGGAGGATGGAAGCACTACATCAACCAGTCCACATGGGTAGGGTTCGAATCACTAACTGTCCCATGGACCCTGGAGGTTGAGGGCTATGCGATCGTTGCAGAGAACGATGTTGGAACATTGAGAATGAACAACGGTGGAGAGAGCCTTTTGCTGATTGACGCCCAAGGGAATGAGGTTGACAGCGTCACCATCGACAGCTCGGATTCAGGTGTGTCGAAAGTTCGTTCAGGACACAACTCCACAGATGATCAGTTTTCCAATTCGTTGAGTCCCACCCCAGGGTATGCCAACCATGGCAACCAGTCTGGATTTAGCGATGAGGGCACCATATTGTTCACTCGGGCCATGCCAGTTGGCGTCAATGGATTCGCATCAGATTGGCTTGAGATACAGAACGTAGGGGACTCCACCGTCGACCTCAGTGGGTGGAAGATCTCCAGAAACCGGTCTTTCTCTGCCCCATGGACCTCCCCTTGGATATCCACATTCAGAGACCTAATCATCACACAGAACGAGAAGGTCATCATCACCTCTGATCCAAATAGTGTGCCTGATTACATGGCCAATCGGATCCTCAATGGGGAGATCGTGATGGATACCATGCCTCGATTAGTGGATTCCGGCACTGCCCTCCAACTGCTGGACAAGAGGGGAGACATCATCGATGCCTTGGTCTACGATGGCGGCAATGCTGACATTGAGGGATGGATTGGGCCATCGATAAGCGTAAGGGGAGAGGGGAGCCCGGGGCTCATTCTATCGCGTGGGGATGGGTGCTCGGAGTTGGTTGACTCCGACACGTCGGCAGAATGGCAGGTAAGGAGCTACAGGATCGGCGCCTCTACATTCTGTCCCGCCGCTCCTATCGATCTGAGCGGGCCAGACGGGATATGGCCCTCGATCGGACCTGACGGAGTGCTGGAGGACCTTCTTGGCTGGATTGATGGGGCTCAGAGTTCATTGAGGGTCCACATCTACGAGTTCCTAAGCCCCGATGTGACGCATGCCCTGCTAGACGCCCTGGGTAGGGGCATCGAGGTCACATTAGTACTCGAGGAGGGGATCTTGGACTCCTCCTCAGTCAGCAACTCCCAGAGGGGGCATGCGAGTGTCCTTGACGAGGCAGGGGCCCTAGTCTACTGGATGGTGGACCCATCAGGAATGTCCTCGCCCTTCACATACATTCACAGCAAGATAATCCTGAGAGATAGCGATCAAGTTTGGATTTCATCGGGCAACATCAAAGATTCCAGCCTCCCTCCGGATGGAGAATCAGGGAATAGGGAGTGGTCTGTTTTTATCGATTCTGAGGAGGTGGCCGCGATCTTCTCAAGTTGGTTGTCATGGGATGAGGATCACGAGAAGCGCTACATCAGGGAACATGGATCATGGGCGTATCCTTCCCTCGGATGGGAATTACCGCCTATGAGTGGGACCCAGTCGACAGATCCAACATCAAGAGAAACCCTCACCAACCAGGCCTCCATCACCCCGATACTATGCCCTGATAATTGCCTCATCGAAATAATTGGGGCTATTGATGCCTCAGTGGATTCACTGGAGATTTCAGCCCAATACCTGGACGTCGATTGGTATTGGGGAGAGGGCGATGACAGCCCCCTTCTAGGGGCGATTAAGAGGGCTGCAGAGAGGGGGGTGGACGTACGTATACTCCTGAATGCATTCTACGCAGATGATGAGACGTGGAGCTTAGTGGACACTGTAAATGCCGAATGGAATGACGACCAGGGTCTGAATGCAACTGCTAGACTCATGTCCACATCAGACCGAATAACCAAATTGCACAACAAGGGGATGATCGTCGATGGGGAGACTGTGTTGGTCGGAAGCATGAACTGGGGATCCAGTGCTATGCTGAGGAATCGCGAGCATGGTGCGATCATCACCAGTCAGTCAGTTGCTTCGCAATTTCTAGCATCGTTCAATGAGGATTGGGATCGTGTGGACGAACGGACT
The DNA here is from genome assembly GCA_002495675.1 of Euryarchaeota archaeon UBA182. Taxonomy (GTDB): domain Archaea; phylum Thermoplasmatota; class Poseidoniia; order Poseidoniales; family Thalassarchaeaceae; genus MGIIb-N1. The sequence goes on along the minus strand of DAGH01000011.1, from coordinate 37,125 downwards.
GACACAGATGGTGACACCTTGCCCGATATGTGGGAGCTCATCCACGGCCTGGACAGGGATAGGGCAAGCGTGGCTGGGACCGCGTTGTCTGAGCAATCACTAGATCCGGACGGGGATGGTCTGGACAACAGAATGGAGTTCCTACTGGGTGGCGAGCCATTCAACCAGGACACTGATGGGGATTGCATACGGGATGGTGATGAGTGGGAGTTCGCAACGCAGTCATTGCGACCGGAGTCAGCGGCAATCGCATCGGGTGACGTCAATCAGAATGGCGTCGATGATGGCTTGGAGTTCGGATGCACCGTCGATGGGGATGTCGTGCCCGACCCCAACCCTGAGGAGAATCAAAACCAAACAACCGATGAGGACGAGGGACCTAATTTCGTCAATATTCGAGATGATCCCCTCTCTGCCCGAGGGGCTAAGTTTCTGCTCACATTGACACTTGTGGCGGCAGCGCTACTAATCACGGCTGGCCTGGCACTGATCAGGAAGCCGAGGGCATCAACCGATGTGATGCTGGTTGACGATCAGGGTTACAAATTCGGAGATGACAGCACGGGGGCTATCCTGACCGGGACACGGTTCGATGCCACCAGTGACGATGCTCGAGACAGGGCGATGGGGAAGGATGACGGATCCCACGGGGAAATAGTTCTCGATGGGTTTGGATTTAGTGATCTGTCCAGAGACCAGGTCCAATGGAGGTTGGACAACGGGGCCTCGATGGATGAGCTCAAGAGAGAGGAAGGAGGTAGTCCGTGACTGAGAGGGTACTCCACCTTGATTGGATGAAGGGCATCGCGATTGTATGCATGGTCCAGGTGCACACTGCCGCTGCACTGCCTGTCGAGAGTACCAGCATAGATCATCCGCTGGCATTTCTGGCTGCGGCCATTGGGGGCATGGCAGCGCCCCTATTCGTCACCGCATCTGGCTATGGTATCCACATTAGTGCATCGAACCGGGAGCGTACTGGGCGCGAGTGGGTTGGTTGGGCGGTCCCGAGGGCTTCAGTGCTATTTTTGTTCCAGATAGTGGTCAATCTTCTATTCCATGTCGATCGAGGTGGTAGTTTCAACACGGAGACTCCGGGAGTTCTGACCCTTTTCGCAGCATCGTCCCTCATCATTCCTCTCGTTGTCGGGAGAGGGGTAATTGGTAGAGCAGCATTCATGATCCTATTGGTCATATGCCCCACACTCTTCTCGGGACACATTGGTTCTGACATGACCTGGACTGAGCGGATCGCATCTGATGGCATAGCCGAATGGTTCGAGCGGTTGCTCCTCAATGGAACCTACCCCCTCATGCCTTGGTTCTCATACGTGCTGCTTGGGGGCCTTTTGGCCGAAATAGGCGAGAGCAGCGGTGTGGCAAGGGCATCTGTGGGTTTTGGAATGATGTTCACATTACTGACGATTGTATTCTCTTTGAATCAAGATGTCCACTGGGCCCTCACCGAGGGGTCTGCAATCCTCACCTTTTTCCCAGCAAGCACTGCATTCATAATCGTGAGCATGTCCATTGTGATTCTTGTGAAAATCCTCTTATTCAGAGTTGAGGACATGATTGGATCAGAAGGACCCCCCATTCTAGGCCACTTGGAGTCTGCAGGCAGGATGAGCTTGACTGTTTACGTCGGACATTTTGTGATACTAGGATTATTCGTAGGCTACTACCGTGGCGAGGACTTCCGGCTCCTTGGATCGCTGTTGGTAACGTTGGTCCATGCCATGGTTTGGATACCTATTGCATCGTACTATCATGGTAAGTTTGGTCATTATAGCCCCGAGGGAATGATCAAATCCTTCAGTTCGAGGTTGTCCAAGTAATGGGATCAGACCATATATCGCCATTCTGGTTGGCAGCCCTCAATCTCGCATGGTACGTCGTTGACGGATCCAATCCAGAAACCACGTGGCTCCAATCCCCAACGGAAGCCACTCCTTGGTTGGTCTGCTGAGGCCAATCCCCCTCGACATTTCCATGGTCGCTTTGGCCGTAGAACAAGGTGATGGTGACGTCTGTGCCATTGTCATAGACCTGCCAATCTACCTGGGTGCTGCTGCTCGTTGTGGAGCCCGCTGAGAGGTTCCTGATGATCGGGTCGAATGCGTGGTAGTCCCCCCTAACTGGGTCATCCACCCATGCTGGGTATTCCAGTAGTTGGGAGTGCGTGGAAGTGTAGAGGGGGAAGCCCCAAGCCTCGTGGTAGGGCGCTAGGTTGTATCCAGAGGCTGAGGATATGTGCAGAACCCATGCGTTGAACTCCTCCTCATCGGTACTCGGGATTTCTGATGGAGGGAGGGTGTAATATGCGGTCAGAGCCTGAGTTATCGGTGCCCATCCCCATTCTTCCTTGATGATCAGGTATGTGTCCAATGCGGTCCAGACGCTCCAATCATCGATGTCTGCCCCTCCTTGGAAGTATGACTCCATGCGTTGGTGCCTTTGTTGAGGGGATAATGCCGAGTGGCCTAGATCCAGGCCAACGAGATCCTCCATCAAGTAGACGCTTGCGAAATTGCACGTTGTCTCGGTGGTACCGGGTAATCTGGATGGGTTCCATTGGTGGTTATGCCCGAGCTCATGGAACATCCCCCAACTGCCCTCGGATTCCATGTGCTCCAGATCAACGGCCTCCTGCGCTGAGACGAGGTGGGCCATGAATGGATAGCCAGAGTGCATCCATCCTGCTGAAATCTGGATATCGAAGGCTGCCCTCTCAATTCTCGGCCATGGAATGAAGCCGTAGAGTTCGTGTTCCATTTCCAATGCCTCTACCCAGAAGTCCATCAATTCCTCTGGGTTATCCAAACCTCGTATTTCGGAAGATGGGACTGACATTATGAATTGGTCACTCGATATCTCGGCCCACGGTGCAGACCTGTTTCTTATGATCTGCCATTCAGAGAAACTTGTCGAGCCGTGCTGGTAAATCGGTGCCTCAACACCGCCCCGGAACTCGGCCCATGTGGAGCCCAAGGGCGCATCTGGGGGAGAGGCGAGGAATATTGGTCCCCCGAAGGCATTGCCCACCTCAAACTGCGTCTCAGCGATCGGGTATGACCTCACGATCGAGGGGAATCGCCAGATCTTCGACTTATGCCAGAGCGTATCGTCATGCACCCCCACTTGTACGGAGACCCCCGAATCTACGAGTTCCTGTGGGACCACTACAGTTACAGGCTCCCCCGGAGGCGCGTACAGACCGGTCGAATGCAGAATCATGGCCTGTGGGTTCGCCGGCCCGAACTCTCGTGGAAGGCCGGTCTGATTCGAGTTAAAGGTCAGATTGGTTTCAGTCCGAGGAGCATTCGGGGTGACGGGGCCAGGAAACTCCAGATGGCTAGGGTGGGAGGGCAACAAGGCAGGTGGCAATATTGAAACTAGCCCGGATTCTATCATGATAGAGACATCATCTAGCGGATCGAGTCCAAACTCATGACCCGAATCGACGTCGATTACCGACCACCCAGACTGATTCGCGAAGTCATGGAGGCTCTGCCAGAAACCAGGATAGTCATATGGTACGAAGGATGTTAGTGGCGAGAGACATTTTGAAATCAAGCCTGATTCCTGCATGTCCAATGTGACGTCTCCATCACTGTGCGCGTTCAATGCGATAATCGCGTTCCTAGGAGTCATGAGGGGATTATGTCCCCAATCGAAGTCCACGTCATCCGAAGTTGGCTGGTTCGATACCAATAATCCAGTCCACTCAGATATCCTATTGCCCGGAAACTCATGTGCGGGGTCCTCGTTCGAGTAGGACCAGTACCAGGAGTGGCCCCCCATTATCAGCCCACCTCCATTCATCAGGAATTGAATGATTTTCTCGTCATCGCTCTCGTCATAACCATTCCAGAACTCTGCCACGAAGCAGTCTAGCCCAGTCAGGTCGTCAGGGTGGGCGCTTGTGGCCTCATGGCCCTCTGACTCAAGCTCATTCGAGAATGAATCGAACCCTGCTCCGGCTGCAAGGCCGACATTGGCGTTGGGCCCACATGCCCATTGAACGGCCCTCAATGCGAAGGTGAGTGCTGTTTGATTAGACTCAAGGTCGACCCAAGCCTCGTGGCCATAGCCAATCATCTTCCCTTTTCCAACATGAGAGCCGGATATCACAGGGACCTTATCTGGTCCCGCCACTGCTATCGGGAACGCGTTTTGGCCAACTGGGAGAATAGGGGAGGCATAGCCCGGATAGTCGACCACACCCAGTCCTTGAGTTAGGTCCGATTGATCCTGTTCGACATCGATCACGGATATCCAAATCCTCTGTTGGAGCGATCCTCCGGAATTGTTGGCCCAAAGAGAGTGGAAAGTCCAGTCGTGACGAGTGGCGGGAGTGCCTTGGATTGTCCCGTTCTCCAAGAACTGCAATCCAGCCGGCAATGGTGGGTCCGCCGACCAGGTATCGACAACAGGGCCTGGATTGGTTGGAGTTATGCTGACTTGTTCACCCCGGAATAGCGAGATCTCGAATGATGGCCATTGGACACCTGTGGGTGCTTGGATCTTGACCTCCAGCGTTATCGTGACCTGTGTGGAGCCTCCACTATTCGCCCCTGTGACGACGTAGGATTGCTGTGGGGAGACCGATGAAGGTGTTCCAGATATGCTCCCGTTCCCTGTGTTGATAGATATTCCTGGGGGGAGTGGGGGCGCAATCGACCAAGAATCTACTGAATAGCCCTCCAGCGGTTGGATCGGTTCCATTTGGAGCCCCACTCGCAAAATTGCACTCGATTCTGAATATTGTACCTGTCCTGGAGGGTTTTGGAGCACTCTGATCTGGAGGGTGGTTGAAGCAACCCCTTGCGCGTTCGAGGCGACGACTTCGTAGTACTGCCATCCTGACTCCTCGATTGGCTTCCCGAAAATCGCTCCCTGGTCGTTGATTTGGAGTCCGACAGGCAATGCTGGTTGGATAGCCCAAACATAGCCTGTGCCGGGATCGGGAGTTGGAGTGAGTAGGACATCTTCGCCAACCCTAAACTCGGCAGGGGTGTTCTCGTACCCGAACGCGCCGGGCGGGGGCGGGATTATTGATATCTCGAGGTCAAAAGTGTCCGACCCACCTCCATTGGAGGCCGTTATGGCATACGACCCCGAGGTCAGGCTAGTTGGAGTCCCTTCTATCGCTCCAGTTTCGTTCACTTCAAGTCCCTCAGGCAAGGGTGGGTCCGAGGACCATGTCATGGGGAGATGTCCAATCACCATGGGTACTTCGCCCTCACAGAGACTATCCAGGAAGCAGATTAGAGGGGATTTTTGAGCTTCGATTATCTCAGGAGGTTCGTACCCGACCCCAATTGAAATGGAAATTGATGAGGAGCCGGCGGGGTTGGATGCAACGATTGTGTATACCGTCTTGGGAGATTCCGACAATGGCTCGCCAGACAAGGTTCCGATGTCGGGGTCCAACTCGAGGCCTTGGGGGAGCTCGGGGGTGATCATCCACAGACTGGGACCATCACCCAGGAAAGAGGGCGTCAGTGTTGTCATCTCAACTCCAACGTACAAGGATATGTCAAGATCGCCATAGTTCAGATTTGAAGGGCTAACCATCTCCCGGCACTCAGAATCTTCGTACACCTGTGCGGGGGTACAGTCTTGGGGCCTCAACTCAGATTCAAGGCAAGACTGTTTTGGGGATGATGTGATACACTCCTCCTGGGCACTTGGATCATCACTGGATTGGGTCGTCCCCAAACATCCGGATATCGGGACGATCGCCAACAAAAGAGCCATCAGTATTGCTTGGCCCTTGCGCCCAGTCACCTCTTGACCCCCATCAACCGGTTGAGGGGTAGGCTTCACCGGGTTCAAAACAGTACCTGACGACACTAAAGTCACTCTTGAAGCGAGTGACGTCTCTCTTCACAGAAGCTGGGTCTTCGCCGTCAAGGAGCGCCCTCTGAAAATAGTGCGCCACCTCGTCCATCTCCTCCTTGCCCATGCCGAGTCGTGTGAGCTCTGGCACCCCTAATCTCAGGCCGGAGGGGGAAAGTGCCTTGGTGTCTCCCGGAAGCATGTTCATGTTCGTGATTATCCCAGATTCCTCTAGGGTTCTGGCTGCCTTCTTCCCCGCGCCCGAGTCCTGCTCCCCGTGTCTTGTCAAAACCTGATGGCTGGCGGTGTACCCCCTGTCCTCCGCCAACACATCAAAACCACGTGCCGCAAGTGACTCTGCAAGTGCCTTGGCGTTCGATACGATATCCCGGGCATAGGCATGGCCAAATTCCTCAAACTCGGCTAGCGCTACTGCCTTGCCAGCAACGTGGTGCAAGTGGTAGGAGGAGCATGTACCGGGAAATACTGAGTTGTTGAGTTTTCGATGGAACTTTTCTTGATCAGAGTCCGAGATCAGGAACCCGCCCTGTGGGCCGGGGAAAGTCTTGTGACTTGATCCAGTCATCACGTCAGCTCCCTCTCGAAGGGGGTCCTGGAAGACTCCTCCTGCGACAAGGCCCAGAACGTGTGCGGCATCGTATATCACGGACGCCCCCACCTCATGGGCAGCATCGGCTAATTCTTGCAGTGGCGTTGGGAATAGGAAGACGGACTGGCCGAAGAGGGCCACACTGGGCTCCACCTCTCGAATCATTTCCGCGGATCTATCAACATCTGGCTCCATCCGGTCTTCGTTCCAGGCATACGTATGGAGGTCAAGCCCCCTGACTCCCACCGCTCCCATGTTCGCATGTGAGATGTGTCCCCCATCTGCTGTTGAGACGGCTGTGATTGAGTCACCGGGCTTCGAAAGAGCCTTGAGCGCTGCGATATTTGATACTGTTCCGGATATCGATTGGATGTTCACGAAATTGCAGTTGAATACCCTTTTCGCGGACTCTATGCCCGTAGATTCTATCGTGTCAAAGTCGTCACACCCCTGATAGTACCTCTTCCCAGGTAAACCTTCGGCGTACCTTCCATGAAGGTCCGACGCGACAGCCCTTGCAACAAGTGGGCTGAGTATGTTCTCACTTGCAATCATGGGCAGGGAGGTTGCGTAATGAGTTCCAGAATCCCTTACTGATCTCAGGATCTGGTTGGCTGTCGACTCGTTGCTCATGTATGATGTGTGGCGAAGGGGTCCTAAATTTCTGCGTTTGTCGATGCGCGACCTTGATGAGCCCTCTTCCCCTCTCACAACCATGATCCGCCGCCTAGTAACAACGATGACGATACTACTATTCGTGGCTTCTACTGTGCCCCTGGCCCATGCTAGCGATGCCGATGGAGATGGGGTGGATGATTCCAATGATGCGTTCCCGAACGACCCCTGCGCGAGTTTGGATTACGACGGGGATGGTTTGCCTGACGATGTCGAGGCAGGGTGCGCCGGGTTCGGAGTAGTGGCCTTCACCTCTTTCGAAGAGCCACTTAATGGCACGAGATACACCGACACCGGTGACAGCGGCATTAATCGATTCCTTTGGAACAATCCGGGCGAATCCCATGTCGCTCACAATGCCTCAGGGACGGGAGAGATCGGCTTCCGACTCCACTACCAGTCCACCGGTGGCGTCGGCCTTACTGATGGGGATTACTTCGGCGCTGTGGAGTACACTGGGACGGTAGGCAGCTTCACAGAGGGTCAACAAGGCTATCAGATGTCGGATGTCGATGGGATTTCTACCCTGATACTCGACCCAGTTGATGCAGAAATTGTTCAATTCGACCTTTATGTCCAGCAAAAGCTAACTAACGGTGTGAATGCAAACTGGGAGACCTCCGACTCAATCTCGGTTTGGTACGAGGGGGCCAACTCGGTGGTTTCGATCCTAAACACCACCGGGACGGACATAGATACCGCCCACACCGGACTCTTGGGCACATGGACGACCTTCACCGTGAATCTGACTGGTTCCGGAGTTGGTTCTCTGAAATTTTCTCTTGAATCCAATGCTGCTACAGAGGCCATTTACGTGGACAATGTGACGTTCAGTGGAGGTACGACGCTGCTCGCAGACGCCGATGATGATGATGATGGTTGGACCGATGTGGATGAGGTTGATTGCGGGACTGACCCCCTTGACCCTGCGTCAGTCCCCTCAGACGGGGATTCCAACGGGATCTGCGACTTTCTGGAGGGGGGCGACACTGATGGGGATGGAATTCCCGACTTATCCGACGATGATGACGACGGCGATGGCTTTTCGGATCTAGACGAGGAGGCCTGTGGCTCTGATTCCAAGTTGGGCAGCGACATTCCGCCTGACATGGACCAAGATGGGGAATGCGACGCCAAAGACACAGACATAGACGGCGATGATTGGTCGAATGATATGGAATATGACTGCGGGTCCGATCCACTTGACAACTCCTCCGTACCCAATGACATGGACAACGACGGATTAGCGGATTGCGTTGATGATGATGATGACGGGGATGGTGTCGGTGATGACGTCGACCTATTTCCAACTGATCCCTTCGAATGGGAGGATTCAGACTCAGATGGCCTAGGGGACAACACTGACCTCGATGATGACAACGATGGTGTTAATGACACCGAGGACGCCTATCCGAATGACCCAAGCGAAAGCGGGGACAACGATGGAGATGGCACAGGGGACAATGCAGACACGGATGATGACACTTGTCCAACTGCGATGGTCTGCGGAGAGGGGTTCTACCCGGGGGATGGGGTAGTGGATTCAACAGAGGTCGATTGCAACTCGGATCCTTTTGATCCTACCAGCGTACCCGGGGATTCGGATGGGGATGGCGTCTGTGACCACATGGACCAGGATCTCGATAACGATGGGGTGATTGATGCCGACGATTCATTTCCCGATGATCCCTGTGCCTTCCTTGACACGGACAATGATTTACTCCCAGATTTCATATTGGCAGATTGTGACACAGATCTAGTTGAAGACGAAGACGATGACGATGATGGTTGGTCGGACCAGCAGGAAGATGTTTGCGAATCAGAGAGCGACTTGGCGTCTATTACCCCTCAAGACACAGATTCGGACGGGACATGCAATAGTCTTGATCAGGATGATGATGGAGACGGGTTCCCAGATGAAGGGGATGCCTTTCCTCTTGACGCCTCGGAAAATTCTGACCTAGATGGCGATGGTGTAGGGGACGTCGCTGACTTCGACGATGACGGGGACGGATGGCCTGACCAAAAGGAGCAACAATGTGGATCCGACCCTTTGGTATCGACCTCGGTTCCACCTGATACGGATACTGACTCTATCTGCGATGAGTTGGATATCGATAGGGATGGGGATGGATTTCCCGATGAAGGGGATGACTTCCCCGAGGACAATGGGGAATGGAGTGACCTTGACGGTGACGGCACGGGGGACAACCAAGACGGAGATGACGACGGAGACGGATGGTCGGATCTGGAGGAGGTAGAGTGTGGATATGATCCAAACGATTCGGGATCAACCCCCCCAGACTCCGATGGCGACCTGATCTGTGATTATCTGGATCCCTCCCCCCTCGATGGGGCAGATGGGGATGGACTACCCGGGTTTGGCATCTTGGCAGTCCTGTCATCGATTCTTATTGCTGGTGTCGCCGCTAAGTCTAGTTTGAGGCGTTAGAATGCCTGTTTGGCGTTTTCGTGGCATGCGCAACGATGTTAGATGGATCCCGCCCGTGTGGTCCCATGCCTGACCACCCCACGAACGAGCCAGTACTGTCATACGCCAAAGGTAGTTGGGAGCGGAAAGCGCTGAAAGAAGAGCTCAACTTGCAAATGGGCACCGTGACAGACATACCCTGCATTATTGCAGGCAAGGAAGTCCGAACCGGAAATATCGTCAAACAGGTGATTCCACATGACCACGGACACGTGCTGGCCCATGTTCACCTTGCGGGAAAAAAGGAGATAGCCCAAGCATGCGAGGCGGCGGTAAAAGCCCAAGAAAATTGGATTGATATCGGTCTAGAGCAACGGTGTTCCATATTCGAGAAATGCGCCGATCTATTGGCGGGGTCTTGGCGAATGCGTTCCAACGCCTCGACGATGTTGAACCAATCGAAAACCGCTTATCAGGCGGAGATAGACGCCGCCTGCGAGTTGATTGACTTCTGGAGGTTCAACTGCCACTATGCCAGAGGGTTTCACGACCAGTTACAGCCCCTAGTATCCCCAGATGGGGTTCTGAACTCAACAGAGATACGTCCACTGGAAGGGTTTGTTCTGTCGATCACGCCATTCAACTTCTCAAGCATCGCTGCCAACCTTCCCAGCGCTCCAGCGATAGTCGGTTGCACGTCTGTGTGGAAGCCGAGTAGGAACTCATACCACTCAAACTATGTATTGATGCGCCTGATGATGGAGGCTGGCCTGCCACCTGGTGTCATTAATTTCGTTCCATGTTCTGGGCCTGATGTGTCGGAAGTCGCAATGTCCAACCCAGATTTTGCCGGTCTCCACTTCACTGGCTCCACAGATACCTTCCAAGGCCTATGGAAGAGAATAGGGCAATCTCTGGACATCTTCCGGTCTTATCCTCGGATAGTCGGTGAGACTGGGGGAAAGGACTTCATCGTGGCGCATCCAGAGTGTGATGAGGAGGCTCTCCTAGTAGCACTTTTGAGAGGAGCATTCGAGTTTCAGGGTCAGAAGTGCTCAGCGGCAAGCAGGGCCTACATCCCCTCCTCGGTTTGGTCTAACATATCATCAAGGTTCTCAGATGAGGTTTCCAAGATCAAAATGGGGGACGCACTTGATTTCACGAACTTCATGACTGCAGTCATAGACCAGCGGGCCTTTGACAAAATCAACGGGTATATTGACAGAGCAGCGAAGAGGGAGACTTGCGAGGTTTTCATAGGGGGCGGATCCGATGGATCAAGCGGCTGGTTTATTGAGCCCACCGTGATCGTTACAGAGGACCCAAACTCAGAGACCATGGTTGACGAGATCTTCGGTCCTGTCCTAACCGTGTTCATCTATGAAGATGGCAACTTCGAGGAGGTCTTGGAGACTTGCGACAAGGGCTCTCCGTATGCGTTGACAGGGTCGATCTTCGCATCAAACGATGAGGACGTCGAAACTGCAGCCAATGCCCTTAGATTCTCAGCTGGAAACTTCTACATAAATGACAAGCCCACTGGGGCTGTTGTGGCCCAGCAGCCGTTCGGAGGGGCACGTGCCAGTGGGACGAACGACAAGGCGGGAGGGCCATTGAACCTCCTGAGGTGGATCTCTCCTAGATCAATAAAGAGAACGTTCAACCCGCCACATGACTGGTCATACCCCTTCATGGAGGAGTAGAAACACTATTTCTCCCGGCTCCAGCTGGGGGTCCTCACTGAAACATGCACCGCTCCGGAACAGGATCTCCCCCCTCGGCATTTGCATGGGTATACCATTGAAATTCAATGCTACCATGACCTTGTCTTGGCCCCTCGATTTGACGAAGGAAAGCAGTCCGTCATCTGAACTCAGCTGTGAGACCTGACCCAGACCCATCCACTCATGAGACTTCCTCATGCGGATCTGGTCCCTGTAATAGTTGAGCATGGAGCCTGAATCTTCGTCTTGTGCATCGACAGAATACAGGTGCCAGTTTCTTGGCATCGGCAACCATGGTTCTCCGGTCGAAAATCCTGCATTTTCTTCCTCCTTTTCCCAAGGGATGGGTACGCGGCACCCATCCCTCCCCTTGTAGTCTGATTCAGGGGGCTGACGAAAAAATGCAGGATCCTGCCTTGATTCATCAGGCACCTCTGCTTGGGGCAGTCCGAGTTCCTCGCCGTTGAACAGGAAGATTCTCCCAGGTAGAGCTAACATCAGAGATATGAGGGACCTGTATCTAGTTGAGGTTTCAACGAAATCGATCGGCTTGCCCTCTGGGTCAGTGCCGTATCGACTCCAATGGCGAGTCTCGTCATGATTTGAAAGGGTCCAGACCGGGGGCGAATTCGTTTCATCCGCAAATTGGAGGTTTTCAATTATCCTCTCAACAAACCCCTCTGCAGACCAGGGCTGATGTAGGAAGGAGAAGTCGAACGCGGCATCCAACTGGTCCTCTCCCACATACTCCAAGAGTCGTTCCCTGGAGGATGTGTGAATCTCGCCTATGAGAAACCGCCTTGGGTCGTAGTTGTTGGAAATCTTCCTCCATCTCCTGTACACCTCATGGACCTCAGGCTGGTCCCAGCATGCGGACCAATTCCCCGCGAATGTCTCGATTTGAGGAAGTCCCGGTGCCTTGTAGAGCCCATGAGCGACATCGATCCTGAACCCGTCGACGCCCAGCTCATACCAGTGCTCTAGAATTTTTTCGAACCTTTCGTGGACGTCGGGATTCTCCCAGTTCAAGTCTGGTTGACACTCATCGAACATATGCAGGTACCAACGTTGAGGTCTGCCTGCCTCGGTGGGAAATTTGGACCATGCTGGTCCGCCAAACACGCTTTTCCAGTCATTCGGGGGGATTCCCCCACTGTCCCCCTTGCCCTGTCTAATGATGAACCTAGACTCAGCTTCGTGGCCATGGCCCCCCTCCTTTGCCGATATGAACCAGGGATGCTGGGAAGATACGTGATTGGGGACGATGTCCAGGAGGACAGCCATTCCATGATCGTGGAACTCGTCGATTGCCTGCTCGAGTTCTTCCAATGTCCCAAAGAGAGGGTCGACGTCGAAATAATTGGAGACATCATACCCGTGATCCCCTTGGGGGGAGGGATAGGTTGGATTCAACCATATGGCATCGACCCCAAGTGATGAGAGGTAACCGATCTTGGATCTGAGCCCCTTTAAATCCCCTATTCCATCACCGTTTCCATCCTTGAAAGACCGCCAATAGACCTGATAGACGACTGCGGAATGCCAATGGCCCTCAGAGGTCATGTCTTTGCTCCTCAGAGTCGTACCGCGATGCCATTCTCGTCAAAGAGCCTGATGTCTGGTTCTTCCACGACCACCTTCACTGAAGTTTTTCTGTCGGTGATCTGGTGATTCGCCTCTGGACCGGGCCTGTGCCACACTGCTGAGATTCTCAATTCCCCATGATCGAGGTGGACCACGGTCTCGGAGCCAAGGGATTCGAATCCTGCGATGCTGAATTTCCCACCTTCCTCGCCAATCTTTAGTCCAGTGTTTTCAGGTCGGAATCCAAGGGTGCATTGGCCCTCGTAGCCGGAGTATCGGTCTGGTAGCTCCCTTGTCAGAGGGGGGTTTCCATCTGTCTGACCAGAATATGTGAATACGCCTCCCGAGGCCACGCCCTCAATCAGGTTCATGGGAGGAGTTCCAAGGAACGAGGCCACAAAGGTGTTCGAGGGATTGTGATAGGCCTCGAGTGGTGTAGAGAATTGTTGGGCCCTTCCCTCGTTCATTATGACGAGCCTGTCTGCGAGCGTCATTGCCTCTACTTGGTCATGTGTGACGTAGATTGTCGTTGTTCCAAGCTCCTCATGGAGCCGGCGGAGCTCGATCCGCATCTGATTCCTGAGTTTCGCATCTAGGTTTGACAGGGGCTCGTCCATTAACAAGACGCTTGGCTGCCTGACAAGTGCCCTTCCTAGCGCGACGCGTTGCCTCTGGCCGCCGGATAGGTTTTTTGGGAGTCTGTCAAGGTATTCCGTCAGGCCCAACAGGTCTGCAGCCTCGGAGACCCTGTTGTCGATCTCAGTCTTTCCCAGGCGCCCCTCCCCCTTCTGCATACGCAGGCCAAATGACAAGTTCTTCTGGACACTCATGTGGGGGTAGAGCGCATAGGATTGGAACACCATCCCTATGCCCCTAGCCTTGGGAGGGAGGTTGTTGACTACCACGCCGTCGATCGTTATGGTACCCTCTGTGATCTCCTCCAACCCAGCGAGCATCCTGAGCGAGGTCGTCTTGCCACAGCCTGATGGGCCCACCAGTACCACGAACTCGCCGCTTTCTACCTCTATCGTTAGGTCCTTCACTGCAATGCTTTCGCTGTCATATTCCTTCCAAACACCATCAAATCCGACTCCGGCCATCGACAATCACCCCTTTACGGCTCCCGCGACCATGCCATCCACTAGGTATCGCTGGAACATTACGAATAAGAGTACTACAGGGATGCTGATTAGGATCGAGGCCGCAGCGAAATCACCCCAGTATGAGTCTCCAGCCTGTGCGGAGGAGACCATCGATGCTAGGCCAACTGGCAAGGTGTACCTGTCAGTGTCTGAAAGGAATGTCAAAGCTAAGAGATACTCGTTCCAGGCCGCGAGGAAGGAGAACAGGCATGTGACCGCCACTGCCGGGAGTGAGAGGGGAAAAATGATGCGCGTGAAGATCTGTAGTTGACTGCAGCCATCTACCCTGGCGGCCTCCTCCAACTCCCTGGGTATGGTATCGAAGAACCCCTTCATCAGCCACACACAAAGAGGGAGGGCAGTGACTGAATATGCGATGACTAAGCCGACATATGTATTGAGCAAGCCGAAGCCCTTCATGACGATGAAGTATGGGACGAGGATGAGAGCGCCTGGGAACATCTGAACAATGAGGAACATGAATAAGCCTATTTTTCGGCCATGGAACCTGTACCTCGAGAAGCCGTAGGCTGCGGGGAAGGCTACTGTTAATCCGAAAATTGTAGTTGCGACGGAAACTACGATCGAGTTCCACAGCCAACCCCAGAACCGGTCTGATTCCCACATCTTCCGGTAGTGTTCGAGGGTCGCAGTTGAAAGAGAGAAGTCCATGCTCAATGAATTGCCGGGAGAGAGGGATAGCATGATGGTCCATATAGGCGGCAAAATTGCGAAAATTCCAAGATGGAGGAGCACGATTTGCTTTGCTGTCTGTGTTATTCTTCCAGTATGTCGCTTCGTCCTTGCCAACCCCTCAAGTGCCTCACTCGTAGTTGCTCTGCCCATGAACCATCTCGATGACTTAATCGCGGCTGTGACTGCGGCAGCTCCCACAACCAATGAAGGGGATGCCATCCAGTAATCTACCAGCGTCAGACCTATGTCGGTACCGGACCTATGGAACAGGTAATTGATGGAGAGCGCACTCATGGATGCCCCGCATACAACGAATAAACCGAATTTCTCGGGTACTGGGCGGGCGGGTACATCCTCGGGCAGAATCCAGACAATTACTGAGTTTGCGATGAGGGCCATCAGGGACATCGATGTCCCAGTGTCATCGCCCCTCATCCAGGATATTCCGCACATCAGTGATGTGATGAGGAGGCTTATCCAGGCGAATGATACGACGCCCCGGAGGCTCACAGGTGTCCACCACTTCGTGGCTAGGTTCTCATTCATCCATCTACCTCCCCTCCTTTAGTCACCACGAGATATGCGGTACTGAAGATGATTAGCATCAGGAAAATGACCACCGACCACGCCGCACCCAGCCCGTATTCGCCATCGATGAAGGCGACGTCATAAACGAAAGTGACGAGAATGTCGGTGACGCCTGGCTCACCATAGAAGCGATCTGGGCCACCTCCCGTCATCAGGAATATTACGTGGAACAAATTGAACGTCCAGATCATGCCCAGAAGTGACAGTGGGACCAGAGCTGGCATGAGTTGTGGCAATGTCAGGTGGCGAAATCGATGATACCTTCC
>DAGH01000011.1:12036-21185 GCA_002495675.1 Euryarchaeota archaeon UBA182 | reverse complement strand
CCAGAGGTGGTCATGGTCATGAAGGAGAATCCCATCCAGATGTTGACGAATATTACTGAGAATTTCGCCCAATTGTCTAGACCCAAATAATCGATGTCAGACGTCAATATGCCATTGACCCAACCGAACCTGTTCAGCATTCCCCTCCACATGATCACAGATATATAGCCCGGCACGGCCCATGGAATCAGCAGGATAGTCCGCCATGCGACCTTACCGATGATGCCGCTTTCGAGTAACATAGCAAACATGACGCCCAACAGCATGTGCATTGCCACACAGCCGAATGTCCAAACGAGCGTGAAGGTGAAGGTTCTCCAAAAACCAGGGTCGCCATCCCCGTCATAGTCCCTCTCATCGGAGAAAAGCGTCTCGTAGTTGTCGAGTCCAACGAATTCACCTTGTCCATAATTCTCTGCAGACTCGTCGGTGAATGATAGGTATATGCCGTATCCGACTGGATAGAATGTGAGGGTTGCGAGAAGTAGGATCGCGGGCAGAATGAACAGGTATCCACTCCTTTCTCTCTTGCTTGGGGATATGAAATACAGGACTGCAGCGGTTAGGCAAAGGCTGCCGAGGATGACTCCTATTGCAATGTATACCGAGGTCATGTCGGGATCTGGAGGCTTCGCAGATTCTGCGAGCGTTACTGCTGACAGAACCTCCAGGCCCTCATCGACGAATTCCCCACTTGCGTCCACAGATACCGTTGCGATGTAGACCTCCTGCCCCCTCACGATCCCGGGAAGGTCGCAAACCACGGAAACTGCCTCGGGCGGCACGATGGGCATCCCAACTTGGAACGTAGGCTCCCTCCAATCAGGGTTAGATTGAAAATCTCCTGCGAGGGAATCAGGTAGCTCAAGTTGCGCCCACCAGCAAATCAGGAATTTCAAGGTCTCTGCGGACTCAGGGTCATCGGCAGGTTCAGGGGAAACCAGTATCCAGGCTTGTGGTCCAGGTTGCGATTGGCCGTTGTAGACGCTTTCAGATAAATTGGTGAAGGGAACATCGCTGTACTGGATGTTGTATCTCTCCGAGCCTTCGACAGTTTGGAAGCCGTATCTCACCCTATTGTTAAGGTCCACGTCACCGTCTATGGAGACCTCAGTGACTAATGGTGGGGCGCCTGCTACGGCGTGAGAAGATAGGAGGAGCGCGATGAGGGCGATGGCGGACGAAACCGCCAACCAGCCCCTCATCGCCCTCGCTCCTTTTTGCGTTTTACCTCAATTTCTCGTTGTCTCTGGGATCTACTTACATCGAGATCATGCGGTGTATCTTGGTAGCACCAGACACAGTACCATCAGCGGCGACAGTGAACTCGCAGTTCGTTCCGTCATCACTCACGGTGCCATCCAAATCTTCACAGTGTGTTCCTAGCCAATTCCCGCTCTGGTCCTCGGCTCCCCACTCGTATGTCCCTGGATTCGTTGTTATCTCAATGGTGAACATCATTGGATCTGCAGAGTCCTGAGTTCCGGCCTCAGTGACCCATCCATTGTACAATCCCTTGAAGTGGACGGCTGTAATGTTGGAGTCATCCGTGTGAACCATCAGTGTGACAGTCACAGAGACATCGACACCGTCGATACCATCACAGTTCTGATCGATTCCATCGCCGACTGTGTCATTCGCTCCTGGGTAAACGGTGGCATCGTTGTCGTTGCAGTCAGCGTTGGCCCCATCTATCGTGAAGCCGTCATCATCAGCATCATCGTCTACCGTCAGGTCCATGCCCAGAGCCTTCTCGATTGCAGCCTGGGCCTTTCTTGCGGCATCCGCTGGGTCCATGCCGTTGTCGAATACATCGGCGAGCATGGAATCTACTGGGCCCCAGATGGAGCCCATGGCTGCGTATGCGGGTGCACCGAAGCCTCTGGCCATCTGTGCGCCGAATCCCGCGACGACAGAGTCAGTCTTGACCTCGTCGTCGTCTAGAACAGACGGCATGACTGGAAGGAGCTTTGCGGTCTTCGCAAACTCCACCTGGCTGTCATAGCCGGATAGGTACTTGGTGAGAGTGACCGAGGCACCCTTGGCGTCCGAGCTGGACGATACCGACCAGCCCTTCATGCCCACGAATGGGCTGAATGGTATCCCGAGCACTGAAAGGGGCATAACAGTGTGGCCGAAGTTGACGTTGGAGGCCTCAATGCCGCCGTATGCCCAGGGGCCTTGTATGATGAAAGCGGTCTCACCGTTCTTGAACATGTCCTCCATGTTGCCCCAGTCGCAGCCTGGCTTCAGCACGGAAGGTGCACTGCCATCAGGTAGTGGGCCCGATCCGCCGGCTGGTTGTCCGTAAAGAGCCAGTTGTATGGTCTGAATCGCGGAGACGGTGCTGGCAGAGTTGATAGTTGGGTTGCCTTGGTCGTCGAAGATGGAGCCGCCATATCCGGTCAGCCATGGCCAGAACTGGTATGCGGCCTTGTATGGGAAGCATAGCCCCCAGTGGTCGTCGGATGCCATGCTAACTGTCACTGCAGCGCCATAGAATTCATTGAACGTCCACTCCGAGATGTTGGTGTAGTCGACGCCCACGAGATCCAATACATCCTTGTTGTAGTACAGCGCGAGAGAGTCGCCGGATTGGGGGAGGCCCAGAATCTGTCCATTGACAGTCACACCGGACATGGATGTCCCGTAGGCTGCGAGCTCGGCAGGTGTCATGTAAGGAGCGAGGTCCTCAATCACGGAGACTCCTCCTACAGTGTTGGCTGCAACCTCGCCCAATGCATCGTTCTGCAACCTGAATACATCAGGGGCTGAACCGGCTTGTGCTGCGGTGACGTATTGGGGTTTGAGGTCGTCGAACGGCACATATTGTACATCGAGGTTGTAGTTTGGATTTGCTGCCTCGAACGCGGCAATGACGTTGTTGAAGGCTTCTTCCTCAGTGGAGTCGAGCGCATAGGAGTGCCAGACTGTCAGGCTGTACGTGCAAGAGCCATCGTCTTCGACAGCAGCTGAATCATAGTTGCTTGCCTCGGAGTCCATGCATCCGGCCACCGGTGGGAAAGTGCATGATCCATCATCCACTGTCGCATCTGCGTCATAGTTCGTGGCGGTGCTGTCTGTGCAACCTTCCACGTCGGTCGTTGTCGTGTCATCATCATCTCCGCCCAAGCATCCTGCTGCGGCCATTGAGACCATCAGCATGCTCAGCAAGAGGGACAGTATCTTGTTGTCCATGAGGCGCCGGAGGGTATCATAGATTATATATTATTTAGGTTGGAATTTAATACTCCCAACTAGGGATTTGCTCCCACTTTTTTCATTGGCTATCTTCCACGATCATGATGCCAGCATGCAGAGCCGATGATGCCTGCTTTGTTGGACCCAGGTGCTATGGTGAGCTCGGCTTCGGCCTCTATCTTATCGAACCATCCCCGCGGAGAATCAGTCACACCCCCACTCAAAAGCACGATGTCAGGGGAGGTCAAACGTGAAATGCAACGAATTGCTTTGCTAAGCTGCATCGCCCAATGTTCATTTGACATATTGTTCATCAATCTGGCCTTTTGGCTAGCATTCTCATCCAGCCTGATGCCTTCCTCGTCACGGACCCTCCCCAATTCGATATTCCGGATTAACCTGCCCCCCTGGGACAACGCTGTTCCGATGGAGGTCCCGATCGTGATCATCAGAGCTGTGTCATGGCCACGGCAAACATCGGTGTTTCTAATCGCGTGGTAAAGCGCTGCATCTGCATCATTCAGGAGCGTATTGTGGAGCCCCAACTCGTTTATTGACTCAGAGAGGATGGTACCACGTACTTCGCGACCTATATTTGGGCCATTCAATATGCTGGTGTCCAAAACCACTCCCGGGAAGCCTATTCCAGCTTGCTCACCCTCGTATCCTGACAGTCTCCTAACCCTGTTGATCGAGTCGACAAGTGAAGTCAGATTGGGGAGTGGTTGGTGAGGAAACTCAAGTCTATCCGACACCATTGCACCGATGGACACATCGACGATTGCCCCCTTTACTGATGAGCCGCCGATGTCGATTCCGAGTACTCGGGAGTCAGTCATTAGACCACGGCAGGCGGCCGGACGTTTTCACCGATTCGGAAAACCATGAGCCTGTGACAAGGGATATCCAATCGTCCGGTGACACCCATGACCAGTTTCGCCTACTGACCAATCCAGGGGTGTTTATCCTTGAGGAGCTGCCAAGCCCAAGGATATCCTGCAGGGGGATGATGACGATCTCGGCCCTGGAGTGCAACAACCTCTTGATTGCTTCTTTATGTACTTCTGAGGATGAACAGCCAAGTTCTTTCCTCACTTTTTCTCTCTCGTTTGCTGGAAGTTTTGAGTACCACCCCCTGAAGGTATCATTGTCGTGTGTCCCTGTGTATGCCACAACCCTGTCAGGGAGGCAGTTGATGTGATGGGGGGGCGTTTCACTCTCCCATCCAAATTGTAGTATCGACATACCATGTAGTCCGTACTTGTCCCTCAGACGGATTGCCTCATCACCGGCCATCCCAAGATCCTCGGCGATAACGAAATCAGCGATACCCAAAATCGCGGATATCAGTTTCGATCCTGGTCCTTTTTTCCATGTACCAAAAGTGGCATCTTGCGCTTGCCCCGGGATGGCCCAATATTCCGCGATTCCGATAAAATGATCTAATCTGATCCCTGGAGTCCTTGATGCCGCTATTCTCATCCTTTTTTTCCACCATTCGAATTCTGTGGACTCGTGAACCTCCCAGCGATATGTGGGGTTTCCCCAGAATTGCCCACAGGGGTTGAAGTCATCAGGAGGGGCACCGGACAACTCAATGGGGGACCCATCATCTTCCACGTTGAACAGCCCCCTGTTGGACCATACGTCTGCAGAGTCGTGCGCTACATACAGAGGCAAGTCCCCCATTATCATAATTCCACATGCGTTGGCTCTACGCTCAATTTCGTGGATCGAGACGGCCAATTTCCATTGAGTTATCAGTTCATTCTCGTAAGTCGGGTAGTTTTCCATTTTCAATGAATCCAGCATTTCTTTGTCCGGGTTTGAGAATGAACCCCAACGAGTCCAACTTCTACTGTCCTTGGACTTCAGTATACGATACATTGACCATGCTTCTGCCCATTGGTTTTGGGCAAGCCAATTATCCACATCCTCGATTGTTGGATCTGGCAGGTCCCCTGCCATGGGGACGAGGAGATTCGGATCAATTGCGAATGCCGATGGGCTCGCATATGGAGAGCCAACGAAATCAGGCGGGTTGAGTGGGAGTATCTGCCATACCCCGAGGCCTAGTGACTTGAACGCCTCTATTGCGTCGAAACACGCTAGCCTCAGAGATCCTGGGGAATTATCATGGGGGAGTGATTGAATTGGCAGCAGTATTCCACTGGTTCTCACGAATCTATTTGTGAGGCGGAGGCAAATAAATAGGCCGTTGAGACTGATTTCTCACTATCAATTCTGTAGTGTAAAGTTGATACATTCCCAGCCTCACAAGCCTAATCAACCCGAGGCGATTGAATTGGATCCGGAAAAATATCAGAACAAAAAAAGCCTGCTGACGGGATTG
The DNA here is from genome assembly GCA_002495675.1 of Euryarchaeota archaeon UBA182. Classification (GTDB taxonomy): domain Archaea; phylum Thermoplasmatota; class Poseidoniia; order Poseidoniales; family Thalassarchaeaceae; genus MGIIb-N1. The sequence continues at coordinate 15,631 of DAGH01000011.1, read as the reverse complement.
TTCATGGCACTGATAATTACTATGATGCCCATAGGGGGGATGGTGTCCGCGGACGAGGGGGCAACTGCAAATGATGGTCATGGTCCAATCAACCTGGCAATCATCCTGCACATGCATCAACCATATTACAAGAACATCGAAACGGGATTCTATGAGTTGCCATGGGTCAGGGTACATGGCAGCCACGAGTACATCGACAGCCCAGGAATTCTGGGGATGTATCCCGGTACCAACATAACCTACAACATTGTCCCTTCGCTAATAGAACAATTGGAGGAATACTCGCTACCATCAACCATGGATCTCCATCTGCAACTGGCCAGATCGAACTGGGTGACGGATTCAATGGGCTTCGCGACAGGCTACCCCACCGACCTCAGTGAGTGGGAACTATCCCAGATGATGTTCGAGTACTTCCGGATTCAGCCATGGGTGTATGACGTCGACAGCAGTCATCCAGACCTGGGATGGATGGCCCCATCAAGTGAGTCATACGGAGATTTGAAGGGCGGCTTGGATGGAAGTGATCCGGCATTCGTCAGGAGCTATGTGCCCGTTCCGGGAGACTCTCGATCTCCCAAGTCAGGTATGATATTCCATCCACAACATCTTCTTGACGTGACAGTCCTCTTTCATCTATTCCAGAACTCCGGGCCGCTCGTCAGAGGCGAATACGACTACCTCCTGACAAACGACGCGATAAGCACTGAGATGCAATCCATCTTCGAGAAAAAAGCGCCCTACACGATACACGATCTTGACACTGTGCTAGACTACCAAAGCCAACAGATGCTCAATGTGATGCCACTGTACTCGAACCTCGCCAATACCTCGCAGGTTGAGCTCACCACCACGCCGAAATATCATCCTATCATGCCGTTGTTGGCGATGCCGGGATGGACATATGAAGACGGCATACCAGTAGACAAGACCTCTTGGATGGGGGATGTGGATGACCAAGTTTCCGAGGGCCTAGACCTGTTCCAACAGAGCACTGGTATCCGACCAACAGGGATGTGGCCCTCTGAACAGGCTGTATCCCAGATGGTAGTGCCTCCGATGATATCGAACGGCATACAATGGGCAGTGAGCGACAAACAGGTACTGTCGCAGTCGGTAAAAGTCGGGGGGGGCTACCCCTCTCAAGCGTCGACCATGGATATCACAAAGCCATGGATTGTCCAATCTGGACAGGAGGAATTGATGATGGTGTTCAGGGAGACCGGGCTATCGGACAGGATCAGCTTCACATACGGCGACATGTCAGTTGAAGACGCGGTAGCAGACTTCATTTCAGAGGTGGTGGAAAGGAGGCAGGAAGTCATCAATTCCGGTGGGAACCCGGAGGATCACCTCTTGACTGTCGCTGCGGATGGAGAGAACTGGCTGTTCATGAGTGGTTTTGGCAACACTGACAACGGAAGGGCCTTCTTACACGCTTGGTTTGATGCACTTCAAGACCATCCCGACATCAGGACCATGACTCCTGGCCAATACCTAGATGAGAAGGGATCTGATCATCTTCCCAGGCTGCAAGAGCTAGGCACAGGGTCCTGGATCCAGGGGGATCTCTCAACTTGGGCTGGCGAAGAGGAGGAAACCATGGGTTGGCATCGACTCGTATCCGCCCGGGATACTTACCTTCGAGTACTGAATGATGAGCCAAATCATCCTGGTCTACCACAAGCCAAGCACGCCTTGATGGCAGCTCAGGGCAGCGACTGGTTTTGGTGGTATGGCGCAGACCAAGACTCCGGAGATGATAGTCAATTCGATGCCTTATTCAGAACCCACCTAAGAACCATCTATGAGAGCCTGGGTGAAGGGCTACCGCCAGACCTGTCGGACCTGTCGGAATTTGTTGCGACGCCCACGAGAGAATCCTCGGGCCTCATGCAGCCGTTGTATGATGGCCTGGAATTCGAGGGAGAGTGGGAGTCCTCCGCTGCATACGACGTGGGTTCGGAATCCTCAGATCATGGCGTGACGGGGTTAGAGATAGGCTATGACTCTGATAATATACACATGAAGATCGAGGTAGAGGGGATCGAGTCGTTCTTGGCCCAAAGCGCAGTCGACGAGGGGACACCCCACATCCAGATCTACATCATGGCCGCAAACGCTGTTGACAATAACGTCCCACAAGCAAACTTCCACACTTACTACGGACAGGAACCACTGAACATGCCGACGACCAAGATGCTCTGGTTTGATTTTGGCCAATTGAGAAGCGATGGCAGGATGACCTACAACACATTCCTATCACAGGGAAATGAAGAATGGTCCCTCTATGAGCAAGGGGCGCTCGGTTTGGTAGTGGCTGATGATGTCTTTGAGGTGAGGATCCCATGGGCTTCAGCAGGTTTGGAGCCAAATGGGTTCACGAGGATCAGTGTGGTGACTAGCCTGTACGAAAGCAGGGCTGCCGGTCAAGGTCTGGACGTGGAAATATCTCCTACGCCACCAATGCAGATCACAATGCCCAATCTTGAGTCCTGGGTGCGCATCCTAGACATGGCGGACCCGCTGGGGGACGAGACCGGCGATGGAGACTACACATACCCCCTCGCCGGCGATTTCCAACCCGGTATGGGGTTGTTTGACCTCGAACACGTCACGATAGACCAGAGTGCGTGGAATGTCCGCTTCACTTTCAAGATGGCCGAGATAACAAATGGCTGGAACATGATGTGGGGATGGTCACATGCGAACATCCAGATCTACGTGGACTCTGCACCGGGAGGAAAGATTGACCTCTTTCCGGGAACCTATGCCCAAACCTCCCCCGACTGGGGATGGGAATCCGCAGTCATGCTGGTAGGAGAGGCAGGGCCCGTTTACGGGATGTCCCATGACTCGTCAACGAGAATTACCACAGGAATCGACGCAAGAGGAAATCCCGACACGGACACCATTGTCGCTACGATCTCCAAGAACATCTTGCAAGGTGACCTTGCATCATCGAGGTTCCTCATCGTAGTAGGGAGCCAGGACGGATATGGACAAGGGAAATTGAGAGCAGTGGATGAGAACCCCTCCACGTGGGTTGCAGGTGGTGGGTCGCCCCCGAATTCACAGAACCTGGAGAAGTACCATCCGACGATCTGGGACGTCCTACTCCCAGAATCAGTGGATCAAGAGGAGATGCTAGGGTCTTACAACGTCGAAATGATGGCCTATTCCGAGCTAGAGGGCGTTGAATTGCCACCCATCCAACAACAAGTGTATGGATTGAATGCCATCGGTGTGTCAGGATCCTCGGCACTGTTGTCTTGGTCGACAGCCAAGGCAGGGGGTATGAGAGTCGTGGTGACAGGCGAATCAGGCACTGTGGTTGATGAGGCGTGGACCTCTACGGGCTCCGACAACTTGCGGCTGATAAATGGACTTGAATCGGGATCTACCTACACTGCGACGGTGATGGCCGAGGGCGCATCAGATTCCATTGATTTTACCACCAGTGACGGCTATGACCAAGATGCCCCGGAGATGATGGGCGCCACATTCGAAGAGGCCTCAGGAGAGTACTTACTGTCGTTCTACACGACTGAGCCGTCTTCCATCGTCTTTGAGGTCTGCACAAACGCCTCTTGCA
>DAGH01000011.1:0-11705 GCA_002495675.1 Euryarchaeota archaeon UBA182 | reverse complement strand
AACCACCCTGGGAGCTCAGTACGCAACGGACAGAGTTCACGATTACACACTCTCGATCCCATCGGGAAATCACACCATTAGGGTCCAATACACCGACGTCTCTGGGAATAGTGACGATGTGATCGTGATTCGGTCTGGGGATCTGATTGGGCCGCCTCAGTCGAGCGATGGTGATAATGGCGCGGGCCTTGATCAGGTCGATGCCCAGTCCGATGATCTTGGAGTTCTCATAATCCTCCTTGCGATATTCGCATTGACCATACTAGCGGCATCGTTCCGGTCCAGATCATCGCCGGATAGTTCCGAGACTGAATTTAAATCCGAGGAATAGGGAGTTGTCTCGACGTGATTGCTTACCTCAGTGCGGAGATTGGCCTCTACAGCGAGTTGCATACGTACTCTGGGGGATTAGGTGTCTTAGCAGGCGACCACTTGAAATCGGCTGCAGACGAGGGTATCGATATCGCAGCAGTCACTCTACTCTATCGAGAGGGGTACGGAAGACAGCATTTGGATTCGCAGGGGAACCAAACCGAGACCTATCCCGACCTTGATCCCAGTAGACACTTGAGGGACACTGGACTGGAACTCGAGATCCCACTCGACGGACATGTCTTGAACTCAAAGATTTGGAAGACCGTCATTAAGGGAATCGGAGGGCATGAGGTTCCTGTTTACTTCTTGGACACGCGACACACATCAAACGAAGACAGGCATCTGAAACTCTCAGACAGACTATATGCGGGCGGCGACGACATGCGAGTCAGACAAGAATACCTACTAGGCGTAGGCGGAATAAGGGCCCTCAAGATTCTTGGGCATTGGCCACTCAAGGGGCTCCACCTCAACGAAGGGCACTGCTCCTTTGCAGGTCTAGAGATGTTAAGGCAAGGATGGACCAGGGAACAGTGCTCGAAGAGAACCCTTTTCACCACGCACACACCAGTGGCCGCTGGCCACGACAAGTTCGACTGGGACTTGGTGAACAATGTGACTGGGGACCTAATTGGAGGGCCTGAGAGGGAAATTGCAACGCATGAGGGACTATGCTCAATGAGCCACCTCGGGATAGGGATGGCCGGAAGGGTAAATGCTGTCTCACATCTCAATGCAGAAGTTGCCTCCAAGATGTTCCCAGAAGTTACGATAGAGCCGATCACCAATGGAGTGCATCACACCAGTTGGATTTCTCCCACCATGGCCCGATTGTACGACGAGGAATTAGATGGTTGGAGGTCTGATGGTAGCCTATTGGAGAAAGCCCAGATCCTTAGTGACACAGGGCTAGAAAGGGCAAGAGCGGAGTCCAGGGCAGTGCTGAGGGAGCTTGTGAGGTCGATGACAGGAATTGAGTTGGACGGTAATAGGTTAACGGTGGGATTCGCACGTAGGTTTGCCACATACAAGAGAGCCTCATTGGTCTTCAGGGACATCCAGAGGCTCAATCAGATGGGAAGTGGCAAGCTGCAATTCGTTTTCTCGGGCAAGGCTCATCCCCGCGACGAAGGAGGTAAACGCTTAATCAAGGAGGTTTTCGCCGCTTCCAAAGAGTTGGAGGACATACCAGTGGCGTTCTTAGAGGACTATTCCATGGCCACTGGTCTGGCGATGACCAGTGGGGTCGATGTCTGGCTAAACACCCCGGTACGCCCTATGGAAGCCAGCGGCACTTCTGGAATGAAGGCCGTGATGAATGGCGTGCCGAACCTGTCGATACTAGACGGATGGTGGCCTGAGGCATGCGAACACGGAGAAAACGGATGGGGCATCGGGAAAAAGGAAGAGGACAGAGACGACGACAGAGACGCTAAGTCGCTGTACAGCATTATGGAGGCCGAGGTGATTCCAACATGGTCATCCAGTAGATCGAACTGGACAAGGATGATGAAAAACGCGATCTCAGTCGGCCCCCGTTTCACAGGCCAAAGAATGATCAGAGATTACAGGTCGATATACCGAGCGTTCTTATAGCCAAAAAGGGCTCTGGCCTCCATTCCGATCGGAAGGGATCAATCTTCCATTATCTTGTCTATTTCCTGCGAGAAAAGGATCAGGGTTGGGGCCCAGAGACCAACGAATATTCCAAGATCCGCATTGCCACCATCATGCATGAAGTAAATGTAGATCGAAGCGAATATGGAAACCGCGCTAGCGGCCAAACCCAACCTTCCTATTTGTCCTGCCATGTATACACCTCCTTGGGTGTTATTCGGATTAATCGATATTCATCTTTTCTGTGATATCAAACTCCACAGACGTTCTTCGGCCCTAAACACACTGAATCATCCCAATGAGGCCCGAGGTTCTTCCAAGCAGATGTGTATTATCTCCCTAACCTCAGGATGCCCATGCCATTGAATATCATGAATACACCGGGGACGAGGAGCACTACAACCAAACCCTCCCAGCCGACATCACCGTTGGCATATCCGATAAGGGGCGACAATCCGATTGCCGTTAGCCCCAAGCCCAACACAAGTAACAAGGACCCTATGCCTTTCCTCATCCAACCAGGCATTGCGATTATGATCAAATCAAGGATTATTCCACGGATCAAACCCCGCATGGGTTGATCATGGAATCTTTGGATTCAAACTTTGCCTATCACGCCGAATCACTCAGCACTATCGGATGTGCAATGTCGGAGTCTTTGGATTGGTGACTCGCCATTACGGGCTGGCTGTCACCTTCTGCTGTAGAGGTAGAGCCCAGTCACAGCCAAGATTGTGGCGCCAACCCCGATGTATGCCAATAGACCGGCTGCAGAATGTCGATTGGGATCTGAGGGATAGAAGTCCCCCTCGTCGGACCATCCATCCCCATCCCCATCCGGACACCCCGATCTGTCTTGGTCGGATTTGCCCCATTGGTCGGGGCAGTCGTCCGAGAGAGGTGCTGCTTGTTGATCTGAGAATCCGTCGCCATCCGAATCGGACCACATCAAGTCGGAGTCTGGATGTGAGTCCACTTCGTCGGACCACCCATCGCCGTCGCCATCTGGGCACCCCATCGGACCGATTGAAGAGTTCCCTGCCACCGATGGGCAGGAATCGGGCATGGTGGCAGGAGATGGGTTGTCGCCGTAGCCATCGGAGTCGGAATCGCGCCACTGCGTCGTATCGCCCTCAAACGCATCGCCATCGTCCGACCATCCATCCCCGTCGCTGTCAATGCACCCCCTCTTGTCCTCGGAGCTCGACCCCCATGACTGTGGGCAATCATCCGGGAGGTAGGCAGGAGCGGGGTTGTCGCCATAGCCATCAGAGTCGGTGTCGCTCCATTGGGAGTCGTGTGAAGGGAATGCGTCAGCCCCATCGTCCGATGTCCAGTCCGGAGTGGGGTCTGAGTAGCCGTCCTCATCGGTGTCTGGACATCCCTTCCGATCGTGTTCTGAGTATCCCGAGGTGTATGGGCATCTGTCTGGATCGATACCTGATGGGTTGTCACCATACCCGTCTCCATCAGTATCCGCCCACTGGGTCTCATCTTCCGGGTACTCATCAGAGAGATCGGCTCGACCGTCGTTATCCGAGTCTGGGCACCCCAATAGGCCTATGGAGGATGTCCCTCCAGCCTGTGGGCAGTCATCCGATGTTGGCGTTCCGGGTTGGTCGGCATAGCCATCGCCATCTTGGTCAGACCACAACAGGTGGTTGTCAGGATAGGCGTCTAGGCTGTCCCTGACCTCGTCGTAGTCCCTGTCTGGATGTGGATCGAGCCGAACGACGACGTCCTTTTCCGCATCAACGTACCACAGCTTCCCTGATGGACCTATCTCTAAACCCATTATTGAACTGGCATTAGTTTCCATAGTCCTAGATCCAATAGCAGCCTTCCCCGTCTCATCGAGGTTGTATGCCGTAATCCTATTGTTGCCGTTCTGGGACACGAAGACCTTGTTCTCGTGAACTACCAAGCCCGATGGCCTTGACAACCCCGAAGATAAAATCCCCCACTCGACGTCAGTGACCTCGCTATATTCCGCAAGCACCTCCATCTGGGACTCGGAGCCAGAGATGTCGGTAACTGTTGTGTCCTGATCTGATGTGTTCACCCACAGGACTCTTCCTCCTCCCGTGTCAGCGATGTAGAGAATGCCGGATCCCTGGTCCTTATCCATATGTCCAGGTACGTCGGCAACGCGGGTGAGATTGATCTCCGTGTATCTCTTGACTACACCATCAGAATGATCATCCTCGCCTGTGTCGTGGTCTTCGTTGAAATCATAGTGGACCAGCTCGCCGTAGAACCCGTCATTGTACCAGTATGCATTCCCAACGTCATGGGCAACGCCCATTCCGAGTGGGCTCTCATGCAACATATCGAGGTGACTGCCCAACAGGCCGCCAGACTCCTGGTTCTCAACCGCGTAGTGATCCAGTGAGGAAGGCCACAGTGCTGGGCCCATGAAATCGTTTGGATCGCCTTGTCCATTGTAGGTGTTTCTGGACTCCTGTGCGGTGGCGAATTGGTAGTCGAACTCCACATGATCTGCACCGAAGGCTATCGCGCTAACCTCCTCCATGAAGTGGTATCCATATGCGTCTTGCCGAGTCTCTGATGTTTGACCTAAATTGCCTGCATCTTGGATAATGGTAGCACTGTCTGTTGCTCTGTTGACGACCCATAGCTCGCTTGCTCGCTGAGGGCTTGGATGAAATTCAAGATCCCGAGGTTCCTCAAGCCCTTGTACGTTGGATGCTATTTCCACCTCAGAGAACCCTGGGCCAAATTGTGGGACGTATCCATCTGGAGGGACCTGATGTTCCACCTCTGTAGCCTGAGTGAGGCCAGTCCCAGTAAGGCTGAGTAAAAGCGCAACCGCCAGTAGTTTTGCTATCTGGGCCTTATCCGTTTTCTCTCTCGCCATGTTTTGGGTTAGGATTCATCATATATTGTGGCTCGCCTTGGATCGTAGACCTTGTGGAGAGCCTGCTTGGACCCTGATCCTTCCTATCGCTGAAGCGTCTTTGATTGGCGCCGACAGCAGGACTCGAACCTGCGACCTGCGGATTAACAGTCCGCCGCTCCACCAACTAAGCTATGTCGGCCCAGCCTCGGGCCTGCACGATCATTCATCAATCAATCGATTGGGGGATTGCGGGGGTAATCGGTCATTTCCACCCTAAACATAGCCAGAGATGTTTCCATGGGCTTTTCCAGGAGAGCTTGTACTACTCCCATTCAATCGTCCCAGGGGGCTTGTGGGTTATGTCGTATACAACCCTATTGACTTGACCCTTCAGCGTATTAGTGATCTCTGTGCTGATGTTTGAGAGCACCGTGTGTGGGATTGGGGAGTATCTGGCTGACATGCCATCGAGGCTCGTCACTGCCCTGATTACAATGGTCTCACCATGGACCCGCGCATCGCCATGCACACCAACCGAGCGAACGGGGAGTAGGGCAGCAAAGTATTGCCATGGCAGATCGCATCGACCGTCTTGTGCAGCCGCCCTTATTCCCCTCTCGACTATGTCACAAGCCACTCTGCATGTCTGTACCCTCTCCGGAGTGACGTGTCCAAGTACCCTTACTGCTAGTCCGGGGCCAGGGAATGGTTGTCTCTCGGAGGATGAGATTTTCAACAGCCTTGCAATGTCTCTGACCTCGTCCTTGTAGAAGTCTCGAAGGGGCTCGACAATGTCCAGATCTATGTCCTCGGGGATACCCCCTACATTGTGGTGGCTCTTTATGACGTCCCGCTCGCCTCCCCCGGATTCTATCCAATCCGGTGCTATGGTTCCCTGAACGAGGTACTTCGCGCCCACCAACTTCTGCTCTTCCTCGAAAACCCTGATGAAGGTCTCGCCGATTGCCTTCCTCTTCTCCTCGGGGTCTGTGACGCCATCGAGACAGTCGAAAAATCTCTTTGATGCGTCTACTACCTTGATCTCTATGCCCATCTCATCGAACATCTCCCTGACCTCGTCGGACTCTCCGAGCCTCATCAAGCCAGTATCCACGTACACGCAGTGAAGGAGGTTCCCGACTGCCCTGTGTGCTAGCACAGCTGCAACCGTTGAGTCGATTCCCCCGCTGCACGCGATGATCGCAGTCCCATCGATCCCGTCGGATAGAAGTTGCAGAGCCTCGTCTACGAGGGCCTCGGTCTTCATGCTATCACCCTTGAATAGAGGAGTCGTCAGAGACGACCTTCTCAGTCATCTCCTTCCTGTATGCCGCGTACGCCTTGGCTAGTTCAGGCTTCTTGGTGGCTAGTATCTGCACCGCCAAGGCGCCTGCGTTATCGCCCCGATCGACACCCACTGTGGCCACTGGCATACCAGGAGGCATTTGGACAATGGAGAGAAGGGAGTCATATGGGACCTTCCCGCCAACTGGCACCCCTATAACGGGCCTCGATGTCATGGAAGCAATGACTCCTGGAAGGGCGGCTGCAACCCCAGCTATGCCAACGAAGACCGAGCAACCTTCCTCCTCGGCGGCCTCGATTATCCCCTCGAGGTACTTCGGGGCCCGATGTGCTGATGCTACTCTCAGTTCGTGATCAACATTGAAGCGTTCTAGTATTTTTGTGCACTTTTGTCCCACTGGCAAATCAGACTTCGAGCCCATTACGATGCATACGTCCATGCACCGCTCCTGTGGAGACGGTGCTAAAGCGTGACGGAAGGGAGTCCCCCTCAATCGCTGCTGATCGGGCCGTCTGTGATGAAGATAAAAGGTGGTTTCTCAAGGAGCGAATCGATATTTTGCACGTCAATTCTATTTTGAAACGGATCGTGCCTGAATCCGGATCTGTGTAAAATAGAAATCGCGATGTGGGCCACATTGCCGGCCCTGACCCCCTCGATCACCAGCCTTGATTGCGACGTCAGGGATGGGCCGACCCCGATTACCCCTGTCTTGAAATGGCCAGTTGTGAACACCCACCCATCAACAAGGCCAATTTGATTGAAATGGAGAGGATCGATCTCCTTGATCCACCTCCCACTGGAGGGGAAGGTTGCATCAGTAAGTGATTTCGTGAGTTTGGCCCATGAGTACCAGAAGGTGGCGTATGAGGCCCAACCGAGGATGGGGTTTAGGAAGACGTGTCCTAGAAATAGGGCGATTGCAATCAACAAAGAGGGCATGTCGAGTGGGAATATGTCATACGCATGGGATTGGGATGGGTGCCTCGACAGCGAGCCGAGAAACAATAACGGAAGTAGAACGAGCGTCCATGCTGTGACAAAAAGTGCTGATGAGATGATCGCGTCGTCTGGTGTATTGCCCGGGAAGGCAAGCGGGAGTGGGGTCGCCGCGAGAAAGAAGGCCGACCATGCCATCGGAATCAACAGGGTCGTCCCCGGGGGCTTCAGACGCTGTCTCTCCCAAACCCTCCAAGCATCAGGAGGGGTGCGTTCATTCTCGGATTGAAATCTAGACGGGTGTTCTTCCTTGGACACCCCGTCAAAGATCCCTCCTCCCTCGACCCCCATGCCCTGCCGACGGAGTTTCCAGTAATGAGTTGCCTCATTCGAAGGGGTACGTCAGTATCAGTTGCCTGGCGGCCAGAACCTCATCCACCCTCTTCACAAAGGTCGTGTGTGGAGCGGTCTTGAGCGTATCAGCGTCTTCCGATAGTATCTCCAGAAAGTCGATTGCGAACTTATCCAAGACCTCCTTGGATTCAGTCTCAGTTGGCTCGAACATCAGGCACTCAGGGACTATTTGGGGGAAGTAGAGTGTCGGGGCCATGTAGCCATAATCTAGGAGCCTCTTCGCCACGTCCTTCGCAGTGACTCCACTTTGTTCCTTCAAGGGGGTCATGTTCAATGTGAACTCGTGCTTCACCACGCTCGCCGGAGCACCTTCGGTAAAGGCTGCTGCTTGATTCCCGTTTTCTGTGTGCTTGGTTATCTTGTGTCTTAGGTAGTTCGCGTTCAGGACTGCATGCTCGCTCATCCTCTCGAGTTCATGACCGTACCTCCTGTAGAATGCCCATGCCCTCACCACTGCTCCTGCGTTCCCGTTCCACTGCTGGACCTTTCCAATGGTGGAATCGGGTTCCTCCCAGAAGTACCAGTATCCGTCATCCACGCCCAAGGGGTCGTTCTCGTTCCTTTCCCTCCTCGCGGCAAGTGGGGATGGCAGGAATTCTGAGAGGTGGGACTTGACACCGATCGGCCCGCTCCCCGGACCTCCTCCACCGTGAGGTTGACTGAAGGTCTTGTGAAGGTTGTAGTGAACGGCGTCGAACCCCATTCTACCCGGATCGGTCTTTCCAAGTATGGCGTTGAAGTTCGCCCCGTCATAGTACATCTGTCCACCAGCTTCATGCACTATCCTCGCTGCTTCTGCGATGTCCTTCTCAAAAACGCCAAGCGTGCTGGGGTTGGTGATCATCATGGCAGCAGTGTCATCCCCGACAGCGGACTTGAGAGCATCGAGGTCGATCCTACCGTCCTGGCCGCTCGGGATCTCGATTATGTCATAGCCGCACATGGACGCAGAAGCGGGATTCGTACCATGGGCTGAGTCTGGTACTATCACCTTGTTTCGATTTGCCTGGTCGTTGGATTTGTGGAACTCTTGAATGCACCTTATGGCGGTGAACTCCCCCTGTGCCCCAGCGACTGGCTGAAGCGTGACTGCATCCATGCCAGCGCAAATTGCGAGCATTTCCTGCATTTCGTAATAGATAGACAGCAATCCCTGTACTTGGTGGTCCGGTTGAAGCGGGTGGATTCGATCGATGCCCGGCATCTGTACAATCCTCTCGTTCAACCTCGGGTTGTGTTTCATTGTGCAGGATCCTAGTGGGTAGAATCCAGTGTCAATGCCGAAGTTCCTTTGGGAGAGCAGCGTGTAATGCCTCACCAGTTCCGGCTCGCTGGCCCTGGGCCACCTCGGGAGCGTGGCCCTTCTGGTGGAGCTTGGGATTCCAGACAGCGGGTCTTCCCTGATCGGCGCCGGTTGCGACCATCCTGATGATGGCGCTCCGTTGAAATCAAACAGTGTGCTCAATGAGATCCCTCCTCAATCGCCTTTTCCAGACTCTCACTCAATTTTCGTATGTCATACATCGAGGTACGCTCATCGCATCCAATCAATAGTGCGTTATTCGTAGTCCCCCACCATCTCGAGAGGTCAAAGCCACCCGTCACCCCGAGGCGATCCATCCTTTCCAATGCCACCTCGGAGGATATGGGGAGTTGGATTGCAAACTCCCTGAAGATTGGTGATGCTGGGAACAGCAACTCGACGCCATCGATTCCCAATACGGTCTCCATGGTTTGTTGCGCTGCGGCCGCGGCCCTCATAGCCAGTTGCTCCAAGCCCTCAGGGCCTAGCAGGGCCATGTGCATGGCTCCCATCAAGGCGATCAGCGTCTCATTCGAGCATATGTTTGATGTTGCTCTGTGTCTGCGTATGTGCTGCTCACGCGTGGAGAGTGTGAGCGTATAGGCGATGCGCCCGTCGGAGTCCTTACTCTGCCCCACTATCCTGCCGGGCATCAACCTGAGGTAGTCCTTGGTGCATGCGAAGATCCCGTAGATTGGTCCGCCCCCCGTGGGGCCTATTCCGAAGGGCTGGCCTTCACCAACGACGATGTCTGCCCCCCAGTTTCCTGGAGCCTCCAGCACTCCCAGTGAAACTGCGTCGACCCCGACAATCAGTGAGGTGGAATCCCCGATGATGCCCCTGAGCCTCATCAGCCCTTCGTCGATGATGCCGAAAGCATTGGGCTGCTCTACATATACCGCGCAGGAGCCTTTGGCCTTGCTCGCTGCCTCGAGATCGAGAAGACCTGCGCTTGTGTGGGGGATTTGTACCAACTTGATGCCTACCCCCTGTGTGTAATTCCTGATCACGGACATCCTGTGGGGAGGGACCTTCTCCGAAACGTAAACCGTGTTTGGTTGCTCGGCCCGCTTCGATCGGACCCTTACGGCGCATGTGATTGCCTCGGCAGCGGCTGTGCTGGCATCATACATCGACACATTCGCGACCGGTAGAGCGACCAGTTCAGAGATCATGGTTTGAAACTCCCACATCGCCTGAAGCATTCCTTGGCTGACCTCTGGTTGATAGGGGGTGTAGGAAGTCAGGAATTCCCCTCTAGTGGCAAGCATTGGAACCATGGATGGCACGAAGTTCCTGGCCAGTCCAGCGGATAGGAATGATGGACGTGAATCGAGGTGTATGTTGGCACCCAACAAGCGATGTGCGTCGGCTAGGATGCCCTCCTCGGACTGTGGGCCCCGGAGTGGGAGGGGGTCAGTCCTTCTGACGTCCTCGGGTATGTCCTCAAACAACTCTTCCATCGATTTTAGGCCCATTTCCGAGAGCATTTCGAGCTCTCTCCCTAGATTTGGTAGTTGGTCCATCGAATCGCCTGCAATGATGTCAGTAGGCCGAGGTGCTTGAAGCCTACGCATAGGAGGCCAGCGAACCGACACGCTCATAGGCGTGAAAACCCACCTGACCAATGAGCAACATGAGTGTGGCGATTACCGCATCAGACGGATTCGTTGGACCATGGATATCTGAGATGCTTGGGGAGGACGCGATTGTCATCCCTGACGAGGCTCTGAAAGAGCCATTGTCCCTGGATGCCATTCTCACACCCTGCAAATCCCTAATTCACATCAACTCCGCAGCTCCCGACGGTTTGTCCGGACGTGATGACAGGGATACGATGCTCAAGATGAGGGACAGGTCCAGGCCAGTGCTAGATGCAGTTGGACGCCATGGTGGCCTCCACCTCATCCTAGTCGGCACGCTCCGGGTGCACCCTCAATGGGAGGAAGGCGAGCCCTACTATGGGTCAGACTCAACCATAGCGCCCAGAGACATTGCTGCAGAGGCACAATTGTGGATGGAGGAGATTGCTCTGGAACAGGCAACGACTGAGAGGCCGGTCAGCGTCATTCGGGCATCTAACGTACAAGGCGTCCCGATCTCAGGCCCCCCGGGCAATGGACTGCTCCACAAATGGGCATCAGAAGCACCAATTGGATGGGTGAATGTCCCAGGCGACGGCTCGGACCTCAAGGATTTCGTGCATGTTCAGGACCTTGTGGAGTGCATCATGAGAGTGATGGCCGACCCCCCTCCAACTAGGGAGAGCATCGCCATCGGCTCCGGAAAGGGCATACAATTGAGGGATTTGGCAGCAATATACAACCAAATGACCGGGTGCGAGGCCGAATATGGCCAAAACCATGATCAGGAGGTCTTCGGGATTGTGGACGCTTCCGAGGTCGAGATGAGATTGGGTTTCAGGCCCACTGTGAGCTTGGAGGAGATGATCAGGGAGTCATTCGAGGTGTCTTGACACTAGTCATTCGTTTGAAATCTCCAATATTGGCCTGTTTTGAGCAAAGTTCCATCCAGAAACTCGAACTGGCATGTCAATTGATTGTCCCAACTTCGGGATTACATGGTCCTTCGGTAGCCTGAGTTCCACTTGACCAAGCAGAGCCGATGTGGCGAGCACCGTGGTTCCGAACATCAATTCCTTGGATACCCCATAGCCTATGGTCCGATCCAGGCCGCTGACCTTCATGGCGAGCGGGAAGACTTGGTCAATAAGCGAGTCTATGGCCTTTTTTCTGGCAGTGAGGGTCACTGCCTCGCCCAAGTGGCCCACAAACCTAGTGACTCCTTCCAACATCGGGTTTTCTACTGACTCCCCGGACTGGGTAATGCTATCGACATTCGTTATTTCGGGCTCGGGCTCTGGCTCGGGC
>DAGH01000019.1:3216-30498 GCA_002495675.1 Euryarchaeota archaeon UBA182 | reverse complement strand
GGTGAGTTTTCCGGCGTTGAATCCAATTAAACCGCACAATCCTCAGGTTGCGGTGTTCCCCCGCCAATTCCTTTAAGTTTCAGCCTTGCGACCGTACTCCCCAGGCAGTGGACTTATCACCTTCGCTACGGCACTGAGAGCCCTCTGGGAGCTCCCAACACCAAGTCCACAGCGTTTACACCTAGGACTACCCGGGTATCTAATCCGGTTCGTGCCCCTAGGCTTCGTCCCTGACCGTCGGATCCGTTCTAGTGTGGAGCCTTCGCAACAGGTGGTCCGCTCGGGATGACAGGATTTTACCCCTACCCCGAGCGTACCCCACACCTCTCCCGGTCCCTAGTCTGGCCGTGCTCGCAGAATTCAACCCGTTGAGCGGGTTGATTTACCCACGAATGCACCAGACCGGCGACGGACGTTTTAGGCCCAATAAAATCGACTACCACTCGAGGCGCCGGTATTACCGCGGCGGCTGGCACCGTCCTTACCCACCTCTTATTCCAAATCCTTTGAAGAGAAAAGAAAAGCACAGGATCTTACTCCTGGCACTTGGAGTCCCCTGATCACGGTTTCCCGCATTGTCAAGGTTTCGCGACTGCTGCGTCCCGTAGGACCTGGATTCTTGTCTCAGAATCCATCTCCGGGCTATTGCTCTCACAACCCGTACGCGTCGAAGGCTAGAGGGTACTTTACACCCCCTACTACCTGATACGCCGCAGGCCCATCCTGTGCCGCCGGGGCTTTCATCCACTCACCGTTCCAGGCGTAGTGGACTATGGGGTATTGTTCTCAGTTTCCCGAGGTTATCCCCCAGCACAGGGCAGGTTACCCACGTGTTACTGAGCAGTATGCCGAGCTCCGAAAGCTCTCGACTCGCATGTCTTAATCGGACTCCAATAGCGGTAGCCTCCGGCAGGATCAACCGGATTTCGCGTGCGCGTAATCACGATCCTTGCTGGAGCTTGAGTTGTCGTTGACTATTGAAACTTAAAGTGCTTAGCGGTGAGAATGTTATATCTGCACCTTGCACACCTCCTGATAGCAGGAGGATTTTCGTCGTGGATCACCAATCTAAGCCCCGAACTTGGTTCGGGACCGCACTTCCTCGGCAACGACTGACGTGAATGATGACTTCACGACCCCGAGGGGTTCAGTCTCCAACGCCCGTCAGACGCAGCGCGCCTCCGACTTGCGGTCCGTATATCAACATGACGTGTGGACTATTTCTTACGATGCAGCGCATACTAGCGTTATTCTTGCTAAGTCGCTCCGAAGAATTCTCGCAGAACTGGGTGCATTTCCATTGCTTGTTCCTTCTGTATTTGCTCGTAAGTTCTCAAAATGATGCCGACTGCGAGCAGCAACCCAGTCCCAGTGGCATTCCCGACAGTTCCCAGCAAGTCTGCGCCTGCTGCGAGCAACCCCACGAAAGCGCCAGAGAATAGTGTGACAGGCGGGATGTACCTCTCAAGGATCCTTTCTACAACTTGGGGATTATTCCTGAATCCGGGAATCTGCATACCTGTGCGTTCGATTTGTTTAGCAACGTCCTTTGGCCCCATGTTGGTGGTCTCTATCCAGAATTTTGCAAAAACCATACTTCCGAGTGTCATGAAGGTGACATACGTGAGGACATGGACCATGACTTGGCCTAGGCTGTGTCCATAAGCATCCCCAGTCTGATTCAGTAGTGGGATTAGCCAATCCCCTACACCGTTCACCATCGAGCTATACCATGCAAACCCATCCGAGGGAGTGGTGGCTCCGGGTTCGTAGCTTCCAAACCAATGTGCCTTGGAGCCCCACCCGTTCCTACCGAGTATCGGGACTGTGGATAAGACCGGGTGGCTCCAGAACAGGAGCGTGAACATGTTGACGTTTGCCAGGAGCGCCGCCATGAGGATGACAGGAATGTTGCTCGCATAGACTAACCTGATCGGGTATTGACCCCTATGTCCCCTTACCTTGCCATGGGCGAGGGGGAGCTCAAGTTTGGATGACTCGGCATATGCTACCACCAGGAAAACAATTATTGACGAAACCAAGGCGGCTATCGGGTTGGAGTGATTAAGCAGTATTTGTTCAAAACCGTTTTGAGATACGAGTTGTGAGTTTGTGGCGCTTCTGAGCGTGTAGAAAATCATCGGTAGCGTTCCTGCAGGAGGATTTTCGAACGACAGGGGGGAGCCACTGACGCTCGGCAGTGGAGACAGGGTCCCCACAAACGTGGATTGAGCCACTCCTGCCGCAATGAAGAGAGAAATTCCACTTCCAATTCCCCACTTCGATACCAACTCATCGAGCAGGAAGACGAGGTAAGAGCCGATAAACAACTGTACAACGATTATCGTGTTGGCCCAACCCACGCCGAAATCTAGGATTAGGCTCTCATGCGGGTCTAAGAAACCGTAGACTTGGGGTATTGATTCTATCGGGATCATGAGTAGGACGAGAATCTTCTGAATCCCTTGGTACAGTTGTTTGTCAGCTGAGTCTTGCAGGTCGAGTTGTATGATCTTGGCACCGGAGAATAGCTGCATGATTATGGAGGCGGTGACAATGGGGCCTATTCCTAAGTGCATGATTGAACCGGAGGCGCCGGCCATTATCGCTCTAAACGAGGAGAATACATCCAAGGTTGAATCCGACAGGCCCCAAATCATCACGTTCGTCATCATGAAGTAGATGATGAGCACGAGCACCGTGGTCCAGAGCTTCTGGTTGAATCTGACATGGCCATCGGGCTTGACGATTGAGGGGTAAACGTCGACCATTCGCTTAAGGGCGTAAAGTCTGCTAGACTCAGGTCCGCTGTACATCAGGCATGACAATGAGAGTCCAGCAGCTAGTCCGAGCAGAGCTACTCCGACGAGCAGGAAACCGACAGCTTGTTGGTCCAACCAGCCCCAAACGACCATGGCGGTGACTGAGCTCAGCCAGATCACAGGTTTGAACCATCGGCCAAATGCGGATTCTGCCATGGATTCTGGCAGGTCGTTAGTCACACCCCATATGACGAAACCAACATATGGAAATGAGACGCCAAGTAGTGTGAGGGCCCATGTCTGGTCTGCGGAACTGTCTCCAAACAGACGATCACGCTGCCACCATACCAAAGACCCCCAATAAATGGAAGCTACAATTACAAGGGCGATTAGATTCGGTCTCCTGCCCTCCATCTCCTCTCACCCGCCTCGGTTATTCCTCTTCCCATTCTTCATCTTCGGCTTCGAGGGTCACTGACCCACCAGCGGACTCTATTTTTTCGATTGCCTTGGCAGAGGCGTGCTCTACTGATACGTGCAGTGATTTCGTGACTCTTCCGGATCCGAGTAGTTTGTCATATCCATGGGAAGAGAGGTTTATTTTCTCTTCATCAGGGAAAAGCTGTTCCAATTGGGATACATTGACACTGTTGTGTACGATTCTAAGGCTTGGGTCTCGATTGAAGCCGTGCATGCCCCAATGCTTGGGCATATATTTCAGACGGGTCATTAGGCGGTGCTTGTTCAGACCAGCGTTGCCTCTTCCACCTCTTTTTCCGGCGCCTCTGCCTGCTTTCTTACCTCGACCATGGTACCTGGACCGCCCTCTAAATTTGTTTGTTCTCGAAACCATTTGATCCCCTCATACCATCCTTGATGCCAATTCACTGATATCTGAGCCTCTGAATCCTAAGGCACCGCCTGTTGTGTAGGACCTCTTGATTCCGCCCCACCCTTTCGAGCCCCGTGGCGGATGTAGTCGTAGAACGGGTTTCAATCCATCCACCGATTTGAGTGTTGCATCTCCGGAGGCCAGGGCCGCTGCGAAGTCCTCTATCGACCCGTATTCGCTACCAGAAGATATTGCAGCGTCGTCAACTGGCTTATCGCCGGTCATCCTACCCCTCTCTCTAAGCAGGTTTGAAATTGTGGCTGCGTCGACTTCCCCCCAAGTCACGAAATCCTTCGCTTTTTGGAGCATGCCGGCATATGTCGGCCTTTCGGGGATTATTGTCGCATGATTCACTTTTGTCAAATTCAGCATAGACATTGTCTCACGGATAGATTTCTCCACACCGCGGTCACTGCGAACACGAATTACGAGGAAAGTCAAACCGAGCCCTCCCCTTGGGTGATGTGCAATCGCTGTTTGTCTCGATCTCCGATCCTCGTCATATTGAGCTGTTTGAGGGCGTTGAATGTTGCCTGAGCGAAGTTGATGGTGGTCCTTGTTTGGCCTGACGTTGATGACCAAACATCTGTAATCCCTGCTTTGTTGAGGACTCTTCTGCCTGTATCGCCAATTACTAGGCCTTTTCCGGCCGGTGCTGGCATGAGCGTGACCCTTGTTGATCCCGATCTACCAGTGACCTTGATCGGAACGCTCTTGCCTGGACCTTGCCCAGACTCCCATGATCCATTCCCTCGCATGACGGGTACTAGGCTCATTTTGGCCTTTGTGATTGCTTTTTGGATGGTGCTGGCTACCTCTTTCCCCTTGCATATGGCTAGACCGACGTAACCGTCTTGGTTCCCGACCACACAGAGAACGTTGAATCTGACCCTCCTACCTGAGTCGGTCATTCTCTGGATCATATTAACTGCTAGCACATCCTCTTCCAGGTTCGGGATCAAGGCATCGATGATTTCGACTTCCCTTATTGGTAGGCCTGTGGCCATGGCCTGATTGTAGTTGAGTATCTCGCCATTCATGACCATCCGTCCGAGTCTGGTTTTAGGCTGCCATTGTCTCAGATCTGCGAACCTATCTGGCCCGCCCCTTCGCCTAGATCCCGGTTCTGGATCAGGTGCGTCCGAATAGCCGAATGCTATTGAAAGGCCTGTTGCCAAGACAGGAATTTCTTCTTGAGTCTCCGTGGTTTCTTCTTCGGTCATGCGTATGCCTCCTCTATGCTGGATTTTGCAGTCTCGACCTGCGATTCCAGTGTATCGTTGATGTGGCGTCCCATGAGGCGATCTTCTGATGGGAGTACAGACTCGCCGTGGGGGATCTCTAGCCCTGCATCCACCATTCCTTTGAGTGCTGCATAGACTCTGTTTCCATTGCTTGAAGCGGCGAGACCTATATCCAATACCGCTGTTTTTACTCCTGATGCAACGGCTTTCTTACCCAGTGCGTATCCTGTGAGGTAACTGGCGGGTATTGCCTTTTTAGATGCGTCAGAAGGCCATCCGTGTTCCTTGGCCAAGTTGGATGATTTCATCTGAACAAGTACCCTGTCGCCCTGTTTGGCGTACTCCACAAGCTGGCATGTGGTTTGTGTATTGCTGACCCTCACTACGGCGCGAGGGATGTTTCCCCTTAGTAGACGTAGCCTTCTTCGGTAGTCCGTTAGTCCGCTTTCTCTCCGCTTGTAGCGAAGTCTCTGATTCTTCCCTGATGGCACTATGCCTCGCCTCCTATGTCAATTCCCTCAAGTTCGATGTTGCTCTTCAGGTGTGCAACGGAACGATAGGAGCCTCCTTTTGCCTTCCTGTAGAAGAGACGGTATTGTGAGGGGGTTAGGGTGGAGTCTGTGCGCATTTCTTTCAATGCCTTTCGTTGGGCGCGGATGGTTTTCATCCACCTGTGCTTTTTTGGGTTTCTCGCGTTTGCAGTCCCCTTCCTGGAGCCGTGCCCCTTCCTTCGGCCCTTGGCCTTCTGTGCCTCAGCTTTTCTTGCCCTGCCTCGGCTGTTCCCGACTAATGGCCTCGCTTTGATTACGCCTTCCTCTATCAACTGTCTGACGTCGTCCTTTTGTACGGCATTCGTCACGTCGTCCAGGTAATCTGGGTTTATCCAGATTCTGTGGATGCCTACGGTCCTACCTTCTCTGCGAGATAGTATGTCCGCAGCAAGTCTCTTTTGGTTTGAAATTATCATTGCAAGTCCCCCTTTCTTTGGATTCTTCGCCGGTTTAGGATTCTAAGGCCTAATTGATCAGCTCTGTTGTGTATGATGGTCCTCTTTCGATTGCCGACGCCCGCACTGACCCTAACAGCCTGTGAGTCAGGATTGAGTCCCTCCAAGTCTGATGGAGTCTTGACGAGTACCTCCTCAAAGCCTGAGGGGTGCAACCCTCTCACTGACGCGATTTTCCTGTGTCCGATTCTAACCATAGGCGTCCTGTATTTCATGTTGAGCCTTTGTTTTGATTGGTACCCGTTGGGTTTCCTCCAGCCAGTCCGTGCTAGTCTGTAGTAGCGGAACCATTCCTGTCGTCTAAATTTGGGCATGGTTGCGCGTTGGGTTTTCCTAATCATTAACGCTGCCTTTGTGTCGTCGTCGAGTGATGGTTTTTGTTTGGGAGCGTACTCTTCATCTACATCCCACTCGTCTTGGTAGAATTCTTCTTCGAAATCATCGGCGTCTTCCATTACGAAATCTTCTTCGGATTTATTTTCTTCATCGGAGGTTTGAGGTTCTGCAGTTGCGGAATTCGTTGTCTCATTTTCTGACAATCGTTGAATGAGTTCTGCCTTCTTGCCACTGACTTTCAGCCCCCTGGCTTTGAGTATCTCCTTTAGTTCGGCGACTGTCATTGATTCGTAATCCATATTCCTCACTCCTCGCCCTTGGAGACAATGTAGATTCCGTCTTGGAATACTCTCCTGTCCCTTTTCTTTATTTTGCAAGCTCTTTCAATGTTGGCCGCAGTTTGTCCGACCTTCTCCCTATCGCTTCCAGTCACCGTCACGTCCGTCTTGTTCTCTATTTTGACCTGTACTTCGGATGGAGTCCATGGAAGAACGGCCTTGCGAGGTACTTTCTCACCAAACAGATTTGTGATGGTCATGGTATTCCCTTCTACTTTGAGAGTCATTGGGAAGTGAGAATAGACCGCCTTGAGTTTGTATTCAAACCCGGTATCGATGCCCCGGACCATGTTTTTGAGGTGCGCATGCCATGTCCCTGCGATTGCTTTGTGTTTCCTCCTGGGAAGATCGCAAAACACAGTTATGTTCTTATCATCAACTGAAATTGATAGCCTCGAATTCCTAAATTCTCTGGTTATCGATGCGCCGTCCTTGGAGATTGTGACGGATCCGTCTTCAATTGATGCCGAAACCCCGTCCGGCAGGGGTATTTTGTGTGTCAAGCTGTCAAGTGCTGGCATCCTTATTCCTCCTTTAGAAAATGTACGCCAATAATCGTCCGCCCACGCGCTCCTTCTTGGCTTCGTGGTGGTTCATCACGCCTTGGTTTGTGGAGACTATCAGTAGGCCGAAGTCCCTCGCTGGAAGGTATCTGGATTCCCACTTGTCGAAGTCAGCTCTTTTCACTGAATGTCGAGGTTTGATAACGCCGCATCTGTTTATTGCGCCTACTAGTTCTACGCGGAAGGCGTCTCCGCGGCCATCTGCAATTCTTTCAAACTCACCTACGTAGCCTGATGATTGCATGATTGTGAGCATGCTCTCCAATAACTTACTTGCTGGATTGATGGAGACTTCGTAGTGGCCAGCCTGTTCGGCATTATATATTCTCACAAAAGCGTCGGATAACGGGTCAAATTGCATCATATCACCTCAATTGAATTTCTTGAATCCTATTTCCGGGGCCATGTCGCGGAAACATTGCCTGCAGAGTCTTAGACCGTGCCTCCTGATCATCCCGCGCTTTCTTCCGCATCGCCTGCATCCGATTGTCCTGCCAATCTCCTCACCATGTTCGCGTGCCATTGAATTACTCCTCCATGATTGTGATTCCAAAGGTATCCTTGAACCAAGTCTTGCATTCTTCCCTAGAGACTCGGTGTTGCATCGGCAGTCTGCTTGACGCATGCCTCCTTCTCTGAACTCTGTGTCCCGGCCTTTCGACCACAACGTTAACATCGAGGCCGAAAATCCCGATGTCTGGATCATATTTCATCTCTGGGAAATCGGTGTAATCCGCAATTCCGAAGGAGAGGTTCCCCGAGTCATCGAAAGACCAGCCATGGATGGTATTCTCCCTGACCCATAATGCGTTCTTCAAGAACTCATGGGCCTTCTCTGAATCTCTAATTGTCACCTTGCACCCTATGGGTGCCCCGATCCGGGTCCCTAGGTCTCGATTGGTCTTCCTGGAAAGCGTCCTCACTGGCTTTTGTTTGGTCAGTGATTCCAGGACCTTTTCAGCTAGGATGAGTCTGTTGCCTCCCTCACCTACACCTATGTTCACGGTGACCTTTGTGATCCTCGGAGTAAGCATAGGGTTTGCTGGGCTACTCATGATTTAGCCTCCAGTGGTAGAGCGGTTTCGCTTGGGATCACGAAAGCATATGAGGCGATAGTACCGAACTCTTCGAATGAAACTTCATTCGGCCTAGTCGATCGTTTTACCTCTATGGTTTTGATTTTAGAGACTTCGCCGACGTGAGATCCACCGATGAGATAGGCGATTGAGTCTGGCTTGAATGGATGATGGGCTTGAATTTCCTGATCTGGAAGGGACACGGATAGGCTGTCTCCTGTGGAGTATTCATCCGGCTTTTCAGAGATTATTGTCCTTCCATCGTGAAGTGTGTATTGGGTTTTACCACCTTTGATTGTTGTTTTGTTTATGACCCTACAGAGTTTAGTTCCAGCCTCTTTCTTCGCAATAGGCCTGTATCGGAGCTTACCGTTTGTGTCCAGAACGCATCGGTAGTTGTCTTCTCCGACAGTCAGGACGTCCATCAGTCCAACGGCCCGAGAGTGTTTTACTACGACCCTTCCATCAACTAATACGCTCCTAGTTGCGAGTATTCGCTTCGATTCCCTCTGGCTCCTTGAGAGTCCGAGAACATCCCTCAGGATAATGCCAATGGGCATGCACAATTCCAACGGGTGACCGGAGGGGTCTGGTTTTTGCACCCAAACGTCTGTCTTTCTCGGGAGAGGCCATGTCCTAGGCATGGTTAGTCGTTTCATGTGGCTACTGCTCATTCTTTCTTCCCTCCTGCGGCTTTTTCGAGAATTTTGCTAATTCTAAGTGGATCAGTATCGTCTAATGATACGACGACTATGTTTGAAGCATGTATTGGAAGAGGCTCCTCTTTCCCATCTGCTGTTGTTATAGAGACGCCGTCAACATTCACAGTTCCTGAATTCGTGTTAACGCCGACGATCTTGGCACGGATTCCCGCCTTCCCCCTGGCTTGTCCTAGTCGCTTTCCTCTGGTATCGGGCTTTGCGGAGTTGGGGCTGCCGAAATCTCCCCTTAGGACTTCTACCTCATCCCCTACTCTAACTGTGATGGTCCTTACTCCTGCGAGGTCTGGATCTTCAGTCCTCAGACGCGCTCTAATTCGCTTCCTCTTGACGTGAATTGGGGCGTTGTATTGTGCCTTGCGTTGTTTCCCTGGTTGTTTGCTTGACATTCTTCCACCTCCTCATACTATTTGTTTTGCAGTGGCGGCTATTCTTGGCCACCTCTCCGCTGCTTCCCTACTAACGGGACCTTTGATATCCGATCCACGAAGTTCTCCTTTCTCGTTTGTAATAACGCAAGCATTGTCTTCGAATGAAACCCATGTTCCGTCTACTCTTCTGAATGGCCTCTTTTGTCTTATGATGACTGCAGTGAAAATCTGCCTCCTGGTCTCCGGGGTTCCCCTTCTGACAGTCACTCTGATCAAGTCACCAACACCTGCTGCAGGGTATCTCCTTGCTACGCCCCCTTTCCTGAGTACGTTCATTAGTTGGACTATCTTTGCACCTGTATTGTCCGCGCAGTCCATCCGGGCTTGTGTTGGAAGTGCGTCGGTCACTGAACTAGAAATTCCCTTCAAATTGACTCCCCCTTTTCGATGACACAAAATTTCACAGTTTTTGATAGAGGTCTGCATTCCATGATCCGAACTCTCTCGCCGATGTTGACTCCTCCTATGCACGAGGGTAGGTGGGCAACGTAGCGATGAGTTCTCTTCTCATACCTCTCGTACTTCTTCATGTACCGAGTTGTTTCCCTCTCGAGGACTACAGAACTATCCATGCCTTCTGCTGATACGATCTTGCCCTCAATGATCTGCCCTCTGACCCTCAGGCTCCCATAGAATGGACAGTTTTGATTCCCATCCCATTCACCTGTAGGTGTTGCGACATCGATACCGATATCTCTGATTTCTCCCATCAACGATTCCTCCTGTATCTTCGGCTGACCCTGTCTTCTGGCTTTTGTAGCACTTCAGATCCCTCGATGACTAGGTCGCTTCCATCGAGCGTGAAACTAATTACGTCTTTTGCGATGACATGGACACCTTTTGGGGACCTTACTCTCAATGTGCGCTTGGTTTCGTGAACGATCATACCTTTGAGACCCACGAGGCCTTCGTCCTTTGATCGGGTCACCGTAATCGTCCTGGCAAGCCACGGTTGATTCATTGGGCTCATCATCGTACCTCCACCCTGTATCCATTTTGTTCCAGAACTTTTGCGGCTCTTTTCTTGTGCTCCCCTTGTAATTCGATCGTGCGTCCTTTGACAGTTCCGCCGCTAGCGCAAGCCGATTTGAGTGTCTTTGCAAGCTGGTTGATGTCTATAGCGGTGTCTTCAATGCCGTCAACAATAGTAACCATCTTTCCATACCTCCTTCTCGCTGTTGAAATTACTGCTGTTTGCTGTTCTTTAGCTATCTCCTGACATATACACAATTCCTCTGGCAAACCACATAGATTGCATATCCCTGCCATATCGGCTCTACTCCTTCCTCTCTTTGTTGATACTGGTCAGGAGTCTCGCAATGCTCCTTCTTGTTTGTTTGAATTCACCTGGATTGGATGATGACCCTCCTAGAGCCTGCTGAGCCCGTAGCTGTAGGAGCTCTTCCCTCATCTCCTCGAGTCTTCGGAGCATTTGCTCCATGGACATCTGATCTATCTCATGGGTTGAGAGGTGACCCATTTCACTCCTCCTCCCCGCGATTTGTATGATCCGAACTTTGTTCTTCAGTATTCCAAGCAGCATCCTCGACAACTGGCGGAAGGCCTGCCTCTGCCCTCTCTCGGATGATGATCTCATGAGGAAGTCTGGTCCCTGGCCTCATGATTTTGACAGTGCATCCAACCGTACCGAGCTTCTTTACGGCTGTCGCAAAGCCACTTTCCATTACATCGAGTGCTGTCTGTCCACAATATTTGATGTGGCCTTTTTGGAATTTCTGGACCCTGTGGCGTGCACCTGTTATTTTACCACTCAAGATAACTAGGCATCCCCTCGCGCCGGCATCCATGATATTCTGAACAGTCCCATGTCCGGCTCTTCTGAAGAACCACCCTCTTTCAATCGAGCTTGCGAGTCGGCTTGCCATTATCTGTGCGTTCAACCTAGGCTCATCTATTTCCTCGACTTGCAGTTGTGGTTGGAATAGGTCAAAGTCATCCCTCAACCTGTCGTTAAGTTCTCTGATGGTCTTACCTCTCCTGCCGTAGACCCTGCCTACCATTTCTGCTTGAATGGTGACTTCTGTTCCTTCAGGAGTCCTGTTAAACTTCAATCCGCCATATCCGGCTCTCTCCGTCTCTCTGAGTAGGTACTCCCTGACAAGCTCGCGCTCTACATTCCTGTGAATTGTCTTCCGGATTGTGTTTTGTTTAGTCATAAAAAATCCCTCAGAAATCCTCTTCCTCTTCCTCTTCTCCGAAATGTTCCAAGAATATCTCGAGATTCACTTGGTAATGGTTCTTCGGGGATGCCCTTCCACGAGCCCTCGGCCTGAAGCCTCGTGAAATCTGCCCACGATGCGCTGCAAGGTGGGTGATGACCATTTCTTCAGGATCGATGGTGTCGTATCTTTGTCGCGCGTTGTCCATGGCGCTGTTGATCAGTCTGATGAATTCGATCGAGGCCTTGTATGGGTATGCCCCTGGTCCCATTTTCCCCTTTCGATGACCAGCCATTGTGTTTCCTCCCTTCCCCTTTCTAGATCTCCTTGTGTAGGGTATGGCTGCCTCTTTCTTGATTACCTTCTCTAGGTACTCAATTGCCTGAATGGTAGTTTTTCCTCTTAGGAACTTGGCTATCTGATAACAGTGTTTGTGGTGAACGTCCAAATTGACTGCCCTTGCCGTTGTGAGGAAGGACCCCTCCAACAGTTGAGTGTACCCGCTTTGGGGCTGTCCTTGTATCCTGCTCATCATTTTCACCTCACTTCAGTGCCACGTGCTTGGAAGACCGGGTTGCACCCACACCTGGGCCAGTGTGCTTGACGGATTTCCTGGTTGGGGCGTATTCTCCCATTGCGTGACCTATCATCTCCGGTTGTATGTCGACCTTCACGAACTCTCTTCCATTGTGAATCCCGACAGTCCGCCCCACCATCGAAGGTACGATGTACATCCCACGGCAATGAGTTCGTACCACCCCAGAGGTATTGTCGAACTTTTCCAAAAGTTTCTCACACTCTTCTGAAAGCCCGCGCGCATACGATCTTCTCGCCCTTGAAGGCAGCAATGCCACGATACTGAGTGCCTCCGGATCCTCCTCCGGTGGGTACAACGGCATCGACTTGAGTTCGTCCATGGAATAGCCTCTCCACAGGAATTCTTTCTTCCTTCGCTCAGCTACCGTGGATCTTCGCTTCCTTGCCTGCCTGCGGGCAAGTTTGGGGGAGCGGAATACCTTCTTCGATTTCGCCATTCTTCGCACCTCAATCCTTTCTTACTCTACCACGCCCGGTTCTTCGCGGGGCGATGTGGCCAACTTTTTGCCCTGGTGGAGCTGTCCTCGGTACGGAGTTGGGTCCGTGAACTGCTTGATGGTTCCCGCCGCCATGGGGGTGGTCCACTGGGTTCATGGCTACTCCGCTGACAGTTGGGTAAAGCTTCCCCCTAGCCTTGGCTCTCTTGTGCGCAGCGCCTGCCTTCATGATTGGCTTCTCAGTCCTTCCATGTCCAGCAAGTACGCCAATTGTAGCCCTGCATTTGGCAGGTAAATCCTTCAGACTGCCGCTTGGAAGCCTGATCCTCACCTTGTCGCCCATCCGTGTATCAACGAAAGCTGAGTTCCCACCAGATCGAGCGAATTTTCCACCGTCTCCCGGCCTTGCTTCGACGTTGCAAACCGGTGTTCCCTCAGGTATCTGATCCAACATGGTCACATTTCCAGGCCTCAAGCTGACTTTGGTTGAAAATGCGACCTTCTGACCTATGCTGATTCCGTCTGGAGCGCCCATGTGGCCTAACGTACCGTCTTCAAAGCGAAGCTTTGCCAGGGGAGCGGTGTGTGCAGGACTGTGTACTAGGTCAACAACCTCTCCCATTTGCTCTGAGACCCTGGGTAGAGAATTAGAGGCAGGGAATCGGTGGCTAGACACCCGGTTCTTGGGGCTTGATCCACGGCGTTGCGAGCGTGTCCTTTTTCCCATAGTACCACCTTGATTAGAATGCTCCCAACTTCAACGCTGCTTCTTCAGCATCATAGCCATCTGCCAATCGAACACTTGCGTGTTTTCCTGTCCTTGTAATGCGTGTGTTAACTTTCGCTACCTTGACGTCCAGAAGGGATTCGACAGCAGCCTTGATTTGAGGCTTGGTTGATTCCCTCCTGACGATAAATTCCAGCCTGTTGTTGTTTTGTTGCCTTGGATCATCGCCGTCAGATATCCTTCTGGCCTCCAGGGTCTTCTCCGTGATCCATGGCATTTGAATGATGGAATAAGGGTCTTTCATATCTCTCACCTCATCTCCTTGATGGCATCAGCCGTCCAAACGGCCAGTCGCCCTATGTCTCCGCCGGGTGCCAGATCCTCAGCACAGAGATCCTTGGCAGCCACCACATCCACACCGGGGACGTTCCTTGCGGATTTTGCGAGAGAATCCATGTTTGCGACTATCAACAACACGGATTTTGGAGTCCTCCTCCTTCTTCCTCTCATCTTTCCCTTTCCAGCTCTAATTGATCTACCTTTCTTAGCCCTATCAAGGTCCATCCCGAGTCCTAGTCCATGCATGATCGACACGAATTTTCTAGTTCCGTTAGAGATGGGAATTTTTTCCGGGTTGTGAGACTCGCTCTTCCCATTGTTTACCTCAGTATAGCTATCGATTACGATGGGGAATCTCAAACCATCCTCGAATTTGTGTCCTCTCGAGGCAACTATCTCCGGGTCACATGATGCGGAAATTGCGGAAT
This sequence comes from Euryarchaeota archaeon UBA182, assembly GCA_002495675.1. Lineage (GTDB taxonomy): Archaea > Thermoplasmatota > Poseidoniia > Poseidoniales > Thalassarchaeaceae > MGIIb-N1. The sequence goes on along the minus strand of DAGH01000019.1, from coordinate 16,423 downwards.
CACGTGCAATTCTCTTTTGCTTGGCGTTCAACTTCATCGACCAATCCTTTTCAACCATGGGGCCGTGTGCTCTCCTGCCGCCTCTTGTGTGAGGGTTTTGGGCTGCTGTTCTCTGGCCGGTCTTCCTCATAATTCGCGATACACCACGGCCCTTGCCCCACCATTCCACAGAGTGTTTCATACCTGCTTGAGGAGCTCTCTTTCCACCGTGATTCCTGTGGCCGTACGGTTGTCTCCTGTTGGCTCTGGAAGAGTGCACTGCATTCCTCACGATATCCTCCCTTACCGGGGATGAGAATGAGTCCGGAAGGTCAATTTTTGATCCATCTTCGACAGATACGGAATATGTTTCCGAGAGTAACCCTGCGTCTACCTCAATCTGAGATATTGAATTGTTCAAGGAGTATGTTGTTGCCTTCATAATGTCACACACCTTGTTTGGACGCAGTGCTGACGTACGTCAGATCAACGGGATGGGCGTTCTTTCTTGGGCGAATTGGGTCTCTCAGTCTGAGTAGTCTCTTGGCAGGGCCGGGAAGGCTCCCTTGGATTAGCACATAGGAGTTTTTGACCTCGCCATAGTTGAGGAAACCACCTGCGGGGGTGATCTCGTTCGTTGAAGGGCTCGATATTCTGAGAAGACGCTTGTTGAGTTCCGTCCTCTGATGATAACCCATTTGACCGGCTTGAGGTACTGTGGATCTGACGTAGCCGGTGCCGAAATCGCCTAGGTTGCCCGCTTGTCTTCGCTTTTTGCTGTTCTTGTGGCTTAGCAGTTTGACACCCCAGCGCTTCACAGACCCTTGGAATCCCTTGCCCTTTGTGATGCCAATCACATCTATTTCTTGACCGCCTTCCCATACATCTTCTATCGTTATCTCTGAGCCCAATCTCTCCTTGGCCCATTCTAATTTCTCTGTTGATGTACCTCCAACCAAGTTTAGTTCCATTATCTCAGAAGTCTTGCTGGGAGAGCCGGAGACAAGCTTTGGCTGTGTAGCGGCTATGAGGCGAACCTCGACAAGATTTGATGATGACAGGGAGTCAAATGCGGCCTGGTTAAATCCAGTCCCTCGGTTTGGTATCCTGCCTGATCGCTTGGAGGGCTTCCTTCCCTCGGAGGCGTCTCTTTCACCTCTGGTGGCGTTTGCAAGTCGTGGGGTTAGTCCATCAGGCAGATCATCGGGTTCACACCATACTTCTCCTGCTGTTCTGAGTCCATATGGGTCCATTATGTATCCCCGCACTCCGAGTACTTTCATCGGCGGGGTTTCGACAACGGTGACTGCCTTCCTAATTTCTTGGCCAGCACTGGTGGATGAAGGATTCAGATCCCTGAGAAGGACGTGCGTCATTCCTGCCTTCCACCCAGCAAACCCTTGTACGCGAATCGACTCTGATTCTGTCGAGGGCCAAGCCGTGATCGTCCCGTAGGGGCGATTCGCCCGCTTGCGAGGGCTGAAACCCATACTTCCGCGCCGGGGTCTATGCTTGTCCGCCATGTTTTTGTCTCCGTTTCGTTTACCGTCTCAAGCCGTTAAAACGGCTGTCGACGGGCCCATATCTCAAGGAGAGGACCGTGACACCGGAGACCAATTCCCGACTGGGTTTTGGTCGCCTTGGGTTGCATTCACAGAGCCCTGTTGTGTCTGGTACTCCTCAATATGAGCGGCCTTCCGACCTGCCCATCATTTATGAACGAATCGGAAAGCAACCCACTGCCTCTGGCTAGACATATATCGATTGTAACCCTTTAGAACCTTGGTTGACGGTGTGTGAGCATTATGCTTCCGACTGTGGATCACCCCCGGCTCAAGAGATCCGCAGTGGAAGCTCGAGCGTATCAACTGGAAGGGGTTGCTGAGGCACTTGAATGCTCCACATTGTTAGTCTACCCAACGGCTGCTGGAAAAACCGCAGTCTCCGCCATGGTGGTAGCAGAAGTGATATCCGACGGAGGAAGAGCTGTGATGCTCGCGCCAACAGTTGGGCTGGTTGAACAGCACAAGAGCACCCTCACGAACTGGCTGACGGGAGAAGTTTCCGTCTCAACACTTACTGGAGCTACGGCAGCGGAAAAGAGGAAGCCACTCTGGAATTCATCAATGGTGATCATAGCCACGCCCCAAGTGTTCCACAATGATGTTTTGAGTGGTTTAATTGACCCCTCCACCATTGAGATACTAATCGTCGATGAGGCCCATCACTCTGTCGGGAGTCACGCGATGGGAAAATCCTGCGACGAGTTCATTATTCGGGGAGGGGAAAAAATTCTAGCCATGACAGCAAGTCCTGGGTACTCCAAGAGCCATGTGGAAGCTCTCTGTCGCAGGTTGGGCATTGATAGGATCCACACCAGGTCATCAACAGATTCAGGGCTCAAGAGGTACCTCTCGGATCTCGAGTTAATTGAGGTCAGGGTAGAGGTTCCCGAGGAGCTGGTCGAACTCGCGAGTCCATTGAAGCAATGGCAAGAGGGGTTGATCGACATAGAGAGGAGGTTGGGTAGATACGTCCATGAGGGGAAAGTGACCTACTCAGGCTTGTCTAGTGCTATGGAAAGGGCGAGGGGCGCCATTTCTAGGGGGGATGGGACGGCTTTCGCTTCGGTTTCCAGGTTAGCTCTAGCATTGACCCTCAATCACCTCATAAATCACATACTATCCCAGGGGGTAGGTGCTGCCCGAGAGTTTCTCAGAAGGAAGTCAAGCGAGTCCTCAGCGTCCAAGAAATCGACAAGAGCCTTCCTTTCAGACAACAGGGTGACGGATTTGCGAAACAAACTAGACGCATTGGATGAAGTTCACAGCAAAATAGGAACAGTCAGGAGGCTGGTCTCAGAGCGTCTCCGTCGAAGTCCTGAGTCGAAAATTATTATTTTCGCTAACTTCAGAGATACTGTTGCCTCGATCCACAGAGCAATTGAAGGAATCGAAGGTGCAACCCCCTTGAGGTTTGTAGGCCAGTCGAAAAGGCCGGAAGGCGGGCTGACCTCCAAGGAGCAGATCCAAACTATCAGTGAGTTCAAACAGGGATTAGGCAACATTCTTGTTGCAACCTCAGTAGGTGAGGAGGGTTTGGACATACCCTCAGCTGACCTAGTGATATTCTACGAGCCTGTTGGAAGTGAAACCCGGACAATCCAAAGACGTGGAAGGACAGGGAGAAGGCGTCAGGGAGACGTCGTTGTACTCATTGCAGAGGGGACGAGGGATGAGGCTGCAGCCATAGCATCACATCGAAGGGAAATGGCGATGATGAAATCAATTCATGCTGTGAGAAGGGCGCTGAAAGGGGGCCCAATCAATTACAGCCTATTGGGGTCCTTCTCGATTGAGGACATCGGAGGTGAAATCGATGCAGGGCGTTTTATCAAGAACGAGCGAGAAGCAAATAAGTATGAGTTTCCCAAAGCAGAAGAGGCCGGTTCGAGCATGGCCATCTCAGTCATTGAGGAAGAGAAGAGGGCGAAGCCTGCGGCATATCGGCCATCAGGCCAATCAGGTCTAGATGAATTTTGAAGGTGGAGCCGTCAGATTGACTAGTCGCCGATAACCGCCACCCTAGTTTTCAACATGGCTAGCCTCGTTGGGAAATTCCCGGTGAGGAATGCTACGTACTCACAGAAATGGATCACCGGCAGATTGGTGTTTAGGCCAGTTGATCTAGAGGCTTTTCCTTGGTATATGTCTAGCACTCCATGAGATAATGTGCAGGCACTGATCATCATGCGTGCTCCCATGGTTTTAGCATCTGAGAGGATATTTGCGGATTGGCGGAGAACGGTTTGTTCCTCTGAGAAAATTCCCGGGGTGCCAGCAGATGAGGTTCGTGAGGCATATCTGATGGGATCTCCTCCGCCTGCCTCAATGACGCTCTCCATGTACCAAGGGTCGAAGACATCGTCGCCGCCTATCAGACCGACTTGCTGGAGGTTCGGACCGTAGTAGGGCGCAAGGGGGGATGGAATTGGATTCTTTACCTTCTTTGAAAAGTTCTCGATACCTATATCCTCTAGGATGACTTGGAGAAGATGTCTAATCTTTATCGATCCCTCAAGCACTCTTCCCGTGGTTTTTTCGAGTGTCCTGTTGACTTCCCCCATCAAGCTAGAGTCGGCCTTGAGCATCATCAAATCCTCGAATAGTGTGGCGGCCGTTGTCGCACAAGGGGTGATGATGTCCATGCCAAGATCCTCGGCGATTGACATTGTCCTAGCGTTGAGGGTGATCTGGAGGCGACGATTTGCCTGCCCCAATATTCCTGCTCCACAGCTTGTTGCACCTGGCATATCGATCAACTCTATGTCGAGGGAACGGCATGCAGCCCTCATCGTCTCATCCACCTCAGGTGCGCTGCTATGAGCTACATTCCCCGGATGATATGCAAATCGGATTGGCATTCGATCTCACCTCAGAATCTACTATCTAGGCTGTTGAATATTGAAACTACTTCGTAGTGATCGTCAACTCTCTTGTTGAACTGCCTTGGCATCTTTCCTATTCCAGCGGGCGGTGCTACCAATGCCAGTATGTCATTCACCATCTTGCCTCCAGTTCTTGTGAAGCCGGTCAACATTCTGGCAGTGACTCCTGAAGTGAGATTGGAGAGAAGCCCGAGGGGGCCCAGCACTTGCCTGTATAGCACTGTATCGTTAACTCTCCCACTGCTCTTCATGGTCCATGCGTACCACCACACATGCTTCCCATGTCGTCCGTTGTAGCCATTATGCTCCAGTGCCCTTGTCTTGGCATCAGATAGTGCTGATTGTATCTCTTTGCCTGCCAAGGGCTGCCTCCCTATCGGCGCTAGGTCTGTTTCCGCGAGGATTGCATTTGCCCCGCCCAACAGCGTGTCTATCTCCTCAGCCCTCTTGGTTGAGGTTCTCGGGTCTGTCCTCTTGACCCAGAGGTCGAGGCATACTGAGGGCCCGAGGTAAGATTGGGAATAGGCTATGGAATCCGAGCATGAGTGTAGTACCTGGGCGCCGAAGGGGTCAGACATCTTATGGAGTGCGATTGCTTCGGAGGGATTCATCGATCCAATCAATGTACCTTGTTCAGATCTTATTGCTTCCCTAGTTCTTGAGACATGCCAAAGCGACGCCTCTTCACGCTTCTTCGTCAATGCACCAAAGTCAACACAAAGGTCTCTGATCACATCATATCCTGGAAGAGGCTCCAGGTGGAGGTTAAGCGCGCCAGGCCTACCATTCGACAGGGTTTCTATTCTGGACACGCCGGGTAGAGTAATCCTGCCATTCACAACAATCGCAGTGTTGGGATCATGGGGGGACCCGTCCGTAAAGCATAGGCTTCCATCGTGAGTTCTTTGAATAGCCCTCAAGGACTCAAGAAGAGTTAGATGGCCTGGCAGCGAGCAGAGCCATGTGTCAGTGCCACTAGTTTTCTCATGTGGATCATATCTGAAAACGTTCAATTGGACCTCAATCTCATCAGAAGTTAGATCTGGCACGATGAAGCCGTCCTCACCATCTGCTACAGAGGCTCCTCCATCTGCCATTTCTCGAATGGACTCGATTAATTCTTCATGTAGGTTGCCGGAATCGTCCACGGCTGAGAGCATGGTCAAAGCTTCTTGCGCCCACTCTGTTGCCATTGCTTCGTAGTCCACGTCGCAGTCAACTCTTGGGGCTACTCTGTTGGCGCCGAGTTGTTCGAGCCTCCCATCCCAATCTTTGCCCGATTGGCAAAACAACTCATAGGAGGTGTCGCCCAACGACAAAACGGAGAATGCCATACCACTCATGTCTGGTGCATCTTTGGATGACGCGGCTTGCCAGAGGGCCTCTGCATTGTCTGGCATCTCTCCTTCGCCCCATGTAGAACATACGATAGCGACTCTCCTCATCGAGGCCATCTTCTTGATGTCGAAGCCATCCATGTCATGAACGATCCCTTCCAGGCCGTAGTCACCGGCCCTCTTGGCAAAGTTGGAGGCGAGTTGTTCTGAGTTTCCTGACTGCGAACCAAAGAAGATGTTCAGGGTCCTGTCACCTGCAGAGAGGAAGGCGTCCAACCCCTCTATCTCCATCGAGACTTGCGGTGCCTCTGCGGCGATAGGAACCTCTACCTCTACCTCTGTGATCGTCTCTTCTACCTCAGCCTCGTCTGCTTTAGCCTCGACTACGATTATCACATCAACGGGGCAGCCATCTGCTGCGTCGAGTATGTCGTCGGAGTATGTTTGTACCACTTCCGTCTTCAATCCAGACTTGGAGTCGTTCCGATCAAATCCCCCATCTAGCCTGACGTCTGACTTGATGAAACAGGTGTCCTCGGTGACCTCGAAAACCTCTGGTGCTGCCTCCTCGCAAGCATCACATGTAATGCATCCTTCCTCTATGTAGACGCTAAAGATGCCCAAGATCAATCCCCCGCTGATCTTCCCCAGAAATTAGCGACTATTGAACATGTGGATTGCAGGGGTATTGTAGTACTCGGTATCCACATAAAAACTACATTTCCATTCCATCAAATTCGCTCCCCATTTCTGGGGCTCCTCCTTTGCTGGAAATTACATCATCGATACGTAGAATCATCACAGCAGTCTCGCTAGCTGATTGAATGGCTTGTTCTACGACCCTTGTAGGCTCGTATACGTTCCCAGCTTGCATATCAACGACTCCCCCATCATACACGTTTACACCGTGAGTTGTTTTCCCTTCGGAGTGGGCTTTTCTTAGTGCTATGATAGTATTGACTGGGTCAAGGCCTGCATTCTCTGCTAGGGTCCTTGGTATCACCTCGAGGGCCCCAGCGAATGCTTCTATTGCCATCTGTTCTCTGCCGCCAACTCCCTCGGCATAAGATCGCAGATCCCTGCTGAGGGCCGCGAGTACCGATCCGCCCCCCGTCAATACTTTGCCATCCTCATGAGCGACGGAGACAACGCCTATGGCATCGTCGAAAGCTCTTCTTATTTCGTCGACAACGTGTTCTGTGCCACCTCGCAATAGAACTGAGACCGCCTTGGCTTCTTTGCATCCTGTGATGAACACCATATCCGAATCACCAATTTTCCTCTCGTCAACCTTTGAAGCATTCCCAAGATCGTCTTTTGAGAGGTCCTCTAAAGTAGTCACTACGCGCCCGCCTGTGGCCTTAGAGAGGGCTTCCATGTCGCTTTTCTTTGCCCTCCTAATCGCAAAGATCCCGGATTTTGCCATGTGATGTTGCGCTAGGTCGTCTATCCCCTTTTGGCAGATGAGAACATTCGCGCCAGAGGCTGAAATCTTGTCAACTAATCCCTTGATGTAAGATTCCTCCTCATCCAAAAACTGAGACAGCATACTTGGATCTGTGATCTGTATCTTCGCATCGACCTCGGTCTTTTTGACCTCGATCGCTGAGTTTACCAGTGCGATTTTTGCCCCATCTATGACCCTTGGCATGCCTGAGTGCACTCGTTCTTTGTCAAGGATTATGCCATCAACGAGAGAGCTATCTTTGATTGATCCGCCTTGTTTTTTCTCTACCTTAACGTCATCAAGATCAACAAAAATACCCTCATCATCGTGTTGGGCTACGGCGACAACTGCCCTGACGCAGATATCCGACAGGAATTCCTTGACAGCGCCAGCGCTTTTTCCAGTCAATGCTGTTTTCGCCACCTCAGCCAGTGTTTTCTCATCGACATCTATGGCATGTGAATCAATGAGCTCAATGGCTTTATCGGAGGCCAAGCGGAACCCTTCACAGATAACGGTTGGGTGAACATTTTGCTCGACGAGATCTTCGGACCTTTTCAGAAGTTCGCCTGCAAGGACTACGGCTGTGGTGGTGCCGTCGAAGCAATGTTGCTCCTGAGTCTTGGCGATTTCGATAATCATCTTCGCAGCGGGGTGTTCTATGTCCATTTCCTTCAGGATCGTGGCCCCATCATTTGTAATTACGACGTCCCCCATGCTGTCTACCAGCATCTTGTCCATGCCCTTCGGCCCCAGGGTAGACCTAACAGCCTCAGCGACCGCTTTCGCAGCAGCAATGTTGTTGCTCTGTGCAGTTCTACCGCTGGTTCTTGTTGTTCCTTCCTTCAAGATAAATATCGGCTGTTGTGAGTTAGTCAATTCGACACCCCGTATGGCAACCCACCCGAGGATCCGTCATAAGGGCTGCCACTGTCGGATAGCGATCATTGCTCTGGGTCAGTAGGCTCAGAGGGTGGTGAAGGAGGTTGTTCGAATATCGACTGGGCCCCTCCCAGCGCTGAGTTGGCAACCTTGTCCTCTATGGGTAGGAAGCTGGTGTAACTCTCTGGTTCAAAGTTGGTATACTCCTCCATCGGTCCGCCAGCCCCTCGGACAATTCTGAATGCTGCAACGAGAATTGCCAATGCCCCAATAACTCCTGCCGCGATAATTGCATAATTTCCAACTGTGAGACCTATTTCCTCTACATCTGGACCTACTTGAATAGGATTAGACTTCACCATCCTCAACGGGGTACTGCTGCTCGTCTTATCTATGTCAGTATCAACAAGCATGGTTAGGTCGAAATCCATAGTGTTGTCTTCCAGATTTCTCAGATTTGCCTCATTGATGACGACAGTCACCTTGACAAGTCGCAATTCATCAGAATCCAAGACGAAATCTCGGTCCGCTGTATCGACTCTAGCATCAAAGACGTTGAAGAATAAGTCTGATTGTCTGTCTATGTCAACCCGGACCAACTGCTCGTAGGACGGGTGAAGGTTTCTGATCGAGAATGATAGTTCATAGGAGCCCTCTTCTGTGATGGTGGTTAGTGCTTGTTCGGGAAAGATCTGGAGCCAACCGACAGATCCAACGTCAAATATCGCAGAGCCCGAGTCTGATACCACTATGTTTCTCTGTGCAGCAATGTCTGACCTCGCCTCCATGGAGACTGTCCTCTCTCCAAAGGTGCCAGAGTCGAAGCTGTAGGAAACCGTCACGTTGTAAGACGAGCCTGGGGGGATCCATGGTGTCAGATCGTTATCCTCACCGCTTTGTACATTCACATCGTCAAGGTGGTCGAAAGAGAGTCTGTATCGGTCCATCTCGTTGCCGCGGTTCCAGACCTCCCACCGCAACGTCCTTGGCTCATCTCCTCCTCGGTATACCTCCTCGGACATATCTAGCTCGGCGACTTCTACGAGTTGGGTAGATGGCACCGTCAGGGTGATTGTGGATTGCACCTCGTACAGAGGGTTGGATTGGCTCCTAGCAGTGATCCTGAGAAGGTAGGTCTCATTTTCGACACCATAGGGCATTGGCAGGAGGAGAAGTGCCGTGGTATCACCGCCGAACGGGTCTATTCCTAGAGTTGAGGGCGTTCCAAGCCTAGCTCTTAGAGAGGGGTCTGCGGTGACAAACAAGTCGAAAGCCTCCTCGGAGTTGCCGTGGTTTATGAGAACTAGTTCGACTATCCTTGACATGTTATCTGCAGGAATCTGCCCCTCTCTAAATTCTGGAATTATCTCCAGGTCGAATTTATTGAGAACCTCGACTCGAATCACCCTGTCCGCAGGGTAGTTGTTTGGAGCTTTGCCATTGACGTCCAGCCTGAGGTCATAGATCCCTGGGTTGGCATCAGAAGGAACAGATACGTGTGGGATTAAAGCCACCTCTTCGCCGATGGAAGTGTATATCTCATCTACAGTCTCACCGAGGTCGTTTGACCAATGGACCAGCAGGGAAGGGTCCCACGTTGGTTCGTCTAGATATGCCCCCCCTAGTGTCCAGCTTCCAATCTGATTGCCGGTGTTGCTGAACGTTAGAGGGACTGTGCCAGTATCTCCGGGGTAGAGTTGCAGGTGTGGGTCCCCGCCTGAAGGATTGAACTCGAGATCAACGAATCCAGAATACGATGGTTGGACGTCGATGTATTGCACGAGTGGCTGGCCCAAATCAAGCTTCGACGCGTTTGTTAGTCCGTCGTTGATGTGGATGTGCCATTCGAGGGATTCCACAGATACGCTTGCAGGTATCGAGAGGTTGAACCAAGCGGGCATGGTTGTTTGTGCCTTGATGTTCTTGGTCACTATAAACGAGTCCTTATCGTTCGTCCCTGGTGTGTCTATCCTAATTAGATCAGGCCATGACGTGTTGGTAACTTCGCTGTATATCCTCAGAGTGATGTCAACATAGCCGTTGTTGGTTATGCCACAAGCCAGTTCGACCGGGTCACCGACTGGTATCACTGCATGCGCTTCTATGCCCTCTTTGTAGTCCCCTTGGCAATCTACTGATATTGTATATTCTGGAATCTTCTCTATGGCGAACATGAGGAAGCCGTCCACCTCAATGCCCGTAGTGGCCCCTGTACCATCGCTTCTGAAGAGGTAAGACATTCTGTATTCAGCACGTGGGTGTACGTCTGACATGTCCCAAATTATCTGTTCCCATGTGCCATTTACAGGAAGAGACATGTTGGTAAGGTTCAGTTCCTGTGTGTTTAATCCCGAGACGGCTTGCAGGGAAACAGAATCGCCCTGGCCCATCTCGCCCCTCGCGTGAGTCACAACTTGCATTGAGTAGTACTGGTATCCCCTAAGAACTGCGCCACACATGAAAGTGTCGTGGACGGTACTGATCTGAGTGTCCAGGTTTCCATCCCCTAGACCATGGCCAGTGTCTGTGCATGCAGTATCAGCGGCCCTGAAACCGAGGTGGAGACGGTCTATCCTTCCACTTGCATAGTCAAGTTGATCGTTTCCGGAAATCCGCCAATGATTGGAGCCCACTGCCGAGTCGTTGCCCGAGTAGTCTAATCGCCAGTGTCCGGCATCATCAGGGTCGGTGGAGAGGGTGCCGTCTTCGTCATACCCAGCTGTCATCCAGATCAGGCCCAAGTTTGGTGGGTTTGGACAGTTCATCTGACCATCGCCGTCAACATCGGAACACCAGCCCTCGTCCAATGGGTCGTCCATGACTGCAACTGGGATCTCCCGGACCAGCACGTCATTGAGTGGGTCCTCGTCGATGCCGACGCCAGAGTCGATCTCCACGGAGACCAGCAATCCGCCGCTGAGCGCCCCTGCGTCACTTAGTACGCTGTGAGAGTAGTTTGGCACGTACGTGAATGACTGGGCATCAGCCCTGCCCCCTGTGAGTGTTACGTTAGATACAAATTCTGCTAGAGGGATTCCCACTGGGTGTGTCACATTGACGTAGTAATCTGCATATTGCCCCTGAGCGCCGATTCCGATTTGAGTTATGGTGACAGTGATACTCAGTGGCTCATCCCTAACTATGTATTCTTCCATAGTCCCATCTGGTTGTTGCCAACTTGGTAATGTGTTTCCTGTTGAGGTGAAATCGACGGAAGTGACCTCGAAATCAGTGACTGACTTCGCAGTTGAATTTGATGGATGACTGTGGTCGAATTCTTCATTTGCCAATTGTTGAATCGGTAAAAAGAGCATCACGATAAGCAAGGTTAGCATCGTCGTCCGGCCCATCATGATTCCTTCCGCCGGTTGCGTGACAAATAGAGGTTCTCACATCGTGGGTAGTTTCCGTACCATGGCCAATACCTCAAAAGTGAGGCGCTGAACCCCCTCGTAGGTGAAGCACTTATCCCTCTGACTTCACCGAACCTTGGCATGTTCAACCAAGACAGCCGTCACAGGATATTCCTGATGTTGGTAGTTCTTGGTCAGGTTTCATTCGTCCCGATAGTCATCTTCGGGCTTACCAGCCTCGTCGAAACCGGATGGACAGAGGGCAGTCCATACCTTTTGTTTCGCTGGGATCTGATACCTTGGATATGTTTAACGGGCGTTTTCTATGGCATGATCTCACTAATTCTGGCAATCTCGATGAGTGGATGGATGCCTGCATCCATTGCCATGCGCGGAGGATGGCTTGCCTCGACAGGCATCAGAGGTAGAAGTAGGGATCCAAGAAGGGTCGACAGGGCATCGACTGAGCTATCCATGAGCCCCTTTGGCCAACTGGCAACAATCACATCCAGACAGAGAGATCGTTTCGAGTTGATATTCGTCCATGGTGGGTTGCAAACCCTTGCCATCCCCATTCAAGCGATACTGATTGCGCTACCGATACTCGCGATAGAGTACCTTCCGGGTGGCATGATCAAGGAAGGTACCACGCTTGAGTTAGTGAGTCTGGTTTATTTGGCCTCGCTTTGGGTGGGAATGAGGTTGCAAGTCGCATACTCCGACAAACTTGTGGTGCCAGCCACTTACATGAGGCGCTTTCTTGGTAGAACCGCCCAACTATCATGGGTTCTGCCGGTAATTGTGTATTGGTTTGTCGCGAGGACGATATTGGGTTTCCTGCTCAGTGCCATGGGCATTGATCTAACCGATCAGACAATCGAGTTTGATATCCTGATACTTGAGGAGATTCTGCCAATGGACCAAAACGAGAGTGGAACCCCGTTGGTAGACCTCATCGTTGCAATGGGGGTCCTGCCCATTGCAACGTTTACCACAATATCGGTTCTGGCGGGCGGCTATGAAATCCCTGAATGGATGGACCCAAATAAAATGGTGGGCAACATCAGGGATGGAATGCTGCCAGAGAGAGGTGGTGAGGAATTCAATGAGAGAGATTAGTGCTCCTCAGCCTGTCCACGACTGTTTTGACCCTATCCATGCCCCTATCGATTTCATGTGCTGAAATGGTGTATGCGAATCTCAAATGGCCCTCTCCAGAGGCGCCAAACGCGGAGCCTGGGCTACAAAGGACGCCTTCGTTGAGCATCTCAATGGCCAACTGTTCACTATTTAGCCCGGGTATCTCAAATTTCGGGAACACGTAGAAGGCCCCCTTCGGCTCGTGGCACGAGACTCCTTCCATTTGGTTCAATCTTGTCGTGATTAGGTCCCTCCTAGTTTGGAACTCAATACGCATCTCATCCGGGTAACTCGAGGCCTTCTCCATTGCCTCCAGAACGGCGTATTGCATAGCATCGTTAGAACAGGCGGTGACGTAATATTGCATTTTTGTTACTTGTTCCATGGCCTCTTTGTGTGGTGAGAGGACGTATCCGATTCTCCAACCCGTCATCGCGAAGGTTTTCGAAAAAGAGTTTAGCATGATTACCTTGTCGTATCCAGCGCCCAGGAAGGACACATGAGGGTCATCATACACTATTTTGTCGTAAACCTCGTCGGTCACTATCCACAAATCGTGTTTTCTGGCGAATGATACCAAGAGGTCCCGCTGGTCGGGGTTCACAGTTGCGCCAGTGGGATT
>DAGH01000019.1:0-2834 GCA_002495675.1 Euryarchaeota archaeon UBA182 | reverse complement strand
GTCAGCTAGGTCGGGTACGAATTCGTTCTCAAAGGTGCAAGGGTATGTGACAGCCTCGCCACCGCATATCACCACATCAGGAGGGTACAATGGAAAATATGGCTCGGGGATAAGAACCTGATCTCCTGGGTTCACAATTGCTAAAAAAATATCCAACAAAGCGTTTGTTCCACTCATTGTCATACAGACACTTGTCTCGTCAAGATCTCCGTCGAGATGCCTCCATGAATCAGCGATTTTTTTCCTGAGTTCAGGCAATCCTCCCGTCGAGGTATATTTGTTTCTGCCCTCCATCATCGCACGGTGGAAAGCCTCTATTGCTATTGGAGGTGGTTGGAAATCAGGCTCACCAAGTCCGAACTGTATCGCGTCATCCCCGGCTAGGTCGAACATCCTCCTTATTCCAGTGGGTTTGATGGCCTTGGCTCTGTCTGAGAAGCCCGCCATGGTCCTACGCTGGAGGGTTCAGGGATATGAACTACCGCATGATAATCAGAACAAATGGGTAAAAATTTTGGTGGGGGCACTGGGATTTGAACCCAGACTAGCGGGTTTCTTCCGCTCAGCACGCACCCGGTCGATGCGTGCTCTCGGGTCGCGACGGGTCGGTGCTCCAGTTGGTCATCATATCCATCAGGAAACCCACACGTCGTCATTCCCGTGCAACTGGAGCCCACAGTACTACCAGGTTATACTATACCCCCATTGGGTATACCGTACGAGTGGTCGGACGCTTATGATCGTCTCGGTTGTCACAGGATGGTTGAGAAGACAAGCAGGGAATCCCTCAGCGACCACCATATCCCGATCAGTATCAAACCAGTGCCCCACGTTTTTGCCCTTATTCTAATTGACATTGGCCCGAGGATGCGTCCAATGTTCCCGCTCAATGAAACGACCGTCCTCACTAGGAGTGCGATGATGCCACCAATTAAGGAGAATATTGCAAACAGAACAATGGAAAATACTGGACCGAGAATGTTCGTGTTTGACTCCGATAGTACTCCTTGAACCACCAATGTTGGATCGGCAATCATTACTGTGATACCGATCCACAAACCCAGATGTAGGTCATCGGACGTTTCATCCTCCGACGTCCAAGCCTTCAGCGACTCAGAGAAAAGCGAATGCAGTCGACGCCCGAGATTTTGTAGGATATTGACCTCACCGTTAAGGAAGACCCTAATTCCAGTTAATATCACGATTATTCCGTAGATTACAGCCACAGGGAGCCATGCAGACTGGCCTAGGGTGGCAACAATAATCGTGATTGGTCCGAACCAGAGACCAAAGCCAATCGCAGATGACAGGAGGGTGATGAGGGCTCCGGTCCCGGGGAATTCACCCTCCGATGGATCCCTAGCCTCCCGATTCCTCGGCAAAGCGACGATAACCAGAGGCAGAAAAGAAATGCTGAATGCCATGGAGATGAGTTGGAAAATGCCCCCGAGGGCTGCTTTCTCCGAATCTGAAACTGTTTCAAGTATCTGGGTACTCGACATGGTCCTAGGACTCCAATCAACTACGAATCCGTTGGAGTCGAGTACAACCACGGCGTCAGTTGGGCCGCTTGGCAGGCTTTTCCCCGCGGATTGGGTTGAGGTATCCAATAGTATGGGCCAAGATTGGTTGATGAATCCAGCATAGGCATCGACATCAATTGCAAGTAGGTCAGGAGATGTCGCAATTTGCAAGAAGGCGATGTTGTTTTCAGCAAGATTGGATGCGAGGTTGAAGTCATTGTACTGGGTCTGAGCATTTGGAGACCCAGGTACGAAGATGCCGATAACCAAGGCGTCATTCCCGTCCAAGGCCTCATCAAGGGACATTGAGCCTCCAGAGTGGCTCAGCAATGTGAACGATGGTGGATGGGTCTCTACTCTAATGGGGTCGTGATCAATCGGCCCAAGAGAATATGCTGGACCTGCGGCAGCTAACGCCATTACCAAAAGTACCCCGTATACAGGCGTGGGCAGCATGGAATACCTCAGGCTGGCTAATATGCCCCCTGCCATGGCGAGTGGGACAAGTATCGCAACAACCACTGGAGACATTAGTGGCTCAGTGTCCTTGTCTACTTTGAATTTCAAAACGGCATAGGCCTCACAACTCTCTGAGTAGGGTCTGTCGGACAGCTGTATGCAGACATCGATCATGTATCGGCCAGGTTCGAGAGGATTCGATAGGCTCCAAGTCCTGAGGCTTGAGTTGGACTCTCCTACTGCAGTCCCATGAGGGTCCTCGAAGTGAGAGACCCTGGAGTCCTCATCGTAGAATGAGTGTACCATGTCTGACCAATCATCGTACGGCCCGACAATGTCAACTGTCTGAGCTGAATAGTCAGATTCTCCCCAAGGGGAGGATGGGTCCAACTCAATTCTGACAATTCTGTTGGGATCGACGGTGTGTTGAAGGGTTGGTGATAATACGTCTCCTTCAATGATGATTCCCGAATGAGCATCGAAGGTGCCCCAGTAAACATGTCCGGTTTGAGCGCACTCATGCACTACCGATACCTCCAATCCGATGGTGTCTCCGGGGCCTAAACTGGTGTTTACATTTTGAGCTGAGGCTGAGAAGAGGTGTGGCGCGGCAAATGACTCGTCCATAACTATGGTCTCTGTCGGTTCCTGATCCAAAATGACATACGATCCCATCGTCAATGTCACGTAGAAGGTTGTAGTGGCCCCGATGGGGGAGCCGGGTACTATGTTGGACAATTTGCAGGCATCTGATTTTGTAGATAATGATGCAAACAACTCAACTGTGACGTTTCCATTGATTCCTACGGGGCCCAACAGGGGGCTGGAGGATATGTCAAACAATGAAGAGGG
>DAGH01000020.1:39903-52413 GCA_002495675.1 Euryarchaeota archaeon UBA182 | reverse complement strand
TTCCCGTTGAATTCTAATGAATCAACGGACTTTGACCTCGATGGAATTGGGGACAACGCTGACACGGATGACGACGATGACGGGGTCATCGACTCAAATGATGCATGTCCAACAACGACTTCTCTGATGGGATCCGTTGACTCCTCAGGGTGCGCTGCTCAACAACGAGACACAGATTCCGATGGAGAAAGCGACGATCTGGATGCAGACGACGACGGGGATGGTTGGCTTGACCAAGAGGAGATCACTTGCGGGACGTCCTCCACAGATGCCTCTAGCATGCCTTTGGATACGGATTCAGACCAGATCTGCGATGTAATTGACGACGATGATGATGGCGATGGTGTAATTGACTCGGCGGACGCATTCCCGCTCGACCCTTCAGAGACATCTGACTTTGACATGGATGGCCTCGGTGACAACGAGGATTCAGATGATGACAATGATGGAGTGTTGGATTCAAGCGACGCGTATCCCTTCGACTCCACTAGGACATTTGATGAGGGTGTTTTGATGATCACTGTCTCCATGGGGTCAATCCTAATCACCGGATTGCTGGCCTCTTCGATGATGAGCTCCCGAAAAGACAGAAATAAGCCTCAGAACCAAGATATTCAAGGCATGCTTGAGGCACTAGAGCGTTAATTATGGAGCCCGATAATGGTAAAGATCCGCACCACGCCTGAAGAATTTCAGGTTAAAGAACAGCCACCGCTCCCCGGACTAATTATCAAGGATGACATTAATCTCCCGTTTGCAGTGTTTGAATTAACAAAAACTGGATGGGAAACACAGGCGCTAATTTCTGCAATATCGAAAAGAATTGGTATACCCGTATCCTCGTGGGGCATTTCTGGCTTGAAAGATAAGAGGTCCGTAACATCTCAATTTGTCACGATTTCTAGGAATTACGCACCAAAAAATAAGGTCCATGGAAGTGGATGGACAATGACACCTTTCGGAGGTGCAGACCGCCCATTGAAATCTGGAGATCACAGAGGAAACCGATTTACAATCACGGTAAGAGACATCCTACATCGCGATGTTCAACTATTACCCAGCAGAATCGCGCAGGTGAAATCAGTGGGAATACCCAACTGGTTCGACTCCCAGAGATTTGGATCAGCATCCGAGGGATTACTACCTGGCCAAATGCTGGTTTCTGGAGATCTTGAAGGGGCTATGAGACTACACCTCACCAGTCCACAGCCCTCGGATAGATCCAGTAGGAGAAGAGATAAGAAAAGGTTGAGAGCTCTTTGGCCGAACCTAGGTGAGTTGGAATTGGAATCAATTCAATACAAGCCATTCAAAGAAGTGTTGAGGGCATGGAAAGACAAGTCAAACACCCCTCATAAAGCAATGATGGCAGCATACTCCGCTGTCCCGAGAAGCCTCAGAGGACTCTGGATTTCTGCTTGGCAGTCGGAAATTTGGAATGGCGTTCTGCGTGACATCATACTCAATTCATACCCTGACCATCTTCTCAGATCCATCGAGATTGGTGTTGGAGGCCCACTTTTGTACCCTAGGGCCCCTGTTGGTAAGAGAGGAAAAGCAAAGAGGTCCCTCATAGAAAGCATCGCTCAGACATTGAATACCATCCCCCCAGTCATGGAAATGCCAACGTTGGATGAGACAAGGATAGGACATATGCACCCATCAATGCAAGAGAGAATCGCGTGTATAAGTCGAGAAGGATACCAGTTAGTAAGATCCCTTGGCATAAAGATGTCAAACCATGAAAGAAATACTGTGGTCTTCCCAACAGATCTTGAAGCCTCAGAACCCATCCTCGATGAACTAAACGGCTCTAACAAGCATAAAAGATGGAGATGTACTTTGTCATTCGATCTGCCATCAGGTTCTTACGCAACTAGCGTTGTCAAAAGGCTGTTTCAATGAGAGAGTGACTACTGTTCATTCAACCTAGTCAGTATCTCAATCACTCCTCTCGGTCCCATTTTGGTCGTGAGGGACATGGCCGTTGAGCGAACCCTCTCGTACTTGTCATCAACTGCGATTGAGTGCCCTGTCAATTCAAACATAGGAACATCATTTAGGCCATCCCCACACGAAAGAACCCTGTTCGGATCGACATTCCTCCGTGGGAGCATGATCTCAAGCGCCGTTTTTTTGTTTATTCCCCTCTCAGTAACGTGGATTGCAAAACCTGTCCCAACCACTCTAAGGTCGGACCATTTCGAGGATTCCAGCAATTCCTGGATCGCATTAACATCATGAGGCCCTGATATACACCATTCCGTTTCCCTCCACCTGTTGGACTCTATCCCCGATGGATCAATCTCTGGAATCTGAGTTGCGATCCATTCGATGGACTCTCTACAGCGATCCCCATTGGCTCTAATTTCGATTTTTTGGCCCTTTGGCCCATCCCATAAGACCCCACCATTTTCAGCGATAATAAACCCACTAAGACCTAGTGCCTGATGTATTGGAGTTAGATTTGGCAATG
Organism: Euryarchaeota archaeon UBA182; assembly: GCA_002495675.1. GTDB lineage: Archaea > Thermoplasmatota > Poseidoniia > Poseidoniales > Thalassarchaeaceae > MGIIb-N1. The sequence goes on along the minus strand of DAGH01000020.1, from coordinate 49,937 downwards.
TCCTTCCCGACGCCAACGAGATAGTAATGCCACGACTCTCCGTTTCCTTCATCAACCCGACCATCCCCGTCGGAATCCCATCCCTGTCCATCAGGGTACCATCGACATCGAACACTATCATGTCTATATCTTCGATACTTGGGATCATTAGATCACTGCTATTTTGTTCTGTCATGACCCTCCCTGCAATCCGCAGTTTGAAGTTCTACGGGCGGACTTGGGCTACCATGGGCACTGAAGGCGAAGTAGGGGGTTGGGCCGGCCCCCCCAAGTTCCCATTCATGCCAGCTGATTTGCCGATCATAAACGACGAGGTCATCAAGTTCCCATCAAACTCAGGGGATGCTAATGAGGAAGCTGAACTTACACCCCATGGCGTAATCGAATTTGAGTGGGGTTTGCGAGGATTAGACTGCCCTGACTGCGCTATGAAAGCTACGACTGTGATCCGTCGGGTACCAGGAGTAAAAGAGGCTATTGTGTCGGCCACTGAAGGAAGGGTCAGAGTCAAATTAGATGTTTCACTAGGAAGGACCTCCAGAGTGAACTCAGTCCTGTCAGGTCTGGGCCACCCCCCTGATATTGAGTGGGAGGAAGCCATAGGCGTCGTCCCCACCATAGCAGCGGCTGAACTGGGTATAGACAGACATAAGCTAGAGAGCCGAATACTTGAGCTGCCTGGGGTACTTGGTGTCCGGACAGAGAATGCTGTGCTTGAATTACAAAGATCCCCCATCAAGGATACCAGGGTCAGGAACTATTCAGGATCTAGGCTCAACTCTCTACTTGGTGGTCACGTAAAAACTAGGCCATCTCAAAAAATCAGACTCCGCGAAGATCAGAAGCAACTAATCTCTGCGGTATTGACGATACCTGCACTGGCAATTCTGCTGGTAATGGATGCAGCTGAAGTGAATAACATAATTCCTGCTATCTTCACCACAATTGTGGTCTTGTTCACAGGCCAACAGATGTTCAAATCAGCAATTTCCAGTTTTTTCAATTTGGTTTTTGGATTTCAATTGTTAACTTCCCTCGCAGTCCTTGGGGCATTTTTGTTAGGAGAATGGTTTGAGTCTGTAATCGTCACGGGTCTAGTCGCTCTGGCATCCTACATCGAGGAGAGAACCCTCACAGAAGCAAGAAATGCGATGCAGGGAGGCCTTGATAGGTTGCCAACCTCAGCGAGAGTCGTCAAAGATCACAAAGGAAATGCCATCGAGAAGATTGACTTTGGAGATGGTATGACACCCATTGACGGGGTCATCCAGGGGGATCACGTTGAGATCCGATCAGGGGAGGTGGTTCCAGTGGACGGAATAGTTATCGAAGGACACGGCCTAATTAACAGGGCTCCACTAACTGGAGAACCAATACCTATTCCAGTGAAACTTGGAGACCAAGTCGAGGCAGGTTTGACTCTGGTTCGAGGACCTGTGATAATCAGTGCAGATGACATCGGGAAGAATACCAGACTGTATTCACTAATCGAGCTAGTCAGAAGATACAAGGAGACACCATCTAAGACTCAGTCAATCATAGAACAGTTCACTGCTATTTGGGTCCCCTTCGTGTTAATCTCTTCAATTGCCTATGGGCTTTACTCTGGAAACATGGTTGCAACATTGATCCTATGGGTTGTCTCCTGTCCCTGCGCTTTGTTGTTAGCAGCCCCTGTTCCGCATGCGACTGCGCTATCAGCGTCATCAGCAGCAGGGGTCGTAGCCAGAGGAGGGGACATAATCGAGAACATCGCTAGTGCCGACTTGGTGCTATTGGACAAAACAGGAACGCTCACCTCTGGGAGGCCAACCATACACTCCATAGATACTATCCGGGGCATAGAACATGATTATGCTCTGTCTATTGCTTCTGGCTTAGAGAAAAAAAGCAATCACCCATATGCAGAAACCATAATCTCAGAAGCTGTAAGAGTATCCGTGGAGAGCGCCCATGTCAGATCGATCACAGATGGTGAAGCTGGGGTGAGTGGCACAACCCAAGGGAAGAGCGTCGTGTTGGGATCTCATTCTTGGGTCATATCGAAGGGGTTCAGACAGAACAAGAGACTCAAAGCACTCTCAGAAGAACACGCCACAAATGGAATGGGATCCTCCTTTCTCGGCATCGACGGCCGGGTAGTCGCACTCTTTACTTTCAGAAATGATGATACCAGACAGGGGGCCTTGGGTCTTATCCGATCTCTGAGAGAAAATAAAATGGAAATTCAAATACTTTCAGGAGACCAACAATCTGCTGTTGAAAAATTCGCAGACTCCATTGGAGTCCCGCCTTCCAAATGTAGGGGCGACGTCACCCCGGAAGGCAAAGCGCAGATAGTAGGGGATCTAACTGCGGCCAGAGCTACCATCATGGCAGGAGATGGATTCAACGACTCCGGTGCCTTGGCGGCAGCAACAGTTGGAATTGCCATGGGTTCTGGTGAACAGATTAATCTAGAGGCTGCGGATGTGCTGATCCCAGGCCAAGACCCCAATACAATTGGTAAACTCATTGAAATCTCAAAGAGGACTAGGTTCCGAGTCTCGGTGAACATCGCTATCTCAATGAGTGTCACGGCAATTCTAGTGTTAACTACGATTTTCGAGGTAAACACGAGCATCGCAATCGGAATTGCCCTACACGAGGCCTCAGTCTTCTTCGTGATTCTGAATGGGATGCTCGTGAAGGACTCGGGTGAATCTCCCCTCGAAGTGGTGAAGATCGTTTATGCTCACCTTCAGTCTGACATCGTAGAATCATTCAGGATAATGCTCTCAAACAATGACAAACCTGCGACCACTTCATGAATGAGGACCTTGGTGGATTCACGTGGAAGGGTTGGCTGAGATTGAGTCTAAGGTTGCGCCACCAATCGCAAGGTGCGCTCATTGTGATGGCATGCTTCCATTGGGATTGGGCGAAATAACCTGCTTGTTATGTGGGGCAATATGCAGAGTCACTCACGAAAGGACCATCACAGACTTGAGAGAAGAGAAGCTCCCCTGCCCCTCTTGCAATACACTTGTGATCGCAGGCTCAGAGGAGAGGCCAATCGAGTTAATTTGTGGTTCTTGCAGAGCGCCTTTCCGTATAACGCCGAAGGTGGTCAAGGTTGAGATTGGATGCCCTTCTTGTGACCGGATGCTGAGGTTGAAGCCAAGGCCAGGATCTAGGACCATATCCTGTCCAGCTTGTGAGAGTGAGTTCTCTGTCACATTCTGATCCTTCAGGGAAATTGAAGACCAATAACCCACCCGGACGGCTCCCGGACGTGTCGATATGGAAGATGTGGGATCTATCGAAGATGACTTAGAAGAGCTCTCTTCACTCAGAAGGCACAGAATAGATTTGTTGAATAAGAAGAAATACCGTTCAATAGGCAGTAACCCACTCAACCCCATAAGTTCACCGATGGGGCAAGAGACTGACTATGCCCTTTCAGACGCAGCAGCTAGAATTAGTGATACCCGTAAAGTAATCGAAAATGCACATAACGAAAGACTTGAGGACAACCTTCGCAGACTCAGCGACAAAATGTTCGATCTCAACGAGATTGAAATTTCTGATGTTGAGAACAGAGTCAGATCGGCGGAAGAGAGGCACCAGAAACTCGAAATGGAGTCAAGACTCGCTATCGAGGAGAGAAGAATTCGTGATCGTCTTGATCTGGAAAGAAGGAAGAGGCTCGACACTCTCTCCTCCGAGGTAAAAAAGAGGGTTTCTGCAGAGATAGATGAGGAGTTCAGGCACCGCCTCCATTCTCTGGAAATGCGTGTCAAACTCGAACATGACTCTGAGATCGAAAGATTGGATAGAAGACTGGAGCTCGAACTGTCAGATGCTTATTCAAAAACATCGAACATGAAGCTTGAGGCTAGGAAAGCCGAACTCCAGACTGAGATGAGGGAACGCCTGAGCCTATACCGTAGAAAAAAAGAGATTGAGATCAACGATCGCATCGAGGAGGAGAGACTCAGGGCTACCTTGGAAATCGAGAAAAAAATCAAACAAGAGATGAACGAAATCGAAACAAGAGCCATGTCCGAGATTGATCAAGATCTGTCGGCCTGGTACTCTGCCGAGAAGGAATCAATGAGCAGAATAGCGGAAATGAGGAAGAGAGAGACTTTACTCGCTCGGTGGGCGGAAGTCGAGAGAAAAATCCAGGCTAGTCGATCCAGTCAGATCCTAGATATAAAAAACAAATTAAATCGTATAAAGAACGATGAAAACCACGACTTAGACGTCGATGAATTGGTGAGTATTGCCTTGTCAAAGTGGGATAAAATCGTGGATGAAACCATTTCAAGGTTTGATCAATGATGTATCTGGCATTAATTGTAAGCTATCTCAAACCTCGAATTTACATCTGAAGCAAGATCCCAGTAGGCAAGGCTTCCAGGGTGGCGTTCAATCGGGCTCGTAGTCAAGGCAATTGGGCCCCCAGATAATGGGGCCTCGGCTATCGAGACACTTCTTGGGATTGAGGTCCTCAATATCCTCTCACCGAAATGGCGCAATGCAGAATCACCGACCATTTTTCCTAGATTGGAACCCGTCTGAACCATCGTCATCGAAATCCCAAGCAACTTCAATGAGGGGTTAACTCTTGACTGGACTTTCCGTAGGGTTTCAAGTAGCTGCCCCATACTCTCCAATGCATAAAATTCGGCTTGGATCGGAATCAAGAGCCAATCTGCAGCAGTCAGGGCATTCACTGTCAAAAGCCCCAGGGACGCTGGAGTATCAATAATTATCAAGTCAAAATGTTCCATAGCACCCTCCAAGGCTATTCTCAATCTGTGTTCTCTTCCAATCCTCATGGCAAGCTCTATCTCAATGCCAGAAAGATCAAGATCAGCGGGAAGCAACGACAATGAGTCCACCTTGTGACTCACAGGAGGACCTCTAGACCGGTTTGGAAATTGCCTCTTCCAAGCCTTCCTCATCCATCTTGTTAATTGCTCGGGAGGAATGACGAATGGATTGATGTCAATTCTTGACCCGTCGATAACGGCTTGGAACAGGCCATTCATTGTCGGCCCTAATGCATTCTTGTCCACACCAAAGGTAGTGGCGACATTCCCTCTAGGGTCGAGGTCAACAATCAGGACTTTCCTTGGTTTTATGCCCCTCTCTTCTGATCCAAGGGACAACGCTGCGCCTAGATTTGTGACTGTGGTGGTTTTGCCACAACCACCCTTGTGATTGACCACTGCTAGCACAATCGCACGACTCACGCAGTCTGGCTGTTGCCGTAGGTGAATTGTATTTGCTCATTGAACAACCGGTACTGGGACTTCTGAAATCACCTTTCTGACAATGTGTTCTCCTGTGATCCCTCTGATTTTCGACTCGGGCTTCAAAACTATTCTGTGACTGACAACATCAAGGGCAACACGCTTGACGTCATCTGGAATTACGTAATCCCTTCCGTCAATTGCCGCACTTGCACGCGCAGTCTTGAACAGCGACTGACTCGCCCTTGGAGAGGCTCCTGTAACCACTCTGTGGTCCTCTCTAGTTCTATGGACCAGTTCTACTATGTAGGTCAGAATAGCAGCGTCAACATGAACGGTCTCTAGAGCCTTCTGCATTGCTACTACCTTCTTTGGGCTTGTTATTGTCTCCACATCGTGTCCATCTTTCCCCCTCAATTTCCTACGTTGCAAAATTGACTTCTCCTCTTGCCGATCCGGGTATCCCATGGACATCTTCATGAGGAATCGATCCATTTGAGCCTCAGGCAGAGGATATGTCCCCTCTTGCTCAATAGGATTCTGCGTAGCGATTGTTATGAACGGGGCAGGTAGCTTGTGAGTTATACCTTCTATGGTGACCTGTTTTTCTTCCATGGCCTCCAACAACGCAGCCTGAGTTTTTGGGGGCGCTCGGTTGATCTCATCGGCCAACAGGACGTTGGTGAATAAGGGACCTGGTCTTAGTTTGAATTCACCTGCTTGTTGATCATACATGTAAGTGCCCATGATGTCAGCCGGAAGCAAATCAGGAGTGAATTGTACACGCTTAAATTTACATCCTAAAGCCGTCGCAAAAGTATTGGCCATTAGCGTCTTGGCGAGACCTGGAAAATCTTCTAGCAGCATATTTCCGTTAGATAGTACCCCGACTGCAATTTTTCGGAGATTTTCTTCCTTGCCGATTATGACCTTAGAGACCTCTCCCATTAGGTTGTTTGAGATCATCGATACAGTCTGAATGAGTTCCCTTGAGTTCGGGTCGCTTGCTGCCATCGCCATGCTATAACCTGTGCTCGACTGGATCGATGCGCATTAAAGGGTTGGGGGGCCTTGGAAGTGGAATCTATCATCGCCCCCAGAAGTGGTCATCGCGACGATGGATCTGCAAAAGCTCCTCTAGAATTTCCTTCTCCGTGGCATTAAGACTCATTTTTGCAAGTCGCTTGGCGTGTTTCTCGGGAATGTCGACTAGTAACACATCCTGTTCATCTATCTGTCTTCCAACGGTTACTCCATCAACGGCTATGGCGACCTCATCCCCTTGTATCGCCTCTTTCTTCGTCTCCTCGCCTCTTCGTATCGATTTTATCTGACCAACAACACTACCATCCTTGAGTAACTTTTGACCGATGTGGATTCTACCCCCGAGAATTCGAACTCCGATCACGGCGGGCTTGCTGATCCTGAAGGTGTGATCAGGGAGGAAAAGAAGCCTCCCTGGATACACTATCTGTTCCCTCGATTCGGCATCCAACTCTTCCTTCCTCTCTATCATCCACTCTTCCCGCTGTTCGAGTATGTGGTAAATTATCTCCGAGCAAATAACCTTCAGGCCATTCTCACTCTTGTCTATCTCCGCTTGCGCGTCAGGGAGCACTGTTGTAGAGAAACCAAGTATTAGCCTATGGAAAGGGTCCTTCGACGAATCGGTTCCCCTTACATCCTTTCTGTTGATTTTACCGATAGATGCCGATCTTATTGGGACCCCCACCTCATTAAGTTCAGCCGCTAGGGCCTCCAAACCTCCGATTGTATCGGCTTTGATGCATACACCTTCCTCGCTGAGATCTATGCTCAGTCGAGACTCATCTGAAGCTTTGGACAAGGCGTCTTCTCGTTCAGATGGGGTTCTAACCACCCTTAGGGTTGTTCCAGCTAAAACTCCATCCAAATCTGGTGCTGACAGCTTGAGACCGGACGCGGCTCTTGCAGTTTCAGTGTCGTTCCACCTGTCCCCCGCATCTCTCATCTCAGACATTCCCCGTGGTTTGAATAGACCTCTGACGGTGGTGGTTGTACCACCATCAGTCGTCACCAAGACAATCTCATCACCCTTAGAAATGGAGCCACGGTGTAGGATGACATCAAGGGTTTTACCGAGACCGCGTTCCTCCTTCATCTCTAGGACAGTTCCTTCTCCTGCCCCGCTTATATCTGCTAGTTGGTCTGTAAGGTATCTTTCTGCTAATCCAATAACCACCGCCAAAAGGTCCTGGATGCCCTCACCCTCCTTTGCCGATACTGGTACAAGAGCGATCTCCTTTGTGAAGTCCCGGATACGATCATACCTCTCCAGGTTGAATCCCTGCTCGCCAAAACCGCCTACAAGACTCCAAAAGGATTGATCAAAGAAACCCATTGCCTCTTTGGTTTGGCTCCTGAGTGACATAGCCATTGGACGACCCCTAGTACACTTCCACCCATGTATCCTGTCTACCTTATTCCCAGCCACGACGAAGGGAGTCTTGCTGTTCTTCAGTATCCTAATGCTCTCTATTGTTTGGGGTCTCAAACCCTCGCGTAGGTCCACGACTAGGATAGCAATGTCGGCAAGAGAACCTCCACGGCTCCTCAGAGTCGAGAAGGAGTGATGCCCCGGGGTGTCGATAAACAACAATCCAGGAGAATCGAACGATTTTCCCCCCAAGAGGGGCCCACAGAGATCATTGAGCAAAACAGACGGGACTTCAGTAGCCCCGATGTGTTGGGTGATGCCGCCAGCTTCTCTATCCATCACGGATGCTTGACGCTGAGTCCCAAGCGATCTAATATGATCCAGTAGACTGGTTTTACCGTGATCAACATGACCAAGCACTGCAACTATGGGTTGTCTCTGGTCCATTGCATCGACGCCCCATGATATTTCCTCGTTGACTTTTCGCATCACTCGTAGATGTGGGCTTCTTCATCACGAACCCAATCGACGAGGCCATCAGGGAACCAAAGGCCTAGTTCGAATTGGGCGGTTTCCTCCCCATCGGAGCCGTGGATGACGTTGTGTCCTATGTCCATCGCGAAGTCTCCACGAATCGTGCCCGGCGCCGCTACTCGACCATCGGTAGGTCCAATGATGTTCCTTGCGACGTTTATAGCATCCACACCAGTCCAGGCCATCGCTACAACCGGACCAGATGTGATGAAATCGATCAAGCCTCCATAGAAGGGACGTTGTTTGTGCACAGCATAATGGCTCTCAGCCAGCTCCAAGCTGGGTATGACTTGCCGTAGTCCCACCAGTCTGAGGCCCTTGGTCTCGAACCTTCCCATTATGTCGGCTACGAGGCCTCTTTGGACGCCGTCCGGTTTGATCATGATGAAAGTCGTCTGCATGTTTGCCATGACTTCTGTGACCCCCTACCCCTATTTCAACGCAAAGCAACACTCCTCGGTGGTTGATGGAGGATTTAGGGACCACTAGTAAACAAGCTGGACTTCTGAACCAGAACTTAATTCGATGACGCCCGGAGGACCGCTCCATTTTATGTCTTCATCTTCCACAATAAGGGCACCGTCTCCCTCATTGACTCCAAGGGTGGCTTTGACGGATGCAAAGGAACAATACAATGTGGCATTCTCAACAATGGATGCCATCATCTGAGAAACTATGTTCGATCCTTGCCCCATCTTTTCATTTAGTTGGCTGATGTAGGAAGGGTCTAGTAGTCTAGTGCCTGCAGCTGCGAAGAAAACAGCCACGTCGTGACCATCATCGATTGCTTTGGCCGTGCAGGCAATCCCAACAATTGTCTTCATTACGTCGTTCTCTGGCTCTGAGACGAATTTCACAAAGTACTTTCTGTTCATGGTGGTTATGAGACAAATGCGGTACTTGAATCATTAGTTTCGTCGCAAAGGGGGGATAATCTCTGATGGTGGTATCCTGTTCGCTGCGAAACCATTGATTGGACTCTCGCTGGGGTACCCAACGCATATTCCACACAAAAGCGAGTAGTTCTTGCTAACCTCAAACTCTTCTCTCACAGCATCCTCCCAAACAGCCACAGCACCTTGGGCACAAGTTCCTAGCCCCTTCGAATGCGCCGATAGAATTAGATTCTGCATGAATAGCCCTGCATCAGAGGCTGCGAATTTTCCCAGACTCTTGTGTGTAAAAACAAACAACTCAACCGGAGCCCCAAAAAACTCGTAGTTTCGAGACCAGAACTTGTTCCTTGAATCCCTGTCCTCCCTATCGATACCAAGGTGAGAATACAGATCCTTGCCAATCCTCTGGGATCTGGGAAGCAAGTCCTTGTGATATTTTTTTACAACTAGCCAATTGCTCGTAGGGAAGCCGTACCTCCGAATAACTGAGCCAATTTTTCCTCTGATACTTGATCCTCGGAAATTTTTGACTGCATCCCACCTTCGCAAGAACTCCTCTGACAGCCGATCTCTAACTTCACCGGTTGCGACAGCCACCATGAACGGCCTTGTGTTGCTCCAACTAGGGGCGGTCAGACCATCTCTGATAATTTCCTGTATAATCTCGTTAGGGACCGGATCAGGGAGATAATCGCGGGTTGATCTCCTAGATGCAAGAAAAGCCCCGAACTGATCCACTCGCATCATCCCTGCCCATTCACAAATCATACGTTCTTTTAACAAAGCGTTCAAGCCAGCGACTCAGGCCTTGGAAAATACAGTCCTTCAATAACGTCCCTGTGTGGGGTGCGTCCATGACAAATCGAGCCATAGCCGTAATTATCACAGGTTTTCTGTTGCTATCCCCATCAGCGATAGGGCAAGAGAATCAAGATGTTTCTGAGG
>DAGH01000020.1:14836-39574 GCA_002495675.1 Euryarchaeota archaeon UBA182 | reverse complement strand
AGACGGAGAGATCTGCTACAACATGGTCACGCACACCATAACTGCCGGCGCGTCCTTCGCCGAGTGCATGGCCTACGGATACTACGTCGACGCCGACTTCAACGGGATGACCTTCACTGGGTGCTACAACATGGTCAGCCACGTCGCTGATCCCACCGTCAACCAGACGGTGTGTGAAGCCTACGCATGGGTCCCCGCAGTCGACATCGCCATGACTGCCCAAGCAACTACGATACACAACTCACTGGTCGCCGCCCTGGCCCAGGCAGAGCTGGTCGCCACCCTACAGGGGGCAGGCCCATTCACTGTCTTCGCGCCCACCGATGCCGCCTTCGCAGAGGCTGGGATAGATCTGGCCTCCCTCGACACCGAGGCCGGCAAGGCGACACTCGTTGACATACTAACATACCACGTGGTTGTCGGCTCCGTCAACTCCTCCTCGTTGACAGATGGCATGACGGTGGCTGCCTACAACGGAGACGAGCTAACCTTCGCGGTCGGCGAGGGAGTCATGGTGAATGATGCTAATGTGACCCTCGCGGACGTCCCAGCCTCGAACGGCGTCATACACGTCATCGACAAGGTACTGATGCCCCCAGCGGATGAGCCAGTCATTCCAGAGGGATGCGACTACGTTATTGGCATAGACGAGACTGGATTTGCTTATGACAACGCTGATCTCTCTGTTGAGGTTGGAGAAACCGTATGTTGGATATGGAACAATGAGTCAATGGGTCACAATGTAGCCGAGATAGATTCAGCGGGGGACACCACTCGAAAGACAGGTGGCCAATACAGTGGCCAACCAGAGGTGACTGAGGACTTCAGGATCACATTCGACCAAGATGGCACTTTCCACTACATCTGCGAGCCCCACGTTTCCATGGACATGGTTGGGGTAGTGACCGTCGGCACCGGCGTCGCACCACCAGCACCCTCAGCAGAGCCAGAGGCCGAGAGCGTACCAGGGTTCCTGGGCGCAACTGTCCTGGTGGCAATGATTGGAGCAGCAATGATAGCATCCAGAAGAAACCATTGATGCTGGAGCCGTGGTATCGACTTTCCCTTAACCTGATGGATAGGCTCCATCACCAGGAGGGATTATCGATACCACGAGTGCCTCCGGGCTCTCAACTGCGATCACCCCTCGGATATTTTGGGAATCCATCAGATCTCTGCTGGCCTCTGCGAGCTTGATTCTAGTTCCAGTAATGGACAGAGACAACCCAGGGGCCAACTCCGGAGACTCGCCCGGCAGCCATAGTCCAAGCCCACCAAGTTCCGGGTGGTGGGTTACTGCTAGAACACCTTCATCAATGTTCACGACTCTTACCACGACAAGCGACTCATGATCGGCGATCAACTCAGATGACTCTCTCCAGTCCCTCCATGTATCGATGATTGGTGATAGTTGGGATTCAACTAACTGATCTATCTCCTTGTTCACAACCTGCATCTCCTTTTCTGATTCGGAATGAATTTTGTTTAATCCATCTAGCAGTTCCCTAGTCTGTTTTCTTTTGTCATCTTCCTCTCCCACGGCTGCTACATTGACCAATGTCAATAGATTGGTTATCCTCTCGACCTCAGTGTTTGACCCGGATTCTACAGCGCACTCCAGTGCTTCATCAAAGACCTCCAAAGCGAGCCAAGGCCTATCTATGCCCATTAGGGACCTTGCTAAGTCCAATAGGGGATCAATAGCAGATTCCTTGTCTTTTGCTACGATTTTAGAGGCACCACTGATTAACGATTTCGCCACCTCATCCTCACCCACAAGATGTCGAGAGATCCCTGCGGCAACGAGATTAGTTAGCCGTGTTTTGTTGGAGAAAGAGGACTGTTCGGCCGCTTTCTCGAAGAGAAATGATGCGCGTAATGGATCTTCTGACGCGATTGCCATTAGGCCCAAGTGGTGCATAGTCATCACCTCAGCCCTGGAATCATCGGATAGGGTCGATTGACTGAGAGCCCTTGCCATGTGAAGGCTGGAGGCATGCTCTCTACCCAGTGATCCTGCCAATAGCCCCAATACCGACTCTAACCTAGAAACAGGGCCAGCCATGACTCTGTGAGCGATCATGCAAAGCTCGTCATTTAGGGGCGAGAGGCCTGCTCCAACTCTTTCCAGAACACTCTGTAATACCTTCAGCCCTGAGTGATACAAATGCGTCGGATCACCTTCAGCCCCTGACAAGGATTCCAAGTGATCGTCAATTTCTCCAATTGGTTCGCAGACTTGTGGGAGTGCTCCGAGCCTCTTGAGGTTTGACTTTTTCACATTCTCACCTGCAATATGTCTTGTCAGGGTTCTGATTGAGCTTTCAATCTCATTGTGCATTTCCCCCTCATTTTGTTGAGGTATCGGAGGTCTTGCTGAGAGTAAACTTTCGACGAGCCAGGTTAATTTCCCTTGGATATCGTATTCTCCTGCCCTACTGATTGCATATCGCATCTCTGCAGCCCTTATTCTCCTCGCCAGACTCCTCAATTTACTGGCATCCTTTCCTGTTACATCATTGGATAAGTTCTGAATGAAGGTCGAGGGAGGGCAGGTCCTGTAGCCAAGGCCAGCTTTTTCCCTAGTAGTAGTCATCTTGTAATCGTCTGAGACCAAGACTACATCCATGCCAGAATTATGCTTTTTCGCGGCAAGGACCATCAAAGACACATCCACGTCTTGAGGCGCCGCCTTTTCTCCAATTGCATTAGCAAGTCCACGAATTTCCCCTTCAGATATTGCTGTAGTTTGAAGAATATCACTCAGTGTGTCTAAGACTCTAGGTCTTTCCCTCCATGACCTGAATCTGACGGTTTTAACCTCATCATGTACTCCTGACGTGACGTGAATCATCCCTCCGTGTTTCGAGAGAGAGTTCCTGAACGATGTGACCGCATCTTCTGAGGCAATGGCACCTAGGTGAATAAACGCATTCGAATCCACAACCCAAACTGTCATGCTTTTCGGAGGATGTTATTGCATCTACTCTTTTACCCATTCTGCAAAGGTTCCGGGCATTATTGATGGGCCCCACTTACATGAGGCAAGCATGGAAATCACAATGATTGGTGCTTATGTGGGTATGATCTTGGTGCTGGCAGCGTTCGTCTTCGAGACACGGGGACTACTATCCAGCAGGTCATTATTGTACCTCTACTCTATGGGAATAGGCGAAACGATGCTCACTATTAGGGCTGGGGTGACTGGGGAATGGCCATTTGCAATACTGGGTGCCATTTGGGCAGCATTTGCCGTATACTCGGTACTCAGACCTATCGAGGTCGCGGACGAGAGCCCGTTGGGTTGAAGCCTAGTCACTTCGAGAATGCCGCATGAACGGCATCAAGGTCGCGCCCCCCGTCTTGATATTTTCATTGCTGTTGTGCCTATCACCTAACTCCCTCGCTTCTGAGGTATCCCAAACTGAGCAGATCAACGGTGATGCTACCTTGAGCCTGCATAACATAGGTCAATCCCAGACCATCTCGGCGACATGGGAATTGAATATTCAACTCCCGAACATGATCGGCGTGGACTTCCTCCCTGAGAAGGATAGAGGACTCAGGTATCAAGTAGATACTCACCTGGGCAATGAAGATGGGATTATTTCCGCCTCGGAGTCGAATAGATTCTCGCTAAGTCTTGAGGAAAATAGAAGTTGGACAAACGGAGACGAGGGAGGATGTTGCTCATTTGATCAGACCCCATTTTTCGCTACGACACAGATTGAATTCACATCAATCGGAATCGAAATCGGACCTATTGAGGACGGCTTTCCCTGGGGGTGGTCAGAGCGGGTCAACCTGACTGGCTTGGGTGATGCGAGACAAATACGATTATTGGACATCCCGAGGACGGGATCCATCGTCGAGGAGGTGCCCTTGAGGGTCATTTTACCGGGCACATGGGAATATAGATTCAGTGCCCAGTCGGCTGTAATTTCTAACAATGATGATGGTTTCACCATCGACAGATCACTCGTCGCAGCCTTTTCTGATATCCGAATTTCGCTTGGCATTAACGAACCACCGCTGGCATCCGCACTGAGGGACGGCGGAGGCTCAGCAACGGCGACCTCAACATCTGAATTGAGGTTTACAGGAATGTGCATAGACAATGGCCTCATTGAGCCAATCCCATCATGGTCGATTACTGGAAGTTTGGAAATGGACAACCTAAATGGAGGCGAGATATCTCTTGCCCTGACAGAATACGATTTGTCTCACGGGGACTCAATACACGTTTCCATGACATGTACGGATAGGCACAACTCCAGCAGTTCATGGTCTCAATCTCTGACCATAGATGACGAACCACCTTCATTGTCGATCTCTCTCCAACTCTCTGCTGGAACAGGCGTATGGAACGATGTGGAATTAGAAGGCTTCTACTTCTCTTCCCCATCTGGAAGTGTAGTCAGAGCAATAGTATCATCAATCGATGGAAGTAGTGATCCTGTCTCTATTACCATCTCCTCTAATCGAAGCGGAGGCTTCGTGAAAACAGGCTTCGATACGATGGAAATGACTGAGGCGTTTTATCATGGAGATTCTACAAATGGGCCTCACAGGGAACCGAACGACAGGCTGATGAAAAGGAACCCAACTGAATATTTCCTATCAATGATTGCTCAGGACTCCGCGGGGAACAGGAACGAATCAAATTTCACGATCACTGTAATCGATGATAAAGGACCAGTCATAGTTCCCTCAATTACCCACGATGGAGACGAACTTGACGTAGGGTCCAGTATATCTACGGGAGAGCAGATAGTGCTCGTATTGAATCAATCATATGATAGGTTAGACGCACTTAATGAGACGAAATGGACAGTGGATGTGGATGGACTCTCCGTGATAGACTATCTAAGTTACAACACGTTTAACGGAATATTGGAAATTGGGGAACTGACCACGGGAGATCATATGATCTCGATCCAGGCAATGGATCCACAGGGTCACATATCCCTCATGGAACTCCCATTGCAAGTATACCCCGGTGAGGGCATCATTTTCCTTCAAGAACCCGGGATCGAGGTATCCGGACGAACCATCGTAGACAATGGCCTGATCATTTCATCTTCAATTACAAACTATGGCTCTGGCTCCGGATTTGCCAAACTCTGCAGTGGAGACATTTGTTCCCCAGAGGCATTCATACCCCCTGCTTCCCTCACCGGGCCCGCCCAGACAATTGTCTATCTGGAAGTCACACCCACCAGCGCCGGCGAACTGCAATTAGCTCTGATATGG
Source organism: Euryarchaeota archaeon UBA182 (assembly GCA_002495675.1). GTDB lineage: Archaea > Thermoplasmatota > Poseidoniia > Poseidoniales > Thalassarchaeaceae > MGIIb-N1. The sequence goes on along the minus strand of DAGH01000020.1, from coordinate 34,321 downwards.
AATGATGCTCAAGCCAACATTGAGCAGAGTGTCGACCTTAGTGGTAAAGTCATAATCAAACAAAGAGCACCTACCTGGCTCCCCCCTCTGTTGTTGGCCATTTTCATAGTTTCAGCATCTTCCTTAGCGATATGGAGATGGGGAAACCAGACCAGTGAATGAACGAACCACCACGTATTTCTTGGGGGCAAATGGTCTCCGAGGCCCATGCTGCCCCTAGATTACGCCGACAAAGGGGTCGCACGACAGCGGAGGAATGTGAATAGGCTGACGATCGTCACTACACTAATCATAATCTCAATCGGCGCTTACAGGATCGCCGAAGGGATATCTAACCAGGGCTGGACGTCAGAGAGCGTCATTGAGGTCACAATGATTTTCCTGATGGCCTTTGTCATCTCGGACTTAGCCTCAGAGGAAGACAAGAACCTCACAAGAGTCGCCTCGATATCCTCCATAACATGGCCTGTAATGGTCGCCCTCGCTGTCACTTCCGGCCCAGGATTCGACCAAATTGTGTCAGCTGGGATTTTCCTAATGGTCGGCGCGCTTCTTCATGAGCACAGCAGAAGGGCCTATTCCATCTCTAGCATGGGCAGGAGATATCGTGGATTATTGGGCGCATTTGGATTATCCTCATCCGTGGCGTTAATGATTACCAGATCATCCAACCACGAGTTAGTTGGCGTATCTACAACAATTATGGTCATTATGCTAGCATACGACTTGTTGCGTCAAAATCCGATGGTTCGTGGAAGAAAGGAGTTGATGAGAGATGTCGACGCGATTGAACTTGAGATACTAGAGATCAACGAACGAGGCATCAGACTCGATCACGCATCTTCACTGTTGAATCTAGCAAGAGAAGAAGGATGGAATAATACCCATTTGGGGTCAAAAAGGCTTGAATCCGTCAGAATAGAGATAGATAACGCTCTCGCCATGGACGAAGATGTATTAGAACTTCGAAAGGCCGTGGAACCTGTTGTCGAGAGGGCAATGGAGATTGCACCCGAAGTGCAAGAACCTTCCAGACTACTGAAAGATGGAGATAACGAGCGTTCATTGGGCTCCTTCAGAAGGGCTGAGTCTCACTACAGGTCTGCCCAGATCTCAGCCACCAGGATATGTGATTATTGGGAATCGGCCTCCGATGCCATATCCGAGGCTGAATCCAATTCAAATGGACATGAATCTACCCAGAGTGAAACAATCCAGAGATTGATTCAGATTGCAAAGGAAGCTATGGATAGTCACAGGCCCGACGAGGCACTAAGAGTCCTAAATACCCTGCCAGAGCAGATGCAATCCATAGAGGATGCAATGACCAGAGTGAAAGGCAAACGAAAGGATATCGCTAGGGAACTGGATTCCGATCATGCAGACATAGCTCCAGAATTGGCGGAGAAGTTAGAATCGATAGATGCCATGATACTCAGTGGGGAACTCTCTGTCGCCATGGGAGCACTGGACTCCATTGAGAGGAACCTTTCCCTCAGGAGAGAGTCCAAAAGATCGTTCAATCAATCAATGAGGCAAAGGTCCACTATACAGAATAGAATCCCGGAATACCACAAAGAAAGACTATCCCAGGAAATTGAACAGGCGTTGTCATATTCAAGTACGGGCTCATGGATTCAGGCAGACTCAATCCTGAAGGAGGTTCTCACTGAACTCGACAAACTGCAAAGCATAAAGCAAGATACCGAGGAACTCATATTATTCTTGGAGAAGGAATGGAGAAACACGAGAAAGGCGCTGGACGCAAACAACTCCATCAGCCTGGATAATCCAACAAGAATAATGGTGGAAAAGAAGATGTCCGATGCCAGATCAAACTTCGAAAGAGGAGATTATCAACAGGCCAGATTAGAGATGGGGGAAGCCGACGAGGGGATTGAGTACCTGAGGAGGCTGGTGTGATGACGACAGATGAACTCAAAAAACAAGGACGTGGCGGGGGGATCGTGACCTTCGATTTCCAATCCTTTGCTGGGGCCTACATCGAGGACCTCAGAAGGACTCTATCAGAGATGCCAATCGAAGAATTGGAGAAATTACACCACGAGGTGGTCAGCGCGATCAGGAATGACGCCACAATACACTTTATCGGAAATGGTGGCAGTGCTGCAACGCCCTCCCACAGTGCGGGGGATTGGTCAAAGGAACTGCGCGTGAGGACACTCTGCCACGTGGACAACGTGGCTTCGCTCACGGCCTTCGCGAATGATGCATCTTTTGATCAGGTTTTTGTTGGCCAACTCGAGACATTTCTTAGGCCGGGCGACCTTGTGATAGGATTCAGTGGCTCGGGAAACAGTGAGAATGTTTTGAAGGGTCTGAAATTCGCGAAAGACAAAGGATGCAAGACTGCTGCTGTCACTGGTGATTACAAAGGGGGCAATGGAGGCAAATTACCATCCATTGTGGATGTATGCCTAATTGCGCCCACAACGTCGATGGAAAGGATCGAGGACGTCCAACTAATTGTCAACCACATAATCAAAGAGGCCATTAAGGAATCAAGATCTATGTTGGATGAATGATCCTGGACCCATCGTGGTCTATCTTGAGTGGTATCACTTTGTTCTCAGGGGGAAGGCCATCAATCAGCCTCGATCGGAGGTCTGGGTCTCCATGAATCAAGAAAAATCCTCCTCCTCCCGCGCCGAGAAGTTTTCCACCATTCGCGCCAAGATCGAGCAGCCTGGCATAGAGTGAGTCCAAATTATGGTTGGAAACGATGGGAGATAGGCCTCGTTTCACATTCCAAGCCTCATGTAATAGAGCCCCTAGAGATTTCAAATCGCCAGATCTGATTAGTTTCTCTGCCTCGGCGGCTTGATCACGAATCACTCTCAATCGAGCAATCTTGTCTCCATGATCCAGTGGGGGCTCAGATAGAACTGCGGAAGCACTTCTGGTGTTGTCTGTGTAAACTAGGCTGAATTCACGCTCCATCCGTTCTAATATGTCCCCCGATAGGGCGATAGGACTAACTTCGACACCGTCTGGATTGAAGGAGATTCGATTCATTCCACCGAACGCAGCAGCGTATTGATCCTGTCTACCAATTGGCTCACCTAACTTATCAATTTCAATCTCACAGGCCCCCTCTGCTAGATGTTGTGAGCTCACATCCCTACCGATGTGTCTGTGCAACGCGTTCAATACGCCGACCGTTACGGCTGATGAGGACCCCAAGCCAGTTCCCCTTGATGGTATGTCTGCGATTGTGGTTATCTCTATGCCGTTGGATACTCCCGTAGCCTTCAATGCCTCCCTCACCAAGTCATGTTCAATCTCTTCGACGGTATTGACGGTTTCCATCTTCGAGTAGGAAAGCCTTATTTTGCTGTCGAACCGATTGTTCACAGTTACATGGATGTATTTGGCTATCGCAGCGGAGATGACCATGCCACCTCCTTCAATCTTTTTTGCGAAGCTATCCAAGTCTGTACCTCCTCCGCAGAAAGAGACCCTGACCGGGGTCCTTGAGATGATCATGAACCATCCGACCCTAGATGATAATTTCAACAGAGCGGGTATTTGTCGCAATGATATGCCGAAATTACAGTAGGCTACCGCAATGTTTGCAGTACTTTGCACCATAGTCGTGCCCGCCCAGTGAACAAGAGGGGCAGGATTGTGTGCTTATCGGCTCAGGTTGCATGAGGGCAGTTGAGATTATGCCCGTGGGTACGATGATCAAACTATACCCCATCATCATAATGAACACAGATATGGCCTTACCGACTGGAGTGATTGGGACTGTGTCTCCGTATCCTGTGCTCGTGAGCGTCACAATTGCCCAGTATACCCCCTGGGGTATTGATGTAAATCCATCATTCCTCTCACCCTCTACAAAGTACAGAAGGGCGCCACTGACTATGCATATGATGAAGACTGCAAACAGAAATACAACAATCCTCATTCTGGATTGAATAAGTGCCCTCTTTAGGGCAGATGCCTCGCCAAAATACCTCGTTAATTTCAGAACTCTGAATGCCCTTAGTAATCTCAATGAGCGGAGGACAAGGAAGGACGATGAATTCGGGACGATGAAACTTAGGTAGGTTGGCATTATTGCTATGAAATCAATCAGTCCATAAGCCGAGAAGGCGTATCTATGGGGCCTTCTGACGGAGACTAGTCTGAGGACATACTCAAGCGTGAAAAGGAGCGTAAATCCCCATTCTGCGATTCGTAATTCTTGACCGTATTTGGAGTGTATGGAGTCGACACTCTCGAGACTTACCGTGATGACTGAGAGAACAATGGACACCATCAACACTACGTCAAATATTCTTCCTTGACGAGTGTCAGCCTCAAAAATCACCTCATGGACCCTTTCCCTCCATCCTTCTGCAGGACGAGGTTCATTCGCATTGGAACTCATTTTATCCACCGTGATTGATTACTTCGTAATTGTTCATCGACCCCTAGACCAGACTTAGTTTACTACTTCTATTATTGATTTCTTCTGTCACACCAACTATGAAGTCCTCCAAAGGCACTCCATTGCGTTGGTCACCATTTCTAGCCCTTATTGAGACGGTGCCGTCAGCGGCTTCACCATCGCCAATGATCAACATGTAGGCTGGACGCATCTTCCTGTGCGTCCTAATTTTTCGGCCTATTGTACTGTCAGAGTCATCGACTGTGACCCTCACTTTATGCTCCTTCAATCTGCTTGCAACCTCTCCTGCATAATCGCTATGACGCTCTGAAATGGTTATGATCTGCACCTGGGTGGGTGAAATCCAGGTGGGAAAATTACCCATCCAATGTTCTGTCAAAAAAGCAACAAATCTTTCATGGGTAGACAGGGGTGCACGATGAATCACCAGCACCTCATCGTTTTGGTTTCCATTTTCATCCATGTAAGAGAGACCAAATCTCTCTTTTGCGGCAAAATCGAGTTGTATGGTCGACATAGACTCCTCGCGTCCCAATGCTGTTTTGAATTGAATATCGACTTTTGGTCCGTAGAATGCGGCCTCACCGACTGACTCGGTGTAATCCACGCCGAGATCATCCATTATCTGCCTCAATCTGTCTTCAGATTTTTTCCAGTTCTCTGGCTGATCGATGTATTTCTCGGTTTTCTCTGGATCCCATAGCGATAGCCTGAAGGAATAGTCCTCGAAGCCGAATGCGGCGTAATAATCCTGTACCATCTTCACGTTTGACCCCACCTCTTGTGCGACTTGGTCTATCGTGCAGTAGATGTGGGCATCATTCATTGATAACATTCTAACTCTCAGGAGCCCCGCCAAAGTACCCGACAGCTCATTCCTGTAAACTGTCCCGTACTCGGCTATCCTCAAAGGCAGATCTCTGTACGATCTCTTTTTGTTGTTAAAAACTAGATGATGCATCGGACAATTCATTGCCTTAAGGTAATATGTACCATCATCCATCTCCATTGGGGGGTACATACCATCTGCATAATGTGGAAGGTGGCCACTAGCCTCGAACAGCTGCCTTTTGGCTAGGACAGGAGTAGTCACGCGTTGATACCCATAATGTTCCTCTGTCTCGATTGCAAATCGCTCGATCTCAGATTTTAGAATCTCACCATTTGGCAACCAGACTGGGAGCCCTTTCCCGATCATTTCGTCAATCATGTAGAGTTCCATCTCTTTACCTATCTTTTTGTGATCTCTCTTTTTGGCCTCTTCAATCTGACGTTCCCTTTCTCTTAGTTCGTCCTTTGAAGAGAAGCACATTCCATAGATTCTCACCAACGACTCTTTCGAGCTGTCACCTTTCCAATATGCCTGACTAGTGCCTGTCAGCTTGAACCATCTCAAGTACGAAGTTGAGGGAACATGGGGGCCGAGACAGAGATCAACAAAGTCGCCTTGACGATACGCGGAGGAACCAATATCCATCCCTATTTTATCGTTCATTATCTCTATCTTGAATGGATTCCCAGCAAACATATCTCGAAGGGTTCTGTTATCGTGCTCTTCACGAGTCAATGTGTGGTTGGCCCTGATATGTTCCTGCATCTTTTTCTCAATTTTCTTGAGATCTCCGTCTCCAACAGGGTCCATCTTGAAGTCGTAATAAAATCCATTTTCGATCGGAGGTCCGATGGTGGGTTGGGCATCAGGATAAATTTCTACCACTGCTTGAGCCAGTAAATGAGCGCAGGAGTGTCTAAGAATGTATCTTCCAGCCTCAGTATCCCCTAAAATTGGCTCGATATCGCAGTCCTGCTCCAAAATGTAGGAGAAATCCCTCTCTTCACCATCAACCAACGCAGCCACTGCGCCTGATTTTTTCCCATAGGCATTCCTTACTATTTCTCCTACTGTGGTTCCTGAGGCATATTCGTGCGATAAACCATCGGGAAGACTGATTTTCAACATCCCCATGACAATACCTATTCCCGAACGTGGGCGTTTTGGTTATGAACACCGTGGATAGAGGATCTCGCTTTTTTCCCACACTCTCAGTCATTTTGGCCAATTGACAATACACATCCATAAGAAAACATCAGCCTCGCAAGGAACATGGTTCGGATCGGCGTGATTGTCAATCCAGACGCAGGCTTAGGAGGGCGTTTGGGGCTCAAAGGGTCTGACGGTCTTGCGCAGAAAGCAAGGAATGCAGGTGCCGAAGATCGCGCAGGACCCAGGGCAATGAAGGCATTGTCTCTCTTGGGCGACCATTTGAGCGTTCACGAAGTACGGTTGCTAATGTCCAAGGGCAGAATGGGAACCGAGTGGCTCGATCCATCCCTCAAAATTGATGTATCAGTGGTCCACGAGGCTTTAGGTGAGACATCCAAACAAAATACAGTTGACCTTGTATCCGTTTTGGTAAGAAATGATGTTGATTTAATCCTGTATGCCGGCGGTGATGGAACAACCAGAGACATAGTCAAAGCACTTGAACAGAATTCCGCTGCAAATACACCTGTTGTCGGAATTCCCTGTGGTGTAAAGATGTACTCTGGCTGTTTTGCAAGCTCACCTAAAGGGGCTGCAGAGGTGGTCCAAAGTTGGTTGAGTGGAGATTTATTGATCGCCTCAACTGAGGTATTGGACCTTGATGAGGAACTGTATAGACAAGGAGAGTGGTCTGTTCGCCTTTACGCAGAAGCAATGACTCCCTCGAGCCCAAGATGGATGCAAGGCGCCAAAGAGATGGTCGAATCAGCGTCTGAGGACGAGGTTATCGAAGGACTTGCAGAGCACATCTCGGAGGTACTCATGACTGATGAAAATCTCATTATTTGGGGTTCGGGAGGAACGCTAACTAGGATTGGAGGAATATGCGGATTAGACCCGACATTATTGGGTATAGACGCATCGATTGGGAAAATCCAAGTCGGCAAAGACCTAGACGAAGGAGGTTTGCTGGAACTGTTGGAGGGCCATAATGGAGGGGTAACGATGCTCCTGTCTCCGATGGGCGGTCAAGGGTTTCTGATTGGTAGGGGGAATTTGCAAATATCACCTGCAGTGTTGCAAATGGCCGGCCCTGATTCTGTTCTTGGAGTCTGTACACCATCCAAATTGCTGTCAATTAGAATGTTGAGAATAGAGACAGGAGATGATGAGCTAGACTCACACTACTCAGAAATGAAGTATCTCAAAGTTCTACAGGGTTACAGAACGACCAGAATTTTGCCAATATCAGTTGATTGATCATAAATCCTCTCCTACTGCTGCTTTCAAAAGCCCGAGGAATGGGGGACTTGGACGACCGGGCCGAGATTTGAACTCGGGGTGGTATTGGGTTCCAACGTAATACGGGTGGTCCTTGAGTTCCATTATCTCACACCTCTGCCCCGTCTCGTCTTTCCCCACGTACATCATACCTTTTGCTTCAATTTCTTCAATCAATTCTGGATTCACTTCATACCTATGCCTGTGCCTTTCGCTAACTTCAGATGGGTTGCCATACAATCTCTTAATCTTGCAATCCTCTATGACAAATGGTGTCACTTTAGCCCCCAGACGCATTGTTCCCCCCATGTGGGTTTTGGAAATCTCAGGCATGAAGACCACTGCTTTGTTCTCAAGACTATCCGGATTGTCAACGAACTCTTCCGAGTTTGCATCTTGTAGGCCTAGTTCGTTGCGGCAGAACTCAATAGTTGCTATTTGAAGCCCAAGGCAAATGCCCAGATAAGGAACTCTCGACTCCCTTGCGTACCTTGCAGCTTCAATTTTCCCTTCGACCCCTCTGTTCCCAAATCCGCCTGGAACTAGAATCCCGTCAGCTAGCTTCAGTGTCTCCCATGCTTCTCTGTGTGCATCCCTATCAGTACCCGTGATCGAGGAATCAAGGTCAGTGGACTCAATCCAGTCAATCACCAGTCTCCGATTTACGGCAATGGATGAATGTTGCAGAGCTTTGATGACGCTAAGATATGAATCTGAGAGTCCAGTGTATTTTCCCACCATTGCAATGCGAACTTCTTCCTGAAACTCGTCTACGCGATCTGCCATCTTTCGCCAATCCTCGAGATATTCATCATCCTCTGACACACTTACACCGATACAATCGGCGATCATCGCTCTGACGCCTTGTTTCTCGAACGATATGGGTATTTGATACAAATTTGAAACATCATGAGCTGAAATCACTGCCTTGGGCTCCACATGGCAGAAAGCCGCGAGCTTCTGTTTTATCTCCTGCTGTAGTGGTTCTTTTGACCTGCAGACGATTAGATCCGGAGTTATCCCCAGCCCTCTGAGTTCTTTTACTGTATGTTGGGTTGGTTTGGTCTTTTGCTCTCCGACAGGGCCCATGACAGGCACTAGACTCACATGGACAAAACAGACATTCTGCCTCCCAACTCTGAACTGAAACTGCCTCAGAGCCTCGATAAAAGGCGAACTCTCGATATCACCAACGGTACCGCCCAGCTCAATCACACAAGCATCTGGAGCTTCATCTTCTCCGTCTGTCGAAATCGTGCTCACTCTCTCGATCCAATCTTGAATCTCATCTGTTATGTGGGGTATGACTTGGACTGTTTTACCCAAGTAATCTCCCCTTCTTTCCCTCTCAATAACTGATGAATAGACCTTACCAGTTGTGATATTGTGATCCTTTGTCAGGGAAACATCGAGGAACCTCTCGTAATTTCCGAGATCAAGATCAACCTCTCCCCCGTCGTCAAGAACGAACACTTCTCCATGTTCGAAGGGCGACATGGTTCCTGCATCGCTGTTGAGATAGGGATCAATTTTGATTGAGGTGACCCTAAGTCCCATAGATTTCATCAGTACTCCAATACTGCTGGCAGTAATTCCTTTTCCCAATCCAGAGAGGACGCCCCCCGTCACAATCACATATTTCATGACAACAACGGGGTCCTCATCACTCTCATTTCGCCTATGAACCTTGGCAATGGTTCAACCCATCTATGATCGGTGTTGAAGTATCGTCTGTGTTTTGGTTAGTGCATGGCCGACTCGCCCGGGGATCATATATTGGTGACCGGCGCACTTGGCCAGATCGGATCGGACCTAGTCTCCAGACTAAGGGAGGTAAATGGTCAGAACTCTGTAATTGCAACCGATGTCCAAGATCAGGGAAATTTTCCCGCCCCCTTCCTGCACCTAGACGTACTTGATCTGGATAGTATGTCTCAAATCATATCGCAGTATTCAATCAAAACGATATACAATTTGGCTGCGATATTGTCAGCAGACGGGGAAAAGGATCCAGATCTTTGTGAGCGAGTCAATCTAGGTGGCCTACAGAACGTATTGGATGCATCAAGGGAATATGGGTGTCGTGTCTTCTCGCCATCATCAATCGCCGTTTTCGGCCCAGATTCAAGGCCAATCGCAAGACAATCCTCCTCTCTGAACCCAACCACAATCTACGGTTTGACCAAGAAAAAGGGAGAAGAAATGATGCTAAAGTATTGGGAAAACTATGGTGTAAATGCCAGGGGCATAAGATATCCCGGCCTCCTCTCTTGGAAGACAGTCCCGACTGGTGGCACAACAGACTATGCCGTAGAGGTGTTCAACGAGATTAATGCCAAGGGAGAATACACCTTCTACGTGAGGGAAGATACAAGGCTACCTATGATGATGATGGAAGACGCTATACGTGCCACACTTATGTTAATGGAAGCTCCGAGTCAAGGGCTGTCCCAGTGGAGATCAGGGTACAATGTCAGAGGATTGACATTCTCCGCAATGGAGTTAGCGACCATGATAATGGCAAAAAAACCAGGGGTTGAGATGAGGTATGTGCCAGATGATCGGCAGAAAATTGCGGACTCCTGGCCGGAGGATCTGGATGATTCCCCAGCCAAACAGGAATGGGGATGGGAGTCAACCTACGATCTGGAAAAAATGGTGGATGTCATGTTAGCAGGCTTCGCTTAGTCAGTCACTTCTTCCTCATTCCAATCAGGCTGTCCAGGCTCAACCTTGGCCCATAGAAGGTCATCTATTCTAAGAACGGATATGGCGCCCTCAGTGGCACCTGATAATCCATTTTCAATTACCATCCTTAGGTCTACTATCCCTGCATCGTACAAATCAATGAGGCTTCCGTTATTGATATCACATCCCATCCAGGGGCCCTTTTTGGATTGAGCTGCAGACAGCTGAAGGACCCTGTCAACGGGATCTTGACCGGAATTCTCTGCAAGCACTCGAGGAATTGTCTCCAGCGCGTCCGCGTAGCCCTCAACAGCGAGCTGCCCTCTGTCACTGAGTTTCGTTGACTTCCTTCTCAGTTGATTAGCCAGATAGCTCCACGTGGACCCTCCGCCAGGTAGCATTGGTGCTGGACCACGGACCCTCACAGCAACGCCCAATGCATCATCAAAGGTTCGAATGATCTCTTCGCGGAGAGCCGCTGAAGAACCCCTAGCAATAAGCGTCTTTCCCCTACCTTCATCAGAGTGTATTGTTAGGTAATTCACCCCAGACACTTTCCTTTGACTCCATGAGGTGCAGGACCCCAGTTGATCGGCCTCTAGTTCTTGTATGGATCTGGAGATGATTGCTCCAGTCTGTTCCGCCACGCGATCTAGATCCTCTTTGTCGAATCTCCTGAAACAGGTAATCCCTGCCTCTCTGAGGGCATTTTGGGCCATATCATCCACCCCGTCGCGCAGGATTACGATTCCTACTCCGAGTGAACTCAATATTCCCACCATTTTGATGATCTTCTCTCGTTTTCTCTGGTCAAAGCCGTCCTTGACGCCAATTGAGGAAATTTCCAGTTCTGCGTCGATTTCGAGTTCAGGTACCTCGATTCCCCCGTCGATTACGGCAATTGTACACGATTCACCTCGACTGGGCATGGACTGATCCAACCGCTGTTTCCGTGTCACGAAACCCGAGATAAGTTCAGTATCCCCCACAGCCCCTTCTTCAATGGATATCCTGTTCACGAGCATCCGCTCATCATCTACATGTCCTACTCCTATAGATTCAGAACTCTCGATTGCGAGTTTGGAAACCAAATCCAGCATTGATGGGTCGATTTTCTTCCCAACGCAGGTACCGATTATCTTGTTCAGGTCCGAGGCTGATGTTATGGGTTTGGCAAGAGAGGGTAGCTCTTTTCTACAAATTTCAAGGGATTTTTGATATCCTTGAATTATTGTAGTGGGATGAAGACCCGATCTGGTCAGCTCTAACGCATTCCTCAGCAATTCAGCGAGGATAATTATCGTAGTTGTTGTCCCATCCCTGGCCATCTTGTCCTGGTTTTTACTTGTCTCAATGACCAATTGAGCGGTTGGGTGTTCTACTTTTGCCGTTTCTAATACAGTTGCCCCATCATTCGTGATCATGATTTTCCCATCATCATCGATGAGCATCTTGTCCATGCCTCGTGGGCCCAAGGTTGATCGCACTGCACCGGACACTGCGAGCGCAGCTTTCACATTTCCAACCAAGGCAGCGCGACCGCTGACCCTATCAGTATCCTCCAAAGTAAGGTCATCGTCGGTCGTTGTCACATCTGCCCGGAGGGTTGTGGGTAATTTCAATGGATCTCATAGAACAGAATGTAATGTTTGCCCATTCTGTCCGGGGGATTCATATACCACACCCCTCGACCACTATACAACCTGCGGTTAACTAGTGATCACATGACAGATAAAAATGATGATTGGGAAAGGGACATGATCCGCGAGATGACCAAGGTCTTCGAGCAAATGGGGCTCCCAATTGACATGCGAATGCTCGAGAACATGATGAGCGAACTGGAAAAGCACTTCGAAAGGATGGGGATCGACGCCAAGTCGATATCCAAAACAGACATTTCTTTCAATGGTGACGGAGACCCAGAAGAAATCAGGAAAAACATAGAGGCCATGATGTCGGGTCCTGGCGGTTTTGCGGACATGCTCTCAAAGATGGGCTTCGAAGTTTCAGTAAAGTCATCCAAATCACTCAGAGACGACGATGAGGGAATACAAGTCGTCGCCGAGGCGAACGATGATAACAGACTCATGGAAATACCGGAATCAGACTTCGTCCATGAGGATGGTTTAGCAAACGTGACCATAGACATTAGCGCGATCCCTGAAGCGGACGATGGCTCTATTGACCTTGGCCTTGCGGACGGTGGCCGCATTATCGAGTTGCTTAGGCACAATCTGCTGAACCCACTGAGAGGCTTCTCCATCCCATTCGCGGCTGATCGCATAGAGGATTGGAGCCTAAACAATGGCATACTCGACGTGACCTTGAAAATGGAATAAAATGGAATAAAACCGAGATGATAAAATGAGCACACCAGTTATTGGAATAGACCTAGGGACAACAAACAGCTGCGTAGCTATACTCGAAGGCGGTCAGGCCGTGGTCATCCCTAACTCAGAGGGCGCAAGAACAACGCCCAGTGTTGTTGCATTCAGCAAGGACGGAGAAAGGCACATCGGAATCACAGCAAAGAGACAGGCCGTCACCAATTCCGACAGGACAACAATGTCCGTAAAAAGGGAAATGGGTACTGATTGGTCAACTGATGTCGACGGCACTTCTTACACCCCACAAGAAATGTCCGCCTTCATACTTCAGAAATTGAAAGCAGACGCAGAGGCATACCTTGGCAAGGAAATCACAAAAGCCGTGATTACTTGCCCCGCTTACTTCACAGACGCCCAACGGAAGGCAACCAAAGACGCTGGTAGAATAGCCGGTTTGGAAGTCCTCAGGATCATCAACGAACCAACTGCCGCTGCCTTGGCATATGGAGTCAATAAAGACGAAGATCAGACAATACTCGTTTACGACCTTGGCGGAGGTACATTCGACGTTTCCGTGCTGGAAATCTACCAAGTCGATGGCCAGCCTCAAATTGAGGTCAAAGCCACGTCTGGTGATAACCGACTCGGAGGAGATGATTTCGATGAGGTCATCATTAGTTGGATTGTTGAGGAATACAAGAAAGACACTGGGATTGATCTATCCTCTGACGCACAAGCCATGAGCAGGCTTAGGGAAACTGCAGAAAAGGCGAAAATCGAACTTTCAGGTTCCGGTTCATCTCAAATTAATCTGCCATTCATAACTAGTAGGGATGGACAACCAGAACACCTCGACATGAGCCTTTCGAGGTCCAAGTTCGAGGAGCTAGTTGAACCACTCATCTCCAAGACCCTTGCTCCTACCAGACAGGCAATGAAAGATGCCGGTTTGTCCAAGGGCAAAGTTGACAAGGTGATTCTAGTTGGTGGCTCTACAAGAGTTCCTGCAGTCCAAACAGCAATCGAGAAAGAAGTTGGTAAGGCTCCCTTCAAGGGAGTCAACCCAGATGAGGCAGTCGCAATGGGAGCCGCACTACAAGCAGGGATAATTGTCGGAGACTCAGGCGTCACCGATGTCTTGCTTTTGGATGTCACACCCCTTACCCTTGGAATAGAAACCCTAGGTGGTGTCATGACAACAATGATTGAGAGGAATACCACCATTCCAAGCAAAAGGTCCGAGACGTTCTCAACAGCAGCCGACAATCAACCAGCGGTAGAAGTCCATGTGCTTCAAGGAGAGAGGCAATTTGCCAAGGATAACATAACACTTGGAAAATTTCACCTTACTGGGATTCCTCCTGCTCCTAGAGGAATACCCCAAATCGAGGTGACATTTGACATAGACGCCAATGGAATCGTGAACGTGTCAGCCAAGGATCTCGGAACTGGTAAGGAACAGAAAATAACGATTGAGAGCCAGACATCCCTGAGTGAGGATGAGATAAAAGCAAAGATTGCCGAAGCCGAGGAATTCGCAGAGGAAGATCGGAAGCGGAAAGCTAGGGTGGAGTTGAAGAACCAGGCAGAGAGCATTGTTTACCAAACAAGGAAGACAATAGAAGATGCAGGTGAGAAACTCGATGAATCAGATACTGCGCCGGTCCTCGAGAAGCTTGATGAGGTAGAGGCACTCATAACTCTTGACGGCAATCCCATTGACGCGGACGACATAGATGAGGCGGCAGTTCAGTCTAAGATCGGGGAATTGGAATCATTAATGCAAGCCATGTCGGTAAAGCTCTACGAGGCGGCGGCTAAAGACATGCAAGAAGAACAAGAAAAGGAAGGCGATGATGGCGTCTATGAAGCGGATTTCGAGGTTGTGGATGACGATGAGTCCACTAACTAATGCTGCGGTTTGATTTCCATAACAAGAATGGAATGATCACTAGATACATTGCGACCCCATAGACGCCCGAGGGCAAACTTAGCGATGATAATGACGCCCCTGCCTCAGGGGCCATGATCAGCCCACCAATGGTAATGCCAACCGTAGCGTTTTGTATGCCACTCTCTATCGATACTGTTAGGGATTGACCCTCATTGAGATCAAAATAGTTTGAACTTCCGAGACCAATGGCAAGCATCATCACATTCAAAATAAGTACAGCAGGGCCCAACGAGGATATGTTGTCGATGAGTGTATCAAACTCACTTGCTATCGCTGCAACGACAATTACAACAAACAGCAATGAGGCAATCTTGTTGCCGATCGCCTCCATCTTGTCTGCAGAGTTCTTCAAAAAGTGCCTTAGAATCATCCCTGAGACGACTGGAACTGTTGTAAGCAGAAACATTGTGAGTCCGAGACTAAGTATTCCGATGTCTGGAGCATCAGATCCCATGAAATGTGACATGGACATCCCAACAATGATTGGCAATGTCAGTACTGAAACTAAACTGACAACGGCAGTATACGATATAGACAAAGCGGTATCCCCTCCTGATATTCTAGTAATAATGTTAGATGTGACCCCTCCAGGACAGCAGGCTAGAATCATCAGTCCGACAGCCATTTCTCCTGTCAGCCCGAGTCCGTGGGAAATAGTGAATGCGACTATGGGGAGCAATACCATCTGATTTGTTAAGCCAACTGCGAATGCTTTCGGATTGTCTAATATGGAAGAAAAATCTGAAATTCTCAGCCCGATTCCTAGTGAGAACATGATATACGCAAGAGCAATTGGAAGTACGACATCGATGATAAGATTACTTTCATCTGACTCATTGGATTCCGTTTGAGCAACTCCGATTGATGCTGATAGGACAAATATCACGGTCATGCAGAGTACCATCACTCCATGTCGTTTCATGTTCACTCGATGAGGCTCCGAGCGTATAGAGCAATCCCTAAAAGTACACCAAATCGCATTGACTGCATGTATTCATTAGATCACTCGTGGTATTGAGTGATAAGGTGGTACAGGGTCCTAACATGGACCCCCGAGGTTCCGTGTTTGAAGAATGGGTTCTCACGTTCTGTCCCAGCCTTGGAGCCTGGGCCCCATGCAGTCCCAGCTATGTCTAGGTGAACCCAGGGTATCTTCTCGGCACCTTCCTCGTAGTTTCTTGTTGGAACGAAGAACTCGAGGAATGCAGCTGCTCCATTTGAGGACCCCGCCCTTCCACCACTCGAACCATTTCTTATGTCGGCAAATGGCGTATCCGTCATATATCTCCGGAACTGATCATTAAGTGGCATCCTCCACATCGGTTCTCCACATGCATGTGCCGATCTTTCTAATCTCTCTGCAAGAAGCTCGTCATTACTCCACATTCCCGTAATTTGATTTCCTAGTGCGACAACCACGGCGCCAGTAAGTGTGGCTAGGTCAACTATGTATTCCGGGTCAAATTCGGCTGCTTTCCACAAACCATCAGCCAAAACATTCCTTCCCTCTGCGTCTGTACTGTAGACCTCGACGGTTTTACCAGAGTACGTCTTGAAAACATCACCAGGACGATAAGACCCCGATCCGGGCATGTTTTCAGCCAAACACGCGATTCCATTGATTCTACCATTGTAACCAGAGGCATGAAGGGCCTGCATCAGTCCGAAAACGGTGGCTGCACCACACATGTCATACTTCATGTTCCACATGCCTTGGGTCGGTTTAATGGAGATCCCGCCGGTGTCAAAGGTAATGCCCTTCCCAACTATACAAGGTCTCCTAACACCCTTGTCCTGATCTGGATTCAATGTGAAGATGACCATACAGGGTTTCCTGTCGCTTCCTTTACCTACGTTTATCAGCCCACCCATCCCCAATTCTACGAGTTTATCCCATTCGTAAACCTCGACCTTGACATTAGGCTTCGACTTGGCCCAAGACAACGCTCTGTTTGCGTATTCCATGGGGAATAGAACATTCGCTGGCTCATTGCCCAAATCTCTGGAAAGATGGACTCCACTTACAATCGCCTTAGACAACTTCAACTTCTCAGAAACATCCTGAATGTGTCTGTCCGCAACTTGGAATTCGAATTCCCAATCGTCAGATATGTAATCCGACCCCATATCTTGATGCTCCACAAAATCATAATCCCTCAAGAAAACCCCCTCAGCAAATGCAGATATTGTTTCAACCCTCCACCCAGTCAACATCCTGATGGTCATTGAGACACCGTCTCTTTTGCTTATCGAGGACATAAATTTGGCCCCGAGCGTCCTAGCGGAATTCGGATCGAATTCTTCTTTCGGACCCAACTTAAGAAGATGAATCCTGCATTCGGGAGTCCAGATGCTCAGAATAGACCCCTTTTTCTGATCAAAACTATCCGTAGATATGGCTTCTCTGATTAGCTTTGTTTGACTTCTGTTCAGGCCAACGGCAGCGTTCTTTGGGAGCCTATTCTGATTCTCATATAGAGGAATTAGTAGCTGGTTTCCTATTTCACCATAGCTCCCACAGTTGGCGCTCATGACCCTTCCTGGGTCCGGACTCTTTTTGAATCGATGGTTCCTTCCTCTCATGCTGGCTAGGTGGCCTCTCAATCACCTGATGTCAAACCCAGTAGATTGCACAATTTCCATAATATCGTGTGCAGTCACTGAGTCATCTGTATGAATTATTGCTCGACCATATTCGTGATCCACTTCAGCAGAAACAACCCCCGATTTCTCCATAAATACCTTTTCGAGCCTCGCAGAACAACCACCACAGGTCATCCCAACCACCTCGACCACATGCTCAGTTGTCATGATACTAAATGGAGACATTCGCTTTTTTATTGTTGCTTGAGGCCAAATCCACGGGCCCCCATCTTGTCAAGAGAAGGGAATTTAGCACCACGCTAACCGATGACAAAGCCATTGCTGCAGCCGCAAAGGCTGGGGGGAGGAGCCAACCTGTCCATGGATAAAGAACCCCCATTGCCATGGGTATGCCTAGAATGTTGTAGAGAAATGCCCAAACAAGATTACTTCTTATTTTGTTCATAGTGGCACGACTTAATTGCAAAACTGACAAAACATGGGATAAATCATCACCTACGAGCACGATATCTGCACAGTCCAGTGCGACCTCACTCCCCGCCCCCATGGCAATACCCACGTCTGCGACAGTCAAGGCAGCAGCATCGTTGATTCCATCACCGATCATTGTGACCACACCCTCTAGTTGAAGTCGGCGCACAGCCTCGGCCTTCTCCTCGGGCTTGACGCCTGATATGACTCTCTTTATTCCGACTTTCGAGGCAACGTATTGTGCCACTTCGTCCCTATCTCCAGTCAACATGATCACATCAATTCCCATAGCCTGCATTCTTTCTATTGATGATGGTGAGTTATTTCGAATTGTATCACGGATTTCTATCCATCCAATTAAATTTCTATCTCTGGAAACAAGAATCACGTTCGAACCAGAGACGCTCTTCTCTGAAATCTCTGCCTCCACTTCAGGAGAAATGCCCGTCGTCATGCTCCGAATCAGGTCTGGTTTCCCTACCGCAACCTCAAAACCCTCGATTTTGCCTGTTAATCCTGAGCCAACCAACGTCTTCACATTTGTGACTTCTGGAGTCTCTAGACCCATTGACCCCCAGGCTTCATTTACAGCACTGGCGAGCGGGTGACTGGACTCACTCTCCAGAGCAGCAGCCACGCGCAGGGCCTCTCCGGGATTCCCACCAAGGTCGCGAACTTCGATTACTCTCGGCTTTCCCTCTGTGATGGTTCCTGTTTTGTCCAGTACTACGATCTCACTTTTGTAGGACGATTCTAATGCTTTTATTCCTTTTATCAAGAGCCCATTTCGCGCTCCAACTCCCGTACCAACGACCAGCGCCGTCGGAGTAGCCAGCCCCAATGCACAGGGACATGCAATAACCAACGTACTAACTAGGGCCATCACAGCCATCTCACCCGAGGTCATATCACCTCCAACGCTTCTCAAAAACGAATCTCCAATTACCAGCCAAAACAAGAACGCTGAGAATGATAATACCAATACTGTGGGGACAAAAATCCTAGCAACCCTGTCAACGAGCCTTTGGATCGGTGCCTTCCCCATCTGCGCCTCATCAACTAGACGAATAATTCTCGACAACGCGGTATCGTTGACCAAAGAATTAGTCTCGATAACCATTGTTGTGTCTAGGACAGTCGTACCGGCAAAGACTGCATCTCCAGGTTTCTTGTGGCTTGGTAGTGATTCGCCTGTCATCATGGACTCATCGATATTCCCGGCCCCTCGTTGAATAAATCCATCCAAGGGTATTATCCCGCCTGCGATAACCTTCACCATTGACCCTTTCTCAACGTCTTCAATAGGCATTAGCGCCAGTTCGTCCCCTAATACGACCTGCACCTCAGTTGGTTGCAATTTCATTAGGTTATGTACTGCGTCCGTAGCCTTGAGTTTCGCACGACCCTCGAGGAAATTTCCCAGGAGTACGAAAGAGATGATGAAGGCAGCACCATCAAAGAATACATGATCTGCCGAGCCTATGAAATCAGGAATCATGGGCATCACAGGTCCCAAAACAACAAAACAAGACCAGAGCATTGCGACCGAAGTCCCAAGATGAATCAGGACGTCCATGTTTCCAGACCCTCTCAGAATCGATTTCCAGGCGTTTTTGTGGAAGCTTGCCCCTGAGACAAAGTAAACAGGCAGAGATGCCAACATGGCTAAGAACAGCCTTAAGTCCATTGATCCGACTCTGCCCAGGTCCGGGGCGACCATTGACAAAATAAACACGGGAAAGGTCAGTGTAAATGA